>JBEGVS010000037.1:0-138350 GCA_041178185.1 Pseudomonadota bacterium
ACCCGTTGGCGGCAGGTAGTCAACGGTATGGAAGCGAGGAGAGCGTGATGGAGTATCGACGATTAGGATCGGCAGGATTGAAGGTTAGCGAGCTCTCGTTCGGATCGTGGGTGACCTTTTCGGGACAGCTCGACGAATCGAACGCGATCGAACTCATGAAATACGCCTACGAGAGGGGGGTAAATTTCTTCGATAACGCAGAGGTATACGCCGGAGGTGAGTCAGAGGTCCTGATGGGTCGCGCGCTCAAGCGATTGGGATGGCGAAGGTCCTCGTATGTCATCTCCACGAAATTTTTCTGGGGCTTGCACGACGGACCGAATGAGAAAGATACCTTGAACCGAAAATATCTGATGCAGGCGATCGATGGATCGCTGAAACGCTTGCAGTTAGAGCACGTCGACCTCATCTATTGTCATCGGCCTGATCCTCACACCCCCTTGGAAGAGGTCGTTCGAGCGATGAGCGATTGCATCGATCAGGGCAAAGCGCTGTATTGGGGAACCTCTGAATGGAGCGCTGAACACATCCGTGAGGCGTGGAGGATCGCCGATCGGAGAAACCTTCACAGACCTCAGATGGAGCAACCTCAGTATAACCTCCTGGTCCATGAGCGAGTTGAGCAGGAATATGCTGCACTCTACGATGAGATCGGGCTGGGGCTGACGACCTGGGGGCCGCTTCGGTCGGGGCTCCTCTCAGGAAAGTATTCGCACGGTGAACCACTGGGAAGTCGGGCCTCCCTCCCAGGATATGGGTGGTTGCGTGAGCGATGGACCCCTCAAGAGCGAGAGATAGTGAACGGTTTGCACAAGATCGCCGACGGCTTGGGATGTACCCTTTCACAGCTCTCCATTGCCTGGATCCTCCGCAATCGACATGTCAGCTCCGTGATCCTTGGGGCGAGCAAGCTTGAACAGTTGCGAGAGAACCTTAACGCTACTCAGGTAGAGCTGACACCTGATGTGGTTGCTGCACTAGCGAAGGTGTGCGGCGGATACTCGGCAAAAAAATAGGCGTGACGCCATATACATACTACCTGCTGGGGGTCATGGGAGCGCTTCCCGTTCCTCCGTAGGCTCCATGAAAAGCTTGATGGAGGCTATATGGCAACCGTAACACCAGCAGGAACGACCCTAGAGCGTTCCAACCTTTCGAACGTCGTGGGAGTGCTTGCGCTCCTTGCGGTGATAGCACTGATTTACTTTATCGCGCGTGGCCGCGAGCCGCGTCCAATTACATCGCAACCGGCAGAGCGTGTTCCAATGGAACAGGGACAGCCGCTGCCCCCAGCAGCGCCGGCACAACGCTGAAGCGGGGAGCCCATTGAGTGGGATGTCTGATCCGCTGTGTTGGATGGGGTTAGGGAGTGAGGAGGTCTCCTTATCCCTCACCCCTCCAAGGGAGGGGCGAGAGTTCGACTCGATCGAGTCCTGGCCCGTCCTGCTCCGTCATGGCGATGAGGCTCTTGTCAGGTGTTCCCTTGGTATCACATTTGGTATCGGCCGCCACGAGTTAGAACGTCATCGATGCTCCCGGCTCCAACTCTTTCGACACTACTCCGAGCCTGTCACACGCTGCTGCGAACTCGTCGTACGTTCCCGTTAAGAGATCAAAGGTCTTGTAGTGAATCGGAATCGCCACCTTGCATTTGATCCAAGCGGCTGCCTGGGCTGCCTCGGACGGCCCCATTGTAAAGCGATCCCCGATCGGGAGCAGTGCGATCTCGGGCTGAAACTGCTCGCCGATCAACTTGAGATCGGAGAAGAGGGAGGTATCACCGGCATGATACAGGGAGGTGCCGTAACTTGAGAGTAGTACCCCGCACGCCTCACCCGCGTAGAGTGTGCCGCTCTTTGTATCATACGAGCTTGAATGGTAGGCGTTTGTGAGCCGCACCTCTACATCTCCCACGGTCACCGCGCCCCCTTTATTCATCGGGATGACCTTATCGCTCGGCACCCCTTCGGCGATCATAATCATGGCGAGCTCGTAGGTCGCGGCGATGCGAGCGCCCGTTTCCTTTTGCACGCGCACTGCGTCACCGGCGTGGTCTGAATGTCCGTGCGAGAGTACTATGAGGTCAACCTTAGGTGGTGTTTGTAGGCTAGGCGGACAGAGGGGGTTGCCACGAAGCCATGGGTCGATTGCGACCGTGGTGTTGCCACAGTGGACAAAGACAGCAGAGTGTCCCGCGTAGGTCATCTTTCGTTCCTTCATATTCTCCTCATCTATTCAAAAGGTGGGTTATTACGGGTTCAGGATTCAGCGAGCGAGGCTCTACGGTGTGCCACGATCCTAGCTTCGAGTTGTATAGCTCCTGGGGTAACAGTGTACACTATCCACGGATAGCCTGTGGGCGCGTGAATCTTGCGCCGCGTGGCGAGGATCGGAGACCCCTTATGAGGCCCTCTAGGGAAGAGAGGCGCGCGACCCCTCGCCTGAGCGACTCTGGCCGTGTCCCCGGTTGCTTCACAATCGCCGAGAGTTCTATCCCCCCTTTGTTGAATCAGCGCCTTAAGGCTGGAACCCCTGCTCGGTAGAAAGTCCATAACTTTCCTCTCGCTCGTCATTTCAGGTGCATCTTAGTGTATAAGGCGATACACTGGCCATATCGTTTTAACGGCAGCTCTCGAGGGATCTTCATGAAGATACGCACGGTTCTACTCTTAGCAGGTTTGGTAGTTGCATTCGTTGTGGCCGGGAGCCTTGCGATAGCGGATCAGGCAGATGATGGTGGCGATGATGGTGCGGGCACCAACGACAAGCCGACCACACGCCAAGATGACGATAGACTCCCTCCCGTCCTTCCGGGTGAAGAGGTCGTCACGGAGACCGGACAAAAGATGAGGGTATGGTCAAGCGCAGGACCGGTTCCTAAGAACCTGCAGCCGACCCCGCAAACCTTAAACGGAAATGGGTATGGGTACGGTGGTCCGGCTATAATCCTTGATGGGCGTGGAGTTCCTGGTCGCTAAGGGTGGGCCCGCCGTGGTGGTACTTACAGTGCTGTGAGGCTCTTCATTCGAATGAAAATTGCAATCGCTCAAACAGAGGCGGAGGTCCGCGCATGTTTTCCCGTCATGAGGGAGCTTCGGATGCATCTCATCGAAGCTGAGTTTCCTGAGCGTGTGCAGCGACAGTCTCTCCATGGATTCAAACTTGCGTATGCTGAAGTCGATGGCGAAATTAAGTCTGTAGCTGGATATCGTGTTTCGGAGTGCCTCGGTTGCGGACGCTACATGTATGTTGACGATTTCATCACCTCCGAAGGTGCAAGACGAAAGGGATTAGGAGAGCGTTTGCTGAAGTGGCTCATCGAAACGGCAAAGGCGGAAGGGTGCACACATGTGATGTTGGATTCAGCGGTATTTCGTTCCGCCTCTCACGAATTGTATAAGAAACTTGGAATGAAAGAGACCTGCCGGCATTTTGAATTGGACCTGAGCACAGTGTCTGCCTAAACACAGTGTCTGCCTAAACACAGTGCCTGCCTAAACACAGTGCCTGCCTAAATACGGTGTCGACCTAACGCTTCCGGCCGGCCGACCAATCCCGACCGCCATAGTCTCCCAAGAGTAGTTGTCGAGGGCTCGAGATGCGTTACTGGTCGACCTATTTCCGAAAACATTTTTGCACAGTGATGCTCTTGCACGGTGTGGACGGTATCTGCGCTTAAAGGAGATCGATTACGACTTCCTGACATTTTGCATCAGCCACGCTGCATATTTTTCAGATACGGCGGTGGGCTCGATGGCTATACACTCCGGGACCTCATACGGATGATTGGCCTCGATCGCCTTGTGCACTTCATCTTTGAGGTCGCTTGTAGTTTTAATGATCAGCAAAACCTCCTGATCAATGCACACCTCGCCCTTCCACCGGTAGACCGATTGCATCGGGGGAAGTATCTGCGCGCACGCTGCAAGATGTTGGTCTACCAACAATTTTGCGAGCATTGAGGCAACCTCTTGGGAGGGACATGCTACTAAGCTGATGATTATACTCATCAAGGACTCCGACGTTGTGAAGGTGGCTCGTACCTGATAAAATCCTGCAGCTTGCGTACCGTATAACTGCGTGTAGTCGCAAGGGGTTTTATGCCCCAGAAAAGGAACTCATGAATCGAATCATAGGCGCCATCGCTGTCTCTCTTGTGGTGACACTGTGCCGTGTTTCCGTCGCGCAGGTGAAGTCCGATAAGGAGCTGCCGAAGAGTGGAAATCTCTCGACCACCTTCAATACGGGCCGCGCCGCGAGCACTGCTCCTGAGCCTTTCGGTTTTGACGAATTACGGCGTGATGAGGTCTCTCCTTTGACCGGATCTATCTCGCGGATTAACCCAGGGGAGTGGCAGATCCGAGTCTTCAATAACTCAAAGAGCGATACCTACTCAGTAAACGTAGAGGCTCTTCAGCTGAACGAGAGTCTTCGGGTAGTAAAGCGAGACGTCTTCACGTATACGTTATCGCCCAATTCTTCGAAGCAGCAATCGGTAACGGCTGCTCCCGGTGTTAAGGGAGCGGAGTTGAATCTCGATAGGTTCACGAACCTCACGGCGCGTCGCGCAAAGACGATCGAGCGCGCGACTCCGCAAGGCACTCCAACTGAGACGAAATAAGAGACGGTGGTGTGAGTACTCAGCGAGCGAAGTTAAAAAATCCTACGAACAAAGAGCTCAAGGCGCTCGAGCGCTACGTCGTGCCCTACAGCAACAGCGCTGGAGACGTGAAGTTTCACCTCGCCTACCCGAATAACTATTGGGTAGCGATGTCGAATCTCGGCTTTCAAGCTGTCTACGATATCCTCGCTCGGGATTCGAGAGTTCACGTTGAGCGGGGATTTCTGCCTGAGGAGTCCGATTCTGAGAAGGGGGCTCTCTCGAAGTGGCGCTCCTTTGAGAATAATAACCTCCTAGGTGATTGCGATATCCTGGGCTTTTCGATGTCTTTTGAGACAGATTATCCTCATCTCCTCAAGATGCTCAGTAATCAGGGGCTTCTCTTTGGGTCGTGGCAGGAGCGAGAGGCTGCTGCACAGGAGGCGAAGTTTCGCTTCCCGCTCCTGATTGCGGGCGGAACGGCGGTCACCTTGAATCCTGAACCGATCGCTGAGTTTCTCGACGCGATCGTGGTCGGAGAGGCTGAGGAGCTACTGCCCGAGTTTATCGATCTCTTCCACAAGGCGAAGAGTGAGGGATGGTCACGGGACGAGCTTCTGAAAGGGCTCGCTCAGATCGAGGGCGTGTATGTCCCGCGTTTCTACCAGCCGCACTATAACCAAGATGGCACCATGGAGCGGTATGAGGTGCGCGATGATGTGCCCAGCCGTCCACGCCGTCGGTTCGTAAAGGATCTCTCAAAGTTCAAAACTCACACACGCATCCTGACGCCGGAAACGGAATTTAAGGATATGTTCCTTACGGAGACAGGTCGGGGTTGTGAGATGGGGTGCCGCTTCTGCGTTGCAGGATACATCTACCGACCGATCCGAAAGCGAAACGAGGAGACGTTACAAGACACCGTCCAGGTAGGGCTTGAGAAGAGCGAGGCGATCGGCTTCGTGGGGGCGTCCGTATCATCTCACAAGGCGATTTCGAAATTAGCCCAGACCGTTGCTGAAAAGGGTGGTCGAGCTTCGCTCAGCTCCATTATGTCGCAAAAGGTGACCCGTGCGCTCGCGGCTAGTATCTCAGAGAGTGAGTACAAGACCGTTTCGCTCGCGCCTGAGGCTGGAAGCGATCGCCTTCGTCGCGCTGCAGGGAAGCGCGTCGTTAACGAGCAGGTGATTAACGCCGCTCGTGAACTTGCCGAAGCCGGTATCAGAGGATTTAAGCTCTATTTCATCGTTGGGCTGCCAACCGAGGATGAGGCGGATATCGATGCTATTGCCACCCTTGCGATTGCAGTGCGTGATGCGGTCACGGAGATCTCCCGTCCGACTGGAAAGATGGCGTGGGTATCTCTCTCGGTTAATCCGTTTATCCCGAAAGCCTCTACCCCTTTTCAGTGGGAGCCGATGCTTGATCCTAAGACCCTTGAGAAGAAGATCGAGCGACTTCGCAAACAGGTGCTCAAGGTTCCGAATCTTGAATTTCGGTTTGAACCACCGAAAGAGAGCTATTTCCAAGGACTGCTCTCGCGGGGGGACCGCCGAGTTGGTAAGCTCTTGCTCGAAGCAGAGCGGCGGGGAGAGACGTGGAAGTGGCTCATGAAGCGCACAGAGAGGGAGCTTGTTCCCGGTGTCCCCCCAGTAGATTTTTACGTCTCTCGACGGATCGGGTTCTCGGAGCTCCTTCCATGGGAGGTGGTTGATTCGTTAATTCCGAAGAGCTTGCTTGAGCGTGAGGCGATGCGAGCGCACAACGGTGAGGACTGGGTACAGCCAGCGGTGCCGGGGTACGAGCGAGTTGAGGAGGATGTCGTGTCTCAAGATGTGGGGGTGTAGGTATGTCGACTATTGGTCAGATCGTTCCAGTTATTTCAGGTAAGGGTGGAGTTGGAAAATCAACGGTTGCTGTCAATCTCGCGATAGCGCTCGCTAAGACGGGAGCTAAGGTTGGGTTGATCGACAGCGATTTCTATGGCCCAAGTATTCCAACCTTGCTTGGTGGTGGTCAGGTTCTTCCTGATCATGAGGAGAAGCTCATTCCACCCTCTAAGTACGGTATCAAGTATATCTCGCTAGGCTTCTTCCTGAAGCATCCCGATGACGCCGTGATTTGGCGCGGTCCGATGTTTAACAAGGCGCTCCACCAGATGTTTGAGGATGTGAGTTGGGGGGTGGTCGACTACATGATTATCGATATGCCTCCAGGAACCGGTGATGCGCAGCTCTCTCTCTCGCAGATGGTAAAGCTTGCGGGCGCCGTTGTTGTAACGACACCGCAAGAGGTTGCGCTTGCGGATGTCCGTAAATCGATCAACATGCTCAAGAAGGTAAACGTAGATGTTCTCGGTATCGTAGAGAACATGTCGGGGCTGCCGATGCCGGATGGTTCAGTGATGCCGATCTTCGGAAGTGGTGGCGGTGAACGCACCGCGAAGGAGTTCGGAGTTCCGCTTCTGGCGCAACTTCCGATCGATCCTGCTATTCGGGAGGGTGGCGACGCTGGTACCCCGGTTGCCGCTGGTGAGGGAAAGGTCGCAGATCTCTTCATGGACGTTGCCCGCAAGGTGATTGCGAGCCTGGACCAGAAGCGAAGCGCCGCTCCGGGCCTTAAGATAGTGAATTGAGGTCATTTCGAGCCCCTAGCCCTTCGCTTCGTCAAGTGTTAGGGTAGGCGCCAGTTTTCGTTCAAGGATAGAGAACCATGTATACCGCAGTCCTCACCCTCCATGTCCTCTTGGCTATTGTGCTCGTGATCCTCGTCTTGCTCCAGCAAGGGAAGGGGGCCGATGCCGGCGCCATTATGGGGGCTGGTGGTGCTAATACCGTTTTCGGGGTCGGTGGTGCCTCCTCTCTCCTTGTTCGGATGACAACCTTTATCGCTATCGCTTTTATGCTGACCTCGGTAGGGCTGGTTAAGCTCGCCCTGAATGAGGGGGGGCGTGGATCGGTCAAGGTTGACGCGGTTTCTGGGTCCGTGATGGGCGGTATTCCTGAAGGACAACAGCAACCTGCGGCTCCTGCTGCGGACCAGAAAACTGAACAAAAAAGTGAGGTTCCGGTACCCCCAGCAGTTGACGGAGCGAACGTTCCGAAGTAAATTCCCGGTCCGCGTTGAGACATCGCGGACGATCCTACGCCCAGGTGGTGGAATGGTAGACACGCCAGTTTAAGGGGCTGGTGGCAGAAATGTCGTAGAGGTTCAAGTCCTCTCCTGGGCACCATTCAATTCACAGCAAATCAATTCACAGCGAATCCATTCGCCTAAAGTCAATTCACCGAAGATATCTCACTATCTCTGGAAGGGAATCACGGTTTCGCGGGCCCTTAGGGGGCCCAGGCAATCGTAATCCTCGCCGGACTCCGATCTCCATTAGCTATCTCTGCAAGGTGCTCCGTACGCGCTACACGAGGGATCTCTCCGCTCTCTGTGCTACTTCATCCGGTTCGGATTTGTGACCAGGCTTTTGGGAACGAGCACCTTCGCACCAGGGGTCAGCTTTGCGTCGACCGGGAGAGCGTTCGTTTTAGCGATCTCAGCCGCCGTTGCTGATTTTGAGGTATACCATTGAGCGATGGATTGGATCGTTTCGGTCTTTGAAGTGACCGTGTGAATAATATCCCCCTGTGCATCTCGCGGAGCTAAATCCTTGGCTTCTTTGAGCGCCTGTTGATCGAAATTGAGCGGCCCGCTGGAGGTGATAGTGGAGGAGGTGGATGTGTCCACGGAAGGCTTCTTCTTTGGCGCGTGTCGTTTAGGTGGAATCGGAGTTGGTACGAACACGGGACGAAGGGCGACCTGGGTTTCTGGTGTAGAGCGTTGCCCAAGAAACTCCCGTCGGCCGAATATCTCGAAAGCTCCTCCGCCGGTAGTTCGCAGTTGTTGCACCTCGCGATATCGATCTTTGTCTACCGCGAAGGGCCCGATAATGATCCACTCGCGTCGCGTATCTTTGTTGCGGTTTAAACGGGGACGAGGAGCTGGTTTGGCGAGATACTCCTCTGGTCCTGATGTGTAGTAGAAATGAGCCTCGACCTCATCCTCACTACTTCCCTTAAGTTCCAACCCTTGAGGGGCGCCACGTTCGCGCATGAAATTGTAGAGATACACGCTCTGTTCCATCTCCCGAGCAAGGAAGAGGTTTGCGCCCATGAAGGCGTTCTCCTCGCTCACCGGCATGACCCCTTGATTGAGCAGTGATGAAAATTTTGAGGTGCGTGCCGAGCAGCCAACGAACGCTGAGACCGAATATGTCAGCACCGCAACGGTCAGACCTCGAGCGATGCGGAGGTAAAAAGGGGGGCGGTTCGAGACGGTCATCGTACGTACTAAGTGTAAAAGGATGGGAGAGGTTGGAAACCCGCTACAAGCCCAGCTACATGTCCTACCAGTAGAGTGTCCTTACGGTCACCTCGTCGTCAATAGCAATAACGCAAACGGGGCACCCACGGTGTTTGATTGAAGCCGTGGAGTGTTTCCCGCCGCGGGGCTCCGTCATCCAGGGCATTGGCTGTTGGACCGGAGGAAATTTCCGGAGACCCGTTCAGCCCCCCCGTCCCGTATTTCCTTAATAAAGCTACGCACCTTAATCGTCTTTGTGGGTTTCTCCCTCCTGAGGAACGGCTACAATGCGGTAGCGACCTCAAGCTGTAGTGCGAGAATGCCGATACTGGAAGATGTCGGAGGGGGTGTCCTCCGCCGAGGTGTACATGAAGATAGCTTCCCTTAATCCACTCCTGACCCAAATCTTGTTCGCTCTTCACGACGGCCATAGGGTAGGTGGGGTCACCCATCTCTGTCCGCCTCCTCCCTCTGAAGAGTGCTCTCCATTGGTCGTCACGGTGCCCACGGCCCCGCGTCCCTCAGGCGATCCTGCTCGAGACAAGCTCCAGGGTGGTCTCTCCCCTCTATCGGTTAATCTTGAAAAGCTCCGTGAGGTAGGGCCATCGGCGATCGTCACGACGGTCCTCGCCGAGGATCCCGACGGCTTTAGTAGTTTCGCTCACGGGTATTTTCTCCAGCATTGGGGGAAGGATATCAGAGTTAGATCCTTTGAGATGACGAGCCTTGATGGTCTGCTCGATGCCTATGGGCAGCTCGGTGCGCTCATCGGCGTTGGCCCCACTGGCCGCGATCGCGCCCAGCGGATTAAATCTCAGCTCCTCGATTGGGGGCGTAACCTGTACGATCGTCTTCGTAACAAGAAGACGGTAGTGCTCTCCGGGATAGATCCCTTGGAGGTCGCAGGGTGTTGGATTCCTGACATCATCAAGGTCGTTTCCGGGCGGCCGATACACCAGGATGTAACGCAGTTCAGCATCCCCATCAGTTGGGAGGAGCTGGCGGCGTTCGCTCCTGATGCGATCCTGGTGGCTCCGCGAGGGAAGACCTTAGAGCAGAGCGTCGCGTATCTTCGAAAGCTTGAGGACGCGCCGGAATGGGATACCCTGCCGGCGGTTAGGCGGGGTGAGGTCGTATTTTCGGAGGGTATCCGCCTCTATCAAGCTGGGCCCGGATTGCTGGAGGGGGCGGGGATTTTAGTGTCCGCCATGGCGGGGCTAGATGCCGGATATATCACCAAAAGGGATGAGTTTTTCCGTCTTCGGTTTGTAGAGCTTCATCGCCATCGCTTCTTGTGATACCGTGTGGCTCATGTCAGCTGCTGGTACCACATCGGATTCCCCCTGGATCTTCGTCGCTGGGGAATCAAACAAAGAGGTGAGTAACGCCCTCGCGCAACGCGTTGCGGATCTTCGTGCCGCCGGGAAGTTTAGTGAGGACGACGAGCGTCACATTGCGCGCCTCTCCTTTTCGGTAACTCGTGACGGGTTCGTAGCAACCCCAGAGCGAGTTGAGCTGCTCCGGAGGCTCTGTCAGATCTATTCCGCTGATGTTCGGCCGCCGGCACCAACCTCGCATCGAAGGATTATCGGGCCCTTTATTGTGTTCGGAAAACGGATGCTTCAACCGGTTATCAATGCCGTCTTCGGCCCCGCGCTCCGTCAGCAACGTGAGTTTAACGCTAACGTTGTGTCGCTCTTAACCGACCTGTGCAACGACGGACGGTAGCTAGCTAGGCTCCATCGTGACGAGAACGGTTCCGGCCTGAATAATCGATCCAACCTGAAGCGGAAGAGAAGCAACTTTGCCCGTGGCGGTTGCTCGGATCGGATGTTCCATCTTCATAGAGTCCAAGACAAGCAGCACCGCCCCGTGTTCAACGACCTCCCCCTCTTTGACGAGCACCGCAGCTACCTTTCCGGGGATCGTTGAGCGTATCTCGTTCGCCGAATGCGAACCCGATCCACCTGAGCGTTCGCCAAGTGCGGGTTGATGGAGCACTACGGTGCCTGCATCTGTGTGCACCCAGAGGTCATTCCCATCTTGGAAGATAGTTACTGGTGTTGGTGGCTCTTTGTCACGAGAGCAGGATGCTTTCGTGAGTCGTCCGGAGTGGAAGGGGCCCTCGATGCAGGTGAAGGTGGAGGTCTGTGCGCCGATGGTTACGAGCAGTGTGTCTCCATCTCGTCGCGTTGAGCTCGTAATCGGCGATCCATGTTCGATCGTTGTCCACGGGTACGAGAGCGGGGCGTCAGGTGCTTTGGTTGTTATCCATGGCCCCTCAGCGACCCATGACGATGCCGCGACGGCACATCGTACAGCTGCAGCGATTGCGTGGGCGTTCTGAACGAGTCGTGACACCTCCTCTGGAGAGGGAAGGAGGTGCTTCGTTCCCTGTACGGTGTGGCGTAACGACTTGAACTCCTCGGTGCGAATCAGGTGTAAGAGGAGGCTTCGATTGGTGCGGACCCCACTTAAACGTGAACGGGAGAGTACATCGTCGAGCGCCTCAATCGCCCGTTCGCGCGACGGGGCAAAAACGATGACCTTGCCGATCAGGGAATCGTAGTAGTGAGTCACCTCGGAGCAAGGTTCTACGCCCCGATCGACGCGGACCATCGCCCCGCGTGCTACCGGTTGTGGAACCTCGATCTCAAGTACGATTCCGGTCGCGGTTGTGAATCGATCGGTAAACTCCTCTGCACACCACCTCGCTTCGATAGCGTGGCCCTGGGGTTCCGGGGTGTGCGTAACGCCGCACTCCGCCAGGGTCGCTCCGCTCGCGATACGAAGCTGAAGTTCGACGAGATCGAGACCGGTCACGAGCTCTGTGACGGGATGCTCCACCTGCAGGCGTGTGTTGACCTCCAAGAAGTACGGAGAGCCGTCCTCTCCATACAGGAACTCAACGGTGCCGAGGTTTGAATAGCCAGCTGCGCGCGCGATGTTCGTTGCCGCCTCAAGCAGCTTCGCCTCGCTTCCAGGAGCGAGCTGTGTTGCGGGCGCCTCCTCAAGTATCTTTTGGTTGCTTCGTTGCAGGGAGCAGTCCCGTGTTCCGAGTGCGACAACGGTACCGTGTGTATCGCCTGCGATCTGCACCTCGATGTGCCGCGCGGGGGTGATGCATTTCTCGACGAAAACCTCATCGCTTCCGAAGGCCTTGAGCGATTCCCGTTGCGCGCTGTCAAGCTCCATCGCGATATCACTGTCGGGGTTGATGAAGCGCATGCCACGTCCCCCGCCTCCAGCTGCCGCCTTGAGAATAAGCGGGAATCCTACGGTCTCGCCGAACTTGGCGATTGCCGCCGCCCGCTGAGCGGCGGAACCTGCCGGGAGGATAAGCGTGGGAGAGGTGGGCGCGTTCGCTTGGCGGGCGAGCTCCTTCGCCGCGGTTTTACTGCCGAGCTTTCGGATGGTGTCGCTTGAGGGGCCGATCCATACCAGTCCTGCTCTATGAACCGCTGCTGCAAATTCGGGGTTCTCGGAGAGGAATCCGTACCCCGGGTGAACGCTGTCAGCTTTTGAACGCTTGGCGGCATCGAGCAGCTTCTCGATGGAGAGGTACGACTCGGGGGCACCGATCGCCTCAGCGTAGGTTGCCTCGCGTACGTGTGGAGCGTGGGCATCGACGTCGGTATAGACAGCCACCGTCTCAATCCCGAGTCGAGTGCAGGTTCGAATGATCCGTCGAGCGATCTCACCGCGATTAGCGATGAGCACCCTCGTTATCACGCGTTTATCTCCCATGCATCACCACCTACATCCTGAAGGTACCGAAGACCCGGTGCTCTTGCGGTGTGTCGAGGTCGGCGAGCGAGAGCGCCAAGGAGAGAGCGGCTCGTGTCTCATTTGGTGTGATGATACCGTCGTCCCATAGACGAGCGGTTGCATAGAGCGCCGTGGTTTGGTCTTGATAGCTCCCTCTTATCTTTTCGTGGTAGGCCGCAAGGGCCCCTTCGTCGATCGTTTCTCCGCGCCCTACCGCGCTGTCTCGGCGTACCTGGGTGAGGACGCTAGCGGCTTGGTCCGGCCCCATGACACCGATGCGGGACTGAGGCCAGCTCCAGAGAAAACGGGGTTGGTAGGCGCGTCCACACATAGCGTAGTTTCCAGCGCCGTATGAGTTACCCACGATGACGGTGTACTTGGGGACCGAGGCGCAGGCGACTGCGGTGACGAGTTTGGCGCCATCCTTTGCAATCCCTTTGTGCTCGTATTCCTTTCCGACCATGAAGCCGACGATGTTCTGGAAGAAGACGAGGGGAACGCGGCGTTGCTCGCACAGTTGAATAAAGTGGGCCGCTTTGAGCGCGCTCTCGGAGAAGAGGATCCCATCGTTCGCGATGATGCCAACGGTGTATCCATCTATCCGCGCGAAGCCGCAGATGATCGTCTCGCCGTAGTTCGCCTTAAACTCATCGAGTTCGCTGTCATCGATGAGCCGCGCAAGGATCTCGCGAATAGGGTAGTAGTGCTTCGGATCTGCGGGTATGAGTCCTGGGATCTCGTTGGGATCGAAACGGGGCGGAAGGGGAGTCGAACGAGTGAGTCGTTTTGGGGTTATGTTGGCCAACGTCGCCACACTCCTTCGCGCCATCATGAGGGCTTCTGCATCGGTCTCGGCGAGGTGATCGGTTACCCCACTGATGCGCGAGTGTACCTCTCCGCCTCCGAGCTCCTCAGCGGTGACCTCCTGTCCTGTTGCGGCTTTCACGAGGGGAGGGCCTCCGAGGAAGATCATGCCTTGATTGCGGACGATGATCGCCTCATCGCTCATCGCCGGTACGTAGGCCCCGCCTGCCGTGCATGAACCCATCACGACCGATATCTGGGGGATCCCACGCGCGCTCATCTGAGCTTGGTTAAAGAAGAGCCGCCCGAAGTGCTCCCGGTCAGGGAACACCTGGTCCTGCAGTGGTAGGAATGCTCCTCCCGAGTCGACGAGGTAGATGCACGGAAGTTTGTTCTCTAAGGCGATCTCCTGCGCCCTCAGGTGCTTCTTGACCGTCATCGGGAAGTAGGTTCCCCCCTTAACGGTCGCGTCGTTGGCGATTACCATGCACGGTGTGCCCTCAACGATCCCTATTCCGGTGACCATCCCCGAGCCCGGTCTCACCCCGTCGTAGAGCCCGGCTCCGGAAAGTTGAGCTACCTCTAAGAAGGTGGTGCCCGGATCTATCAAGGCCTCAATCCGTTGTCGCACGAAGAGCTTGCCGCGGTCACAGTGTTTCTTATAGGCAGGATCGGTCGGAAGTGGACGGGAGTTCATCCGCTCCTGGGAGAGGCGTTGGAGGTGCTCCTCGAAGGCCCGTTTGTTGGCTTCGAAGGCGGGGGTTGAAGGGGGCCGAGAGCCGATCTGCATACTTAGAAGAGTAGAGAACGGTGTATCTCCCGTCAATTGGCTAAATACTTAGAATCAATGTGAAAGATAACCCTCACTTAGGTGCTTTCCCCTTCGCTTCGAGGGGTGTTTTTGGGTATACTGGGGGAATCCAACGGCGGTGTACAAGTCACCAATAAGCCGACGTCATCACGAAAAAAAGGGGAGAGTTTTGTGAGCATTAAGGAATCTCGCGATGTGCCACCGATTCGAACGGTCATCAGGCCACTTGCTCCCCACCTGAAGCGGGGAACGTGCTACGTCATGTTCGCCTTTGAGCTGGGGTTATCCGTGAACCTCGATAAGGCGGCGGAGAGTATCAAGGAGGGAGGGGTAGAGAGAACCCGCTTTCGGCGTAATCGACGATCTCCGAAGTACTTCGATTATGACCCACCCCCCTTACGGATCTACCAAGGGTGTCAGCAGTTAAACGTCGCTAAGTTCTTCACTAAGCCTCAGGCCGAGCTGACGGTCTTTGATTTCGGAGCCTGCTCGGTTACCTACGCCGTCGATATCTCGGGACCTGTCAGCCATCTGATCGAATTGAGTGAGGTGCTCTGCGACAACGCTGCGCTCCTCGCGGATGCGCGAGAGCGAGTTCGGCAGTTTCTCGACCAGGCTAGGGATGCGGTTCAGAGGCCGGCTCTGGGGGATACCTCCGAGGATTTCGCCGTCTTCCACTTTGAGGAGTTTGAGGGTGATCTGAAGGCCAAAGATATCCTCGATGCGTTTCCGGTTGAGTTCGCTCGCCTGCTTCGTGCAGAGAGTGGTGACCTTGGAGACGAGGAGGTTCGGGATGCCCTGGGTATTCGCACTACCTACGGGAACTCCGATATCGCCGTGATGGACTGGAATAGCGCACTCTTCTTTGGTTCGAATGTTGAGGACGTCGTGGCGGTGCTCGACTTCTGTAACGTGGAGCTCTTGGAGATGCGCTTCCTCGACGAGCAGCTCGATAGTTATCTTGAGCGTTCCTATGATGTGTTGACCAAGGGTAAGAAAGGCGAGGCCGATCTTCGCAAGGTGGCGCGGCTCCAGGTTGATTCCGCTATCCTCTACGAGGCGGTGGAGAACGCCCTCAAGCTGTTGGGCGACCAGTATCTTGCTCGAGTCTACTCACTCGCCTCCAGTCGATTCCATCTTCCTGAGTGGCACTCCAGTATTCGTCGTAAGCTCGACACCCTCGACAGTATTTACCAAAAGCTCTCGGATCAGTCTGCGCAACGTCGATCTGAGACCCTTGAGTGGGTCATTATCGTTCTGATTATGGGTGAGATTATTCTGAGCCTTTCGGAGCGTTTTTAATCCGTCGATCGGAGAGCTGGAGAGATCCAGGTTTTTTCGCGCACGAAGTACGCACAAATCGGTAACCTTGTTCTTGCCCCTCGAGGTTGAATTTGGTTTATTCCAGGGGTGCGGTTCATCTCTCTCTCTTCAGGTAGCAAAGCAAACAGCACCTTCGTCGAAGCGGCGGGGGAGAGGCTCCTCATTGATTGCGGTCTCTCTGGAAAAAAAGCGGAGGAGCGGCTCGCTGAGCACGGCATCGATCCAGCCACCATCACCTCTATCCTCGTCACGCACGAACACTCAGATCATATCCATGGAGTTCCCACCCTGAGTCGTCGCTACGGGATGACGGTGTACGCGAATGAAGGGACGATGGATCACATCTCTAAACCGAAACGACGGGAGGTTTTTACTACCGGTCAGGACTTCTCGATCGGAGGTATTCAGATCACCCCGTGTAGCATCGCCCACGATGCGGTCGACCCCGTTGGGTTCATTCTGCGCGCTGAGGGCTTCAAGCTCTCGGTTGTGACCGACCTCGGGCGAGTAACTACCTTGGTGCAAGAGCACGTTCGAGGCTCAAACGCGATTATCATTGAGTCGAACCACGACCAGGAGATGCTTCAAGCGTGCAGCTACACCTGGGATCTGAAGCAGCGGATCGCCTCTACCCATGGGCATCTTTGTAATGAAGCGGCCGGGCAGTTGATCGAGGATATTATGCACCCGGAGCTCTTCCATATCGTTTTGGGGCACTTAAGTGAGAATAGTAACACCCCAACCCTCGCTTTGGAGTGTATGCGTCGGTATCTGGAACGGTGTACCGACCGGAGCCAGGGGTTAAAAACCCTTCTTTGCGGAAACGTTTACGAGAGTTTACCGAGCCTTTGCCTTGATGAACCCTACCAAGGCAGGGTAATTATCGCAGCATGATTGAACGTTACACTCATCCCGAAATGGCGGCGCTGTGGACCGATGACGCCCGCTATCAGATCTGGCTTGATATTGAGCGATACGCCCTCGAGGGTCTCGTTAAGGTCGGCAAGGCTCCGGCCGAGGCTCTCCAGGCATACAATGAGAAAGCGAAGTTCTCATCAGAGCGGGTCCTTGAGATAGAGAAAGAGGTCAAGCACGATGTTATCGCGTTCTTAACGAACGTTGCAGAGCATGTCGGGCCGCTCTCTCGGTATGTGCATCGAGGGATGACCTCAAGTGATGTGGTCGATACCTGTCTGGCGGTTCAGATGAGGCGCGCCGGGCTCCTCATCAAGAAGGACGTAGAGGGGCTCCTCGCTACCCTCAAAGAGCGAGCGGTTGAGTTTAAGCACGTTCCAACTATCGGTCGCTCGCACGGTATTCACGCCGAGCCAACGACGTTCGGCATCAAGCTTGCGGGGTGGTACGCTGAGATGAAGCGTCATCTGAAACGTCTCGACCTTGCACTCGAGGATATCTCAGTTGGAAAACTATCGGGGGCCGTCGGTACCTACGCCGGGATCGATCCGAGCGTGGAAGCGCTCGTGATGGAGAAGCTCGGGTTGCGGGGCGAGACGGTAGCTACTCAGGTAGTGTCTCGGGATCGACATGCGAGTTACATGGCGTGTCTTGCAGGTATAGCGGGATCGATTGAGCGTTTTTCAGTTGAGATTCGACATCTCCAACGAACGGAGGTGCGAGAGGCGATGGAGGGTTTCTCTCCAGGACAGAAGGGCTCATCGGCGATGCCTCATAAGAGAAATCCCATCCTTACGGAGAACCTCTGTGGCCTCGCTCGTCTCGTTCGTTCCTACGCACAGGCGTGCTTTGAGAACGTGGCACTCTGGCATGAGCGCGATATCAGCCACTCCTCCGTGGAGCGAGTGGCGGTTCCGGATGCGACGATTGCGCTCGATTTTATGCTGCGGCGCTTCACCGGAGTTGTGAAAAATCTGGTCGTATTCCCAGAGAAGATGATGGAGAACCTGGAGCTCACGCGAGGGACGGTTTTCTCGGGACATCTCCTCCTTGCTCTTGTAGATAAAGGTATCTCCCGAGAGGATGCCTACAAGCTCGTTCAACAACATGCGCTAGCTGCGTTTGACGGGGGTGCGCCTCTTCAGGAGCGCGTCGAGGCCGATCCGGTCGTCTCTAAGGCGATGACCAAGGACGAGATCGGTGAAGTGTTTAGTTTAGCGCGGCATCTGAAGGAAGTTGATCGGATCGTCGACAGAGCGTTGGTGTAAGACACGAAGGGAAGGGTTCTATGCGATTTCAAGTTCTTGTTCGTCTGAAAGATGGTGTTCTCGATGTTCAGGGAAAAGCGATCGAGACCGGGTTGAAAGATAAAAAATTTAACGCGTTCAAGAATATTCGCGTTGGCCGTGTGATCGAGCTCGATGTGGAGGGTGTAGCTCCGGCTGAGGCTCGTGCGCAAGTTGAGGAGGTGTGTAAGCTCCTTCTCGCCAATCCGGTGATTGAGCAGTACGAGATTAAGGAGGCGTAGTGAGGGTCGCGGTCGTCGTTTTTCCAGGTACGAATTGTGATCAGGACGTTCTCCACGTCTTTGGCAAGCTCCTCAACGCCGAGGCGTTTCCGGTGTGGCATCGGGATACCGATCTAAAAAAGGCGGATCTCGTGGTGCTCCCGGGAGGATTCTCCTACGGAGATTATCTTAGGACGGGTGCGCTCGCTAAACTCTCCCCTGTAATGCAGGCCGTTAAGGAGTTCGCAGGCCGAGGGGGACGTGTGTTGGGGATCTGTAACGGATTTCAGATTTTGTGTGAGTCGGGTCTCCTGCCGGGTGCGCTCCTTGAGAACGTTGGGCAACGCTTCCTTTCGCGGTTCGTTCACATACGAACCGAACGGTCGGTCGGATTTTTCACGAGCGGCATGGAGCCGGGAGGGGTTATCACATGCCCGATCGCGCACTTTCAGGGTAACTACTACGCAGATCCGGCAACCCTTGCTGAGTTGGAGGCGAACGGTCAGGTGGTGTTCCGCTACAGCGGCGCCGATGGTTCGGTGGCTCCGGAGGATCGCAGCACAAACGTTAATGGTTCGTGTAACGCGATCGCGGGGATCTGCAACAAGGCGGGTAACGTAGTAGGATTGATGCCGCATCCCGAGCGGGCTGTTGAATCCCTCGTAGGATTCGTCGGCGCCGATACGGGGTTGGAGCCGTTTCGTCGGTCGGTGGCGGCCTAAGGGTGCTTCCGTTCTCACTACCTGCAGCTTCTACCCTTACCTGCGGGTTTCCCTTCGTCGGACGGACCGCTCTGGCGGGGCGAATGGGTGCGGTGGCCGATGACCGTGAGCCGTTTCTGAATCTTGTACCACAAATTCGTTGTCACCGGGTCTAGTATCTGTATCGTGGAAGATGTGCCTTTGGATGGAGGACTATGAGAAGTTTAACCAAGATAGCCGATCTCTCAGTTGATGATCTTAACGCCATCGTGGACCTTGCCGAGCGGTATCGCGTGCAGCGCCTGAACGGCGACGGTGGTGAGAAGGCGCTGAACGGGCGTTTCGTAGCCCTTGTGTTTGAGAAGCCATCCCTGCGTACAAAGGTAAGCTTTGAGGTGGCTACGGTATCGTTGGGTGGCCATCCTTTGTTCCTATCCAGTGGTCAGATCTTTGCGAGCGGCGCCAACCAATCCGGCAGAGAGTCGATTCCGGATATCGGGCGCAACCTCGAAAGGTTCTGCGATATCATCGTGGCTCGTGTGTACAGCCATGCGACGATCGCAACCCTTCGGTCGGTAATACGGGTGCCAATTATTAATGCCCTGTGCGACCAGCACCATCCGTGTCAGGCGATCGCTGATGTGCTGACCATGGAGCGTTTGGCTCCTCGAGGTTCCAACGGCCTCAAGGTCGCGTATGTTGGCGACGGTAATAACGTAGCCACATCGCTTGCGCAGGCCTGCGTTATTAGGGGGCATAGTGTGGTTGTGGCGAGCCCACGGGGCTATGAGGTTTCAGCTGAAGAGCAAAAGGTGACGCATTCGCTACGGGTATCGAAGGCTCAGTCGATTGAGTTCATCGCAAATCCAGCAGAGGCGGTTGCTGACGCAGATATCGTGTACACCGATACCTTCGTATCGATGGGGCAGGAGCACGAGCACGACCAGCGTGTCGCCGCTTTCAAGGGCTATCAGGTCGATCGGGCTCTCATGGCCAAGGCCCCCTCCCATGTCAAATTCATGCACTGTCTTCCCGCGCACCGGGGTGAGGAGGTAACCGATGAGGTTATGGATGGTCCGCAATCGGTAGTCTTTGACCAGGCTGAGAGTCGGCTCTACGTGGCTAAAGCGGTGCTCGCCTGGTCTCTGGCCGCCTAGATTCGGCCCCGATGGGGGCGAAGGCTTCGGTATCCTACATACGCAAGGAAGAGGGTCGCGCACGCCGCTCCGAGGAGGGGCCAGATTCCAAACCTCGAGCGGGTGTCTCGAATGGGCTCCCCGTCGATCTCGATCCCATCGATGAGTGATGCGGTGAGAGCTCGTCCGGCATCAAGTGGCCGTGCCTCGGCGATGGCGCTCGCGGTATAGGTTCGATCATGGTGCTGAATCACCAGGATTCTCGCCACCATCGGAACTCCATTGTTCGTGAAGGTGATCTCGCTCTTGAAGAAGGGGAGCCCATTACTTTCCCCAACGACCGAGCTTGTGAGCGTGGCATCATGAAGCCCTACGACTTTATACCCCTTTCGAACCCCCTCCTGATACTCCTCCAAGGTGGGGGGCTTAGTTCCCTCTAGACGGGGTTCCGCTACGACGTTGAGGGTCGGAAATCCCTTCGTTCTGTGGCGAAATACGCATAAAATAGAGGGGTTTTCGCTTTTTACCCGTTGCAGCTCGGGTGCCATAGGGAGCCTCACAGGTACGCCGGCAGCACACTCGGTGGTTGCTGCAACGGAAGAGGGAGCTGATGCATCGGCGCGCGCAAGGTGTGATGGAAAACAGGTCCGCAATACCAAGGTAGCGAGAAGCGCAAGAGAGTAAGTGAAAGAGAGTCGCATGAAATTCCCCGAAAAAACGGCTCATTTTGCGAAATGGCCATTCACATTTTGTATTGATCTATCAATGAAAGTGTAACTAATATCCCACATTGTTCGGTTCCGACATTAAAAACCTTCTTTTTTAGCCCGTAAAAAGGGCTTAAATTGAGGGAAAAGATGGCGGGGCGAAACTCGTTGTGGTTGGAAAAGCGGACCGGTCGATATGCTCAAACAGCGACCGTTCGGGTTCCTTAACCGGCTTAGACGAGGGTACGACGGTTTTAATAGCCCGAAGGGGTGGTTTTAGTGACCCACAAGGGAGAATCGGAGTCGTTCGGTGCCCCCTGCTAGGGAGAAACGAGTAACTACGGTATTTGATACCAACTAACTTTAGGAGAACTAACATGGCAAAGAAGCCAGCAAAGGCCGCAAAGAAGAGCGCCAAGAAAGTAGTTAAGCCAGCTAAGAAAGCCGCCAAGGCAATGAAGGCAGCTCCAGCTAAAGGCGCAAAGGCTCCAGCATCAGCTAAGGCTCGCGTAGCTACCAAGCCACGCAACACCTCAACGTTGAGCTACACCCAATCAGAGTTCCTTGAGAACGTTCGCGCATTCTGCGGACTTCCAAAGCGCTCTCAGGCTCGCGAGGTTATCGATGATATCGCTCTCTTCGTAACTGAGTCGCTTCGTAAGGGATACAAGATCCCTCTCATGGGACTTGGCAAGCTTTACGTTCGTGAGTCGAAGGCTCGCATGGGACGTAACCCAGCTACAGGCGAGACGATCCACATTCCAAAGCGGAAGAAGGTTCGTTTCACCCCAGCTAAGGCACTCAAGGAGAGAGTTCTCTAATTCTCTCTGAGCTTTGCTCAATAGGAGGCGCGAAGTCGAAAGGCTTCGCGCCTTTTTTGTTTTTCGAGCTACGTGGTCCGGAGATCCATGCGATGGGAGGTGGTCTGAAGAAGGATGAGATGGGGAGTGCCGCCGGCGCCGTTGGAGTGCGAGAGGTTGTTCGAGTTCGTGTTTTCGCGATCTCAGCGATACTCGCACTATAACCAGCCTTTGCCCCTCGCCACGAATCGGGCTACTATCGCCTCATGAGCGAGCTAGCACCACCATCCGAACCGACAAAAGAGCAGGTCATTGAGGTCCTCAAAACCGTTGAGGACCCCGAGCTCTTTCTCGATATCTGGTTCCTAGGGCTCATCTACAACATCGCCATCGACGAGGGGCGCGTCATCATCGATATGACCTTCACCTCACCGATGTGTCCCGCCGGACCGCAACTCAAGCATGAGGTGCAGACGAAGGTAGCCGCTATCCCTGGAGTGAAAGAGGCGGTTGTGCAGATAACCTTTACTCCCCCATGGGAGGCCTCTGAGGAGGTGAAGGGTATGTTGGGAATGCTCTAGGGGGCGGTTATGCAGATCACCTCTGATCAGCGAGAGTTGCAAGATCTGGTTCGTCGCTTTTTCGCCGACGCGGCTCCCTCGGAGTACCTACGAAAACGAATAACATCGCTCCTCCGGCGCGATGACGCCTTGGTTGAGTCGGTTAGGCAGCTTGGGCTCGAGGAGGGATTTAGTTCAGAAGAGGGGGTCTATACCTTTCCTGAGCTGGGGATCGTCGCCGAGGAGGTCGGGCGTGCGCTCTTCCCTGAGCCTGTAACCGAAAGGCTCCTCGGTGATTGTATCGTACCGGGGCTTCTTGCGTCCGAAACGAAGGATCCTTACCGAGCCCTTGGTGTGGGAAGTGCTATAGCGCCTCCCTCGTGTTGTAGTGGATTGAGCATGAAGGCCAAGCGGGTATCGGGAGAGATATCGTGGGCCTGGGGGCTTGAAGGCGCGGCGCGCTTAATCGGCGTTGTTCGACAAAAGGGTTTCGAGCGGGTGTTTGCGTGCTCGCTCAGCGGGGAGGGGGTCACCGTCAAACCTCAACCCGCCCTCGATAGTACGGCGGCGCTCTCCTCGGTAACGCTCACGAACGTTCCCGCACTTCTGTTCTCTGAGGAGGAGTCCACGGTGATCCTCGATGCTCTTTCAATCCTCAAGGCGAGCGAGGTGTACGGCGTCACCTCTCGAGTTGTTGAGATGAGCGCTGAGTACCTCAAAACACGCGAGCAGTTCGGGGTTCCGATCGGAGCGTTTCAGGCGTTGCAGCAGCGGATCGCGGACGCCTACGCTTCGAGCGAGTCCCTTGGGGCGTTGTGTCGCTTCGCCGCATGGAGCCTTGTGAGCTCGCCTGAGCAACGTCCCCTTACGGCTCGCACCGCGATTGCGCACGCGGGGGAGGTTGGACCGAGCGTGTGTGAGTCCGCCATTCAGGTGCACGGTGGGATAGGGTTCACCTGGGAGTACGACCTTCACCTCTTTCTTCGACGGGCCAAGACGATTCAGATCGGTTTTCCTCTGAACGCTGAGCGGGTTGACGAGTTATTGAGTCGCGCTCGGGCTTAGCCGGGTGATGAAAAGAGGTCCGCCGTGAGCCTTTCCAGAGTTTGACTCTCGACATCCTTGGGGGCAGCGGAGGGATTGGCGACAGGGGGTTCAGCCCTTTCGGTGTCCGCGCGCCATGGGGCTTTCCCTTGCGAGCTTTCCCTGGCGAGGTTTCCTAGGCCGAAACGGAGTAGGTTGTCTCGAGCAGCTCACACCAGATGTGGATGCATGTAATGTGAGCCTCTTGAATCCGCTCCGTCGCCTGTGAGGGTACTACTAGGGAGATATCGCTTACGGAGGCGAGCTTGCCGCCGTCTTTTCCAGCAAGTCCTATCACAAAGGTGCCCTTTGCCTTCGCGGCCTCCACCGCCGCTAGGACGTTCTTTGAATTTCCCGATGTCGAGATGGCTACCAGGACATCTTGTGGGGTACAGAAGGTCTCGGCGTATCGAGCAAAGGCGTTATCGAAGGAGACGTCGTTGCCCCAGCAGGTGAGGACTCCCGGATCCATGAAATGCATCGCTTTGATGCCGGGCCGATTGCGCTTGTAGCGGGCGACGAGCTCCTCGCACAGGTGCATCGCGTCGCAGGTGGAGCCTCCGTTTCCGCAGGCGAAGATAGTTCCTTTGGTTCGCACACACTCGGAGAGTCGTTTTGCGGAGGCGTTCAGGGCGGCTATGAAGGCCGGGTCTTTGGAGAGTGTCGCCTTGAGGGAGGCGGATTCAGCCAGGAGGGAAGCGATCGTAGAGTCCATAGAGGGTTCCAGTAGCGTTAGGTTGCCCCCGGAGTATCATACATGCCCTCAAAAAGGGGAAGTCGAAGTATGACGGTGCTTTGACGGGATGGCCCGCCCTGTAAGGCAAAACAGTTATAGCCACGGCTCAAATGATTAACTAGACTACCTTTTCGAATTGGACCCCGTTCACAAAAGGCCCGTACACTCATGAGAGAATATAAACTCTGGCTCGCTAAAATTATCACGATCGTACTTTTGACCTTTATCATCATCCCCATCGTTGCGGGTTTGAGCTCGGTAGCCAAAAAGCTCGGTCCAGCGGTGTCGGTTATTGAGATGACCGGCATTATCGAGGACTCCTCCGAGGTTCTTAAAGAGCTCTATCACGCGGCTCGAGACAAGGATGTTAAGGCGATAGTGCTTCGTATCGATTCTCCCGGTGGGGCGGTTGCTCCTTCAGAGGAGGTCTACAGCGCCGTGAAACGCCTCAAGGCTGAGAAGCCGATCGTCGTCTCCATGGGTTCTCTGGCGGCTTCTGGTGGCCTTTACTCGGCTGTTGGTGCGTCGAAGATCTTGTGTCAGCCCGGCACGCAGACCGGCTCTATCGGCGTAGTTATGCAGATCCCTAACTTTACCACCATCGCCAACAAGGTGGGCTTCGACATGATTACGGTTAAGAGTGGGGCGCTCAAGGACGCGGGTAATCAGTTCCGGCCTATGACGGAGGTTGAGCGTCGATTCCTCGAGGATACGGCGGCCAAGGTGCACGCTGGATTTATTAGCGCCGTAGCTGAGGGGCGTAACATCCCAGAGGAGAAGGTTCGGAGCTTCGCTGACGGGCGCGTACTCCTCGGCTCAGAGGCGAAGGAGTTGGGGCTCGTTGACGGATTCGGTGATGTGTACGACGCAGGTCGCGAGGCTCTCAAGCTCGCCAAGGTTGAATTAAAACCTGATGAGGTTCCGAATCTGATCTTCGTAAATCAGAAAAAGGGATTGCTTCAGAGGGCGCTCGAGGGAAGCGCCTCCCTTCCATCGATGGTGGAGGCCGCTCGGATTCCAACCCTACGATATATTGCACAGTAAGGGGTGCGATGCGTGAGCGTGGAGTAATCGTAGCCGGGATCGGCACAGAGGTAGGAAAGACCGTCATCTCCGCTATTCTTTGCGAGGTGTTAGGTGCTCGGTATTGGAAACCGATCGCGAGCGGTTCGGATGATGGGCCCGCAGAGAGCGTGGTTGTGTCGCGCTTACTGAAAGATGGTTCGCAGCGAATATTTAGCGAGCGATACTTTCTACGTAAAAGCCTCTCCCCGCACATCGCTGCAGCCCTCGAGGGTGTCGAGGTAAGTTTGGATGAATTCTCCCTCCCGGTGTGTGAGCCCCCCCTGGTAGTGGAGCTCGCCGGAGGAGTTATGGTCCCGCTCAATGACCATGCGACTAACCTCGACCTCATAGAGCGACTTGGTCTTCCAGTTGTTCTCGTCTCTAGGCACTACCTCGGAAGCATCAATCACACCCTGCTTACGTTGTTCGCGTTGCGTGCGCGTTCTATCCCGGTGAAGGGGGTGGTTTTCAATGGCGAAGAGCTTCCCGACACGGAGCGAATTATAACAACGATGGGAGATGTCTCGATGATCGGCAAGGTGCCCTCGTTCGGGGAGGTCTCTCAACGCTCCATCTCAGCCTTCGCGTCTCAGTGTGGCTGGAACCTATGACCTCGCTCGTTTCGCGTGACAAGGGTGTCGTCTGGCATCCGTACACCCAATCAGGATTTGCGGTTGAGCCCCTTCCCGTTATCTCGGCGAAAGGTAGTTTTCTTAGACTTGAGGATGGCAGGGAGATCCTGGATGGAATCTCCTCGTGGTGGTGTTGTCTCCACGGTCACGGGCATCCCTCGCTCGCGCGTGCCGCCGCTGCGCAGTTCGAGCAGCTCGATCACGTCATCTTTGCGGGTGTCACTCACGAGCCAGCGGTGCGACTCGCTGAACGTTTGTGTGAGGTGGTTCCTCATGGGTTTCAGCGGGTCTTTTACACCGATAACGGTTCGACCGCGGTGGAGGTCGCGATTAAGCTTGCGGTTCAGCGAGCACGTCATCGTGGGGAGCGTAGGACTACGTTTCTGGCGCTTGAGGGTGGATACCATGGAGACACCTTTGGAGCGATGGCGGTGGGGGCGCGTTCCATCTTCTCCGCGCCCTTTGATGAGATGCTCTTCTCTGTCGAATACCTCTCGATCGAGGGAGGTGACCGTGACATGGAGCGCGCTGAGGCAGCGTGTCGGCGTGGGGATGTCGCTGGTCTCATCGTTGAACCGTTGGTACAGGGCGTCGCCGGTATGCGGATGTACGACCCGGAAGTGCTCGACCGCTACGCGTCCTTGGTTCGACGCTACGGAGGTCTGTGTATCGCCGATGAGGTTATGACCGGCTTTGGTCGAACGGGCGAGCTCTTTGCCAGTGCTGAGATGCGGGTGGCTCCCGATATTATCTGTCTCTCGAAGGGATTAACGAGTGGGACACTTCCCCTTGCGGTGACGATGTGTCGCGAGGATCTCTTCGCTGAATTTATTTCAAGCGATCACTCTCGAACGTTCTTTCATGGGCACACGTATACGGCCAACCCAATCGCGTGCGCTGTTGCCCTTGCAAGTCTCGAGATCACCACCTCAGAGGCGTGTCGCAGCGCCCGTGCTCGCATCGCGTCCGCACACCGGACCTTCGTGGATCGTCTGCGAACCATGAATAATGTGGAGTCTCCCCGGACGAAGGGGACGATAGTTGCGTTTGACCTTCGCACTCAGGAAGCGGGAGGGTATCAGAACAGCGCAGCCCAGCAGGCGAGGGATTTTTTCATTGAGCGGGGCGTTCTGCTTAGACCGTTAGGCAACGTGGTGTACGTTATGCCTCCGTACTGTACGACCGATGGAGAGCTCTCCCGGGTGTACGACGCGATTCTAGAGTTTGTGACCGCGCGTCGTTAGGCAGCTTCCATCTGTGGTGTCGCCACTGCCACATCAGAATTGGCAGCGAGAGGTTCTGTAGCCATTCCTGCACGCTTGGCTTCCTGTCGTTCGTTCCACCATACGCACAACGTCATCCAGCCCAGAGGGCAGAGCACGAGCGCCTTGATGAAGATGTAGATGAGAAATATTTTGAGAACGAATTCTTGAGTAGACATGCACACCCCGTCGTAGCGCCATGAGAACTATCGATCACTCATTAGCGTTATGGCAACACCGGTCGGTTATGGCTCCTAACGGTCGGGATCTGTTCTGAAGGAATCTAAAAATATACGTAATTTCAATGTGATAGTGGTGGAAGCGAGGGGATGACCGTTACATCCGCTCCCGGAATCCGCTCCTCCACGGAGTGCTTGAGGAGGATCACCCGTCGGTGAACCTCTCCGAAAGGGAGCTCGGCCGGAAAGGAGAGGAAGAGTTCGAGGTAGACCCGTCGAGCGGTGCGACGCGAGCGAACCTTCTCAAGCTGCGCATAGTCGCCTCGGTGGTCGCTCAGGATGGTGTCGAGGGTCTTTTGAAGGGATTCTTCGATGGCGTAGTCGATCAGGTCCGGGACCGAGGCTGAAACGAGCGTGTAGGATTGCCACAACATAAAGAGTGAGAGCGCTATCGAACCGATCGGATCCACGTATACGCTGGCGCTACTGTCGGCGAAGGCGAGCGCTACTCCGAGTGAGATGACAACCACCATGGTCGCGCATGTTTTAGCGCGGAAGAGCCTCCACTGAGATTCAGCTATGGGAGAGGGGGAGCGCGCGTCGGCGATATAATTTGAGATCCAAAGGAACGCGTTGCCCGCGATAGAGAGCACCGCGAAGACGAAGCCAAACTCAGCGTTCTCAAGTTTCGTGGGGATGATGAGTCCGCGAATACCCGAGGTAAGGGAGACCAGGAAGGTGAGGAAGAGAGCCGCAGCCACTGCGACGCCGGCTAACTGCTCAAGCTTTCCGTATCCGTAGTTGAATCGACTCGTGTCGTTTCGGGACATCTTGAGGAGCACTATCCACGAGGCAACGATCGCGAAGAACTCCCCCAGGCAACGCAGGAGGTCTGCGAAGAGGGTGCTTGAGTTGGAGATGAGCGCCGCATACGCGGTTGGGATGAGAGAGAGCAGTGTCGTGAACACCGCCACGAGCACGAGGTTCTCTTTTTTTAAGCGGTGCTCAAAAGAGGGGCTAATGAGAAACATGGTCTTATTTTGGAGTCGCGGTGAGAGTCGGTTTAAGTACCAATTGCACTTAAATTATAACAAATAGAAAATACGACGGTCGAGAGAGATTACGCACAGATACTGAAAATCCGGGTTGACTCATTTTGTCGGTGTCAGGAACCTCTTTCGGTGTTACTCCAATACGTTGCTGCATCCAGAAGGAGTTTGTACGAGAGATGGTACCCTTGCAACCTGATGATTCTCCCGAGAAGCGTCCCAACAGCGATCCGCTGAAAGGGAGCTCGATACATGGCGTCGAGCGAGTTTCGTTCGCTGGACTTGAACGAGGTAGCCACGACTATGCAAAGGCTCTGGTGTCGCTCTGCCTCCTCGTTCATGCCCGACGCGTTGTAGTGATGGACGATAGTGCGAAGAGCGCTGTCCGAGATTTGGACATCTTCGAGTGGAGCTGTCCGTATCCGGACGGTGTTCGTGCTAGGCCGTTCCCGTATTTTCCGGGGGACCAGGGGCGACACGATGAGTTGGCTCGGTTTGAGGGTGAGTATGTGAGGCTCAAGCGAGCCGAAATCGAAGGCGAGCTCTTCAAAGGCACCTTTCGTTCGGAGTATGTTCATCCGAATACACCGACCACGTACGCGGCGGCGTTGGCACTGGTGGAACAAAGTATACATGAGGTCCTTGATGGTTTGCGCCGCCGCAGCGGCCGGGGCATCGCCGTCCCCGAGGGGCGTATGCGCGCAACCGATTTCGGCGACCTATTGATACCGTTGATTCACAACAAACCGACAGAGACGGGAGCCTTGATCTTTCGAATCGTGATGAGGGCTGAGGACGCGGTTGGAAAGGTGTATCGCCGTCCGATCGTGGAGCACATCCATGATTTGTGGGAGGTCGCGGGAGAGACCCAGCCCAACCGGGGGCTGAGACTTCAATGCTTCAATCGCCATGTTCGCAAGCTCGGCGTCGCGATCCTCGAGGGGGAGCACCACCTCGCCCGAGAGGACCTCGTCGAGCGTTCTAAACGGATCCTGGCTGAGGGGCACGTTGATACCTACTTGTCGAACGCCCGCACCAAGGCGCAACAGCAACGGCATCAGCAGGCCTACCGTTGGCTCCAGGGATGGGCTGTTGGTCAGCACGGTTCGGTGCCCTATCCAAGCTGGCAGCCAACAGCGAAAAAAGAATCCTTCGAAGAGTCGTTCAAGATCGTGACGCGGGCTCGTCACCACTCCTATCACTCCTTTGGTCGACTTCGGATGGAGACGCGATCGTTGGGGGGCCGTCTACCACTCTTTCGAGAGTTCGCGATGGATTGTTTCGAGGACGTTCGTTTTATCCGGTGCGACAACACCGATATGCCCCCTGGGCGCGGGACCTTTATGTCGGGGGCGATCCTTGACAAACTTTTTCATAGCTTGAGTCCGAATATCGATGTTCTGCATGAGTATCGGAAGGACCCGCATCTGTGGTTCGCTGATCAGCTCAACAATCTTGAGATATGCTCGATCGTAGCGCTTCGGCAGTGGATTGGGGTGACCGCACCTTCCGATGATTTTACGTTGTTCAAAGATCGGTACTACTACGTAATCGACAACGATCACTTCAGTGGCTCGTACGGATTCGCGTTTGGGTTTCCCGCCTCAGTTATCAACACCAAGGTGCGTCAGGCCTCGTATACTCTCGACGAGGGGCCCGAGGTAGCGATGGACGCCGCCGCTGCTAAGCTTTCCATTCCTGAGCTGATCCAAGCGACCAAAGATGCCGGTAAAAATCACCTCGTGTTGGGGCACATGTCGCCGCTCTTCGGGGGGATGTGTAATGCGCTTCCGGTTGCGTCAAAGCCGGTATTCGCGTGGGAGGTGCAGCATCAATCCACGGCCTGGCGAGATGTGTACGGGCACGTGCATTGGCCGTGGTTGATAAACTCCTTTCGTCGTGATCGAGAACGGGTTGATGATGCCGTTCGACCGCTGGCAAAAGCCGATCTTGAGATCCGGAACTTTGCGACCTCCGGTCAGAAGTTGTTCGAGGCGTTCCGGCACCGCTACGGCGCTTGGAAGAACGACCTCACCCCCGGCGATATGGCGCCTCCCCGCATGTTGGTTCGGGCGTATGAGATCTATCGGGAACATCAGCGAAAGGGGAGCGCTCGAAAGGGGGATGAAACGATCTTTATTGGGGCGATAGATCGCTCCGTTCCGGAATTCGACCCGATCCCGTTGCTGAATTGCTTCAGCCTCGAACTCTCGAGCCGTCATATAAAATATAAGGCTCCCTTACCTCGTCGTGGTGATGGAACTGGAAGAGCCGAGCAGGCGGTTTGGAGGAAACATGTGGCCCCCTTGATAGAGCTTCGAACCCGGCAGGGAGAGGCTTTCGAGGGGCCCTATGAGTTGGTAATAATCGGAGAGAACGACATTAAGAGGAACTAGGGTATGATGCACATTTCTAAAGATAGCAAAGCACCTCATACGGCAAACCGTCCGGTGGATTTCAGCGAGCTCGCGGCGCCTGAGGCTCCGACCAAGCCCGCTCCAACCAAGCCCGCTCCAACGAAGCCGGCTCCCGATAAGAAGCCCGCTCCTTCTACGCCCGAGTCTGAGCCTCGTCCAACGGTGCGACCGGGGCGAGCTCCCGATCCAGCAACGCATCCGTGTACCAGCCCCGACCCTTCAACCTGCCCAGCTCCTTAGGGACGCGAGGCGAGGGGTTCAAACCGCGCTGTGAAGTGTCGTAGGAAGGGCGGATCATAGGTGAGACGCATCCCTCGCAATGAGTTTTTCTTCGACACTATCTCATCCATCCCCTCAAGGATGAAGTCGAAGTGGCTTTGCGTATACACGCGACGTGGAAAGGCGAGCCGCACCAGCTCCATCTGAGCTGGGACAAAGCCTAGCGGACCACTGGCTGGGTCGGTGTAGTGACCGAACATTGCAGATCCAATCTCGCACGATCGAATCCCCTCCTGAAGGTAGAGTTCGCACGCGAGAGCCTGTCCTGGGAATTCGTGGGGTGGGATGTGCGGAAGAAATCTCTTCACATCGATGTACACTGCGTGCGCTCCCGGTGGTTGAACGGTCGGGATGCCCACTTTGTTCAGTCCCTCAGCCATGTACCTCGTCACGGCAGTTCGATACTCGAGATAGCGTTCATCGAGCACCTCCTCAAGACCTACCGCAAGCGCCTCTAAATCACGAGCTGCGAGTCCTCCATAGGTTGGAAAACCCTCGGTAAGGATGAGCAGCGAACGTAACGATTCGATCCACGTCTTGTCGCGCAGGGCGATAAAGCCACCTATATTCACGAGACCGTCCTTCTTTGCGCTCATCATGCACCCGTCCCCGAGCGAGAAGATCTCCTGCGCGATATCGCGCACGCTTCGATCGGCGTGCGCGGCTTCCCGAACCTTGATCAGGTATGAGTTTTCAGCGAACCGACAGGCGTCGATGATGAACGGTATCCCGTGTCGACGGTATATCTCTGAGGCGCCACGAATGTTCTCAAGGGACACCGGCTGTCCGCCCCCGGTGTTGTTCGTAATCGTAATCATCCCAAAGGGGATGGAGGAGCGCTCCCGCTCGCAGAACTCTTCGAGCCTGGTGAGGTCAATGTTGCCCTTGAAAGGGTGGAGGAGCGCAGCGTCGCGTCCCTCATCAATAACGAGGTCGACCGCCTCGGCCCCAAGATGTTCAATGTTCGCACGGGTAGTATCGAAGTGATTGTTGGAGGGAACCTTCATTCCCGGTTTTAGCACCGCCTCGAAGAGGAGTCGTTCTGCGGCTCGCCCTTGGTGAGTGGGAATGATAAAGGTGTAGCCCGTGATCTCCTTCACTACCGATTCGAATCTCGTGAAGCTGCGCGAACCGGCATAGGACTCGTCCGCTACCATCATGGCGGCCCACTGCTTGGCGCTCATGGCCGTCGTTCCCGAGTCCGTGAGAAAGTCGAAGGTGACCCCAGAGGATGGAATGAGGAAGAGGTTGTATCCGGCCTCGCGGAGAATGGGTTCCCGTTCCTCTCGGGTTAGGATTGTAAGGGGCTCTATGACCTTTATCTTGAAGGGCTCGATAATGGTTCGATGGTTCGTCATGGGGGGTAGGATAGCACGCCCCTGTGAGTGGCCTCTAGGGAAATACGGCGGTCATATTTTTCCCGTTCTCCCCCGCCTCTGCCTGGGCTATCGTGACGATGTTTTTGTAGCTGGCCCCTTGGAGTTACCACTATGACCGCCAACGTCCGCTTTCCCGTTCCCCCCAAAGTTGCGTCACAAGCGCACATCAACTCCGAGCGGTATGACGAGCTCTACAAACACTCGATCGCAGATCCGGAGAAGTTCTGGGATCAGCAAGCTCGCTCACTGATTCAATGGCATTCCCTATGGAGTAAGGTGGTGTCGTGGGATTTTGGTCAGGCGCACGTGCAGTGGTTTGTTGGGGCGAAGCTCAATCTTAGTGAGAACTGCCTCGACCGACACCTTCTCCACCGAGGGGATAAGGTGGCCATCATCTGGGAGGGGAACGATCCGAATGAGGTTCGTCGCATCACCTATCGCGAGTTGCACCGTGAGGTGTGCCGAACGGCGACGGTGCTGAAAAAGTTGGGTGTAAAAAAAGGCGATCGCGTAGCGATCTATCTTCCCATGATACCTGAGGCTGCCATCTGCATGCTGGCGTGCGCCCGTATAGGAGCTATTCACACTGTGGTTTTCGCTGGATTTTCATCAGAGTCGTTGCGCGATCGTATCAACGACTGTGGATGTAAGGTGCTGATCACCGCAAATGAGGGGTTGCGAGGCGCGAAAACGATTCCGCTCAAAGAGACGAGTGATGAAGCGGTCGAGGCGTGTCCAACGATAAAACATATCCTCGTTGTGCGCCGGACCGAAACGCCGGTGTCTATGACACCGGGTCGAGATCTCTCCTACGAGGATGAGCTCGCAAAGATCGGAGATACCTACGAGACAGCTCCGGAGAGCATGGATTCTGAGGACCCGTTGTTTATTCTCTACACCAGCGGCTCAACCGGAAAACCCAAGGGGGTGCTGCACACAACAGGTGGGTACCTCCTGCATGTCACAGCGACACACAAGTATATCTTCGATATCAAGGATGACGACATCTACTTCTGTGGAGCCGATGTTGGCTGGGTTACGGGCCACTCGTACGTTGTGTACGGGCCGCTCTCAAACGGGGCAACGACCGTGATGTTTGAATCGATTCCGACCTACCCCGATGCAGGAAGGTATTGGGATGCGGTTGAGCGGCACAAGGTGACTATCTTCTACACCGCGCCAACAGCTATTCGCGCCTTGGCGAAGGAGGGAGATCACCACGTGAAGCGCTACGATCGCTCCTCGCTGCGTATCTTGGGTACGGTTGGCGAACCGATCAACTCCGATGCATGGCTGTGGTACCACGAGGTCGTTGGAGAGGGACGGTGTCCGATCGTTGATACGTGGTGGCAGACCGAAACGGGCGGGGTGTTGATATCCCCACTTCCGGGAGCTACCGAGACGAAGCCGGGTTCGGCTACGCGACCCTTTTTTGGTGTGCAACCGGTAGTAGTCGATGAAGCGGGAAAGATCCTGGAGGGGAACGGTATCTCAGGACGGCTGTGCATTAAGTATCCGTGGCCCGGAATGATGCGAACCGTGTACGGCGATCACCAACGTTTCGTGCAAACCTATTTCTCGATCTATCCGGGGCTGTACTTCACGGGCGATGGATGTCGGCGTGACGAGGATGGATACTATTGGATTACCGGCCGAGTTGATGATGTTCTTAACGTTGCCGGCCATCGTCTCGGAACGGCGGAGGTCGAGAGCGCAATCGTAAGGTCGGGTGTTGTTGCAGAGGCTGCTGTCGTAGGGATTCCCCACGATGTAAAGGGGCAGGGAATCGGTGCATTCTGTGTCCTTCGGAGTGATGTCCCTGATGGTGTTGATGTTACGAAGGAGGTGTTCCGGTCCGTTCGGGAGATCATATCTCCGATAGCGACACCGGATGCGCTTTGGATAGTACCTGGGCTGCCCAAGACCCGTTCGGGGAAGATTATGCGCCGCATCCTCCGCAAGATCGGGGAGGGGGAATACGCTGCTGTAGGTGACACCACGACCCTGGCTGAGCCATCTGTGGTTGAAGAGATTATTGATCGGGTTAGAGAGTCGCGCGGCGCGTGATGACGCGCTCTCGGTTTTGGTTTACGACCTCTACTGATTCTCTGATGATTCTCTGCTGATAGAGGAGTAGGGAGAAAGGTTGGGAGTGCCTCAGGGTTGAAAACCGTGAGAGCAGGTACATGATAGGTACCGCTCCTCCCAACCGATACTAGATCGCCGCTTCACTGGGGTGAGGGCGTGTTTGCGTGCGAAGCTCTGCGATCAGAGTCCGTACCTTTTTGCGTAACCGAGGAGACCTGGGGAAGGCGTTTTCGAACGGTTCAAGAACGCAATCTCCCCACCAGGCATCTTGAATCACCTGATCAAGCTGAAGATCCCTTCGTTGGGTGGAGGGAGCTCCTCCACCAACGCGCACATCGATACAATCCAACACGGTATCGATGCAATCCTCGTTGCCCGTCTCGATCAGTACCTGAAGTACAGTTTGCACACTACGGTGATCCGGTCTGTCACCGGTCATCCACTCGTAGAGCGTTTCATCAAGCTCGTGGGATGCAACCCCTCTGAAGGGTTTCATGAATTCCCGAGCGAGAAAATCCCGTTGCCCACCCTTTGTACATCGGGCGAGGGACTGCGTCCCAAGTCTCCGACCTATCTTCGAGAGTTGATCCCGAAGGGTGTCCAGCAACCCTTTGCGACTAGCCATGACGATCCTCCTTTCGCTCTCCAACCGATACAACGTCCCACATTTATGTGGAGCGTTGTGAGGTTGGATGGACGTGAGGAGGTGAGCATGTAAAAAGAGAAAAACCTTCGATCCTTTGGCACTACCCGTATGCACGTATGAGAGAACAATTCGGAGGAAGATATCGGGAGGAGGGGGGGAGTCACAACAAGAAAATGATGAGATATCCTTGTGGGGCTTGCTCTTGGAGAGCCCGCGATGCAAAGCGGTCGCATGCGAACAGATCGTGACAGGAGGGGTGTCCACGTGATCTTTTGGGTCTGTCCGAATCTGTTGTTGAAAGAGAGCCGCGCTTATGGGAGCGGCGTGGTGCGAGCCGTTTGTTACGCCGCTCGCGCAACATGTCATATCGTTAGGGATGGCGAACTACCGGACGGGTGTTGGTGGCATGGTATTTTTTGAGTGCGGCACGCTCTTTCCCAATACCGGTATGATTCCATTCTTTGTACTATCCGGTCACCGCTTGGGGGGATACCTATGATCAGATTCATTGCAGCTCTCGTCGTCATCGTCGTGCAGTTTGGGCGCGGAGTGGACCCCTCACACGCTCAGGGGGCGCCCGGTACGAGCGGGCCCGATAAGGCTTCGATACAGAAGGTAGTTGATGAGATCTGCTCTGATGGTGGTGAGTGGTTGAAGTGCTACTCCCTTGAGCCCTCACGATGTGAGTCGATTACGGCAGCGTTTGTTGAGCCGTGCGTGAAGTCTGTGTTTGCGAACTCGTCAAAAAATCCTGGCGTGCACCCGATCAGCCAACTCTTGGGGTGTTTTAACCAGGAGTTCATGCGCAGGTATGGGCACGGTGAGGTAAAGAGCCCGCAGTGCGCGAATCCGATGAAGCACCTCACAAATCCCCAAAAATAAGGCCCTACAGGGGGGTGGGGGCTCCCATTGGCAGAAAATACGTGCAGGTTCAGCTCGTTACGTTCTGGGTGTTTCAAGCCCGTCAAGTGTGGCATACTGAGAGGTATGTAAGGGTTGTGGCATCGCACTGGCGCCGCAACAAAGAAGAAAAGATCGTAGCGGTGCAAGGGTCCAGTCTCCTTATCTTCCTCCTGAGAGACGTGTAACTGAGAAGACCCTAGTAGTGCATAAAAGCTAGTGCAATGTGAAACCCGGGTCGCCTTGTTTTTGTATCGCGACCTCGCAAGAGATGAATCAGAGATATGACAATTGAAACCAGTAGTGTAGAGGCTCCTCAAGCCGAGGCCTCATTCTTCGATCTCGTTAAGCACCCAAGCATTCGCGGACAGCTCAAGGCGCTCAAGATTACAACCCCGACCCCTGTGCAGCGCGCCGCGATACCCGCCGTTCTGACCGGACAGGACTGTATCGTTGAGGCTCAAACCGGAAGCGGAAAGACCCTGGCCTTCGTTCTTCCGATGCTTTCCCGTCTCATTGATGCCTCTCCGGTAGATGGCACCTTCGGTTTGATTATCTGTCCGACCAGAGAGCTTGCGCTCCAGGTTCGAAATGTGATCGTCTCTGTTGTGGAGGACCTTCGTCCAGCGTGTATTATCGGCGGTGCAAAACAGGAGGGACAGATTCGAGACCTGCGTAACGATCCCCGAATCGTGGTAGGTACACCCGGGCGTATCCAGGACCTGATCGATCAACGTAAACTCAACCTTCGCAGCTGTAAGATGTTTGTGCTCGACGAAGCTGACGAGATGCTCTCGATGGGCTTCGTGGAGGAGGTTCGCGCGATCCTTTCGAAGCTTCCTCGCGAGCGACAAGGGTTGTTCTTCAGTGCGACTATGACACCCCGTGTTGGTCAGCTCGCTGAGTCGTTTCTTAAGAAGCCTCTTAGGGTTGAACTGGAGCCGGTCGAGGAGACGTCGCAGCTTATCGAGCACCTCTTCTGCAGGGTCGATGCTGGGCTCACGAGTAAGGCGACTGCATTGGCGGCGTTCCTTCAGGAGTATCAGCCGAAGGCGGCGATCGTGTTTTGTAACCTCAAGTCGGACACTGAGCTTGTGCAGATCCTTCTTCGCAAGCGAGGAATTGAGTGTGAGCGACTTAATTCAGACCTCTCGCAGAAAGAGCGGGAGCGGACCATGGCTAAGTTCCGTTCTGGCGAGGTGAAGGTCCTTGTAGCTACTGATGTGGCCGCACGTGGAATCGATGTGAAGGACCTCGACCTTGTGGTGAACTACGCTATGCACGATACCCCCGAAACCTACGTTCATCGCACAGGGCGTACGGGACGCGCCGGAAAATCGGGTAGGGCGCTCTCACTTGTTGCTCCGCAGGATTTTCCGCTCTTCTACGGTCTTCAGAAGAAGCTCCCAGCTATACCGGTTGAGGTGCAGGTACCTCAGCCTAAGGCCGCTGAAGTGGCGTAAGCGGGGTCTGTTTCGGGGCAAGGGGAGGGGCGAGCTCCTCACTCTTTTCGGGCCGACGCACGGCGCGGCGGCCTACCTGATTCGTAACAAGGTCATGATATATCGGGATGTTAGAGCCGTGATTGCCTAGCGGCCTTACCGCGTGCCTTCGAATTTCCTTAAATGTTCCACAAATGGTAGGCTCTCCCCACATTAGTGAAGTTCTTACATCCACATCGTTGGGCGCCGGGTGCCGATAGCGTGCACATTCGGGCTTTACTACCAAACCAAACGTCCGAAGTAGTGTGACACCGGCATCACCACTTCTCTGTAAAATAGGCTAGTAATGCACAGCGATACTTTAGCTGCGGAAGAGATCCGCACGCTTACCTTTGATGATCTTCCATTGTCTCCGTTTCTCAAGGAGACGGTTAAGGGGATCGGATACACCCACCCAACACCCATTCAGGCTGAAGCTATTCCGCTGGTCGTCGAGGGAAGAGACCTTATCGGACTCGCTCAGACCGGAACGGGAAAGACCGCGGCTTTCATTCTTCCGATCCTGCAGAAGTTGAGCGGAACAAAGGAGAAGGGCGCAAAGGCTCTGATCCTTGCACCGACCCGCGAGCTCGCTGAGCAGATCAATGATGTCATTAAGGAGCTCGCTCCTCGTACCGGCTTAAAGAGCGTTACGATCTACGGCGGCGTTTCACACGGAAAGCAGATCTCGGATCTTCGGGGCAAGCCTCAGATCATCGTCGCGTGTCCAGGTCGTTTGCTCGATCACATGAGTGGCCGAACTATCGACCTTAAGGGGATCGAGTATCTCGTTCTCGACGAGGCCGATCGGATGTGCGACATGGGTTTCCTTCCCGATATAAAGAAGATCATCTCAAAGATCCCGACCGAGCGTCAGACCCTTCTCTTCTCGGCGACCATGCCGGAGGAGATTCGTGAGCTCACTCGTGGGATTCAGAACGATCCTGCGGTCGTTCGGGTGAAGATAGAGGATGCTAACGCGTCTGTATCACACTCTATGTATCAGATCGCGCAATCATCGAAGGCGAACGTATTGTCGCATTGGCTCCAAGAGAATCGAGAGGCCCTCGTTGTTGTGTTTACTAAGATGAAGCACACCGCAAAGCGTCTTGCTGAGCAACTCGCTCGCCGAGGTCAGCACGTCACATCCCTGCACGGGAATCTTTCCCAAGGAAAGCGACAGCAGGCGTTGAACGGCTTTAAAGATGGTCGCTATCGTATCCTTATCGCTACCGATATCGCAGCACGGGGTATCGACGTGAAGGGTATTACGCACGTTGTAAACTACGACATGCCTGAGAACCTTGATGCGTACATTCACCGCACCGGTCGCGCCGGTCGCGCCTCAGCAACCGGCGAGGCGGTGTCGTTTGTGACGAAGGCGGACGGAGCGCTTTTGAGAACGATTGAGCGATGGCTCAAAACTCCTGTGACCCGTTTAGAGACCCCGGAAGTTGAGGGAGTTGAAGAGGAGGTTGTCGATACTGAGCGAGGTGCTCGTCGCCAACGTCCGGGACGGAACGCCCGACGTGAGCGTCCTGGTCGCAGAGAGCGTGCTGAGCGCGGAGCTCGTCCACCACGCGAGGCCCAAGCGCCTCGTGGTGAGGCCTCCCCTGAGGGTGCCGAGCTCAGCGGAAGTGATGTCACTCCGGAGCCACGTCGCGAGCGTCGTGAGCGTTCAGAGCGCCCAGAAGGGCGTTCGAGAGACCGCGGGACCCGTACGGATCGACGTGCCGGACGCAACGAGGATCGTCCTGAAGGGCGGGGCGCTCGAGGCGGCGATCGGCCTCAACGGGGACGTGGAGAGCGGACTGATCGTGGATTTGGACGACGTGACCGTGGCGAGAGCCCGGGTCGACAACGTTTCAACGACAGAAGAGATCGCCAGCAAGGCGGTGAGAGGGGGCCTCGGTATGCTTTCGGACCTGAGAGTGAGGGTAGAAATGCTCGGGCTCACGCAGGTCGTGCAGAGCGTTCCGACCGCTCTCCTGGTAGAACGAGAGAACGCTTTAATGGGCGCCCAGAGCGTCGCAATGAGCGGTTCGACGGTCGCGGAGCAGTTGGCTCTCAGCGTGATGAGAGTGCTCGGCGGGGTCAGCCTCGGGATCGATTTGAGAGGCTTGAGGGGCCAGATCTGAGTCAGGTCGAGGCGCTCAAGGTCCTTGAGAAGCGAGAGCGCGCTCCTCGCGGCGGTGCTCGAGGCCCGCGAGGCCCTCGTGGCCCTCGCGGTAACGCGGGTCGCGGTGGTTTCGGAGGGCGTACTGAGCGTTCCGGAAACCGAGAGCGGAGCCCTCGACGCGCTTGGGACCGATAGGGATAGAAGGCGCGTTCCCGCGTAGGGAACTGCCGGACCGCATACCACAAAACGGCTGATACAGGTTACCACTTCTGCATACAAGGAGTGGTAACCTATGGGCCCCAATATTCAGCGGCACGATACCCAAAAAATTCTGGTGGTCGACGACAACGTTGCCTCGGCTCAGACGATGGCGATGCTCCTCCAAATGGCGGGGCATAGGGTTGTCGTGGCAGAAAACGGCGCCTCCGCCATTCAGGAGTGCGCGCATTTCGACCCTGATGTGGTGCTCCTCGATATCGGTCTTCCAGACATCAATGGGCATGAGGTGGCGAAACGAATCCGGAAGTCCTTTGGAGCATCCGCCCCATTGCTTGTAGCCGTTACCGGCTGGGAGCGTGAGGATATGCATCCTGGGTGTGGTGATTGCACCGAGTTTGATCTCTTTCTTACTAAGCCCGTGAATTATGATGACCTTGAGAAGCTCCTACAGGGGAAAATCTCGCGGGGTGGGGACGCCTGGGCGACTCCATAGGAACCCGTATTCAGGCAACATGCTGTTTGAGGCGATCTCTTTACGAGTTCGTAAATCCGGTTCACAATGTCGCCATCTATCGCCGGGGTGATGTATGAGCGGAATCGTAAGAGCTTTAATCGTGGGTAGCGTGAGCGTTCTGTCGTGCATGAACGCGTATGCTCAGGACGCTATCCTGCAAGATCGTAACGGCGATGGAGCCGTTGAGGTTCTCGCGTTTGGCGATAGTATTACCTATGGAGTTGGAGATGGTAATTCGCCCGACGAGTACGTCGAGGTGATACCCGATCTCGGAAAGCCAAGGGGATATCCACTAAGGCTCTCGTCGTTGCTTGGAGTTTCGGTCCTGAACGCAGGCGCTCCCGGAGAGGGGCTCGCAGAGGATGGCACCGAGGCCGGACTTGAAAGGTTTCCCGGGGTGGTGATCGGCAGTACCGCCGATGTGGTTATCATCGCCGAAGGTACGAATGATGCGCAGCGTCTGGTGCCGAACGATGTGTTTGTTCGAGCTCTTCAAAAGATGATCAACGTCGCTCGGGCCGATGGCCGGCAGGTGGTGCTTTCAACCCTTGCAAATCCGATCGCCCTGCGTGCTCAGTACGCGCCTTTTACTGCGAATATCTCAAACCAGATTCGTGACGTCGCCGCTATAAACTCACTCCCACTTGTTGATATTGAGACGCTCTTTCAAACGGGTTGTCCCGTGTACTCAGAGTGCGCCTACTATAATCGTCCCGAGGGGCTCCATCCTAATACGCTCGGCTATGATGCTATCGCCTCAGAGATGGCGAACGTGTTGCAGGGTGGATAGCGCAAGCTCGTAGGTGCTATTTCTTGCGAGAGGTGTACGACAGCTCCTTCGCTGGACTATCCTCGACACTAAATCGTCTCTTGTCGTACCACTCCACCATCTGAATGCTCGAATGGCGGGAGAACTCCTGCACCTCCCGATGTGGAATACCGTCAGCGAGAAGCTTGGTAATAGCCGTAGCGCGAGCGGAGTGGGGGGTCGCGAACGATCCTGCCCCTGCGGCCATGCAGTACTGCTTGAAGAGCAGATAGAGGCCGGTGTCCGACATCGGTTTGGTGGTAATGGTTTGCCCGCCTTTACCGGTGAATCCGACAAAGAGGTAGTCACCCTCCATGGCTCCGTCGGCCTTTCGTTCCCGAATGAGCTCCCAGAGATGATCCGCTGCCCACCGCGGAATAGCCTGCTCGGCGTCCCGCTTCGCTTTCGTGTGTCGCAGGTAGAGGTAGGTGGTTCCTGACGAGGTCCTCTTGATGTCGCCGATACGGAGCCCGACAACCTCGCTCCGTCGTAATCCACCACCGAAGAGGGTGGCGAGTATAGCTCTGTCTCGACGCCCCTTCGGAGTGTTTGCATCGGGAATTGAGACGATCTCCATGACGAGATCGAAATCGATCATCTGGGTAGGGCGTTTTCGCCCAGCGTCCTTGGGAGGAGGGGGGACCTTGTCGGCTTCAAAGGGGTTCTCAGCGATTCCAAGATTACTTGAGACGAGCATGCGATAGATACGCCTGAGGGCCGCGAATTTTTTGTGAATTGTGGCGTTCGACTGTGTCGCTTCCAATCCATCTTTCTTGGTCCCTCGACCGGTAGCGCGCTCGAGGGTGATGCTCCGTTCGGCTGATACCCTTCCGGCCATGCGAGCCATGCGAGGCTTCTCTCCCGGCTTTTGCTCGAGAAATTTGCGGTACGCGATCGCGTGCAGATCGGTGGCCTGAACGATGGCGTTTGCCGCCTCGGGTGTGCCCGGTTCAGTGCGAAGAAACCGGCACCATTCAGCGATGATTCCTGAGTAGGTCACCCGAGTCGCTGGTGATTTGAGAGAGAGAAATGCAGAGATGCGGAGCCACACCTTGTCTGCATTCGAGGATTTTCCGCGTATCACGAGCGACGACATAGTATGATTGTACGGGCTTTAGTGAGGCGTGAATAGTGCCGATTTTATTGATTGGGAGAAGGGGAGCGAGTGTCCGAGAGGGGAAGGGGAGTTGCATGGGGTCGTGAAGTCCCCTTTTGCGCTCTCTCCCGTTTTGATGACCTTTCTGTGCCTTCCGATGCTCATTCTCTTTTTTTTATAGTTCTGTTGGTGTCGCCATCTTGCTGCTTTCCTGGTGCGCCGGCTCTGTATCTTGGTGCTCGTGTGCCTACCACTCTTGGTATCTCGAGTGTTTTTTGTCGGAACCAATTGTGCAAAAGCGCGAGCTCTGCCGATGTTGGTCGCCCTTGTTTGGATGTGCCGATGCTCGACCGGCGCCACAAACGCCTAGCGCGCCATGCATCGTGAAGTGATTCGCTCGCATGTGCATTTCGCCCTCTCCTTGGTCTTGGTTGCTCTCAGAGTTTTCGAAGATTCGAAATGAAGCGCTCTGCAGTACTGAGTCGACCTTCAGCTCAATCTGACGCGCTCCTTTTACTGTATGCCGGCCCGCCTTTGAGCTCCCAAAAGTGCATATTAAAGGTTATTAGTTTTCTAGTTCTCGTAAAGTAAGAAGTAGGCGATCGGGACGGGGTTGGCAAGGGGGATCGTTGCACCGCATAGCCTGAGGCCCCGTCTCCCAACGGACCCTCCGGAGGGATTGGGGGTTAGAGAGCGCACGGGACTAGGTGCGCGGCAGGTTTTAGAACCTCCCAAATCGATGTATAAGGACGGACATGCGAAGCGTATACATTCAAAAGCCACTTGAGTTTCGACTTGAGGTTCCGTTAGAGGCCGCGACACAGGGCGAAGCGGTACCTTGTACCGTGAAGGTGAAGAATCACGGCTCGGAGCCTGCCCCCCTTCCCCAATTCTCTTTGGTCCTCGGTCTGGGGGTGCTGAAGAAGGTAAAGGCGAAGGCGGACGATGCCTTTGAGGTGCTGAGTCGCGCGGATCTCGTTCGCTCGCAGGTCGTAGAGCCGGGTGGAGAGATCGTCGTCACGTGGGAATTTCAATTGGATCGAAACGCGCCGATCTCGGATAAAAATCAGACGCCGTTTCTATTGTACGGTAACAGTGAAGAGCTCTCGACGCTTGGTACTATTCCCCTCACCGTTAAGATGCATCCGCACCTCCGAGCGGTCTTCGACACATGCGAAACAGTTTTTAGCCTCATGAACAAGGGCGAAACGTGGAAAGATGGATACACGAACGTCAAGTACAAGGCGCCCGACCTTCGCAAGTTCTCCCTTGTTGAGGAGATCGTGATAGGTGCTCGCTTCGTGGATGATGCGATCGAGTTAGTGTACACCTTTAAGGTGAAGAAGATCGACGCCACAGCAATCTCATTGAATTTCAAGAAGGGAAAAGCTGAGGTAGCGCAAACCTGGAGTCCTCAGGAATACCTCTTCGGTGGTGGTTTTATCCGGCAGGAGTTCATCGAGAAGATGCTTGAGGAGGCTTTCTCGGTAGTTGCTACAGGGTTTTAGGGGGAGGACATGGAAATCCCGGAGGGCCCGTCTCCTGACGGGCCGGAACTCGCTCCGTAACGTCGATGACTCTTCCGGCCCGTGTGGAAACGGGCCCTCCGGATGGGAATGGATGGGAATTCTAAGCTCCCCATCACGTCAACCGATTCAACCCTGCAACAAGCGCCTCGAGCGCAGCGTGTTCTGTGCTTGGATCGATACCAACACCGAACACCGATCGATCGCCTGAGGAGACCTGCACGTAGGCGACCGCCTCAGCGTTTGAGCCCTCACCACGAGAGTGTTCATGAAACGATTGCACGTCGAATGAGTAGCCAAGTTGCTTGAGCGCGTTCGTTGCGGCGTCGATCGGGCCGTTTCCACTTCCCATAACGGGCTTCGTCTCGCTCCCTGCGACAGAGACCTCAAGAAAGGCCTTAACTTTCATCCCGTCACGGGTAAGGGTGTAGTTTTGGAGCTGGACCTCACCTGCCGGCTCTATGTATCGCTTTTCGAAGAGTCTCCAGACCGTGTCGGCTTGAATCTCCTCTTTGTTGTGGACGCACCACTCTTTGACCATCTCGACGAGGTCGCCGAGCATTCCGCGAGGAACTTCACATCCGAACTTCTCCTTCAGGCAGAACGCCGCGCCGTGCTTCCCTGACTGCGCGTTCAATCGGATCGGTTCATACTCCATGCCGAAGTCGGTGGGGTCTACGCCTAAGTACGGCACGCGCCAAAGGGGCGCTTCAGCTGTCTTTTGGTATTCGAGGCCCGGCGCGATCGCCGCTTGATGTCCACCAGAAAACGCGGTGAAGGCCAACTCGCCAACAACGTGCCGAGGTGGAACCTTCATGCCGGTAAATTTCTCGTATTGCTCGGTCATCCACGGAATATTCGAGAGTTCAATCCCTGGATCGATCCCCTCTTTGTAGAGATTCACGGCGACGTTGACGAGGTCCAAATTGCCGGTGCGCTCTCCGTTTCCGAAGAGCGTGCCCTCGACGCGATCTGCACCTGCTTGGATACCGAGCTCGGTAGCTGCTACGGCGGTGCCCCGGTCGTTATGATTGTGAAGGCTCAAGATAACCTGATCCCGTCTCTTGAGGTTTCGGCTCATCCACTCGATCTGGTCGGCGTAGATGTTGGGGCGTGAGAGCTCAACGGTGGCGGGTAAGTTGATTATTACCTGCTCATGAGATCCTGGGTCCCACGCGTTGACGACAGCGTTACAGACGTCCAGCGCGAACTCCATCTCGGTGCCGGTGAAGCTTTCGGGCGAGAACTGAAGTTGTACCGGGAAGTCGACCTTAGCGGCGAGACGACGAACGAGTTTCGTAGAATCAACGGCCGCTTGCATCACTTGGTCCTTCGTCATCTTGAAGAAGAGCTCTCGTTGATCAATTGAGGTCGGTCGATAGATGTGAACGATCGCTTGATGGACGCCCTTCAGAGATTGGAAGGTCTTCTTGATCAGATCCTCTCGATCCATGGTGAGGACCTGTGGAATGACATGAGATGGGATGTGCTTTCCTTCGATCAGCAATCGGATGAAGTCGTACTCCTCACGGTTCGCTGCTGGATACCCTACTTCGATCTGCGTAAAGCCAACCTTCTTGAGGACATCAAAGAATCCGGCCTTCTCCTCTACCGTCATCGGTCGGGGGAGCGCCTGGTTTCCGTCGCGAAGATCGACCGCGCACCAGGCGGGAGCTTTGGTGATGGTTTTGTCGGGCCAGGTGCGGTCGGGAAGCTTGAGGGGAAACCGCTCGCTGTATTGAATGTATTTCCCTGCGGGTGGCGCCGTTGGTGAGCGGCGTTCAGAGGTGTCATTTTCAGAAGATAAGCGGTCCATTGTCTATCCTTTAACCCAATAAGTTTCCCCAACGGCTCAAATGGCTCGCCAGAACTCGATGGTCGCCATGGGTAGATGAGATGAGGAGAGGTAGGGAGACGAACAGCGCCATCTCTACAAAGCCCGCCCGCCCTCGTTTGGGCTACCGGCTTCTTCGAGATTCTAACGGCTCTGCTGAGCGATTAGAGGCTGAAAGGCCAAGCAACCCCACGGGGCTCTCTAAGGAGCCCTAGTAGCGATAGGCTAAGGAGGGTTGTTGACTTCGTCATGCCCTGTGATGATTGCCAGAAGTTTGGTCATGAATCAAGGGGGAAGATCTGATGGGTTCAGATTCGGATAGGTCCGGTGTGTTCAGGTTGTCTCCCTACAAACGGAGAGGTGTGGGCACGCCAGCCGGGAGATGTATCGAATGAGCGGGGCGAGTTTCGGCCCGTCGGGAGACGAGCGCTCCGGGGGACGGGACTTGCTTAGCGTGGCCCCTGACAAACAAAAAACAGCTCCTCCGTGTCCTCTGAGGGCTGCTTTCGGTCCGGATCAACGAGGGTCACCCGCGTAAAGTAGTGCGAGAGCTCTTTGAGGATCTGTGGCGTCGGCACGACGATCTCCGGGATCAAGACCTCGTGGTTTCGATAGAGATCCCCCTTCTCTCTCTTAAGTAATCGCAGATTGACGAGGTAGCGATTGCGCCTAACCCGTTGCACATCAACGATCGAGATCTCGTCCTTCATGATCTCCGCAAATACCGGCTCAGTCGCATATCGCTCCATCTTGGTCTCGGTGTTCACATCGAAGATGAAGACCCCTCCCGGGTTGAGGTGCTTATGGGCATTGGCGAACACCCGTTTCCAGGCGGCAAAGCTTGTGACGTGATTTATCGTGTCAAAGGGACAGATGATAGCATCGTACCGCTCATCGAATGAGAAGAGTGTGATGTCTCCCACTGAAACCTTCGCTTTCGGCGCCTTCTTCTTTGCGATCTCGATCATCTTTGAAGAGAGGTCGATCCCTCGAGCCCGATACCGGCGAGAGAGGATCTTCAACATGCTTCCCGATCCGCATCCGAGTTCAAGAAGGGTTTTCGCTTTCGGAGCGTACCTTCGAAGGAGTTTTTGCAGAAAGAGCGCAACGTCTTCGCGTTGGCCAACAACTGCGTCGTAGTGAGAGGCGAAGATGTCGTATGCGTTCATGGGCGCGATTGTAGGTGATGTAGGATGCTACAACAAGCGGCCGTTGACCGGTTGCTGAGAGGTTTGACTACCTGCTGAGTACCGCCACCGCTACCTGAAGTTCAGCTCCGAATGCGCAGAGAAGAACCCTCTCTGCGTTTTCATCGAGCCCGCGCTTCATGCAATCCTCAAGGCCGAGGAAGCACGCCGCTCCGGAGATATTACCGATCTTGGTTATGCCATCGGTGTAGAGCTGCTCATCTCGGATGCCAAACGGGCTCACGAGCTCGCTCAACATGCGAATATTAGCCTGGTGCGGAATGATGTAAAATTTTGAGAAATCCTCGACCCCCGAGAGCTCTTTGACTCGCGGAACGATACGGGTTCCGAACTCGAAGACCCCTCTGCCCCGCATCTGTAACGTGCATACGCGCGGCGAATCAGACTCTCGGGTAGCAAGGGAGTTCGGAAGGTTGATGACGTCGACGCTCTCCCCTGCGTAACACTCCGATGCGCAGCTCTCAATAACGAATCCGTTCGTCGCGGCTGGGTCGTTGGTAACTACAACGGCTGAGATGCCGTCACTGAAGAGGATCGCGGTCTTCCAGCTCTCCTTGTCCAGCATGCGACTGATGTGATCACCTGTGACGAGAACATAGGTGCTAATCTTGCCACGCTGAGAATCAACCACGAGCTGGTTGAAGGTCGCCTGGAGTGCTTGCACCCCACCGGCGCACCCCATCCCCACGTTGCAGGCGAGGACATGGGTGAGTCCGAGCTTCGATGCCACCATCGGCGCGAGTGAGGGGATAAGATAGTCGGTCGTCGGATTGCATGAAGAGAATATGCCGGTGACCTTTGAGAGCGGTACGTCGGCTGCCGCCAGAGCGTCCAGAGCAGCCTCCTTGGCGAGGCCGACAAGGTCCTCTCCCGGAGCCATGCGGTGAAGGCGTGTGACCCCAGAGAGCTGCTCCACGGTGCCCGGATCTCGCTTGAAGTAGTTCTCAAGGGTTTCGGGATGGAGGATCTCTGATCCGAGTCTGTGGGCAACGCCTGTGATACGAATCTTCATAAGGTACCGACTTCGATAAGGTCGCACCACTATATACGATCTCCCCCGCCTAGGAACGGGTTACAGACAACATTTTGGTTATTTTCGGTATTTTAGCCGTTTTAAGTGAGTGTTTTAGTCTGCACTTGGTCCAAGTTGGTGGGCTTTACCCTTCCGGCAATCCGGCGCTCAGGCCCTAGCCCTTCGGTGTCTTTGGCGCCAGGAGTCGAGCTGTCTCCGCCTCAAGGTCGGTTTGGTCGAGGAAGATCCGTAGGCGCTTGTACCTCAGCATCCGCTCATCGAGTTCAATTCCCTTTCGGTGGTAGTATTCAAGACCTTTGGCGAGGCTGGTCACAGAACGCTGAAGGCTGTTGTAGGAATCCTTGAGAGCAGGCACGTTCGTTTGGGGGAAAACGGCGCGCTTCTCTATCAGTGCCCTCAGCGAGAGGGCAACGGAGCGTAGTTCGCTCAGTGGCACCGCGGCAGAGGCGCTTGTGAGGCACCGGAGTTTTTCAAAGACGGCATTCGCCCGTTGAAATTTTGAGTAGACGGTGAGTGCGACCATAGCCCTCTTCGCTCCCTCTACGTCCTGCGTGAGGATGGCACCCTCTAACTCTTCATAAGCTTTTCTCTGAGCGGTTGCAAAAACGCGGAACGGTCGAACGCTCGGCGCACACTTGAGCGCTAGGTGCGGGATATTCATCTCCGTCAGGAGAACCTTCGTTCGAACCGCTCTCTCTGGCTCTGAGAGGTGGCGCTGGGAGAAGTAACCATCCCTTCGATTGATCTCATCGCGGAGCTTAATGCCGGCCGTGTAGAGCGATTCGCTTATCAGGGTGAAGGCGTGCTCGCCACTATTGATGATTTGTGAGAGCTGCTCGGCGTCTTCCATGTTGTACGCACTCTTTCTGGGCATGTCGCTTAACCGTTTCTCGAGTCGAGTTACAGCAGCGTTCGCAGCCGAGACCTGTGCGGTGATGTTGTTTGAGCCCTTTGCGAGGCTCTCCTCTAGCGCCTCGAATTTCTCTTTGGCTTGTTGCTTGAGTGTGTGATTGACCCTTTTGAACTCCTGCGTGCTGCGGGTAACGAGTCGAAGGAGAGCCTCTCGAATGCTCTGCTTCACCTCGCTAGGTGCGCTGGCTCTCCACTGGGTAGAGGCTCGCTCGTTGAGTTCGTTCCACTCAAGCGCGAGGTTACCGATAGACACCGTTTCAAGTCGGTAGCTACCCATTTGGTGGTCGGCTTTTCGGCGACTTGCGTAGACGTTCGGATAGAATGCGCAGACAAGTTCGGGAGCGACCCACGGACCCCTCTTGGTCTTTGAAGAGGAGCGATTAATCGAGACGTTCTCTTTGGTATACACGAACGAGCCGAGAACCGTCTCGGGGAGCGTTTTGGCTTTCGGGTAGCGTTTCATCGATCCGGGTGAGAGTTGCCGGATTATCCCGAAGCGATGGTTGCCCTTCGGGAGTATCTCCATCGATTCCCACATGGCTTTCAATGTGTGGATCACAGATTCGGATGATTTGATCTTCAACGCCTCTAGCTCTGTGAGCTCGCGCTTCGGCTCGGGGACTATTCCGAGGTCGACCAGCAGCCTAAAGGGGATTCGAGCAGGACTGACGAGGCAGCCAGCCAGCGAGCAGGCATTCAGGAGGTCCCGTTCGGGGTACTGTACGTCTATCCCGGTAAGATCGGGCTTTGGCACCGAGTAGTTCTCTGGCTCGCAGAACAGCTCCTGAAACCGTTTGAATCGGGAGTTGGGGAGTGAAGACCACAGATAATCAACCAGCTTGGTGCCTTGGTACCCGAAGAGGTCTTGCCGCGAGAACGTCGCGACAGGGACGAACTGGTCGGCCCACGCCACTGGGAAGAGGTCGCGATAGGCGGAAACCTGTGAGGTGGTTGCAACTAATTTCTCAAGATTTTCCCGATCCTTTCGAGCGCTCGTGAGGGCTTTGCTGCGCCCCTCGGGAGCAGCCTTTTCCGCCCTGGTCACGGCTCGATCGAGTTTGGCTCGCAGGGTTTCAAGTGAGTGGTCCTTTGGTATCGGCATAAGGGGGGCATTCTCCACAGGAGCGATGGGTTAGTCAAAGTTCAGCTCGTTGAGCGCATTTTGAGGGTGTCGGGTTGGGTGCTTTTTGTGCTAAAAATCACTGGATTTTTGAAGTTTTAGATCCTTTTTAGTGGGATCGTGTTAGAGTGCCGCGGCGATGACCGAACCGATCACAAGAGAACTTCTACAGACCCTTATCGGGGCCGTTGAGGATGAGGCGCGCGAGGCGCGTGCCGTCTCGACATCGTTCAGTCTTGGGCAGGGGCAACGGGTTCCCACTGCGTCCCAACGTCCCCTCTATTCGTTCAACCTCGTCAATCCACCCCGCCTCCAAGAGGAGGCCCGAGGCAGGCTCTCGGTGAAAGGGGCTGTCGTTGAGTGTACCGTGATTTCACGCCGAAGTGATGGGCTCGACGTAGAGACCTTTATCGATCTGGGTGAGCAGATCGAATCGGCTACCCTAACGGTCGACAGGTCAGAGCTCCTTTCCGTGTTGGCTGCACGGCTGGAATCGGCGATGAGCGATCCCTCCTCCACCTCTTTTAATGGCCGTTTGGCGGCGCACGTTCTTAACATCGCCGCCATCGAAGCCCCTGCCGATTCGGATTTTGTGGGCGCCCCGGATGATCTCACGAGTGACCAACAGGAGGCGTTCCGACGAGCGATTCGAAATGAAACGACCTTCCTGTGGGGGCCTCCAGGCACCGGAAAGACCGTCACCTTATCGGCTATAGCCTTTCATCTCTTTGCTCAGAATAAGCGAATTCTCTTGGTCTCGCACACCAACCGAGCCGTCGATGGGGTCGTGCTCGGGTTGTGCAAGCGGATTGTGGGAAGGTCTCGGGTTAATCTTCCAGAGGGAAGCGTTGTTCGGGTCGGTCAGGTTTCGCGCAAGTCGCTTCAGAGCACCTTCGGCGCTCAGATATCGCTTGAGCAGTTGGCAGAAACGCATCAGCGCAAGGTACGTGAGCGGATTGCACTTCTTCGGAAAGAGCGAGAATCATGCGCCAAAGAGCTTGAGGGATTGCTCTACCAGCAAGGACTGATCGCCAAGCAAGGGGTGCTTCAACAAGAGCTTGTGAACTTACAACGATTGTACGGTGAGGCGCGTGGGTCGGAGAGCTCCCTCGCCACCGTCTTGCGGGTGTTGCGGATCCGATACGGTGCTGGGGATGGCTCAGGCGCTTCCATAGAGGACATTAAGCGCTCGATGAAGGCTGTGACTGGGGAGATCCTCGGTGTGGTGACTGAGCTTGAGGGGGTCTCTGGCGAGGAGGTTCATGATCGTATTCAGGAGCTTCAAGTCCGTGATGAGGAGATGACGGATGCTATCCGTGATCTCGAGTCGCTCGCGGAGGACTCGAGCGGGTCGGCGCTCCAGCGCGCGCGCGTTGTGGCCTGCACCGCCACCCAAGCGGTACTTCGAGCTCACAGCCTCGGCGATTTTGATGTGGTGATCGTGGACGAGGGCTCAATGCTGCCCCTTCCCTACCTCCCTTTTCTGGCTGGATTAGCGCGAGAGAAGGTGGTTGTTGGTGGGGATTTCCGGCAGCTCCCTCCGATCTCTCTCTCGACCTCGCCAGCAGCCCGTATGTGGTTCGCTCGAGACGCATTTGAGGTCTCCGGAGTGGTAGACCTCGTAGACAGAGGAGAGGAGCATCCCTCTCTTGCGATGTTGACGACACAATTCCGTGGTCACGAGGCGTTAAGCGCTCTCATTAATCAACGATTTTACGGGGGCAAGCTCTCGTCGCAGCGAAAGGATCCCCCGGTACTCGATCCCGCACGTACCCCGGAGTGGTTGACCCGCGGTTCGGTGGTGTTGATCGACACAAGCTCCCTCGCTCCTCAGGGTCAGGTGGAGAACGGGTCGAAGGTGAATCTTACGCACGCCTTGGTCGTTCGCTCCCTGTGCGGAGTGCTTCGGAGCGCCGGCATCGCTCAATCAACGAGTGATGTGGGCGTTATCGCTCCCTTCCGCGCGCAGGTTTCCCTTCTTGAGGACCTTCTCGAGGAAGCAGAGCTCTCTAACGTTACGGTAGGTACGGTCCACCGTTTCCAGGGCGCCGAGCGTGAGACCATTATTCTTGATCTGACCGAGAGCGCTCCCCATACCCTCTCGTCGTTCTTAGGTGGTGTTTCCCTTCGGGATACCGGCTCTCGCCTTCTGAACGTCGCCCTCAGCCGGGCTCAGGCTCGGTTGCTGATCGTTGGTGACCTCACCTATCTGCGGACCCAGTTGTCAGAGCGACACGTCCTGCACGGTGTGCTGACCGACATCGAGGGGCGCGGTTCGATCGTCGATGTTCGAGAGGTACTCCCCGACGCGGTGACACCAAAGGCTGATGCATCGGTTGATCCCTTCGTGCTCCAACGCTTCGATGGGGAGACCTACCTAGCGGGTGCTACGACGGATATGCGAGATGCTCGTTCCTCTATCACCATAAGCTCATCCCTGATCGGTGAGCGGGCCGCTCACGTCGTGGGAACGGTCCTCAAGCCGGTCGTGGAACGTGGTGTGCAGGTCCACGTGAGTGTGGCGGAGGGGGGCCCTGAGGGTGATACTCAGGAGCGTGACACGTGTACCAGGATCCTTGAGTCTAACGGGATCGCGGTGGTGAGGTCCCCCGCAGATCTCCATAACGGAATCGTCGTCGACGACGAGATCGTGTGGGTCGGCACGAGGTCGCACCTGCGGTGCGTTGAGGTTCCCAATCTGTGTATGACCCGTACGGTCAGTAGAGCGGCTGCAGCTTTTCTCAGGAGAGAGATGGAGCGTGACATCGGAGCCGTTGAGTCTCAGGTCAAAGAGGTTGTGAACTCCTAACGACCCCCTACGCCCCTTCTTAAAGTCCAAGGATGTAGTTGCACCGGAGAGGCCCGTCGAAAAGGGCCGGTTCGCATCTCGCTCAGGCCGGCGGGTGGTGCACCGGTAAAGCTCCATGTCGTCGCATTCCGTTCAGAACGCATGTCGCTCGGTTGAAGGACCAGATCCTCCGTGCTAGGCTCGTGTATATGCGAACATCGAGTACTTTTGCGGAGATAGCTGAGCTTTTGCGACATCGACACCTCATCCTAGACGGTGGGATGGGGACGATGATCCAGGCTTACAAGCTCGAGGAGGAGGATTTTCGAGATAAGGATCTCCGCGCGCACCCTAAGCTCTTGAAGGGTAATAACGATCTGCTCAGTATCACTCGGCCCGAGATCGTTCGTGAGATCCATGCCCAGTACCTACTCGCTGGGTCGGATGTGATCGAAACGAATACCTTCTCCGCCACAACGATAGCCCAAGGTGATTACGAGCTTGAGGGGATCGTACGAGAGATGAATCGCGCGAGCGTTCGAGTTGCCAAGGAGGCTATCGCCCAGGTGGTTGCGCAGCAGCCCACTCGACGGTGCTTTGTAGCGGGTGCGATAGGTCCCACCAATCGTACTGCATCCCTCTCGCCTGACGTTAACAATCCAGCGTACCGTGCGGTCACCTTCAAACAACTTGAGGAGAGCTACTATGACCAGGCGCTTATCCTAGCGCAGGAGGGGGTTGATATCCTTCTCGTTGAGACGATCTTCGATACGTTAAATGCGAAGGCTGCGCTCTTCGCGGTTGAGCGAGTATTTCAAGAGACCGGAGTAAAGCTTCCGGTGATGGTGTCGGTGACTATCACCGATCAAAGTGGTCGGACCCTCTCGGGGCAAACGGCGCAGGCTTTTTGGTACTCGGTGCAGCACTCACGACCATTGAGCGTTGGGATTAACTGCGCCCTTGGAGCGCATGAGATGCGACCCTATCTTCAGGAGCTCTCGGCTGTTGCCAACTGTTACATCAGTTGCTACCCGAACGCCGGGCTCCCTAATCCATTAAGTGATACAGGCTATGACGAGCGTCCGTCGGATACCGCCGGTGCGCTCGGTGAGATCGCAGACGATAAACTCCTTAACATCGTCGGTGGATGTTGCGGAACGACGCCGGACCACATTCGCGCTATTCGGGAACGGGTTACGGATGTCCCTCCTCGTCAACTTCCCAAGCTTAAGGGGCGTTTGTCGTTGTCCGGATTGGAGCCACTCGTGGTGGCTCCGGAGAATCCCTTCATCCTCGTTGGAGAGCGAACGAACGTCACCGGCTCCCCCAAGTTTCGAAAACTGATCGAGGAGAATAACTTCGAGGCGGCCCTGTCGGTCGCCCGTCAACAGGTTGAGAACGGTGCTAATATCATCGACGTCAACTTTGACGAGGGATTGCTGGATAGCGAAGGGTGCATGGTCAAGTTCCTGAACCTCATCGCGAGCGAGCCTGATATCGCGCGGGTTCCGATCATGATCGATAGCTCAAAGTGGTCGGTGCTTGAAGCAGGACTTCAGTGTATCCAAGGAAAAGCGATCGTTAACTCCATCAGCCTCAAGGAAGGTGAGGCGCGATTCAAGGAGCAGGCGCGCGTGATCGCTCAGTACGGCGCGGCGATGGTGGTGATGGCCTTCGATGAGAAGGGACAAGCGGCTACCAAAGAGGATAAGGTTCGGATCTGTCAACGGGCCTTCAAGATCCTCACCGAAGAGGTCGGTATCGCCCCGCACGATATTATCTTCGACCCCAACGTGTTAACCGTTGCGACCGGTATCGAGGAGCACAACGCATACGGCGTCGACTTCATCGAGGCTGTGCGTGAGATTAAAGCCACCTGTCCCGGATGTCTCACCAGCGGTGGTATCAGTAACGTTTCCTTCTCGTTCCGTGGTAATAACCACGTCCGTGAGGCGATGCACGCCGTGTTTCTCTACCATGCCATTCGAGCCGGGCTTGATATGGGGATTGTGAATGCGGGGATGCTTGAGGTGTATGAGGAGATCGAGCCTGAGCTCCTCAAGCGGGTCGAAGACGTTGTTCTTAACCGCACCCCGCAAGCAACGGAGGAGCTGATCGAGTTCGCCGAGCAGTTTAAGGGCAAGACGACCGAGAAGGATCCGAGCGCTCTCCTTGAGTGGCGCACCCTCCCCCTCCATGAACGGATCTCGCACAGCCTCGTGAAGGGTATAGTTGAGTTTATTGAGCAGGACACCGAGGAGGCTCGAGCTCTGTTGGGCCGCCCCCTTGAGGTTATCGAGGGGCCCCTCATGGACGGCATGAAGCATGTCGGGGATCTCTTCGGCGCTGGAAAGATGTTTTTGCCTCAGGTGGTGAAGAGCGCTCGGGTTATGAAGAAGGCCGTAGCGTACCTTGAACCCTTTATGGAGGCTGAGAAGGCGGCCAAAGGCTCTACGGAAGCGCAGAAGACGTTCCTAATCGCCACGGTCAAGGGAGATGTGCACGATATCGGGAAGAATATCGTTGGCGTAGTTCTGGCGTGTAACGGCTACAAGGTGATTGACCTCGGGGTGATGGTTCCTTTCCAGGATATCTTTAAAGCGGCCCGCGAGCATAAGGCCGATCTGATCGGCATGAGTGGTCTCATCACCCCCTCTCTCGATGAGATGGCCCTCAACATAAAGGAGTTCGAGCGAGAGGGGATCTCTACGCCGATCTTGATCGGTGGCGCCACGACCTCGCGAGCCCACACCGCTATTAAGCTCGCGCCCCACTACACGGGCGCGGTTGTTCATGTGGCGGATGCCTCGCTCGCTGTCGAGGTGTGTACCAATCTTCTCAGTGAGGAGCGCCAGAAGCAGTATGTGAAGGAGCTTAAGGAGAACCAGGCAGAGCAACGACGTGTGTTCGCAGCAGGGCGAGACGAGCTCAAGTTCGTTCCGATCGCCGAGGCTCGACAAAAGCGGTATGCGTATGTGCCCTACGAGATCGAGAAGCCCTCAGTGCTCGGGAACCTCGTCCTGAGGGATATCCCCCTTGCCGAGGTGGCGGGCTATATAGACTGGTCCCCCTTCTTTTGGACCTGGGAGCTCAAAGGTTCCTACCCGTCCATCTTTGAGAACGACACGTATGGAACGCAGGCCAAAGAGCTCTTCGCCGAGGGCCAAAAGCTTCTTACGCGTATCATCGATGAGAAGCGCTTCTGGCTTGAGGGGGTGATCGGTATCTATCCTGCTCACGCTGAAGGGGACGATGTAGTTGTTCACGATCTCGATACAGGGCGCCACGAGGTCGAGCGCTTCTGCTTCCTACGACAGCAACGTGAACGCCAAGGGTTGCCGAATCTCTGTCTTGCGGACTTCATCGCCCCTAAAGAGGTCGGTGCAACGGATTATATCGGCGGGTTTGCAGTGGTGTGCCACGGTGTTGAGGCGTTCGCTCGGGAGTTTGAGGACGCGGGTGATGATTACTCATCTATCATGGTGAAGGCGCTCGGCGATCGCTTCGCTGAGGCGTTGGCTGAGTATCTTCATAAAAGGGTGCGGGAGTTCTGGGGGTACGGAACGGGAGAGGCGATCCCCGTTGATGCCCTTATTCGTGAGGAGTACCGAGGAATCCGACCCGCCCCCGGTTATCCTGCCTGCCCCGATCACACTGAGAAGGGGAAATTGTGGAAGCTCCTCGATGTGGAGGGGGCTATCGGACTCTCCCTTACCGAGAGTTTCGCAATGACACCGGCGAGCAGCGTCTCGGGATTCTACTTCGCCCACCCCGAATCGAAGTACTTCAACGTCGGAAAGGTCGATCGCGACCAGGTTATTGAGTACGCAAAGCGCAAGGGAATGTCGATTGAGGAGGCTGAGCGGTGGCTTGCACCAAACCTAGGTTATTAATAGGGCATGGGTAGTATGACCGGTACGCCACACGACCTCTCGTCCCTTGTCTCCCTTCACCTCTTGTCGGAGCAGCATCGCTCCGCTTTGGCATCGTTGCCTCGAGATAGTGAGGCGGCGTTCATCCGTTCGCTCTATCGGGAGTGGAAAAACAACCCTCGAGCGGTATCGCACCTCTCAGAGCTCTGTTCCCGAGCGCTTTCGAGTGAGTTCTCCCTCACGGAGTGGGTCGAACAGATCGTTCGCATGTACACGTGGCTCGCAGATCGGAACAGCACTGCTCAGTTTTCCGATGTGCTGGAGTACGTTTCATGCGCATTCGAGGGATCGTCTCTCCAGCCGGGTCATAACCTCGATTGGTACCTGAGTCACTACGGCTTTGAGCGGTGTTCTCCCCTTCCGCGTTAGCCTTCCCTGCTGAGTAAGAGCCCCGCCTCCTGAAAGCTAAAAAATCCCCGCTTTGCGACGACGATATGGTCGAGCAGTCGTATGCCGAGAGTTGATGCGGCGAGCGCGAGCTGTCGAGTCACCCTCTTGTCCTCATCGCTCGGGGTTGGATCTCCCGAGGGATGATTGTGCGCTAGAATGACAGAGAAGGCTCGGTCAAGGATCGGACCGACGAATACCTCCCGCGGATGGATGGGACAGCTGGTGAGTAGACCGATCGACACCGTGCGAATCTTGATAACCTCATGTGCGCCGCTCAGCGAGATGCTCACGACGTGCTCTTGCGGGCGATCCAAGAGGTGGTTCAAGAGGGGCACGACATCCCCAGCTTTGCGAATTCGAATGCCGTCCGGTTTGATCCTTCTGCGCGAGAACTCAAGCGCTGCTGCAAGGAGGTATGCCTTAGATGGACCTACACCGGGCACCTCTTGTAGCCGTGCTATGTTCGCTTCCTCGTGCTCATCGAGTACCGGCAAGACCTCGGTTGCCAGGGTTCGTACGCTCCGCCCCGCTGAGCCACTTCCCAGCATAACGGCGAGGAGCTCCTCGTCCGAGAGCGCTCGCGGCCCGTTGAGGGCTAACTTCTCTCGAGGTTGCATGGGGCGATTATGTTCTGAAATAGTCATGCGGGTGTATCGGTAAACACCTGAAAAAGTTGCGTCGGAGGGTTCCAGGCTTCGGTAATAGGGTTTGAACGATGGGGAACGGTGTTGTATCCTCCCACCCTTCGTATGAGCCTTACCCCTGAAGAACAAGAGAGTGTCACCGCTGAACAGAAGGTGTTCTCTACCGTGAAGGAGTCCGTCGCCGCACAGATCGGTAAGGCGGAGCAACGGCTCCACGCCGAAAATCAGCGGGCTCGGGCGCTCACCTCAGAGATTCATGAGACCCGGCGGGTTGAGGATAAGGCGCTCCTCGCCTCCGACGAGGGGGTCTCGCACGCGCTGAAGGATTCTAAGCGGGAGGAGCTTGAGACCCTCAAAAAGCAACTTGAGAACCCCTACTTCGCGCGCATCTCCCTTGAGGAGGAGGAGTCGAACGGAAAGACAAAGATTATCGAGTATAAGTTGGGTTTCGCCGCCAATCCCGACCTGCGGATCATTGACTGGCGCAAGGCTCCTATCTCCAAGCTCTACTACGAGTACAAAGAGGGCGATGACTATCTTGAGGAGATTCTCGGACGGGAACGGTCCGGAAAGGTGCTCCTCCGCAATCGGATTGAGGTTGAGCGAGGAGAGCTCAAAACGGTTCAGAATAGGTTCGGCACCTTCCACTGGAATGCGAAAACCGCGACGTGGGAGTCGGGCGCCGGAAGTATGCATCGACGAAAATCTACCGACAGCCACCTCCCGGAGATCCTTTCGCTCATTACCGCTGAGCAGTTCCGCTCCATCACGGTTGATGCTGATACAGCGATCCTCATTCAAGGTGTCGCCGGTTCCGGTAAGACGACGGTCGCGCTGCATCGGTTAGCGTGGCTCCTCCATAACGAGAACTCGCCCCTGAAGCCCAACGAATGCGTCTTTTTGATGCTCAGTCCGGCCCTCAGGCGTTATGTCGAGAACTCCCTTCCCTCCGCCGGAATCTCCGGTGTTGGGGTTCGGACCTACCATGAGTGGGCCGGGCGTACACTCAAGCGGCTTCAGAGCGATGTCGAGTTCGTGCTTGCGCGACCCTCCACGCCGCCACCGGCTGGTGTGCAGCGGGTGAAGCGCTCGTTGGCGCTTTTAAAGGCTCTTGAGGCGCATCAGCAAGGAAAACGCGATTCGACCCCCGTGACCATCGAGCTTCTCCAGCGTGATATCGTTGAGGTGCTCTCTCATGCAAAGGCGGTTACCTCACACGACGAGACGCGATTGATTTCAGAGGATACCGTGTTGGAGGCGCTCGAATGGACCCGAGGGAACTTCGAACGAGGGGTCTATGACTGGGCTGACGATGCGCTCCTTCTTCGGGCGTGTCAGCTTCGAGCCGGTGGAGTTCTTAATGAAAAGAACGAATTCGGTTCCTACGGACACATTATCGTGGATGAGGTGCAGGATCTCTCCCCCCTTGAGCTCTCAACGATCATCGGCTCGGTAAAGAACCATAAGGATCTCACCCTGGTCGGTGATACCTCTCAAAATATCGATGAGCACGGCTCCTTTCCGGGTTGGGAGAAGCTCCGTAAGCATTGGAACTTCAGTGGAGATATGTCGCGATATGTCTCCCTTGAGGTAAGTCACCGCTCGACCTTTCCGATCATGCGGTTAGCCGATCACATCCAGCAACGTTCGCTCGTTAAAACGGGACGCAATGGCCGCGTTCCGATCTGGTTCAAAACAAGGAATGAATCCCAGGGCATTGAGCACGTTCTTAAGTGGCTCAACAAGGCGGTAGAGCTCTATCCGTCGATGGTGACAGCTGTTATATGCGCTTCACCAGAGGAGGCGAAGTTCGCCTACAAGATGCTGCAACCGACCTTTGGTCAACTCGTGCGGCTTGGAGACGCCTACTCGTTCTCCTTCGAGGAGGGGATCCTTGTGACCGATGTGCATCAGGTTAAGGGATTGGAGTTCTTCTCGGTTCTGCTCTGGAATCCGACCAATCAGAGCTACGGCTCGCACGACTATGGACGTAACCTACTCTACGTTGCGGTAACGCGCGCTGAGGAGAACCTCTGCATCGTAACGTGGGGGCGTCCTGCGGCGGCCCTCCCTCCATTCGGAGCATCGAAGTTAGTTCGATCGATGGATATGACCATCGTGGATGAGGATTCCGAGCAGGAGTAGATCACGCTTGGGATAGGTCCTCTGCGGTTGGAGCGCTCTGCCGATGCGCGATCTGCCGAAGCTCCTCCGAGGTCTTGTCAGTAACTCGAACCTCCGTTGCGATCTCGTCAGGGCTTGTGATGAGAGTTGGATCTCCGGTCCCAAGCTCTGCAAACTTTCGACGGGTCGTTGTGAGGGTCCTCCCGGTCGCTGCGGCATCGTTGTAGGTTTTGACCACCCCTTCCAGTCCCTTTCCGAGCGCTCCAAGTCTATCAAAAAATCGATTCATCCTTTCAAAGAGCTCCCTACCGAGTCGTTGAATCTCCTCGGCGTTGCTCTGGACCTTCACATTGGTCCACCCGCACGCGACTGCTCGCAGGAACGCGATGAGGCTGAGCGGCGTGGTGAGGATGACCTTGTTGTGCTCAGCGAAGGAGAGGAGGTCTTTATCCTCCTCAACGGCTGCGACGAAGAGGCTCTCGGAGGGAAGGAACACCAAGGTGTACTCGAGCGACGGAGCGAAGTGAGCGGGATAGTTCCGTTTAGCCATGGTTCGAATATGGCCTCGGAGTGCGGTTGTGAGCTCCTTCATTTTTGCCCTGCGCAGGTTGGAATCGGTTGCACCGAGCGCCTCAATAAAGGCCTTGGTAGGTGACTTCGCGTCGATCAGAACGTTCAGGTTGTTCGGTAGGCGAACTCGCATATCGGGTCGTACGCCATCGCCATCTCCGGTCGTTGAACTCTCCTGGGTAAAGAAGTCACAGAACGGAGTCATGCCGGCTGCCTCAACTACGTTTCGAAGCTGCAGCTCTCCCCAGACCCCTTGGATGCGTGAGTTAGTGAGCGCTTGCGAGAGCTTTGACGTTTCAGACCCGATGAACTGGTTGAGTGACGAGAGGTGCTCGATCTGTTTACGAAGCTCCGCGTCGCCCGAGATACGAAGCTTCTCTATCTCTCGAACGCTCTTGTCAACCTCGTTCAGCTTGTCCCAGATCGTGCGGCCGATAGAGTCGAGTAGTTTGTGTCCCGAATCTACCTGAACTCGTGCGTGACCGTTAACTTGCTCGAGGAGCGCTCGAGCGGTGGCGTTAAAGTGTGCGGAGAACTGCTCGGTGGTTGATTTGAGGGATTCCGAGGAGAGCGCCTTGAAGGTTGTGGTGAGCTTACTCTCAAGGGATGCAAAGGTCTCCGCCTGTTCACGAATCCGGGCTTCGTAGTGGGCAACCCTCTCCCGTTGGCGACTGATCTCCTCCCGTGCAGCGGTAAGGTTCTCCTGCGCCTCTGAGAGTTTCGCGGAGAGGGTGAGCGCTTGCTCCTCGTGAAGGAGGGATTGCAGAGAGAGGGTGGCGAGCTTCGTTCGGACGATCGCCCACATCGTAGCTGCTCCCGCCACAATGCCTAACCCCATGAAAAGAATCGATTCTGGTGAAATCATCGGTATCCCCTACGATGCTGACGATAGGGTATCGGTTCGGGTTCCCGAAAACATGAGTAGTTTTAAGTGGTTTGAAGTAGATAACCGGCAGCACTCAACGGGTCGCAAGGTGTGATGGACGCCTATAACCACCCGGCGTTGCGGTACCACCGCGCGGTCGAACGGAGCCCCTCCTCGACGCCGATGCGATTTGAGTAGCCGAGAAGGCGTCGTAACTTTTCGGTGTTGAAGGCGCGGTCCTTGGTAAAAAACGCTACCCGTCTCCGGTAGAGCGGAGGTTCAATTCCGAGAGGTTTGCACAGTGCTTGGCAGAGATCTGCTGCAAGAAAGAGCGGCCAAGCGGGAAACCGAACGAAGCGCATCCCGGTATTTCCGATCTCATCGGCGATAGTTCGAGCGATATCCTGTAGGCGACTTGGTGCCGCATTTCCAGCGATAAATACCTCTCCCTCTGCTGCCGGGTGCAGAGCAGCGAGGATAAAGATGTCGGTAAGGTCATCCACATGAATAAGGTGGTAGAGCCCCTGCCCCCGTCCAAAGAGGGGGAAGAGAGGTTTCGACGCCATCTTGAAGACCTTGAGTAGCCGTCTATCGCCCGGTCCGTAAATAGCTGCTGGACGCACCACCGCAATCGGAAAGGCATGCTGCGCTGCGAATTCGCGTATCCAGAGCTCGGCCTCAGCTTTTGTGCGCTGGTACACATCTCCAGGACTAAACCGGTACGTCTCGTCTGCGGGGGGCTCGTCGATATGTCCATGAACGCCGACGGTCGACACGTGCACGAAACGCTTAAAGGTTGGGACCTTCCGCAACCCTTCGGCCAGGAGCTTGGTGCTCTCGATGTGAACCTTGGCGTAGGTTTCGTCGGTGATCTTCGCCTCTCGGTATGCAGCGGCTACGTGAAGGACATACTCGATCCCCTGTATCGCTTCGGCTACCGTTGCGGGATCAAAGACATCCCCACGGATCCACTCGATCGGGAGCCCCTCAAAAGGTGACAGGTTGGAACTCTTCCTGGCGATGGCCCGGACCGATGCACCTTGAGCCACTAGCTTCTTGACCAAAACGGTGCCGGTATAGCCCGATGCGCCGGTGACGAGAACTCGGGCGCCAGGAGGAAACGAGAGGTAGTCAGTAGTCATCATGAACACTTTGGAGGAGCAGACGCACAGCGCACATCCAACCACACTCTCGCCCCGGGCGCACTCCCCTCTCGTGAAATCCGCCCCCGTCTCGTGACCTAGTCAACGGAGTGCGCTGCCAGGAATATAGAGCGCTCAAGGGCTCGGAAGAAGCTTTGGTACGGTTCGGGGGCTGTTATGGGGGTGGTGTTCATCTGGCCGTTCGCCCTGACCACCATCTTCCCCTCGCCCTTGGGTCGGACGGAGACGGTCATTCGCATCGCGTAGCCATTGAGTTTGGTAGCGCTCACGGTGCCAAGCGGAAGGTCGGCTTTGTCGATAACGAAGCCGAGGTCCTGTAACGTTGCGATAACGGCCCGCATCGTTCGCTCCTTGTCACTCGTATTGAATGTTCGTGACTGGACCTGCCGCATTTGCAGTTGCGTTTGGGTCTCACTGGTATCGAGGACCTGCTCGTGCACCGGCGCACATCCCTGCACTGAGAGGAGTACCATAAGAGCGAGCGCTACACGTTTCATCGGATCCTTACGAGATGTCAAAAGCGGTTAAAAAGACGGAGTTCGAGAGCTTGGTGAAGAACTCTTGGTAGAGCTTCGGGTCTTCAAGGCTCTCGTTGGCAGAGATCTCGCCCATGTTGTTCCATACCATGCGTTGAAACGTAACTCGAACGCTCGTTCCGGATCGGCCGAGGCTCCGGGTGACCACTGACGCTCGAATTCTCTGCTCCACGTTGTAGGTAACTTCGGAGTCGGTAGCAGCTCCGATGAAAAAGGCACCGATCATCTCCCCGCTCGATGATGCGTCACGATTTTTTGATGCAACGATCAGTCCAAGGTCCGATTCGGTCTCGTCGACCGAGAAGCCGAGATCCTGAAGCACCTCAAGGGACGCTGTTAGGAGCTCGTGCTCTTTGGTCGTCTCGAACCGCCTGGTCTGAATGCGACGAAGTTCGAGCGCTTCCGGTTGTAGGGTGAGCGCTTCGCGCGCCATCTCGTTCACGCAGCCACTGAGAGAGCCTGCGAGCGCGAGCATCCCAATGATGGTAAGAACCGCACCCCTCATGGCCCGCTCCTAGAATGTTGAGGAGTGGTACGCAAAATCTCGAACCCGGTGGCTGTGGTCGAACTTGATAATAACCGTGAGGGTCTTTTGCGTCGAAGAGGCTGCGCCACTTCCCCCTTGGTACGACGGAAAGAGCCCGCCCCCGCCGCCGTTATCATTGATGCTGCCACTACCGAAGATGAGTGTCAGAATTCCTCCTGAATCACTTGAGTAGGCCTTCTCCGTCGATATCTTGTCGTACACCCACTGCTCACGACGCTCATCATCGGTTGTGACGATATTGGGTGACCCGAGGGTTGCTGCTACGTCAGCGCTCGACATCCCGACCCGGATCTCACGTTGCACCTGTCCGACCGTAAGTGCCGTATCCCGGTCGCCGGAGACCTGATCTCGGTGGTACCGAGCTCCGGCGCATCCAACTGAAAGGAGGAGAGCGAAGCAGAGAGAGAAGCGAGTAAGCATAGACACTCCTGAAATTGAGCGACAGGTTAGTCCAGCCAGGTTAACCTGACACCTCTGGAGACCGAAAGGGCTTTGTGAGCCGGGTGCTTCCGAAGCCCCCATCTCCCACTACGGTCGGCGCCCTATACCCGCGGCGTCCCAAACTCCCCCCGACGAACCTTAACCACCAGTATTCCGGCGACGAGTACGATACCCGATACGAGGTATGCGAGAGGGCGAGCCCACAATTCAGACAGTAAGGGGAGGCGCACATCCTGCGGGTTGCTCGGATCAACCAGTAGGAAGATCGAGTCCCCCTCCTTAACCTTCTGCAGCAGTGGGAGGCGGGTTATGGCGGTGTGGGTCTCGCCAGATTGAAGCGCGAATCGTACATGGACCGGGGTATTCTGCGTCGGCTTAGGGGGGCCAGTTCTCGTTTCGACCGTAATCACCGTTCCCTGTACGGTTAGGGCGCGTGAGAGGAACGATGAGACCTCCCGTGATTCATAAAGCCCCATGCCGAGGAGAACGAGAGCGACAAGCGCGAGTAGTTTTCTCATCTTTGCTACCTTACGACCGATGAAGTCCTTGTGACAGAATCCGCTTAATGAGCTCCTCGTATGACCATCCGAACTCTTGGGCGGCATCGGCAAAATCCTCACCCTTTGCTATCTCCGGATTGGGGTTCGCCTCGATGACATAGACCTCGCCGCTCGGCTTAAGCCGCAGGTCCATACGGGCGTACCCTGAGATCCCAAGGGCACGATAGGCTCGCTTGCAGATCGACTCGATCTTGCTCTGAAGCTCAGCAGGGATACCTTGGGCTGGTCCCGAGGAGATGCCGTGCTTCTCCTGATATTTGGCATCCCACTTTACTCGGCGGGTCGCGATGCGGGGTTTGTCCTCGGGCATATTGGCGAAGAGCAACTCCCAGATCGGCAAAACGGTAAGCCGATCATCCCCGAATATCCCAACGTACAGCTCCCGCCCCTCAATATACTCCTCGGCGATGACGTCGGTGCGGTGTTTGTCATGCATGAACCTCACCCGTTCAATCAGCTCCTCGTCGGTATGCACTACCGAAGCCTGTGAGATTCCGAGGGAGGCCTCTTCGACCTGTGATTTCACGAAGAGTGGTAAGTTGAGCTTCGCAGGCCGTTTCACCTTTCGACCCCGCCGAAATATCGTAAAGTCGGGCCCGGGAATGCGGTGATAGCTTAGGATCTTTCGAGTGAGCGCTTTATCCCGGGAGAGCACCATTCCGCGTGGATTGCATCCGGTGTAGGGCACTGGGATCAACTCAAGAAAGCTGACCACGTTCTGATCATAGAGGGGACGATCGTGAAACTCCTCAAGGAGGTTAAAGATGATATCGGGTTTAAACTCCACCACCGTAGAGCGAATCAGCTCAAGATCGGAGCGAACGCCAAGCACGATGGCCTCATGGCCGAGTTTTTTTAGGGTCGAGAGGACGTAGTACTCAGTTCTCCACGGTTCGTGGTGAAAGTCTTGGTTCGCGGGCACGTGGTCTGGGGGCACGAGGGTTTCGTGAGCCAGGCAGAGTACTCGGAGCTTCTTCATAGTGCAATTCTGTGGCGTCCACTATGGAGGTAGTTCATCGTTTGTACGGTCAAAAGAACGGTAAACTCCTTGACCGCTATATCCTCCGGTGAGGTGAGTCGAAGATTTAACTCGACACATCTCTGAACGATCGCGTCTAACACCTGATCAGTAGTATACTGGTAAGCTCCCGTCCAGCGGGAAACTGTAGCTCGAATCATCCGTCGCCGGCGCTTAATCAGCGCTGCCGCGGTAGGGTTTTTTGCAAACTGCGGATCTGATGAGAATAAGATCCGTAAATCCTTGTCGTAGAAAGATGGATGTTCCTTTCCGTACTTGGCCTTACGTTTTACATAGTGCTCGCGTAAGGTCTTGGTAAACTTGGTGTGCGGATCGAGGATCTTTCGATTGTGCACCGGCGCGCGCTTTCCTCGGAGCTCGCCCATGAGGGTGTCCATGTATTCGAGTTTCTTGAGCGCCGGCCAGCCGGTATACCGCTCTCGCCATTCGGAGTTCGGTGTGATCCACACCGCGAATGTTTCTGCGAAGTCCTCATCGGGATGGCTCTGTGCGTACCAGGGATCGAGGTGGAGTACGAAGCTCTTACTGTAGGGACGGGGTGAGTAGTATTCAGGGTATGGCTCGGTCGATCGTCCGAAGAGGTTTCTGCGGGCCTTGAGGCGACGGGTGCGATATGCGTTTTCGATAGCGTGACCGAGTTCATGCCTCAGGATCTTCAGGCACCACTTCTCATCGCCCCCTTCCACCTCGAGGAGTTGAGACCTCTCGAGTTTTTCAAGTCGTGGATGCGCAAGATAGAAGGGAATTGCGATACCCGGTATGCCGTCAGCACAGAACCATTCATCGGAAAGCCAAAAGTGCGGTTTGAAGTCGAGGTCGTTCGCTCGCAATTCGTCGACAGCCTTCTCTATTCGCGACTCGAGTTCGGTGCCCTGGATCGATATGTCGAGATCGCACATCCGCACGTTGAGGAGCTCCTCATCGCTCATGTTGGAGAGCGTGTCTCCTCCAACGGTCCGGGGGCGACGCGTCTCGGGAGGAACGGGTTTGCTTTTCTTCGTCGATGGGGCCACAAGAGAGCCTTAGAATGTAACGATACCGGGTGTGCCGTACTGGTCCCGCTGGGATAGTTTTTGGCACATGAGGGGCGCTACTATAGCTTCATCTTGACCTATGTACAGGGCCGAGCCGCCCCGTTTTTGAACCGAAGCCGCGATAGTTCCACGTCTTGAATCCAAGAGGATCCGATACCGCTCATTAGGTTCAGCCAGGAACTGACCCGAACACGTACCGCTGAGCCTCGTAGAGCTGCACATGTTCTCCTCCGGATTGCAGCGGTCCGAGATGGTAACCTCCCACGCAATGCTCACTGTGTGAGGACCCGCAGGGATGGAAAATGAAAAGGTCGGGGCCGGATAGCTTCGGCCATCTAGAGTCAGGCGTTGCACGGAGCTCTCAGGTGATGTGTGAGAGAGAACGAGATCGCTAACAGCCGAACCGGGAGGGATGGGGATGACGGGGCTGCACGCGCTTAGGGAGAGGAGGAGGAGCGGCATGTTCGTAATCCATGAGGCTCCCATGCCCTACCCCACGGAGGTCGCAAGGAGGGTCTTGTACCGCTGCGAGCTCTTGGATACCAGGTCAATACTCTCGGTACCCTCATCGAATACGATCACGACGTCGCCGCGGTCCAATTGCCGTTGAACTTGCGCGACCTTGGTCTCAAGAGAGATCTCAACTGCTCCGTATTCGGTCCCCTCACGGGTCACGAACTCTCGGATGATGCCCTGAAGCGCTTCGGAGCTGAGCGCAGATTGTGGAATGATCATGGGGTAACTCTAGCGGCGTTGGCCGTGGGGCGCAACGCCGCTGTGGTATGAGCTCTACGCTCGTTGGTCTAGTGGTGGTGACCGCCTGGTCCGTGAACGTGACCGTGATCGAGCTCCTCCTTGGTTGCAGAGCGAACGTTGGTCAGTTCGATATCGAAGTAGAGGGTCTCACCGGCGAGTGGATGGTTAGCGTCCAGGGTGATCTCGGTCTCGGTCAGCTTTACAACACGCGCTGGGATCTCATCACCCTCTGGGGAAACGAGCTCGACGACGAATCCAACCGCGATATCAGCGGGAAGATTTCCCTGGGTGCGCGGGAGGGTGATCACCATCTGTTCATTTCGATCTCCATATCCTTCAGCAGGCGTAACCTCAACTTTGAAGGATGATCCTGCGGCTTTGCCTACGAGAGCGTTCTCAAGTCCTGGCACGATCTGCGAGTAGCCGTGAAGGTACACGAGGGGGTCGCTACCTTGGGAGGAATCGAGGACCTGTCCCCCTTTGTCGGTCAAGGTGTAGTGAAATGTGACGACGGTATCTTTTGCGACGAGAGTAAGGTTATCCATAGTACGCGACTCCTTCATGATATAGCGTCGCCCAGAATCTTTGTGTGCGAGGCCGGAATATCAAAGGCTTGTAGCATACCAGCGCTGCTTGGGATACGGGGGCCCTTTTTCTGAAGCGGTGAACGGCCTCCCCTATGAGGACGCCTCAGGAGGGTACTCCTTCCCCTCTTCTCCTTTTGAGGCAGCGGGAGAGGAACGTTCCGCCCGTAGCCAATAAAGGCCACAAATCAGGGACTTCTCTCACTTTTCGGACCGGATAGCTCTGGACGAGCGCGGATTCCGCCCTATCGTGCGTAACCCTATGATATGTGGTAGACAGTGGGGGCTTATTTCGAAGTACTACCATGTCCGATGCAGTTGCCCACAAAGAGATGTCCGCCGAGACCGCAAAGCGCAGAACGTTTGCGATTATCAGTCACCCCGACGCCGGCAAAACAACCCTTACCGAGAAGCTCCTCCTCTACTCCGGTCAGATCGGCGTAGCGGGGATGGTGCGGGCTCGAAAGGGGGGCAAGGCTACAAGCTCCGATTGGATGGCGCTCGAACGGGAGCGTGGGATCTCGGTCTCCGCCTCTGCGATGCAGTTTCCCTACAAAGAGGCCGTTATCAACGTCCTCGATACGCCAGGGCACCAGGATTTCAGTGAGGATACCTATCGGACCCTTACCGCTGCTGATAGCGCGGTGATGGTGCTCGACGCCGGAAAAGGGGTCGAGGCTCAAACTCGCAAGCTCTTCGCCGTGTGTCGGCTTCGTAAGACCCCCGTTCTCACCTTCATCAACAAGATGGATCTGCCGAGCAAGGAACCCCTTGAGTTGCTCCAGGAGGTAGAGGAGGTGCTCGGGATTTTGGCCTCTCCAGTGAGCTGGCCCATCGGAAGTGGCGCCTCATTCAAAGGGATCGTGTATCCGAAGACGCGCGAGTGCATCCTCTTTACCAAGTCTAAGATCGGCGGGGCCGGAAAGGCAGAGTTCCGGACGATGTCGCTCGATGAGGCCAAGGCGACCGGAGAGCTCGATGAGGGACAGGCAGCCCACCTTGAGGATGAGCTCGAGCTCCTTCAAGCGGCAGGTAATCCCTTCACCTATGAGGACTTCCTCGCTGGCAAGATAACACCGGTGTTCTTCGGATCGGCGTTGACGAACTTCGGAGTAGAGCCGTTCTTCGATACCTTTACTGAAATGGCTCCACGTCCCCACTCCTACGAGGCTACGGATGCTCAGGGAGAGACCGTTGAGGTTGACCCGGTCGATGCCCCTTTTTCTGGATATGTATTTAAGATCCAGGCCAACATGAACCCGAAGCACCGAGACAGCATGGCGTTTCTCCGTGTCTGCTCCGGCAGGTTCGAGCGCGACATGGTCGTGAAGCACCATCGCACCGGTAAAGATGTGCGCCTGTCGCGTTCCTACAGCATGGTTGCGCAGGATCGAAATACCGTTGAGGTGGCGTATCCCGGTGACATAATTGGTGTGATAAATCCGGGCGTGTTCGCAATTGGCGATACCGTTTCTATGCAGGGCGGTTTTAACTATAAGCCGATGCCGCAGTTTCCCCCTGAGATCGTGGCGCAGATTCGACCCACAGACGTGCTCAAGCACAAGAACTTCGATAAAGGGATATTGCAGCTGGCGTATGAGGGAGCGGTGCAGATTCTGCGCTCCTTCAGAAATCCAAAGGACCCTCCCCTCGTTGCTGCTGTAGGGCGACTTCAGTTTGAGGTGCTGCAGTTCCGTTTGAAGGACGAGTACGGGGTCGACACCGCGGTTGATTTCCTTCCCTTTAAGTACAGCGTCTACGTTGAGGGTGATGCGAAGACCCTCTCGCTTCCGATGGGCTCGATGCTCGCGCTGGACGCGCGTGACCGCACCGTGATCCTGCTCAAAGCTGAGTGGGAAAAAAAGTACGTTCAAGAGAAGAACCCCGATCACGTCTTCAAGGACTTCGTACAATAAGGGGGTTGAAGTATGAATGCACTAGATACCTTCCTTTCCCGTGCGGATCACCGTGGTCTCGTCGAAGAGTATCGGGAGCTCGACAACAGTGAGGATCGGCTGGCGTGGTTGATGGAGCGGCCATCGTTTCACGCCGCCCTAGCGACAGAGCTCCTCACCGACGCACGCAAGGTTCCCGGATGTCTCTCAGGTTTGTGGCTTCACGGGTATGTAACGAATGGAGAGTGTCACTTCGGTGCCAAGAGCGAATCGGATATGGTGCAGGGGATCGCTTCCTTTATTTGCGACCTGTACAGCAACCGAACGCCGGGGGAGATCCTTGAGGTGGGAGACGCGCTTGTGAGCGTTCTTGCGCTCGAGCGGTTACTTTCCACGACACGAAAGCGAGCGGTATCGAGCACCCTCTCCTTTATCTTGCACACCGCTCGTGAGGCGGTCGGACAAAAGATTGCTGTGTAGCGATGCGGTACATCGACGCGCACAATCACCTCCAGGACCAACGACTTTCCTCCCTTCAGCGTGCCATAATCTCCGAGTGTGAGCGGCTCGGGGTGTCTCGCGCTGTTGTGAACGGCACCCTCCCTCGTGATTGGCCACGCGTCGCTGAGCTGGCCACCACCTGCCCCTGGGTCTTTCCCTCATTTGGGGTTCATCCGTGGTACATCGACGAGCTCCCGGACAATTACATCGAGGAGCTTGTTCGATACCTTGACCAGCGACCTTCAGGGGTGGGCGAGATCGGGATCGATCATTGGCGGGATGGCCTCGACCGCGCCCGTCAAGAGGAGGTGTTTCTCGCGCAACTACGCATCGCTCAGGAGCGCAATCTTCCCGTGACCATTCATGGTTTGAAGGCCTGGGGGCGGTTGCTCGAGCTCTTGCACAAACACGGTGTCCCCTCCCGAGGGTTTCTCCTCCACTCCTACTCAGGGCCCCGTGAGCTGATACAACCGTTCGTTGACCTCGGGGCGTACTTTTCGGTGGCGCCGGCGTTCTTCGCACCGCAACGAGCAACAAAATTGGCCATCTTCCGTTTCGTACCCCCAGATCGATTGCTTCCTGAAACGGATGCGCCCGATCAGGCGCCGAGTGCGGAGCTCGACCTCTATCCGACCGCCGGATACCCCGCTCCGCCGATCAACCACCCAGGAAATATTAAGATGGTGTATGCCGGACTGTGTGAGCTTCTCGCAATCAAACAAGATGAGCTTGCCCGCTGCGTCGAGGAAAATTTCACACGGTTATTTGGCGTCGCGCTCCCTTAAGCCGGTTCTGGTTCTGCTAACCGTGCCCGTCGGTTCTCGACCCATCGATAGGGGTGCGGAGCGAGTTCATGGGATAGGAGCGATATCGCCTCTGCCGCAGCGATAAATCCGATCGTCCCCGTCATAAACACCGCGCTTCCCAGTCCGGCGTTGCAACTTCGAGGGCGAGCCTTAGGTTGTTCCTCTCCGGCTTCGCACCGGTGCTCCTCGGCATCGCGAGGGCCGCGTTGGAGTGGAGCGTAGACGCACGGAATGTCGAAGCGAGTTCGCTCACCGCGTGGAAAATTGTACTCCTGCCTGAGCCGTTTGCGAACGATTTGAAGGAGTGGATCGTGGATGGTTTTCGAGAGATCCTCGACCCGTGCTGTTGTTGGAGAGGTGCGGTTGCCGGCGGACCCAACTGTGATCGCAGGGATGCCCCGCAGAGCGCATTCTCCTAGGAGTGCCACCTTGTGATCTGCGGTGTCGATCGTATCGAGGACGAGGGAGTAGCCCCCTCCCAAGATCTCATCGGCGGTCTTCTTTGAGAAGAACTTCTTGAGAACCTGGACCGAGCACTCCGGATGAATCTCTCGAACTCGAGTAGCAAGCACCTCAGCTTTTGATGTCCCCACGGTAGAGGTTAAGGCGTGCAGCTGTCGGTTGACATTGGTTACGCACACCTCATCGAGATCGACCAGGGTCAGCGCCCCGACACCGCAGCGGGCCAAGGCCTCCACCGTCCACGACCCCACGCCTCCCAGGCCGACCACACACACGCTCGCCCGAGCTATCCGTGTATAGGCCTCCGGTCCCACCAGGTGTGCAAATCCTACAAAACGGTCATGGATATGTTCGGAGCTCATAGAGTAGACCCTACCACGGACGTGGGCGCTTTTCACGTTCCCCGGCTTGGGTACTCAACGAGCACGCTATGATCGGTGCCAGTGTGGAGATTTTAGGGCCTTTTCCGCAGTTGCGATCCGGGGCGAGCGCGGGGTATTTTTCTTAAGGTATCCCTGTGTGAACTCCCTCTTGTAATCCCCTATGCCGAGACCCACTGACGCCGATGTAATTGTTGTTGGAGCTGGCCTCACCGGCTTACGAGCTGCTCACCGGCTATCAGAGGCGGGTCTCTCAGTGCTTGTGTTTGAGCGCTCCGACCATGTGGGTGGGCGAATGTCGACCCACGAGGCCGCCGGATACAAGATAGACCACGGTTTTCAGGTGCTCCTGACGGCCTATCCGGAGGTTAAGGATCTGGACGGTGCCAATCGTTTGGGGTGTCGCAGCTTCTCGTCGGGGGCTCGGATACGACGCAACGGCCAGTTTGTTGACTTCGTGGACCCGCTGCGTCATCCCGAAGGGCTCTTTACGGTACTGCGCGCCTCGGTCGGTTCGTTTGCTGACCTCATGCGCCTCTTCTTCATGACCCGTGTGGGTCGGCGGCCGTGTAGTTTTAGAGGTCTCTCAACTGATGCCGGTCTCAGGGAGAGCGGTTTCTCGCAACGGTTTCAAGATGGCTTCTTACGGCCCTTTCTTCGAGGTGTGCTCCTCGATCCCCACCTCCGAGCAGACTTCGGGCTGGCGTGCTTCTATCTTCAGATGTTCGCGCAGGGAGAGGCCGCTCTCCCGGAGGCCGGAATTCAAGCGCTTCCGAGCCTTCTCGCCGATCGGATCGGGCACTCTCACATACGGCACAACGCCGCCGTTAATGCCATCACTCACAACGAGATAACCCTCGACAACGGTGATTCCTATTCCGCTCGCCAGGTGATCTGTGCTGTTGACACGATGTCAGCTACGCAACTCGGCTCGCCTGAGCAGACGATGCACCACTTGGCATCGTGCACCCTTTATTTCTCCGCTTCGAAAGCCCCCTTTCAGGAGCGCTTGGTGGTTGTCAACGCCGATGGGGGGCCGATTGCAACCCTGGCTGTTGTGTCTAACGTGCAACCGTCATATGCGCCCCCGGGGCGTTCGCTTATCGCCGTATCCGTCATCGGTGAAGAGGCGCTTCTTAGCGAGGGGGCTCAGCGGGACCTGATTTTGGCGCAGGCGACCGGATGGTATGGAGATGAGGTTCGTGATTGGAGCTACCTCACCAGGATCGCCCTGCCCGCTTCAGTGGTCAGTCGTCCTCGGATGTCGGCGGGGTATGTAGAGGTATCCGGCGTTCTCTACGCGGGGGATTACCTTTCCTACCCCTCTCAAAACGGAGCGCTCGCCGCCGGCCGTGCGGTTGCTGACCATGTCATTGAACGGCTCTCCTGAGAGATTTATCAACTAACTCTGTTGACGCGCAAGAACGACAGCTGTGCGTGCGGGGAGATAGATCGATACCTCAGGAGAGGTTCCGGTTGTTACGTACTCTATCGTTGAGTCGATCCTATCAAAGCCTCCAAAAGTGGATGCATCCGATGAGAGCACGATCCTATACGAGCCGGAGCGACAAGAGATCCGCCGCCCCTCGAAGGATCGATTCGGATTGAAGTTAAAGATAAAGAGAAGATCTGCTCGCTCAAAGGCGAGGACCTGGTCAGCGACGTGCTCGTAGTGCTTATAAGGCCACTCGTGATCAAGCACGCGGGCCTTCGCTGCGAGATCTATCATCGCTTGGTCAAAGTCGGCGAGCTGTTTGTAGCGAAGATCAGGAGCGTCCCGTAAGCTCCACTGTCGTCGAGCGTAGTGGTACGACCAGTTATTTCCCTCGCGCGGGAAGTCCACCCACTCAGGGTGACCGAATTCGTTCCCGATGAAGGTGAGGTATCCGTTACCGGCGGTCCCGAGGGTGACCAATCGGATCATCTTGTGCAGCGCGATCGCCCTGTCGATGACCAGACTCTGGTCGGTAACGCGCATCTTCCAGTACATCTCCTGATCTGCGAGCCAGAAGATCAAGGTCTTGTCGCCTACGAGGGCTTGATCGTGAGATTCGGCATATCCGATCGTTCGTTCATCCACTCGACGGCTCGAGATCTCGCGCCATATCTCCGCGACGTTCCACTGTTCATCTGGCAGGTGCTTAAGAAGCTTGATCCAGTAATCGGGTACACCCATGGCGAGTCGGTAGTTAAAGCCAACTCCGCCCTGCGCGCGGGGAGCTGCAAGCCCTGGCATTCCACTCACCTCTTCGGCGATCGTAATAGCATCGGGGCGGACCTCGTGAACTACCTCATTGGCAAGGGCGAGATACGCCATCGCATCTTCGTCGACATTTCCGCAGAAGTAGTGGTCGTACGAATTAACGCTCGAACCCAACCCGTGGTCGCGGTAGATCATGCTGGTGACGCCGTCAAATCTGTATCCATCGAACTTAAATGCGTCGAGCCAGTAGCGGCAGTTCGAAAGTAGGAAATGTAGTGTCTCCCCCTTAGCGTAGTCAAAGAGGCGGGTGTTCCACGCCGGATGCTCTCCGCGACTCCCCTCATGAAAGTAGAGGGTGTATGAACCATCGAAGCGGCTCAGCCCCTCGAGTTCGTTCTTCACAGCGTGCGAGTGCACCAGATCCATAATGACAGCTATCCCGAGCCCGTGAGCGCTATCGATTAACTCCATGAGATCTTCAGGGGTGCCAAACCTCGAGGAGGGTGCGAAGAAATTAGAAACTTGATAGCCGAACGATCCGTAGTACGGGTGCTCTTGGACGGCCATAAGCTGAATGGTGTTGTATCCACCACGGTGGATCCGTGGAAGGATGTTCTCCGTAAACTCCCGGTAGCTTCCCACCCCAGCGCGCTCTTGCGCCATCCCGACGTGCGCCTCATAGATGATCGGCGCGCGGGTCGGTACCCGAAAATGGGGGTGCTTCCAAACATAGGGAGCCGGCGGCGCCCATACCTGCGCGCTGAAGAGGTGAGTTTTAGGATCCTGAACGACCCTACGACAAAAGGAGGGGATCCGTTCGGCACGCACCTCACGGCCGTGCTCGTTCCAGAACATAAGGAGCTTGTAGTGTTGTCCGTGAGAGAAGGCTGCTTCGGGCAGTTGAAGCTCCCATGTGCCGTGGTCCCGTCGTTGGAGGTCGTAGGTGCGGTTGATCTCCCACTTCGTACAGTCCCCAATAACCGTTATGCGAGAGGCAAACGGCGCTCGCTCCCGAAGCACCCACCCCTGCTCGGTTTTGTGGAGCCCGAAGTATTCATGCCCAGAGGCGAAATCAGCCAGCGAGAGCGTGCCTTGGGTAACCTGACGACTCCGCTCGTAGGTAAGCCAATTGCGGTGGTTGATGGCGCCCTCGTAGGGGGCGAGCCAGGGATCGAGTTGCACCAGGGTTCGGGGAGCGTCAGCTACTGTCATAGCTGCGCATGGTACCCGATCGCCTCGTGCTTGTAGAGGATCGATTCGAGGGGTGCCTCCCATTCCTCTCAAAAAGGTGTTATAACCCTGCAATGGTCGCCCTACCCTCCGAACCCTCAATCTGCCACGTTCTTACCGTTATTGACGGAGCCTCAGAGGAGGTTGTGGACGTGCATGAGCTTGAGCCCTTTGACTTAGGGGAGTTTTGCAAACAATTTGATGTGCCTATTGAACACGACCCTCAGATGCTCGACCGGTACGCGGTAGGTCCAGATGATGTGCCGTTCCTCGAACGGGTGATGGGGGTGAGCTTGCCGTTTAGCTTCTCGACCCATGCGTATTTTATCGAGGCGGCGCGGCGGGACCTCGAGTAGGCCCCGCCCTCAGCGCATTTTCGCATTGCGGCGATGCTCGATCTAATGTTCGCGCAGCGAGGTATCAACCGCAAAAGCTACCCGACAGCGGAGTCGGTAACGAACGATCTTATCCTGATCTACAAGCGCTTTCATTGATTCGACCTTGAGCTCCTTAATATTCTTAACGGTGGAGCTCGCCTCTTGAATGCATTGCTGAGCTGCCGCCTCCCAACTTGTATTAGACTCTGCAGTCAATTCGATCGTCTTAAACACAGTCTCCAAAGACATGAAGCGTTCCTCGCCTTGCTTTTGTTGCGTGCTCGATTTCTCTTGCGCTCCCCTCATAGCTCCTCCGTATGGATACAAAACGCCTCAGCCTAGCCAGACCTCGCGCGCAAGGATATGACGAACGCTGCGCGTCTCGACTGTTGTGTGTCATATCACTTGACCAAAAAAAAGGAGAAAGAGATCGCGTATAGGTCACACGTTGATGGGGGACTGAAGGGTGAAAACGTTGGTGCTACTTCTTGAGCCGGACGAAGAGAAGATCGCGCAACTCTTAACCCGTGACGCCTGGAGCTATTTCGCCTCACCGACGGAGCTTCCGAATCGCGCTCCGGTGCGTGCTATCCCGGGAATGCCGAGAGCAGGACGCTTTGAACTCCCGGATGATCCTTTAATAGCGACCTACTATCTTACCTTTGCGGGAACCTACTTGGACGAGTTGCGAGCGATGGGATGGAACCGAGCTCGCTACCATGATGTGTGCGAGAGCTTTCTCGCAAAGATTGAGTCGGCCACCGGACTTCGTCGACGCGCATCTGCGCCGGTCTCGGACCTAAGAACCGCCCTTTGATACGGTGGTTATTCTGTGGCGACTAAGGGACGGTGCGCCTCAATCCAGGCGGCCAGTTCCCTCTGTCGCTTCTCAGCGGTCGTGATCTGCGCCTCAACGGCTACCGTCCCCGTACCACCCCGGGTGGTTCGTCGATTCACGACCGTTTCAAGGGTTATCGCCTCGTAGATATCCCCCTCAAAGAGCGAGGAGAACGACTTGAAGGTCTCAAGGGAGAGCGCCCCAAGTTCACATCGATGGGCAACGCAGTGCTTTACGAGCCTTCCCACCACCTCGTGCGCCTCACGGAACGGAAGTCCCTTCTTGGCGAGGTAATCCGCGGCGTCAGTTGCGTTGGTAAAACCACGCTCAGCGTGCGCTCGCATCGCCTCTTTGTTAATGGAGAGCGTTCGAACCATAGCGGCCGCGATCTTCAGAGACCCGTATACCGTCTCGGTGGCGTCAAACACCCCCTCTTTATCCTCCTGCATATCCTTGTTGTAGGTCAGGGGAAGTCCCTTCATCACGGTGTAGAGGGTTGTGAGCGCACCGTAGACACGCCCCGTCTTTCCGCGAATTAGCTCAGCGAAATCGGCATTTTTTTTCTGCGGCATGATGCTGCTGCCGGTCGAGAGGGAGTCGTGAAGCTCCACGAAGGAGAACTCCCCGGTCGACCAGATAATAATCTCTTCGCATAAACGGGAGAGGTGCATCATGATAGTTGCGCAGCAGTTGAGATACTCGAGCGCGAAGTCGCGGTCGCTAACGGCGTCCATACTGTTCTCATAGACCCCATCAAATCGTAAGAGAGAGGCTACCCGCTCACGGTTGATCGGGAATGTGGTCCCCGCAAGCGCTCCTGCACCAAGCGGCAGGATATTGACCCGCTTCCAGAGGTCTCTAAGCCGTCCACCATCTCGGTCGAACATCGCTGCATAGGCGAGGAGGTGGTGTGAGAAGAGCACCGGTTGCGCTCGTTGAAGGTGGGTGTAGCCCGGTAAGATCGCATCCATGTTGGCGCGCGCTTTCTCGATCAGCACCTGTTGGGCTTCATCGAGAGCAGAGGCAAGGGAGATGCTATGAGCTCGAATGTAGAGGTGAAAATCGGTCGCGACCTGATCATTGCGACTTCGGGCGGTATGGAGCTTGCCGGCCACCGGTCCGATCTCCTCGGTGAGGTAGCGCTCGATATTCATATGAATATCTTCATCAGAGAGTCGGAATTCAAGCTCACCCCGTTCCCATCTACCCCGCACCTTCCTGAGCCCATCAACGATCTGCGTAGACTCTTCGGGCGAGATTATGCCGGTCTCGCCCAGCATGGTGGCGTGCGCGATACTTCCCTGGATATCGTAGGGGGCAAAGATCTGATCAAATGATATCGAGGCGCCAAAGGCCTCTGCGAATGCGTCAGCGGAATCAGTGAATCGACCACCCCATAGCTTCTTCATAGTGCTCTCCCTTCTTTCACCACAGAAGGTAGGGAAAAAAAGGCTGCCCTGCAAGGCTCTTCCCCGTATAGCGGAATAATTCAGAGCCTGGACCTGCTGGGGATGCGCTACCGCAATGAACCGTTACAGAACATCCCAGCGATAAGTTCCCTGCTCGAGAACGCTGTCGGCGAGAGCGCACAGCTCCTTGTCGGCGTTGTCTGAGAGCCCCTTTAGGTGAGCGTGTACGCGGTTTGTTACATGATTGACGAACACCTTCGCGATATTCAATTCGTCGGTGCACGCCCCGACCCCCTTCGCTTGCAGGAGCGCGGTCACACGGGCGACGACGCACATCGCGACAAAAACCTCGATCGCTGAGTCAGCGAGTCGTTTCGTGACGAGCTGTTGTCCGATGATGTTTTTTCCGTAGGTGCGTAGGGTTGATTCGACCGCACCAGCGAGCTTGCTTACCAGTCCCTCTAGCGCTTGAGATTGCTCGGCAAGGGATGGATGCGCACGGGTGAGCGCTTGTCGGCCGATCGGCGTGTACTGGCTGATCTTCTTTGAGGCGTAGCCTGAGAGGACGCCGAAGCCTTTAATTGGGTGATTGAAGATCCCACTGAGGCTGCGAGCTACATCTTTGAGCTGATCGCCAGCGTCCTTCATGCCCGAGAGGCCGATGAAGAGGCGAAGAATCTCGTTCGTTCCCTCAAAGATGCGATTGATTCGGCTATCACGCACAACGCGCTCGTACGGATATTCCTTCATGAACCCGTTTCCGCCAGCTATCTGAAGAGCCTCGTCGGCGACGGTCCACAACGCCTCCGATACGAACACCTTGCTCATCGCGGCCTCTACCGAGAAATCCTCCACCTCTGAATCGATCAGGTGACCGACCACGCTCACCACGCTCTCCGAGGCGAAGCAGAGGGCGGTCATTATGCCGACCTTCTCCTTGATAAGTTGAAACTCAGAGATGCTCTTTCCGAACTGTTTACGTTGAGTCGCCTGGGCAACGGCGTGCTCGATGAGGCGCTTCATCGCTCCTACGCACCCACCGCCAAGACCGGTGCGGCCGTTATTGAGAACCGCCATGGCCACCTTAAACCCCTTACCAACCTCGCCGAGGACGCACGCAGCCGGAACGGTCACGTTGTCGAATCGAACTGTTGTTGTGCAAGATGCGCGAATTCCCATCTTGTCCTCTTTGGGGCCGGATGAGACGCCAGTAAACGACCGCTCAACGATGAATGCAGTAATCTTACCATCATCGGTGTCGGTGGCGGCGAATACGGTGAAGAAGTCGGCGGTTCCGCCGTTGGTAATCCAGATCTTCTCACCGTTAAGGGTCCACGTGCCATCAGCATTCCGCGTGGCGCGGGTTTTGATTGAGGCGGCGTCCGAGCCCGAGCCGGACTCCGTTAGGCAGAAGGCTGCTATCATCTCGCCGGTCGCTAGCTTTGGGAGGTAGTGGGCCTTCTGATCGTCGGTCCCGAAGAGGAGCAGCGCTTTGAGTCCGATGGAGCTGTGTGCCCCGATCGTGAGTGAGGTCGATGCGTCGTACCTGCTTGTTTGCTGGAGAACGCGGGAGTACCCCGAGTTTGAGAGTCCAAGCCCATCGTACTCAGCGGGGATGATGAGTGAGAAGAGACCGAGAGCTTTCAATTCATCAACGTACTCGGTCGGCTGAACGCCCTCGTCGTCGAACTGGCGGTACTCCTTTTCCTTCCCGCCCATACAGCGATCTATCGACTCGATCACCATCTTGAGGGTCTCTTGCTCCTCTGATTTGAGGGATGGAAAGGGAAAGAGGTGATGATCGCGAATCTCTCCAACAAAGAGTCCTTTAGCGACGCTTGCATCGTTACGTGAATCAGAACCTTGCGACATAGAACCTCAATCTTCCCTTAGTAAGAACGAACGAACGGTTTCAAAACACTCCCCTTGATGGGCCGGCGCTCCATGGCCCCCGGCTGCCCACACCACTTTGGCGTGAGGCCACCGCTCTCGCAGGAGGGTTATCTGGTTGCGGGGCACGAGATGGTCCCCTCTCCCGCCGACAACGAGGATCGACTCCTGGTTCGTGGCAGGTTTACGATCGAGAGGATAATGGTCTGAGAAGAGATCGCGCAAGAACGTCTTCGTCATCCCTCGAGGGATATCTTTATCGTTGCGATGTTTCAGTCGAACGAGCTCCCATGCCATGTCCCCCATCGAAACGAGCGGAACCATGAACACGGCCCGAGAGAGTGCGTCGAGCGAGCACCACAGCAACCCAACGTACGCTCCGAGGCTCATCCCCATGCAGGAGATATTCGTGTGCCCTCGAGACTTGAGGAAGCGTGTTAGAACACGGAGGTCGTGAACTGCGTGGGCCATGGCGACGCAGGTACGAATTGGGTCTGCGCTCGGAAAGAGAGGGGCCTCGCCCGATATCGAATCAGGTCGACGGCGACCGTGAAATGGAAGCTCCACGAGGGCTACGTTGCAGCCGAGCGAGAAGAAGAGTCCCGGCATGAACGCCAGGGAGTTTACCCGTTGGTCCCCCATGGTCCATCCATGGATAGCGACAATCGTTTTACGGTCAGCCCGATTTTCGTCGTGCTCCCACAAGCGCACGTAGGACACCTGATTCTGCACCAGGGAGGCATACTCGGGATCGTGTAACCACGACTCGCCCGGGAAGGTCGAGTGAAACTCGAGATCGTAGACGCCCCCGACCGGGAATCCGTGAATGGGAACTACTGCTGGAGCGATCGCTCTCTGATCATCTTCGAAGAGGCGACCGAGCGCGCCACTCTCTCGCAACGTGAGGAGCTGCCGCTGTTGGTGTTGCAGGGCTGCCACCTGAAGCCCAGGGGCGAAGGAGTCAAGGGTGACCGACTCAAGACTTTTAGCAAGGCGGTGTACGAGACGATCGAGCCCGCTCCCCCCGAGCATGGTGAGTCGTTCAACGTCACTTAATCGCGCGTCAGTTCTTCCGTTAAGGATGCAAAAGTCAGACACTGACCTATCGTTGTTGTTTGGATCTTTCCCCAAGTTCCCCTTCTCCCGTACCCCTTTTGATGTTTCTGCGAAACGTCCGGATTGTATAAGTTGAAACGGAGTGTATGGGCAGAGAGAAACCACGTCATTGCTACCACATTCCAGTAACTTACGGGGTTCGGTTCGGGCCTTTCTATTTTTGACGGAAGGAGCTTTCCTCTTTCAACCGTTTGTAGAGCGCTGCTCGGGTAGTTTGGGTCCTTGCTTCGCTCTGGGTGGCCGCGGCGGGCACGGGGGAGATCTCGACACCCTCTCGGAGCGCTGGAGCCTCAACGGTCATCGCGATCGGCTCAGCTACCGCTTTGTTCGCTGAGGCCTCCTCGGCGAGTCGTGCCGTATCCATCTCACCGAGCTTGAGGATGAGTTTACGGTACTCCACTTCCGAGATACCGAGGGCGACGAGCGCCTTCAGGATCTTCTCGCGTCGCGCCTTTGTGGTGTGCTGGTCCATCAGTTGTTGCAGGAGAAGCGCACGCATACGTCTATCGTTGGCGGTTTCCGCCTTACGTTGCTTCGTTTGAGTGGTCCCCTGCTCGGTGTTGAGTGCATCCTCCTGTGCACCGTTCACGGTCGTCGGTTCGGAAGCCCTTGCGCTTGGTTGTGTGTGCTGCGGTTGTGTGTGGTGGGCCTCTGAGCTCACAAGGGGTGACGGATGTGTATCCCTTCGGCCCTCGTTCGCACTTGAAACTCGGTGAGTACTCTCTGCTACGTGAGGGATCGCCTCTCGGTCTGTCGCTGCGAGTATCGAGGGTGCGGTGTGGCTGGCTTGGGTAACGACCACGGTACGTTCTTGCTGTCCGGCGGTGCGTACCGTCGCCTCAGTGGGCTGGGTGGTCGCGATGCCATCAGCTGCGGTGAGAGGGCCATGGCCTGTTGCTCCCGTAGTTGTAAAGACCCGATCGACGGTAGCGTCGGCTTTCTGAGCAACCATCGTATCACTTTCACGGAGTGATCGGTGGGAATCTTTCATTGCTGGTGGTTGTAACGAAGCCTCCTTGGTCTCACCTGCCAGCGCCGCGATCTTTGGAGCCTCGTCTCTATTCCCCTTGAGCTCTTCTGAGCGGAGTCTCGGAGCCTCACTGATTGAACCAGTTTTGAGAGCAACCAGTTGAAGCGTCTCGTCAGAGCGTTCACGAGAGGAGCGGCCGTTTGCCGCCTTATGCGAGCGCTCCCCCCGCAGTACAGCAAGCTCACGTTCAGAGGCGAAGCTTGACCCCGTAGCCGTTGCGCGTTGAACGTGTTGGGCGTGGTCCTGACTGACCGGAATGTATGAGGAGGACCTTGCAGATTGAGATTGTATCAGAGGATTAGGCACCGAGCGTGCATCCTCTGCCACCGATCGGCGGGCTGAGTCCTGCAATGTTGTTCCTTGAACATCAACTCTGGGCGGTAACGCGGCCATCGAGATCTGTGGGATAGTGAGAGGTTTGGCCTGCTGCTCCTCTGTCACTCCGTCCCGACGGGGGCGTGATTGCGAGTCTCCCCCGATTGTTGGAGCCATCACTATCCCAGGTCCCGGAACGCCACCGCTCCCTCCCCCTGCAGGTGGATCTGGATCCTTCGGCGGTGGAGGTGGGGCTGGCGGTTCGATCGGTGGAGGAGAAGGCGGAGGTGGTGGCTTGCCGCTGCCCGAGCTATCGCCGGGAGATGACGGGGATGACTTCACGCCACCGAGTGCGTTGTCGGGCGGTGGCGTGGTCGCAGGTGCTGTCGTCCCCGTGTCGTTCGGTTCTTTTGGCACATTCGGCTTGAGTTGACCGTCGGCAATTTGGGCATTCCCAAGGGGTGATGCATCTTTCTGCTCCCCTGCTGCTTTGTCACCCACCGTCTTCGCCTGCACTGGGAGCTCCTTCTCAATTAGTGCGGGGGGCTCCTGAGCTTTGTCGACGGGCGGTACCACTGGGGGAACGGGTTGTGGAATAGCTGGTGTTGATTCCGCCTTCTTCTTATCTCCTATCAGGGGCACCTCTGTCTCGGTAGGCTTCTCACGCTTTTCGAGGCTACCAAGGGATTGCTCGGAGCTCTTATCGGCTTTCTTGGTTGTGTTAGGGACCGTCGGCGCACGCTTCGATTTTGTCTCCGACAAGAGTGAGGAGGGGGCGGAAAATGAATAAGAAGCAAAGGTTCTACTTACGGTACCCTGAACCCAGTTTGATCGAAGAAGAGGATCCGTAACCTTCACCGCCAGCTTCTGGAAGTACTTTTCCCCAAGCTTTGGAAGGTTGGAAAGAGGACCAGTAAAGGGATTAACCTTAGTACCAAATTCCTTCGCGTGAAAGATTCCGGAACCTAATGTGTCAGCGGCCTTCTCCACGGAACTAGGCGTAACGACACTCCTGAAAAACTTGAATTCCCATACTCGCTTAGTAACCTTCAGCCCCTCAGCAGCCGTTTTCTTGACCGCGCTCCCCCCAGCCATGGTGATTACATTTGTTTTAAGGGCCGACAACGAACACAAGGCGGTGTCGATCGCAAGCTCAAGGGCAAACGCTTTCGCAAGTGAGGAAAAAGACTCTTTGCGAACGACCGAGCGATATACCTTATCCCCGAGGTTCCAGGCGCTCGCTACGATTAGCGCGGCAGCCGGGCTAAAGAAGACGCCAGCGGCTACCGTTGTCGCAAACTTGGCTGTGCCTAAACCGATGGTGGCCCACCGGTCGAAGCTCTCTACTGCGAGGGCGGTTGATTGAACGCAGCGTTGCCACTCCGCATCGCGCCGCTCATCGGTCACCTTATACACGATCTTTCGGTCTCGCTGCTCCAGAAGTGCCGTGACGGAGTCGGTGCTCTCGGGCGCGAGTCCACGATCCACCTCGGCGATAGCGTCTTTGGCCATGAGAGCGAAGGCGTATCGCACAAGCTCGCGACTCGACTCGATATCCCGTATCCCATGCTCCATCGGACGAATGAGCGCATCCTGCTCTGTAATACGAGCCTTTGTGAGAGCTATCGCAGTGTCATACTTTCCGGCGGATATCCACCGCTTCCCTTGATCGTCGAGGGCCTCTTGGAGATAGGTTCGCTTGTCGATGAGATTCTGCTGCGCGGCGTTGTAGATCGTTCGCCGAGGAGCGTCAAACGCGTCGAGCGTCTTCATGCGCGTCTCGGCTTCATCTCGAAGCCTGAGGAGGTTGTCCACCGTTGCACGACGGAGGGTCTGGGTTTCCGCGAGGCGCGTCTCAATGATAGCTTGGATAAGGTGTGCATCAATCTCGCGGAAGTCTGTTTTCTGCTCACGGACGTACTGGAATATCTTAGAGCCCGCCCCTTCCACGAAGACCGGAGGTGGGCGCTGAGCCTCAAGGAGCGCCTCGAGATTCCGAATGCGGGCCCGCTTCTCCTCTCGAGAGCCCTGAACCTCAAGCCACGCTGCGAATTCGTTGGGACTGGTGAGCGACCGAAGCATCGCCTGCTCGATCGCCTTCTGCCGTTCAGCGGCCTTTGCGCTAAGCAATTGTGCGATCATCTCAGGGGTGAAGCTTGTGTTTGCAGCCGCTATCTCCCCGGCGAGCTCAGGGTGCTCCTTCGCTAATCGTTCAAGGTCCTCGCTAGTCTTGTCTTTCAAGAAGTGCGCAACATCCTGTGGCTTCACATCGCCGTTCTTTGCCTTAAGCGAGAGGTCGGTAGCGTCCGCCTTTTTCGTGTCTCCGGATAGGACCGCGGTAGAGTACTCCTGCGCCTTCGGACTCAGTTTTACCGATGGAGCAAGCTCCTTAATACGGTCTACCTGACCGCTATTCCTGAGGTTCGAGAGGATGTCGAGTTGAAGCTTCTCGTTGTGCTGTTTCTCAGCCATGAGCAGGCTCTTTCGGTCGAATTCGCGCAGAGCCTCCTGACCACCTCGCACGAGTAGGGCGATGCGCTCCTTCTCCTCAGTGGCGGGAGCCTCTTTGGGCTCCAGGTCTCTGGCAAGATCCCCAGTGACCACCCGTTGCTCAAGTTGTGATGACCCACGCTTCACCTCCTGGGCATACAGGGCTCTCAGGTAGAGTGACTCATGTTCGGTGAGATTTGCTTGACGGACTTTGTTGAACGCGGCGTCGGTCTTGGGGGGTCCTGAGCTCAACAGCTCCGCGGTCTCCTTGGCAAGCGCTGGTATGTTCGGGCGAAACGGCACTTCAGCGGACCCCTCGTCTTGGAAGACCCCCTCCTGCATGGCGAACAACGCCTCACCTATACCGGTTCGGGCCAGAAACGTTGCGTCACATTGCGCTACGGTTTTCGCTACCGTGCCCCTCAGACGCGCTTCGATGTCTCGCATCTTTTCGGTAATATCACCAACGAGGGCTACATTCCCCTCTCGCATGGCCACCCGTACAGCGCTTCGAAGGGTGGTGTATTCATACGCATCCCTCTGTGCTGCCTCTCGCACCTGATCAACTTTAAGCGCGGAGCGGCGGGCGTCCCCCTCAAGAACTCGTGCGAGCGCCGCTACGCGGGCGCTCCTTTCGGCGGGAACCGGCTCAGCATAGAACTGTTGGAGGTCGCGAGATGTTGCACTTCGAGAACCAGCCAATCGCAGCAGCAATGTGGAGCGCGTGGTATCGGTTGGGAGGGTAGCGATCAGACTCGCACCGATTGAGCGTTGGGTTGTTGCCTCGAAGAATCTCAGAAACTCCTGGGTCTCCTCCTCCGAGAGCGCGCCGAGAAGGCGCTCTATTCTGGAGAGCCGGGCGTGCTCGCGTGCTTCGACGGTAGCGGTATAGAGGGTGTTCGGATCGAGCGCGAGGATCTCAGAGAGAGCGGTCGCTGCGACGCTCGGTTTACCCTGAGCGATAGCGTTCATCTCTTTCGCTACTAAGAGTTCGAACCGAAGGCCGTCCGTGGGTTCAAGGGCCGCCTTTATAGCCTCATACTCCCCTGTGGCGTTCGTCGTGTTGCTGCGCACCGCCGCAAAGGCCTTCCCAAGTGCGCTCTCAGCGGGCACGACCTTGCGGATAGCGTCAAGCACCTCACGGTCTACGGGAAGGTCTCGAACCGGGTCGAGCTCCCGTATTAGGTTATGTACGGCCTCATCTGCGCTTGCGGCATTAAGCTTTGAGTAGATCGTGTGTGAGAGCCCAGCCGAGAGCGCTTTCTGGGTGTCTGCCGAGAGGAAGACGTTTTTAGGGGCTGCCTCGAGCTCGACCAGCTCCCTGTGAAGGTTCCGGCTTAGCTCGTCCATCACTGCAGTGGTTGAAACGATATTATCGAGAGAGGCCTTTGCCTTAGTTCCTCCTGTTCCTTTTGATTCTACTATCCCTCTCGATTCTGCGGTAAGCGGGGCAGCTTGAACCGTCGAATACCGTGCGGAGTCCTCCAGGATATGAGCAAAGAAGTTCACCGAGAGTGCGGCCTGCCTCTGTTCAGCAAGCACTTCGAAATGAGTCTTCGGAGTTACGGCCGGGGCAACCTTTGGGGTCGACGGCGTGTTTGCTAAGAGCGCCGCTAGCTGAGCACGATCGTGCTGTGCCCCGTTTTTTGGGGCATTGAGCTCAGTGAACCTCTCGCTCAGGCGCATATCCTCAACGCGGGCAGGTCGAGCGTCGATGCACGAGGCGACATGTCCGGGGCGCATCTCGAGCGCCTCATAACCCCTGAATTTATCAACGTCGAGAACCTCCCACTCTGTTCGGAGGGTATTCGCGCTTTCAATCGCCTTAACGAGGTGTTCGCACACCCCTAGGAACTCCTCGCTCCTTCGTGCTGAGGTGTCCGCGTACGCGACTGCGAATGAAGAGAGGATTCCGATCGCAGCGTTGGCATCCGGAGAAGCAGCGCCATGTAACGCTTGGGCGGCAAGTTTCCTCACGCACGCAAATTCAAGGGTATCTCGCTCCCGAATAAGCGCTGCCCGCTGCTCCGAGCTCAACTTCGGGTCGCTAATCTTGCGGTGAATACTGTCAATGTGCGCAGCGGCAACGTTCTTAAGCGCCTCGTAGCTCTTGTCATGAGTCGTCGCCTCATTTCCGTACACCGCAGTGTAGTGTGCGCGTAGCTTCGCTTCATCGCCTGTTTCATGGGTCGAAAGGATGTTCCGAAAGACGTCGAGCCGTTGATCTAACACGGCAAGCTGCTGCATCTGAACGGTGGTCCGAGCAATAAACTCTCGCAGCTCCTCCGATTTAGGAGCATGTGTGCCTGCCAGGGCCCGGAGAGCATCCTCGCGCGCTGCTCGATCGGATTGGCCCGCGACATCTTTGAGGCGAATGTATGCCTCTTCCCAGGTCTTACCGGCGAGGGTTGGAAATCGGTTAGCGAGTTCCTCGAGTATCTTTGCTCGTGCGGTGCCCTCTGGAAGGGTTGCGAGTTCGGGACGACCGATGTGCTGGGCGAGGTCTCTCTCAATCTTTCTCACCTCTACGATGACGTCCCGTACGGAGTCCTTGGCCATCTCGCGCTGCTTGTCGAGCAGCGCCATGGTTTGGGCATACTCAGCTCGGCCGTACTCAATGACTCGCTCCTGCTGCGCAAGTGTCAGGAGCATACCGGTTTCACGCATCATCTCCGCTTGGGCTGATGCGTTTGAGGTCGAGAGGATTGCGATATGTGCCACCAGGGGGATGCCGTACTTCTTATCGTAGGCGTCAAGCATCGCCGTAAACTTTGCTGCTCCGAGCTCCGTGTAGAGTCCTTTAAGACGAGCCAATCGTTCATCGCCGCGGTCAAGGCCCTTCATGAGCTCATGAGCCTTCGTCGCCAGCGCGTCCTCAGGCCGTACGAGCGATACGGTCGCTGTAGCTGTCGGTACTCGAGCGACCGCAGTGGTTATCTCACGCTCGAGCACCGACGAAAGCTTCTCTCCCGTGATGCCGAGTCCGAGGATGGCTTGATTCCTCTCTAGGATGGCGGCGATATCCTTTGAGGCTTGTGCGATCGCGGCTTGATTGGCTTGAAGCCCGCTGGCTGAGCTCGTGCCGGCCGTCTCCAGCTTCTGCGTTATCGATTCAGCGACCTCAGGTCCGAGAATAGAGACGAGCTGTTTGAAGAACGAAGAGTTGCGCAGCGCATCCTTCTTCTTCTCCTTGGCCATAAGCTCGAACATCTCGTTCTGCATCGCCTCAAGGGCTTTGCGTCGTGATTGATCTCGCTCACTATCGGTGACCTTAATCAGTGCGGCGATTACACCTGCAGCGCCCCCCCAGGTCGATGCATAGAGTTGTTGCTCCTGACGTTGATCAGTTGTGCGGACCGAGGTTCGCTCCAGGACCTCTTCGATAGCGTGAGGACCCATGCGCATGGCGCGCTCAGCGAGCGCTTTCTGCTGGGCGAGCAGCTCCTGTGCAGAGAGCTTCTCAGCCTTCAATGCCGCACCTGAGGGATCCGTTTTCGGATCGAGTTTGATTTCTGCCACTACTGTCCTCGCAACCTTCCTGACGGTGGTGTTCAACCGCTGATACCCCCCTATCCACCCAAATCACCGAAATGCTTCAGGGAAATGTACGGGTCCTAGATAGGATATGGCGCCTTGAGGCCAGGTCGACGCATAAGAGGAACTGGTAGTGAAAGGTGGTGGGTAACGGGATACGAAACTAACCTACGAACGCTTTGTCCTGGCTCGCTAAAAAACGCAAAGGCTTCAAGTGGTTGAGCAATGCTACGCCTCCGTCGTCCTGCCCGAAACCGTGCAAAGTACACGGTTGGGTAACTACTCCGGTTTCACCCGAAGTACCGCCACGCCGTCTGCTAGCTTGACCGATTCGATGCGGTCACGACGCTTTTCCTCCAACGCCCCCACCTGAGAATTGAGGAAGCCGCTAACCCACTCACTCGCCTCTTTGAGCGCATCGCCGTCAAACACCTGGCCATTGAGCACGAGCTCGGAGAAGGTTATCGAGGCAACGCCAGCGCTCACCGAAACGGCCGCTCGCGCAGACCCAGTGACGTATCGGTTGAGATAATCCCCGATGATCGGCTTGGCCGCCTCCCAATCCCCAAGCGCCTTGAGTGGGAAGGAGAACGTTGCTGCTACCGAATCACCTTGAAGCTCCACGAACACCTTGCCGTTGAACGGGGTATGCGCAAGCGCTCCCTGAAGTTCGGATTGAGAGAGGAGGAACTCGCCGCTCGAACGTGGCTCGCTCATCACCCGCTTAATTTCGGCTACCTTCGTGGCGAGGGAGACCCTGGCAGCCTCATCACTTGGAACGGTCGGCACTGCTACTGCGCGCTCCGTCGTAAATGTTTGGACCGCGTTTCTCATGGCAGATCGAGCGAGCCAAAAGATCCCGCCGATGGTGAGGCCGATCAGCACGACCGCGACGATGCAGCCGTACCCGAGACATCCGAATCCACGTTTCTGAGAAGGTTGCTGAGTCATATGAAGATCCATGAGTGGCACGACCGAATCGTCGCGCAGGGTGCAATCCTCCTCGATCTAGAGGTCGACTTCAAGTGCTTCGAGGAGCTCTTTACGAGTAGGCGCACCGCGAAGACCTGGGTCGATAGGTCCGTTATCTCCGAGTACCTCGGCCTGGCCCTGCTCCTTTCGGCGCAAATTCCAATGGATCATCTCATCGACCTTGCAGCTCAACAGAGAGATCACGTTCACCGTGCCCTGTTGGCCAATACGATGAATCCGATCGACCGACTGCATCCAGTGCTCGGCGTTCCATGTCTTATCGATATAGACGGCCGTTTGTGCGGCAGTGAGGGTGATTCCGACCCCTCCCGCCGCCGGAACCGCGACGAGGATGCGGGGCGTCTCCTCGGTTTGAAAGGCCCGCACCGTCTTCTCTCTCTCGGCGGCGGAGACCTCGCCGCTAAAAGGTGCGGCACCGAGCTCTTTATAGCGCTCGACGAGCTCTCGAATATTGCCGAGGTAGTTCGTCCAAACCACTAACTTTTGTCCCTGCTCGCGAACGACCTCGGTCACGATCTCATCGAGCTCAAGGAATTTTGCCGGTTCTCCCTTCCACTCCGGATCGATGAGTCGTGGATTGGACGCGACCTGAACCGCACGCAGGTACTCCTCGAGAATGTTGGTTATCTCCCTCACGAATTGCTCGCCGGAGGTCGAACGCATGCGTAGAATGAGCCCCTCTCGAATCTCATCGTACCGCTCCCGCTGAGAGCCGGTAAGCTCGATCTCTCGAAGGGAGAAGGTTTTTGGCGGAAGGTTTATAACCTTCTCCTTTCGCCGACGGAGCATAATCTCCTGCGCTCGATAGATCGCTTCATGAACCTCGTGATCGTAAAATTTCTTCACCGCAAATTCGCTGAATTCAGTTCCAAGCTCCGCAATGGAGCCGAGCCACTTGTAGAAACTACGACCGAATCGCTTTCCTCCGTCGAGGAGTTTCATCTGTGCCCACAGGTCGCTCACATCCTTCGGTGTAGGCGTTCCGCTAAGGAGCACCCGGCGGAGGCAGTGCGGGGCGATAGTTGAGAGCGCCTTGAAGGTTTTAGCTTGGTGATTTTTGACCCGCTGCGACTCGTCAACGCATAGGAGGGTTTTTCTTTTGGAGGCTATCTCTGCCAGCTCGGGTGTTACATAATCGAGGCGCACTCCCTCGTAATTCGCGACGAAAACGTCGCATGGCGCTGTTCCTTCGGCGAGGAGCCGCAAGGTCCACGCCTTTTCTCCCTTGTCACCCGCAAGCACCGTGGCTTTCATATGCGGAAACCAGGTCGTTGCCTCGCGAACCCAGTTTCGCGTCAAGCTATTAGGGCACACCACGAGGAGTTGCTCGTACCCCTCGGTCCGCTGCAGGGTGGCAAAAAAAGAAAGCACTGAGAGGGTTTTTCCCAGTCCCATGTCATCTCCCAGGAAAGCCGTCGGGAACTCTTTGAGCCATTCGATGGCAACCCGCTGGTGGGGAAAGAGACGTCGCGCCTCGGCAAGCTCAAGCCCTGCGACCCGCTCCGCTGGCACGTCCGTGAGCGACCCATAGAATGACGCTCGCTCTCGAAGGGCGATGCGCTGGCGCACATCCTCCTCAAGCTTTACGAACGAGGCGCTCTTCGGGATCTGGCCGAGATTGTTCTGGTCCGCGAGGTGAGCGACCTCGTCTACGACAGCAGCGAGCCGAGAGTCGGGAACCTCGACGTGAAGCTCTCGGCTCTCAGCCTCATAGGTGGTCCCGAGGATCTCTCCAATCCGGTCAGCTACCAGTATTCGAGCCTCGCTTTCGGGCGCCAGTGCGATCGCCAGTACTCCACGACCGTTCGGACCGGTTCGCCACATGAACGGAAGCTTCACCACATCGGCAGCAGCGTCGTCGATCGGGCCGCTGGTGTTGGTTATCTCCTCAAGGAGTCGTTCGCGACTTCGCTCTATCTCGGCCTTCACACCCTCGGTTAACCACACCGTAAATGGAAGGGAATCTTTGCGCGCAACAAAGGCTAGGAGACCGCGTGCGTCGAGGGTCATAGGGGGAGCCTGTGTACCTCGGCGCGACACGCCAGGAAAGGCGAGCTTAAACTGCTCCGCAGTAAAATAGCACGGACGATACTCACCCCATGTGTCGCCTACCTCTGTGATGAACGGCACGAGACATCCCTCTGTTAGTTCGCGGGCCGATGGGGCGAGTCCCCCGCCAAGGATATCGTTGCGAAGACCCGCAGAGGATGAAAGGGTGTCTCCGGTCACCTGATCGACGGCGAAGGATACCTCCTTGTCCCGGAATTTTTTGAGCAGCTCCGGAAAGAGCTCGATCGGGAGGGTAAAGGCGGAGTCCGAGGCGCAGTAGGTGGCTGCTTTGTTTTTTTTCAGTATCTTGTGCGCCGCTGAACCGACTCGCGGTAGTAAGCGCAGCCTTCTCTTCGGAAGGTTCATGCGAATAACTACCTCAACGGAGACCCCGGCTAGCACCTCTTCCGGTACGCAAAAGGGATTCTTGCGCAGCTGCGCGTTCGCGCTCTCGGGGGGAAGTGGTGCCACGCCACGCTCCCCGATCGCATTGATGGAGCGGTACAAGGGGAACTCCTTATGCGTCAAGACGGCGTCGACCGATTCGAAGGGGATCGTCCAGCTCTTGTCATCCGGGTGATATCGAGCCCCCGAAATCCCCTTCACGGCGGCGACCCGAGCTGGAGAGTACTCAAAATCGAGGCGCACACGCTCCCCCTCTCGCAGAAACGAGATAATAGGGCCCTGCGGCTTCTGCCATACCGGGGTTCGTCTAAAGGGACGTTTTCCTGCCATACTAATCTTCCAGTTCACCAATCTGCCACACCACCTCTGATATCGAAACACCATCCCTCTATCGGCGGATCGAGAGATTTGGTTTCCTCTCAGGTGGCGTCTTGTTGTAGCACCCGCCGGCGGCTATACCTCATAGACATGACAGCACTTTCGATTCAGGGGATAACGAAAAGCTTTGGGCGCACCACCGTCTTGCGCGATATCTCACTCCAGATCGATTCCGGGGACTTCTTTTTTATTCTTGGTGCCTCAGGGTGTGGAAAATCCACCCTCCTGCGCATCCTCGCCGGCCTTGAATACCCCGATGCGGGGACGATAGTGATGGATGGAAGGGATATCCTCAAGGTCCCCGCCCATGAGCGAGGGATCGGTATGGTGTTTCAACAGTACGCACTGTGGCCCCACATGACCGTCGAGCAGAATATCCGCTTCGGCCTCGAGGTCCAAGGTGTGACCGGCATGGAGCGCCAAAGGCGTGTCGAGGAAGCGCTCGCGCTAGTGCGGATGAGTGACCTCGGATCCCGCTATCCTCACGAGATATCGGGTGGCCAGCAACAACGGGTAGCGTTGGCCCGAGCGCTTGCGGTGCGCCCCCGCATAATCCTTCTCGATGAGCCCCTCTCTAACCTCGATGCTCGGCTTCGTGAGGAGATTAGGCACGAGCTTAGTGAGCTGCATCGATCGTTAAAGGTAACGATGATCTACGTGACCCACGATCAAGAGGACGCCTTAACGTTAGCCTCCAGGATCGCACTGCTGCGCGCCGGTTCCGTGGAGCAGGTTGGAACCCCGCGCGAGCTCTACCAGGCACCTCGAACACGGTACGTCGCCGAGTTCTTGGGCAGCGCGAATATTATGGTGTGTAGCTCGCCAACGGGTGGAGATGGCGCGGCGGAGTTCTCCTTATCGTGCGCACCCAGCCAACGGTTCGTGGCCCGAGCGCCGGGTGGTATCGGTCACGGCGCAACCTTTTTGTGCATTCGCCCCGAGATGCTTTCGGTTACCAAGCAGCAGGTCGTCGCAATGCCAAGTATAGATGCAACGGTCCGACATGTAGCGTTCAAAGGTGCGCACGTTGATATCGAGTGCGAGACAAAAACGGGGGAGCGATTACTCTCTCGCACGGTCAGCTCACCCCTCCATGACGGGTACGCAGCCGGAGAATCGGTCTTTCTTTCGTGGCCTCAGGATGCGGCTGTCGTCGTGAGCGAGGGGTCGCGAATGTAGGGCGTATGGGAGGTCGTAAGGTACAGATAGCTCTCCTCTATGCGTTCTTCGCGCTCGCGATGATCTACCCCTTGGGGCACGTGCTCCTAAGAGCATTCATCGTTCAGAGCTCCCCTTCCCTTCAGTTCCTCGGAATTATGCTCGCCTCGGAGTACTATCGGGATGTTCTCTGCAATTCCCTTAACATCGCGATAGCCGTGACGACGATCTCTTCCCTTGTGGCCTACCCTCTCGCTCTCATCATGTCCAGGCACGCCCTTCCAGGGCAGACCGTCATTCACGCAGCGTTACTTCTCCCGCTCATTTCGCCCCCGTTCGTTGGCGCGCTTGGGATTCGGCAGGCCTTTAGCCGGTTCGGGTCTGTGAACACCGCGTTGATGAATCTCGGTCTCGTATCGGAGCCGATCCAGTGGCTCGGTGGTGGCGGCGTTTTTGGTATCATCCTTCTGCAGACCGTCCATCTGGTTCCTATCCTGTACCTTAGTATCGGTGCCTCTCTGCGTAATGCTCACATCTCCCTGGAGGAGGCGGCTCGCGTATTCGGCGCAAGCCGGTGGCAGGTGCTGCGGCGAGTGGTCATCCCCCTCTCCATTCCTGGATGGTTTGCCGGGGCGAGCCTCGTGTTCATAGGAAGTTTTACCGACCTCGGGACCCCCCTGATCTTCGATTTCCGGTCCGTCGTTCCGGTTCAGATCTACAATATGCTCTCGGATCTCAACGAGAACCCGGTTGGGTATTCCTTTGTGGTAGTGACCTGTATCCTTTCGCTCGCGCTCTTCCTGCTCTCTCGCTCCGCCATGTCAGACGGTAGCTATGCCGGCACGGCGCGCACCCGACAGGGGCGGATCTTCGGTGCGAGTCGACCGAGCGTAACAGGGGCGCTTACGGCTATCGTCGCGGGGTACTCGCTCATAGCGTGTACGCCCCAACTCTCGGTTGTGATCGTTGCCTGCGCAAAGACCTGGTTTGTAAGTGTTCTGCCAACAGCTTGGACCTTCGAGTATTTTCACGGCGTCCTCACGCATCCGATGACCGCTCACAGTCTCCTTACGAGCCTGTGGTTGAGCGTTGCCGCGAGCCTTCTCACAATGATGCTCGGATTCCAGGCCGCGCACATCATCGCTCGTTGGAGGGGCATTACGCGCCTCTCGGTTGAGGCGCTCTCGCTGATCCCGCTCGCGGTTCCTGGGATAGTCTTCGCATTTGGATACGTCGGAGCGTATTCGGGAACCGCTCTTGATAATCGAATTAACCCCTTTCCGCTCCTCCTCGCCGCGTATTCCGTTCGTCGACTTCCCGCTATGGTTCGTTCAGCCAACGCCGGGCTTCAGGAAGCGAGTGTCGCGCTTGAGGAGGCTGCCGTTGTGCTGGGTGCAACGCCAGCACTCATTGCTCGACGCATCATCCTTCCGTTGGTCTCTCGCCACATCGTTGTCGGCGCAATCCTCACCTTCGCCTACTCCATGATCGAGGTGAGCGATAGTATCTTGCTGGCGATGGAGGTGCGTTTCTACCCCGTTAGTAAAGCGATTTATACCCTGATGGGGAGGCCCGATGGTGTAGAGCTCGCATCCGCTCTCGGCACCATTGTTATGGCGGTGATGTTTGTAGCGTTCTACGTCGCTGAGTGGTGTGCAACTCGAGTCGATCGAAAACGGGCGATCCTTGGCATCCTGGCGCTCATGCTCGTGCTGCCGGTGCCGGCCTATGCGGCAGATGATGAGGTGGTCGTGGTGAGCCCTCACTGGGAGGGGATTAAAGAGGAGTTCGCCCGCGGGTTCGTGTCCTCATACCGGGCGGAGACGGGAAGAACCGTCACCGTTCGGTGGCTCGATATCGGAGGCACCTCTGACATCGTAAAGTTCCTTAAGACCCACTACAGAACCGATCCCCAAAACCTCGGCATCGATGTCGTGTTCGGTGGCGGAATCGATGTGATGATGGAGCTATCGCGCGCGGGCGTTCTCCAACCGGTAACGATTGATCCGAGAATCGTGAGCCGAATCCCGCCCACCGTAGCTGGAGTGCCCCTCTACAGTCCTCAACGGGAATGGTACACCGCTGCGATCAGCATCTTCGGCATCATCGTTAATACGGTCGCTGCGGACAAGCTGCATATTCCTCATCCCCACGCGTGGCGTGACCTTGGATCGTCCCACTACTTTGACCTTGTTGGTATCGCAGACCCCGCTAAGAGCGGGAGCATGCATGCGATGTTTGAGGTTATCCTGCAGGGTTACGGGTGGCGCGATGGATGGGAGCTTCTCACACGAATAGCTGCCAACGCACGCACGATAAGCAATCACGCAAGTCAGGTTGGCAAGGATGTCGCCACAGGAGAGATGGCTGTTGGGGTCGCAATTGATACCTATGCGGGTGATGTGATTCGACGGGTTGGGCCGGAGCGGGTTCGATTTGTCATACCTACCGACTATGCCGCGATAACCGGGGATTGCGTCTCGCTCGTAGCGGGAGCTCCTCATCCCGAACTTGGACGGCGATTCATTGAGTTCGTTCTCTCTGAGGCTGGTCAGAAGCTTTGGTACTACAAAAAGGGGACCCCAGGGGGGCCGAAGGAGTTTGAGATAGGCAAGCTACCCGTCATTCCCGATCTCTACTCCACAGGAGAGCCGGCGACCGTGGTGCCAGGAAGCCCCTTCACCTTCACTAACGTCCTGCCCTTCGACGCCACCAAGGCCGCGCAACGGTGGAATCTAGTGAACGACATCTACAGCTCCTTTGTGGTCGAGGTGCACGATCGGCTGGTGGCGTTCTCTAGACGGTATCCCGACAGGCAACCCCCTACTAATCCCATCTCAGAAGAGGAGGCCCGCGTCTTATCACCCGATGGCTCCTGGGGGAGCGATGCAGTGGCGCGTTCCCAGAAACTCAGAGAGTGGTCATCGCTCGCTTCGGCGAGTCTTCCCGCCTCCCACGGTGCGCTCTACCCGTATCGATGGGTGCCCTCGCTCGCTCTCTGCGCTCTCCTTTCGGCCGTTACCGTGCGGCGTCTTCGGGCCCGACGGAGTCGCTGACGACATTTTTTAGCCTCACCACGCAACTCTCAGCGCACGTTCTCGATAAGGGGTAAACGTTCTTTTGTGGAGGTCCTCGATGCGTACTACGAATCTCTTCTTCATTCCCAACCGAGATCTCTCCCCTCCCACCCTCATGCCCTACGCATCGATTCACCCTCGTCACCCCGACCTGCAGGTTGCATTTGGTCAGAACACCTTTGACGCAGAGGGACAGGAGGCTCGGGGACCATTTTTCTCGCGGGTCATGCACTGGCCTGGAGGTAGAAGTGGTGTGACGGTTGGTCGAGGCTACGACATGGGTCAACGAACCCGCTCGCAAGTCCTCTCGGAGCTTCGTCACGCAGGGATGAGCCTTCAAGACGCCACTTTTTATGCCGAGGCTGCCGGCCTGCGGGGAGAGAGTGCTGCACAATTCGTTCGGACGCGCATGGTTGAGTCCCCGGTGCTTTCGTTAGCGGTCCAACGTAAACTCTTTGAGGATATTACGGCTGTAGAAACCGTAGCTGATGTACGCCGGATATTGCTAAATGAAAGTGTCCAGGCGAGGTATGGAGCCGTCGCGTGGGAGGACCTCTCAGGGTATGCTCAAGAGATAGTTTTCGACCTCCGGTATCGAGGCGATTACACCTCCACAACGAGAGCACTACTACAGCCTCTCCTCGTGGCTCGGGACGATGAAGGGCTTCGCGCTGCGATGCGAGATACTGCCTATTGGTCTCAACACGGTGTTCCCCTCGATCGGATACGCCAACGTGGCAACCTCGAACCGTACGGAATGGTGGCACGAGAGGCGAGCTAACGGTCGACCTCGAATGAGGAGATTCAGGTGACCGGATTATGGGACTAGAGATTCAGGGTACTAACGAGGAGTAGGCGGCGCTCTAATCCTGCGACTCGCCGAGTGCCTCGCTCACCACGCGACTAATCTCTTTCTGCTTCTTGATGGCGCTGAGTCGGGTGTGAAAGAGCGACCAAAAGAGGGGTTGCGGGAGGACCTCTCGTTCCGCTGCGAGGCGCTTTACGGTTGCTTGGAGGCTTTCAATGTTCGACGCTACGACCGAGCGTTCCTTCGGTGTGAGTTCGTCAGAGGTATCGTCGTCCATACCCCTCATCGTACGACGGGCAGCCCGCCCTCACTAGCCCTGCTCAGGTGCTCCCCTGGTAACATATTGAAATAAGGCTCGGTATGAGAGCTAACTCCCTCATATTTTTTTGGAAGCGAGAGCTCAAGATTGATTGGAATTGTGGCGATACTCCCTGCAAGAGAAAGCACATAGGGGACATGGTTCCGACCCACCATGGCGCACTCCGAGGGGCGGCTAGGGCCGATCTTTTCTAAGGAGTTCGCGGTCGAGGGAGAGGATACAAGAGGTCTACGCAACGGAGTGTTGAGTCATGAGCGGTTTTAAGAGCGACGGATCCGACAACAGGCGCATTGAGCGAGCACTGCAGCACGTTATGCGTCCCTGGTTTCCGATCAATCAAGAGGTTCTCTCATCTATTCAAAAGAACCTCGACGGGGGAGTCTACGCAAGCGCCCCGCAACAACTCCTCGCCGATCTGAAGGGAGATTTCGCGCTTTTCACCTATGTGGTGAAGGAGCTCGGTATCGTTGCGGTGCAAGAGCAGGTCGATAAAGCGATTCTCAATAATCCCGTTGAGCTGATTCGATGGGGAGGTTGTGACCGAATTAAGGAGATCCTGGCCCCCGACAAAAAACTACCCACAACGCACTCGCTTCACTGGAGCGAGCCCTTTCAGGTAGCACGACTTCGAGAGACGGCGGTCATCGCCTCCACAGCAGCGGTTCTCAGTGAGAAGAAAGACCTCGATCCGGAGGTAGGATTTTCACGCGGGGTAATCCGCGAAATAGGGCTCAACCTGATCGCCTGGAACTACCCTACCCTGTACTCAAAGGTCCTCAACAATCTCAAGCCCGACGCAACGCTCGACGAGGAGCTTTCCAAAGAGCTCGGATTTACCCCCTCCTTACTAGCCATGCGGGTGTTGCGACCTGTCGCTCCCGAGAAGGGCGAGGGAGCGCCCGCTCAGGACGAGCCAAGTTGGGCTGCATACGACGAACTGTGCCAGGTTGGGGAGGCGCTTGCGCGCGCTGAGAACCCCGAAACCTACCCTTCCGCTCAGAACGATTGGCAGAAAGCTAATCAATACCTCACCGAAAACGCTGGAACCGGGGCGCTTGAGCTGATCAAAGAGCGGGCGGTGGAGCAGTCTAAAAAATATCAGGAGGCCCTGCCGGAGGTTTTTAATAGCCTTGAAAACTTCAACCCGAAACGAAATATCGACGTTCATGCAAGAATGAAGGCGGTGATCGCAGACCAGGACTTCCGCCTCTGTCCCCCTCACGTGCAAGAAGCGCTACGCTGCTTGTACAACGAGATAGATGGGTATGCCGTCAACAAATCAGCGATTCAGACCTTGCTCAAGTCGATCATTCCGCAGGCGGGGTTCACGGGAGGGTGCGTTTTTGTGATCGATCCGAGCACCTCAAGTTTGAAGCCTCGCACAGTTATCGGTCAGGTAAATCTTCGAGCCATCAGCAACGTCACCCTCGATCCGCAAGACTTGGCGGTTGCCGCGCTAGGGACTCATGGGCCACTCTTCGATCTAAAAGAGGATGCTCTGCCAACGCCACTCGAGGGGATTTACAGCGCCCTCGGCGAGCAGAGAAAGGTTGGGGTGCTCTACCTCGAGAGCCCGAAGGCCGAGAACGAACAGCCTGAAGGGAAGACGATCGGAACGTATAACATTCTCAAGAAGGCGCTGTGCGACGTGCTTCACCTTAAGTAACTCCGCGCTGTATCGGGAACAGAGGCTCCATAGGCCCCGATCCCCTCTCCACAACCTCCGGAGGTGTTGGATATTTCAGCCCAAAGGGCCACTATGTGGGCTGCTCACCTCGGCAGGTGTGAACTAATACCAACGCGCACGCTCAGGTGGCGACACGATTGGGACCCTCTCGACCACGGTGTAGATTCCGGTGTATCCTCGCCGCTTCCCCTTGGTGCCGGCAAAGAATAAATCGGTCGGTGCGGTATGTTGAGAGGACGCAAGGATATGACACCAGAGAGCAATACGTCGCACGCGAAGCAACAAGCGGAGAACAGACTAACCGTTCCCACCCCTGATCTGCCCCCCGCGTCGCATGCCGAGAAGTGCGCATCGCTCCTTGTGTTCTGTCGCAGGGCGGTTGAGCTTGAGAAGTTCCTGCCCACTACCTCACAGGTATCCAACTATTTCTCCTCATACGTCGAGATCGTGAGGGTCATGGAGAGCCCAGCTCTCTCGAGCTGGACACCAGAAAAGGTCGTCCAGAGCTTGAAGGGTGTGTTGATCACCAGGTTGAGCTCACACTACAAGCCTGAGGAGCTGTCCTATTGGATTGCGGTATCGAACGCCCTTGTAGCGTCTATCTCGCTCACGATGAATGGCCTCAGCAGAGATGTGGCCGAGGCGTCGAGCAACGCGCTCCGTCACGGTGCTGAGAGCTCTGTCCCCTACCTCAGGCGCCTCTCGTAAGCCCTCCGAGCGTTCGGGGTCGAACGCCGGTTTGTGCCATGAAGCCCGTTGTCAACGACGGGGCGTAGTACTAGGGTTAGCTGTCGATAAGCATCCAGACCTCGCTTGTGGTATGAGCGTCGTCACGTTCTGAAAAAGGCTCATCCATGCAAGTTCCCCGCACTGTTCTCAAGCTAGCTGTTTCTACGGTAATCGCTGTTCTCTCTCTTGCTCCCCAGACACAGGCACAGGACGGTGCTACGAAGCCGCAAGCTCCCTCGACCATACGACGGGGTGAGCGCATCGGGTTGGTGCTCGCTGGCGGAGGCGCGCTCGGTATGGCGCACGTGGGTGTTCTCAAAGTGCTCGAGGAGAACCGCGTTCCGGTAGCGTTCGTGGCCGGTACTAGTATGGGATCTATCGTCGGCGCGGCCTTTGCCACCGGACAGACAGTTCCCGAGATGGAGCGGGTGTTAAAGGAGTCGAATTGGGACGAGATATTCTCGGACAGCGTAGCACGACAGGAGCTTCCCTATCGAACAAAGTCTGGCCGCAATAGGGAGATCTACGGTGACACTAAGCTCTCTGTTGAAGATGGCAAACTACTGACCCCTTTCGGAGTAGTACAGGGACAACGCCTTCTTCCCGTTCTGCAACGGCTCTACTCAAACGCTCCTCCTTCCCCAGCTGATTTTAATACCTTTGCTATCCCCCTCCGTGTTGTAGCTGCTGATATTGAGACGGGAGAGGCTGTAGTGGTTTCGAAAGGAGATCTCCCGACGGCCGTTCGCGCAAGTATGTCGGTACCGGGAGTGTTTGCTCCTGTGGAGATGAACGGGCGACTCCTCGTCGACGGTGGGGTGGTAAACAACCTCCCGATGGATGTTGTTCGTGGGATGGGAGCGGACCGCCTGATCGTTGTAGAGCTTAACGCTGAACTCAAGAAGAAGGAGGAACTCGAGAATCCACTTGCGACCGCAGGGCAGATTATCTCCCTGCTGTTGGCGCAAAACTCTGCACTCCAAAAGAAAACGTTAACCCGCAAAGATATACTGATCGAGCCCAACTTGAAGGGATACTCAGCTGTAGACTTCGGGAAAGCGACTGAGCTTATCGCCCTTGGAGAGCAGGCTGCGCAAAAGGTGGTTCCTGAACTTCGGAAGCTCTCCGTGTCAGAGCAGGAGTATGCTGCGTACAAACAAGAACGCGAGATCACGCGCCGGCAACCCGTTATTGAGTTTGTAACGGTGAAGACCGATAAGCGCGGTGCAGAGGAGTCTCTGGTGAAGATGGCTAAGATTCCGGAGGGCGAGCCGCTCGATCGAAAACTTCTCGATGAGAAGGTTGAAGAGATCTACAACACGGGCGATTACGTATCCGTTCGGTACGATGTTGTGGAGAAGGATGGAAAGACCGGTGTAGAGATCGATGCTAAACGGAAGGAGTGGCTGGATGACTACTTCCGCTTCGGGGCATCCCTGCAGGACGACTTCCAGGGGGAGACGAACTACAACCTGGGTGGAGCGTATCGGGTCAACGACCTCACCTCAGCGGGTGGTTGGGCGCAGGGAGAAGTTGTAATTGGATTCTCGCCTAAGGTTTCGGGTGAGTTCTATCAGCCGATCTATGAGGGGAGTGACTACTTCGTGTCTCCGCGCTTCGATCTCTCACGTCAAACTATCTATCCGATGGTAAATAACGAGATCGTAGCTCAATATCAGCGCCAACAGGCGCTGGTGGGTTTCGGTTTCGGGCGCCAATTGGGACATATCGGTGAGATTCTCGCTGAGTATCGGGCCGCTGATGCCAACATCGAGCGCCACATTGGAGATCCTGACCTCCCTGAGGACAATTACCAGATAGGTGAGGCGGCCATTAGCCTGAACATCGACTCCGTGGATAACCCCGACTTCCCGACCACAGGCACCGTCGTCAGAGCTTCCTACTTCAACTCGAGTGAGCACCTCGGTGCGAGCGACGATTTCAATCGGGCCTCCCTCTCTGCTTCGCAACCCTTCACCCGGGGTCGAGACACCCTCCTCATAGGGGGGGATTTCGGGCGAACCTTTGGTGGTGATGCGCCGGTGTATCGCTCTGTTGCCTGGGGAGGTTTCTTCAACTACTCCGGTTTTACCCAGAACTCAATTCTGGCCTCCGACTGGGGGATCGCTCGTCTCAATTACTACCGACGCTTTGACGAGGTTGGTAGCGCCCTCTTGGGATTAGGTTTCTTTGCTGGAGGAACCCTCGAGTATGGAACCTTTACCAACCCGACCTCAGAGGTTGAGAGCTTGACAGGGGTGTTCGCGGGTTCTCTATTCCTCGGAGTCGACACCCCTATCCTTCCGATCTATATCGGTGGTGGTGCTGCCGAGGAGGGTGAGCGAAGTATGTACTTCGCAGTTGGTCGTCTCGCGGGACGGTAGCTGAGCCTGTGGTCAGGTGAGAAAGGAGCATCGCGTTTTTTCGGTGCGCCTTCCTCAGTGCGCCTTCCTCAGTGCGATCTCCTCGGAGGGGCTCCTCGGTGAGATCTCCTCGGAGGGTCTCCTCGGTGTAGTGGCGGCTATCCAATGGAACTTTTTAGTTCACTCGACCAGCGGCGATAATCGTTCAGGATCTTTACGGCATACTGCATAACCTCGCCGGGCACTCTGCGGCCCCCCGTGGACGCTGATGCCACGTGACCAGGGCCCCAGTTATAGGCGATAAGGGTTAGAACGCGATTGCCACGATACTCAGCCTCGAGCTGCTTGAGGTATGCAATCCCCAACTTGAGGTTGTGAGCTGGGTCCGTCAACTTTCTGCGGGGTATCGCTTGCTGGTCCGCGAGCCATGCTCCCGTTTTTGGCATAATCTGCATGAGTCCTTGAGCTCCCTTGTTGGATCGGGCGAGTGAGTTGAAGGCGCTCTCCGACTTAATAACAGCGGCTACGAAGACCGGGTCATACTGTTGCGCTAACGCCTCACGAACGATCGCCGCAGCAAGTTCCTTACCGTTTTGGACCGGTCTTCCATGTCGTTTCAGCACCCGATGAACCTGCTTTTCAAGGGCTTCGAGTTCGTCTGGCGACCTTGGTTGCTGCTTGTGAGGCGTTGTCTCGGTGCGAGGGGTTATCTCTGGGCGCTCTACGGTGAGCGGCTGCGCTGACGCACCTCCAGCAACCTTTGCAGCAGATGGCTCTCCTCTCACGGGCTTCATAACCACGCCATCGACCTTCGTTGAGGTACGCCGCACCATCTCTTGGCTTATGTGATGAAGTCGAGGATGGAGCGATGATTCGTGGCGGCGGGTCGCTGCTTGTGGTGTCTCAAGGGGACGAGACCACATGAAGCCCGCGCTCACCGCAAAGACGAGGGGAAGGACTATGATCGTGACCAAGGTATCTTTAACGCTTGGAAGGCGCCGGCACGGCCCCTTGGTGGTGGGTTGGAACTGCTCGGGTGGGGCGGCAGCGGCTAGGATCCGAGGCGCAGGTTGGCCTGTCGGCCTACCCTGCGTGGCTCTCCTGATAATTCGCCCGCGCGCGGCAGGCCCTCTAGTCCGTTGATCTCCCATGTTCCCTTATCCGCCTGAGGGCGCGATTTACTTCAGGTAAAGTGAAGGGACAATTCAGATTTATATTCAGATAGTTAGGGTCGGTTTAGCCGAGAAGTTGGAGAATATCTTCCTGAGTAAGTCCGATAGCCTGTCCCTCGCCCACCGTTGCGCTCAGGATCGCTCGTTTGTGGGCCTGAAGGGCAAGGACCCTCTCCTCAACGGTATCCCGGGCTACCAAACGATGTACGATGACCGGGTTCGTCTGCCCAATCCGATATGCCCGGTCCGCCGCCTGGTCCTCCACGGCAGGATTCCACCATGGGTCGACGATGTACACATGGTCGGCCGCGGTAAGATTGAGACCGACTCCACCGGCTTTGAGGGACAGCAGCAGCGCACGTGGCCCCTCGGGTTGTTGGAACTCCCGCACAATCCCGTCCCTATCCGCCGTCGAACCGTCGATACGCCCGAACGATATCCCTCGCTCGTGGAGGTGGGGCTCTACGAGGTCGAGGAGGGAGGTCCACTGCGAAAAGATGAGGGCCCGGTGTCCCTGCTCAATCGATCGTTCAAGTGACTCAAGGAGGAGACGCACCTTGCTCGATATAGCGCTCGAATGACCGGGGAGTAGCCCGACGTGACAACACGCCTGTCGAAGACGGAGGAGAACCTCGAGCACCGAGAGGAGGTCGGACCCATCAGCGAGGCTCCGCAATACATCGCCCCGCGAGGCTGCAAGGACGGACTCATAGATCACCCGCTCTTGATCGTCGAGCTCACATTCAAGGACCACCTCGGTTTTAGGAGGGAGTTCGAGCGCTACATCCCTCTTCAATCGGCGCATCATGAACGGCGCTATCCTTCTTCTCAGCTCCTGAGCGGCGGATCCGTTTCCGTCGCGAACCTTCGACCCGAAGTGTTCTTCAAACTCAGACCGGCTACCGAGCAATCCTGGATTGAGGAAGTGCATCTGACTCCACAGGTCCTCGAGGGAGTTCTCCACCGGGGTTCCGCTCAAGGTAACCCTCCATGTGCCCGAGAGCTGATAGGCGGCTCGCGCCACCTGGCTATCGGGATTCTTGATTGTCTGAGACTCATCGAGCACGATCGTGTCCCAGGAGACCGCACTAAAGGTATCGATCTCCATTCGTAAAAGGGTGTACGTGGTAATGACGAGATCGGCTGTGCTATCAAGTTTGCGAGACGGGCCGTGGTACCGACATACCGTAAGCTGGGGCCTGAACTTTGCAAGCTGTTCCTCCCAAGCGTAGAGCACCGATGTTGGAGCGACGACCAAGATGCGTCCCCGCATGACACACATCGCTTGCAGGGTCTTTCCGAGACCCATATCATCCGCAAGGAGTGCACCGAACGAATGGTCTCGAAGGAAGCTCAACCAATTGACGCCCACCCGTTGATAGCTGCGAAGTTCCGCGTCAAGGTCCTGAGGAAGAGGAGCCTCAGGAAGCGACGTGCAATCAGCGAGCGCTCGACGAAGCTGATCAAAGTACGAAGGGTACGGCACGTTGAGGGACTCGCATATCTCCCCGATGTCGGCAAACCGTTGCGCTGGGGGGATCTCTCGTGTATCTCGCTGAGCATCGAGCAAGCGCAACGCTGCGGCACGGTGCGTATCGAGCCACACTCGCGGCAGCTCTCCCCATCCCCCATCATCAAGTCGAACGAAGGCTCCACTTCCCCGCCAAGCCTCCCTGACAGCGCCGGGAGATGCTCTACGGCCGTCGCTCGTTTCAAACACTAATGCCAAGCCGCTATCGTCTCCGACTATGCGTGGGCTCAAACCGCTAGCTGGGGTGAAGAGCGTTCCTCCATCCCCGCGTGTCTCCCAACCCTTCAGCTGTCGAGTGAATTCCAGAGCCCCTTCTCCCCGAAACACCTTTGCCTCATTGAGGCGAAGAAAGAGACGGGATTGGAGGTCACGACTCACACGGCCCTCCTCAATCCGATCGCGAACCGGCACCACGTCACCCCCTGTCACCACCAGGCGCTCTCCTCGAACCTCGGCAAAGGGCGGCTCGCCGTACACGAGGTGAGGGACCGCCGTCAGGGTGTCCCCGGCACGATCTCCAACCGTTTCGATAACGATTCGTGGAGGAACTCGGACGGCCCGAGGGAGCCGAGCGCTCCTAACCGTGACCGCGATCCGCCCCTCAAGGGCCGGAATGGTGCTCGAAGCCAATTCAAACCGCTCGCTCCATCGATAGAGCCGGCCAGCCCCACGAAAGGAATTGAATTCATCTGCAGTTAGGGTGGTATCTGCTACCGCGCACAAGAGGCCATCCCGAAGCGCTGCGCCGTTCTCAAACACCTCAGATACATCGGGGTCACGCTCTATCCGAAGACAAAACCCCTCCCCTTCGTCAACAACCTCGAGGGTTGACGGGATAACCGAGGAAGACACCTGAACTGCGTCGTTATCGAGCTCCACATGCGGGAGTCGCGCCAAAACCGCCAGTAACATGCGCATCGTTCGGGGATCGAGTGTTCCTGTTTTTTGAGAGGGAAGGACGTGATCGACCTGCTCCTCTTCCCTGGTAACGACAACCCCAGGAGAACCAGGGGGGAGTGCGCGCAGAGCTGCGGCAAGGCTTCCGGTTACCTCACTACGGGTATCCTCCCACACGAGATAACGGGTGAATGACAGTCTTCCCTGAGAGCGGGTGAATAGGTGCACCACCGATCCCGCAGCGCCCGCGCCACGCTTTATGGCTCCACGTACGACTCGGTTCTGTCGCACTCCGATGATCGCTGCGATAACGTGACGACACGGATCATCCTGGCAAGGGCAATCGCTTTGCCACGATTCGTTGGTCTCAGATAGTGTGACTGTGTACACGGGATCACGTGGACGCTGGACGATTCTAAAACTTCTCTCATCATCGGCCCCTGCTCGAACCTCATGGAGCTCGGCGTTTCGAGCAAGTTCGACCCCTGCAGACCATACCGCTGCCGGCGAAGATTCCCGCACAACCTTGAGGAGCTCCTCCATTACGCCGCTCTCCTCTCCCTCTCGTCGAGCACAAGATCATCGATATGGACAGCGATGGCATCCAAGCTCTCGAGTCGTTTGAGCGAGTCGAACCAACCTACACGGCCCTTGTGTCGAGCGTAGTTGAGCCATTGCTTTACGCGAGAGATCGTACGCCGCTCCGCCTCGCCCACCCCCTGAGAGGTTTCGATCAACTCCCGCAGCAGGGGGCGCCACAGCTCAGCGCTTCCTGCACACTCTCCGACATGTTCATTCAGAACTTGAATTCCAAGAGTACGAGCGAGCTTCGAAACGAGTCCGGGCTCCGCGAGGGCGCCCCTTCCCACCATAAAATGTTCGCATCCGCTCTGATCCTGACACCGCCGCAGATCATCCACACTCCATAGCTCGCCGTTCGCCACGACCGGGATATCGAGGTTGCGACGGACCTCGCCGATCGGCTCCCAATATGCGGGTGGCGTATACCCTTGCATCTTGGTGCGTCCGTGAATCGTAATCCACGACGCTCCGCCCCGAGCAGCTCGCTCGGCGTTCACATGTATGGCGCGCGGGTCGTCCCACCCCAACCGCAGCTTTGCCGAGACGGGCAGATGAGATGGTACCGCCGCTCGGACGGCGGCAACGATAGCCTCAACGCGATCCGGAAATTTCAGGAGCGTCGCACCACCATCATGCTTGTTGACGGTGGGAGCGGGACACCCGAAATTGAGATCAATTCCTGCAGCTCCCAGCAGTACGGCCCGAGTAGCAGAGAGTGCCAAGCGCTCCGGATCGCCCCCAAGGAGCTGAACCTGTACAGCGGCCCCAGATTGTGTGCGCGAACCGTGCCGTAACTCCGGCACATCGTGCAAAAAGGTTTTATCCGGGGGCACCAGCCCCGAGACCCGGATGAATTCCGTTACGCAGTACGAGAACGGCATCCTCCTTGTGAGCAGTCCGCGCATGAGGGCATCCGTTACTCCGTCCATGGGAGCGAGTACGAGTGCTGGTTTTCCTCGAAGAATAAACATCAGGGGCCTACAGTAATCCGGAAGCGTGCTCCTTGCGCTCAAGATGAATAACGTCGTTGTTCAGGGCCGGTCCCGCCACGTCGATCGGAACAATACAATCGGTCGGGCCCAAGACGTACGGACCCACTTCATAGGGGTTGTAATGCAGGCGAATACCTTTGTCGGTGATGGCGAAGTTTGCAGGGAGCTCGAAGAGTCCGTTCTCAAAGGTGAACCCAGCCTCTTCTAGGCTCTGTCTTGGCTTAATGTCACGAGCACGACGGAATTCGGCCTCCGCGGCTCTTAGGAAGACCGGCTTCGATTCCGGGGAGAGCACATCGTCCCAAGAGAGAACCCTCCCGCTCGTACCATCAAAGACGAATATCTGCTCATCGCTAAAGCCGTGAGCCCCTCCGAGGTATCCCTCGTTGGTGACAGCGATACTCGCAAAATCGTTATGAGCGAAAACGATACTCGCCGAACGTAAAACCTGCCAATCGACCACGGTCTCAGGGTCCTTTACCTCAAGGAAGTCGTTGAACTGAGTCTGTACACTCTCAATGAACCGCTTGCGCGTCGGCTCTTCGTCGGTGTCGTCAAGAGGAGCATAGAGCGCTTGTTCTACTCTCTCCTGTATCGCCGTTCGAGCAGCTGTTGAGAAGGTCGCAGGGAGCGGTGGTAGGGTGTTCAACGTTATCTTTGCACACGGAACCGGATTACACGCACCGATCGCTACGATTTCGGAGGTTGCAGCGCTCCTACCCTGGATGAGGGAACAGCCGCACTGGAGTGTGGTGAGAAAGAGCAGCGCACCGAAGGTGATGAAACGCATAATAGGTATCCCTTAGAAAGACCACGACACTATAGCAGAGAGGAGCGTGTACGTCTTACACCGGGGAGCCCAACCTGCTGCTACCGCCAAGGCGAGGCCTAACATCCTGAGAATACGCCGTTCTCCGTGGGTAACGCACCCTACCGAGGGCTTCTTTGGGTCTCCCTACTGCGCTCGCATCTTACCGCGAATACTTGCGGCTTTTCGGAAGTTCCCCTTGATGAAATCTCGGTTCAAGCGAGTGATATACTTAATGCTGATGCCTTTCGGACAAGCCTCCTGGCACTCACCGTGATTGGTGCAGGAGCCGAACATTTCAGCATCCATCTGCTTGACCATCGAAAGCACACGACCCGTTCGCTCAGGCTGACCTTGCGGCAGCAATCCGAGGTGGGAGATCTTTGCAGCCGTAAAGAGCATCGCTGAGCCGTTCGGACACGCAGCAACGCACGCGCCGCACCCGATACATGCCGCCGCATCGAAAGATTCATCTGAGTGCTCCTTTTCGACCGCTATAGAGTTCGCCTCAGGAGCTGCGCCAGTATTAACGGAGATATAACCGCCAGCTTGTTGGATCCGATCGAATGCCGCGCGATCTACAACAAGGTCCTTCACAACCGGAAACGCGTTTGCTCGGAAGGGCTCGATATAGATGGTGTCTCCATCCCTAAAGGTCCGCATGTGAAGCTGGCAAGCGGTTGTTAGTTTCTTCGGACCGTGAGGACGACCGTTGATAGTCATCGAACATGAGCCGCATATACCCTCTCGACAATCGTGTTCGAACGCTACCGGCGCCTTGCCGTTCTCAACGAGGTGATCGTTGAGCATGTCGAGCATCTCAAGGAACGAGGAATCCTCGCTTACACCTTTGAGGTCATGACGCTCAAAGGACCCCTCCGAGCTACCGTTCTTCTGCCGCCAAACAAATAATGTAAGATTCATAACGCAACTCCTATTTGTAACTGCGGGTAGCCAAATGCACGTTGTTGAACTCTAGCGGCTCCTTCGTGAGCTCGTGCCCGCCCCCCTCTTTCTGACTCCATACCGCTGAGTAGCAGTAGTTCTGATCATCGCGACGGGCCTCTCCGTCCTCGGTCTGGTACTCCTCGCGAAAGTGTCCGCCGCACGACTCGTTGCGATCGAGTGCGTCGATACACATGAGTTCAGCGAATTCAAAGAAGTCGGCCACACGACCCGCCTTCTCAAGCTCCTGATTAAGCTCTTCACCACTTCCACCAACGAAAGCGTTTGCGTAGAACTCCTCGCGGAGCTCTCCAATACGAGCTATCGCTCCTTTGAGCCCATCGGCAGTTCTCGACATTCCACACTTATCCCACATGAGGCGCCCAAGAAGTCGATGGTAGTGATCTACCGGCTTCTTACCCTTCATAGAGAGGAAGGTGTTCAAGCGGCCTGCAACTCTATCCTGAGCAGCTCGGACCTCGGGAGCATCAGACGAGAGGGTTCCCGGCTTCACCCCAGCCAAATAGTCTCCGATCGTATACGGAAGAACGAAGTATCCGTCGGCCAAGCCCTGCATCAACGCGCTTGCCCCGAGACGGTTCGCCCCATGGTCCGAGAAGTTAGCTTCACCCGCGGCAAAAAGCCCCGGGATGGTCGTCATCAAGTTGTAGTCTACCCATAGCCCACCCATAGTGTAGTGAGGTGCCGGATAGATGCGCATCGGCATCTCGTACGGGTTCTCGCCTGAGATATTGGCGTACATGTCGAAGAGATTCCCGTACCGAGCCTCAATAGCATCACGACCGAGCCGTTTTATGGAATCAGCGAAATCGAGGTAGACGCCAAGCCCCATCGGCCCAACTCCGAATCCTGCATCGCACCGCTCCTTTGCAGCTCGCGACGCAATGTCTCGCGGAGAGAGGTTTCCGAAGCTTGGATACCGACGCTCTAGGTAGTAATCGCGTTCATTCTCCGGGATATCAGCTGGCCGGCGTGTGTCACCCTTGTTCTTTGGAACCCATACCCGACCGTCATTACGCAACGATTCCGACATCAAGGTGAGCTTTGACTGATGCTCCCCTGATACCGGAATGCTCGTGGGATGGATCTGCGTGAAGCACGGGTTCGCCATACCCGCACCGTGGCGGTAGGCGCGCCAAATAGCTGTTACGTTGCAGCCCTTGGCATTAGTTGAGAGGTAGAAAACGTTCGAGTAACCACCGGTGGCTAACACTACGGCATCAGCGAGATGGGTCTCGATCTTTCCTGAGCGTAAGTTTCTCGTGATGATTCCCTTACACGCACCATTAGCGATGATCAGATCGAGCATCTCGGTGGAGGGGCTCATCTGCACATTACCCTCATGAATCTGGCGATTCAGAGCCGAATAGGCTCCGAGAAGAAGCTGTTGACCGGTTTGTCCCTTTGCATAGAAGGTTCGCGAAACCTGAGCCCCACCAAACGACCGGTTTGAGAGGAGGCCGCTATACTCACGCGCGAACGGAACCCCCTGCGCCACGCACTGATCGATAATGTTCACGCTCATCTCGGCGAGGCGGTACACGTTCGCCTCACGAGCGCGAAAGTCCCCTCCCTTGATTGTGTCGTAGAAGAGGCGAAAAACGCTATCGCCGTCATTCTGATAGTTTTTTGCAGCGTTGATACCACCTTGCGCGGCGATACTATGGGCGCGCCGAGGCGAATCCTGAAAGCAAAAAGCTTTAACGCGGTATCCAAGCTCTCCAAACGAGGCCGCAGCGGAGGCTCCGGCAAGTCCGGTGCCCAGCACGATGATGGAGTACTTTCTCTTATTAGCCGGATTTACGAGCTTAATAGAGGCTTTGTGCTTCTGCCATTTCTGTTCAAGTGGTCCGTCTGGAATCTTCGAATTCAGTTCTAATCGCATACGTTCGCTCCCAATGGAAAAGTTAGTGCGTGGCAGGTGCTCGTGTTTCAACCGGAGCAGGTAGAGCTCCGACTGCAATCGCCACCGGAACCGAGGAGAAACCAAGGAACATCGCTAGGGCTACAACCTTGGCGACGGACCGAATGCCGTTGTTCCAACGGGGCGCATCAACACCCAGGGTTTGAAACATACTCCACGTACCGTGGTAGAGGTGAAGACCAAGCAAGCCCATGGCAACCACATAAAACCCGGCAGTGATCAGATTCTGGAAGGCGCTGTACACGTTTGCATAGACCTGTCCGTGCACGAAGCCGCTAAAATGAACGGTTCCGGTCGTGAAGTGGAGGATGTGGAAGGTGATGAATACGATCAAAAACAGTCCACCGTAGAGCATCGTCAGTGAGGCCGCATTTGCGGAGCGGTACGAACGGACCTGGTATCCTTGGGGCTTCGCCTTCCGGTTGAGCCGCGCCAGTTGAATACCGCTGAGAGCGTGGATGATAACGGCGGCGAGTAATCCGACCCGCACGATCCAAAGGATGCCCTCTTTGCCGAACATCTCGGCGCCCATCGTACGAAGGAACACTCCGTAGTCATCGATCTTGTAGTCGCCGGTTGAGCCATCGATACCGGCGAAGATCTTTAGGTTACCGGCCATATGCCCTATGACGAAAAGCACAAGCACAAGGCCACTGACGGCCATGGCGATCTTTTTGCCCACCGTCGACCCATAAAAGTCACGAATCAGACCCATATATCTTCTTCCTACTGGGGAACATCTCCCCCACTACACAAAAAACGTGCAGCTACCAATATGTCCGACATCCCCCGTTAGCTTCGGAGGGGTTCGAACATCACACGAACTCATACGTGAGCGGTAAGCGGCGCTGCCGCATCCAAGGCAACCCGTTGGATATACCGGAAATGTAACCGACTGGAGGGTTCGGGGAAACACCTTAACGTGGCGTGGCGAGTAAAAGCAGCCAGTGCATTTGAGGCCTTGACGCATGGATGGAGGACGATCCGAAACAGATGGGATTTTCAATAGGTTACAGCGGCGCATCGTCAGCGCACCTGCCGGTTGAGGTAAAGTGTCGCTACGAAACCTCGACCCGACATCCGAACAAACGCGTGCCCCTTGGTCGAGGGAGACTCGGCAACTACCTCCTTAGTCCGGCTGAGGTTTGAGCCGATTCGCACCTCCCTTCTACCGAATGGTGCAATGCAGGGGGCGTACACGTTAACCCTACCTCGAGTCGCTATTCATCTTTGCGCCCCGTGCACCCGCCGGTATACTGGTCGTGACTCTGTGCCACGTCCCTATGCATCGATGTGCTTGGCGGACCACGTGTTCTCTCGCCCGGTTCTGGTGGCGAAGTCGTTACCGTAGGTGCGCGGAAGCGAGCAGTGTCACGACGATGGAACGTAAGAGCGCGACGCGAGTGGGATGAATCCGAGTCTCTACCAGATCAACACGAAGGTACTTCTCTCTGAGATCGGCACCGGCGCCACGCTCAATGATATCCCCAACTCATTTCTCGATACCATCGCGGCTCGCGGTTTCGATTGGGTATGGCTGCTTGGCGTCTGGCGAATTGGACCAACCGGACAGCGCATATCGAGGGAGCGAGTGGAGTGGCATCGCGAGTATCAGGCGGCTCTTCCGGATCTGTGTGAGGATGATATTTGCGGCTCACCCTTCGCCATTTGCGAGTACACCACTGATCCCGTAATTGGGGGCGACAAGGAGCTGGCCCATTTTCGCGAACGGCTCGAGCAACGCGGTATTCAACTTCTCCTCGATTTCGTTCCAAACCACATAGGCTTCGATCACCGCTGGATCTCAGAACGACCGGATTTTCTCCTGCAAGGGGGTTCCGGCGACCTGAGAAAAGCCCCGGATTGTTGGACAAAGATTCCGGGCGAGCTCGTAGCGGCCCATGGCAAGGACCCGAACTATCCAGGGTGGCCCGATACCCTCCAACTCAATTTCTTCAATCCACAGCTCCGTTCGGCGATGATCGGCGAACTAAGAAGCATAGCAACGCGATGCTCGGGAGTTCGGTGCGATATGGCGATGCTCCTTGAACCCGAGGTTTTTCATCGCACGTGGGGTGGCCGTCCGGAGAGCGAGCAGGGCTTTACCGATCCGTGGTGGCCCGAGGCGATCGCTCAGGTGCGGCGGGACCATCCGGACTTCCTCTTCCTTGCCGAAGTTTACTGGGGGTACGAGGCCAGGCTCCAGGAGCACGGCTTCACCTATACCTATGACAAGACGCTGTATGATCGACTCGTTCATCATCAGGCCGATAGATTGGTAGAGCACCTTCGAAGACCGCAATCGTACGGGTCACGCATGACTCACTTCCTTGAGAATCACGATGAGCCACGAATCGCGTCGACACTGGCTCCAACCGAGCACCGGGCAGCCGCGGTTGTGTCGTACCTTGCGCCAGGCATGCGGTTCTTTCATCACGGTCAGTTGGAGGGAAGGCGGGTTCGAGTTCCGGTGCACCTGCGACGTGGGCCGTGTGAGGACGCAGACCCTCGGGTAGTTGAGATCTACGAACAACTCCTGCCGATCGTAAATTCGCAGGCGGGTAAATTGGGGAGCTGGCAACTACTGCGGTGCTCGCCAGCTTGGGAGGGAAATGCAACCCACGCCAACTTCGTGGCCTACCACATCGCGCACGATGGTGGAGATCTCCTCGTGGCGGTCAACTACGCGAGCTATCGCGGGCAGTGCTTTGTGCAGCTCCCGCAAGCACTCCCGCAAAAAGGAACTGCACGACTTACCGACCTCCTCTCTGATGCCCGCTACGACCGAGACGCTCACGACCTCGCGAGCCGGGGCCTCTTCCTTGACGTTGATGGGTTCACCTCTCACGTCTTCTCCCTGAGCTGGCATTAACGAGCATCACTATGGATTGGCTCCGCTCCGTGGATTCGCTTCCGATAACGAAACACCTCGCGCCGATCTGCCAGGGGATTGCGCAGCATCAGATAACGCTTCTCGAAGCGCCCCCTGGAACGGGAAAGAGTACCGTGCTCCCCCTTGCCCTCCTCGATGAGCCCTCGCTCAAGGGTAAGAGCATCCTCATTCTTCAACCCCGACGGATAGCAGCGAAAAGCGTCGCAGCGCGTATGGCAAGCCTCTTGGGCGAGGCTGTTGGCCGAACAGTTGGATATTCGGTGCGCCTTGAAACGAAGAGGTCCCGTGACACACGGATTGAGGTAATCACGGAGGGGTTACTGACCCGTCGATTGATCGCCGACCCTGAGCTATCGGGAGTTGGAGCGATCATCTTCGATGAATTTCATGAGCGGAGTATCCACGCGGACCTAAGCTTGGCACTTACCCTAGAAACCATCTCCGTGCTCCGCCCGGATCTCAAGATCGTGATCATGTCGGCAACCTTGGGGGAGTCCCTCCCTTCGGATTACCTCGCGAACGCATGGCGCTATACCTTTGAGGGAAGGACATTCCCCGTAACCCTTCACTACGAGCCGGGGGAGTCGCGACAAGCGGTTTGGGAGCGACTAGCCGCCGCCACCAAAAGAGCGTTAGCAAACCATGATGGCGATATCCTCACCTTTGCTCCCGGTGCATATGAGATTCAGAGAACCGAGGAGCTTCTCACAAGCTCACGTGTCGACGCCATCATCCTTCCACTCTACGGGGACCTACCCCCTGATAAACAACTAGCGGCGATCCTTCCAGACCCGCACGGTCGTCGAAAGATCGTTCTCGCCACGACCATTGCCGAAACCAGCCTCACTATCGAAGGGGTTCGGGTTGTGATCGACTCCGGGACCCACAAGGTTGCTCGTGTGGATAGTGGTGGGTTCTCTTCGCTTTCCACTGAGCCGATCTCGCGTGACGCGGCCGATCAAAGAGCCGGAAGAGCCGGGCGAACGGCGCCCGGTGTGTGCGTTCGACTGTGGAGTGAGCAGGAGCACTTCACCCGCCGCCCCTTTCGTGAACCCGAGGTGCTTCGAACCGATATGACATCTCCCTTGCTCGACCTCGCTGCGTGGGGCGTTCGCGACCCAGCAACCTTTCCATGGATCACGAAGCCGCCCCTTCCCTCTCTGGTTTCGGCACGAGAGACGTTGGTGCTTCTTGGGGCGACAACTGGCGACGGTGGTATCACCGAACACGGGCGCGCAGTAGCTACCCTCGGTGCGCACCCTCGCCTGGGAAATCTCGCACGGGTGGCCCGAGCGCAAAACCTAGAGCCCCTTGCCGCTCGAATTATTACTATCCTCGAAGAGCGCGACGTGCTCGGCCCTCACGCGGCCACCGTCAACATTCATGCACGGCTCGACGCACTCTCCGGTGGCTCTCGACGAACACCCTCTACGCACCGGCTTCTGGAGTTGAGCGAACGATGGGGGTCTCGCATCAACTCGCTTCCGCCACCGTCTCAACGAAAGCCCTTTGCGGGAACCGAGGAGGATGCTGTTGCTGTGCTGCTTGCGGCGGCATATCCGGATCGAATCGCCCGACGACGTGAACACGGTTCGCATAAATACCTCCTCTCCTCTGGCAAGGGCGCCCATCTTCCGGTGCACGATCCTCTGCGCCAAGCGGAGTACATCGTGGCGTGCTCGGTTCAGGAGGTGGGGGGAGAGCTTTCGATCAGGTCAGCCGCGCCCCTTTCGACAGAGCTCTTTAAAGGCGAGCTCGCGCACCTTCTCTCAGCCGCGCGTGACGTGCGAGTCGATCCCGAAACGGGTGCGTTCTCTGTGACGCAGCAAACCCGTATAGGAGCGATCACCGTTACCTCTCGAGTGGAGCCCAGAAGTTCGGACGATGATCTCGCACAGGCGTTCGCGACGTGGCTCAGCTCGTCGGATGGCTGGGCAAAGGTGCGTTTCGGCGATGCCAGTCTCGCCCTCCTCGCTCGCCTACGATGGGCCAGGGAGCGACAAGGTGGAGAGCCAACCCTTCCTGACCTATCCGACGCGACGCTGCAAGCAACGGTTGCCGAGTGGCTCCTACCGCACCTCTCGCAAGCTCCCTCACTCAGGGAGGTTACCGAACACCTCGTGCACCAGGCGCTTGAGGCCCTTATCCCTTGGGGAGCGAAACGGGAGCTCGACGAGATCGCACCGGCTACTCTTACGATCCCCACCGGTCGAGCCAGACCCCTCGACTACTCGTGTGGTGTATCGCCCCGTTTCGAAGCACGCATTCAGGACCTCTTTGGCATGCTCGTGACACCAACGATAGGGCGTTTTCGGGTGCCAGCGACTATTAGCCTCCTCTCTCCAGCGCATCGACCGGTGCAGGTTACTCAAGATCTCGCCAACTTTTGGAGGGTTGGATATCCGGAGGTGCGCAAGGAGCTTCGTGGGCGTTACCCCAAACACAGATGGCCGGAGAATCCCCTCGACCAGGAAAGCTAAGAGCGCATCTGTGGACGCATGCGGTAACGCGTGAAAAATGAAAGGTTGGACGGAAGGAGCGCTCTCGGTATAGTACCGAGCAGAGATGTTGTACGAGCTTTTGAAGATCTCTCGAGGCACGCATAGTACTCAAAAGCCTCATTGCAGGAGAACCCTTATGAACCCGAACCATACCCTACCTTTGAGACGTTCATGGCTCTCGGCCATCCTGGCGGTGGGCGCCCTTTTCGCGGGTTGCGGGCCGGTGAAGTTCTATCCCGGAGAAGAGCGTCCCGACAGCGAGATCTCGCGTCTCCTTTTTAACTCATCCGGAGCTGAGTTGAGCGTAGTAACCTTTGATGGGATTACACACCCACACCCCGGTCGCACCCTTGAGGTCCTCCCCGGAGCGCACACCCTCGTGGTCAAGTATTCCAAGACCTTCTCGGAGACAGGAGCCCCCCTTACCCGATACGGTACCTGTTCAATTACCTTCCGCATCGAGGCAGCCCAAGAGCTGTACGTTTTCGTTGAGGCGGTGGCAGACACCGGCCTCTCACCATCGGCTCCCCCGATGATCACCCTGAGACCAACGGGATACGACCAGCCAGCACTCTTCCAAGAGCGATGCCGCGAGGAGAGTAAGGCTCAAAACGGTACCTTCATGCGAGGAAAGAGCGCGACGGTCACCACACGCCGCAACACGTGAGCGCACCTACTCCCCAGCAGCTGCTCTTCTGGTTTCAGTGCTCGATATTAAGACCTTATCGATGCGCTTGTTGTCCATGTCGACAACCTCGAAGGAGTAGCCGAAGGCATCGAAGCGCTCCCCCTCACGGGGAACGAACCCAAGGGTGGTCATGACAAAACCGCCAAGAGAGTGAAACTCTGCGCCGGTAAACGGCGACTCGTCGGCAATACCGAGGGTCTCAAAAACCTCTCGAACATCACTACTGGCGTCGACAAGATACGATCCATCGTCTCGTCGCACGATCGAACGATCCTCAGGTGCGGCGGATTCTCCGATCTCTCCAACGATGACTTGCAGCACATCGTAGACGGTAACGATACCGGCAAGGGTCCCGTGCTCGTCGCGTACGATCGCAAACCTCCCCCCGTTTTCGCGAAAGAGCTCAAGGAGCTTAAGAGCGCTCATCGAAACCGGCACCTCCATCGGCTCCACTAAGAGGTCTGTTAATCCGCCAGGAAATCGCTCAGGGGATGCCCGCAACTGAACAAGGTCGTTAAGACAAACGATGCCCAGGACATCCTCCTCTGCCGGTCCGCGCACCGGGAACCAGGTATGCTTCGAGGAGGCCGCTGTGACTAGGGTAGCGTCGATCTCCTTATCCCGCGAAAGAAACACAACATCAGCCCGAGGGGTCATCAGCGTCGCAACGGGTTTATCATCGAGCTTGAAAACGCGATTAATTATCTCGCGCTCGCCAGGTTCAATAACGCCGGCGCGCTGCCCCTCGTCTACAAGGTCTCGGATATCCTCCTCAACATCCTCGTCCGATACCACCTCCGGCGCTACGGGTCCAAGAAGAGCTGTTACTAAGGTGTTGGCGATTGAGGCGAGCGGACGAACGAGCGCAATCACAGAGGTAATAAATGGCGAAAGGACACGAGCCACCATCTCGGGGTGCCTTGAAGCGATCTCTGAGGGCAACAGATCGCCGAATACCACCAGCACGAAGGACAATCCACTGACGACTATTCCGTAGGTGATGATGGTGGGGGTAGCAACCAACGAACTCGTCGCATCCATCAGCGCGTGCCCAGCTGTAAGCACCGCTCCTACAACGCAGAGGGCGACCGCTACCCGGGTGCCCGCAATGACGCCCTCCAGCTTCTCCATCAGGCGAAGAGCTGCGCTAGCTCCAAGAGAACCCTTGGAAACCTCAGCGTCTATACGATTGCGACGGGAATTAGTAAGCGCCACTTGAGCGGCATTACAGACACCAACAACACTCACAAGAAGAAGCGTCGTAGCGAGGCTAGCAAACATGGCATTCGGGAAGAACAACAGTCACAACCTACGAGGATAACCGGAGCGGTTGAGTCTGCCTAGAGAAAAGTGCGACGTGGACGTGGCACATCGCAATCCGGTCATATCAGGGGCTTATCCGGGGCGTTCACGAAGAGCCAGCGCCCACCTGCCGGGGAGGAGGTTGGTGCTCCTCCCCGGCAGAGAATCCTATTCGTTCATCGCGCGCGAGCTCACGTAGCATTCCACGCAGCTGCTCAAGCCCCTCCGGTGCTAGCGACTTGAACTGCTCCTTGTGGCAGCGCTGCACCGCCGACTTCAGGTTTCGCACCACCTCGAGACCGCGCTCAGTGAGGCGAACCTTTACCATGCGGCGATCGAGGGAGCTACGTTCGCGAAGAACGTACTCAAGCCGCTCCAGACGATCGAGGAGTCTCGTCATATCTGGTACCTCTGCGATCAATTGACCGGCAACGTCCCCGCACGAGAGCCCCTCCGGGCTGACGCGCTCCAGGATGCTCAAGATAGAGAAGGTCGCCGTCGTGAGATCGTAAGGTCGGAATACCCGATTCAACTCACCCTCAAGTCTGCTTGCGACGCGCACAAGATCGAAGAACGCCCCCTGCTCTACTGTGTCCGCAACCAAGAGGTCTTGATTACTCGGTTGGTGCGAAGTTTTGCTCGATGTAGCCATGTATCACCTCGTGGCTTATCAAATACATGACCGCACCACCTCGGCGTACAATCTTGGTCATTCCCCAAACCGTTCTTTGATCGCTCCACGATCTGGGCCCACATTGACCGAAATTCGATTCACATGGTGACCAAATATCCTTGCCGAATTCATCGCTATACCGTCAAATACCGGCATGACCACCCTCACTCGTCCGCGCTCTCTCGCCCCTATGCTTCTGGCCCTGTGCGTTTTCGTCTCTGGCTGCTCCGGGATCTCCTCCGGCGGTTCTCTTCGAGAAGCCGAACTCTCGATAACACCCACCGAACAGAGCGGCTCCTTCTCGCTTACCGCGCAGGCGGCCATCTCGCACCTGGGGCTCACCCCTGAACAGCTTGCGGACCCATCCGGACTAGAAACTAATGAGCACGCTGCAAAGGAAACCTCTCCGGTTGAGCGCTCCCTGGTGCTAGCCGAGGCTTGGTTCCTCAGAGGCCAAAACGACCTTGAGGTTCCCCTCTCCCTGTCCCTTGAGCGTTTTTTCCGAGCCGCGCACTACGCCTACGAGGGTCTCTTTGGGGAGTCGGGATGTCAGGAACCTCAAGGTCAGCTCTGCAGGGATCTCTCGCTAGCCTACAACCGCTCGGTGCGGGAGGTGGCGCGGCTGACACAAAACGGGGCCCAACCTCCATCTTCTAGGGACTCGCGATATGTGGTTGACCTCCAGGCGGACGACGATCCGTTGACCCTCTCCGAGTGGGAGATCGTGTTCGATGATGAACGAACCGGTGGCCCGGTTGTTGCGATAGGTTCAGCGGGGAGCGGTTGCCAAGAGCTTGTCGGGGAGGATGGGACACCCCAGCATCGCGTTCGACAATGCATTCCTATTACCTTTATCGTCACCTTTGATGAGCGGGCCGGGGAGGAGAGATCTCGAGCGCACCTGGTTGCATTTAATACCCTGGAGCGAGATGAGATCCAACTTCACGGTAAAACGGTAGCGCTCGCATCGAGTCCGTTAGCTCCGTGGGTGGAGCTCTTCACAACGGGACCGGATGCTCCCCGACTGTCATGTCTCGGCAACGCCCATCCGGCGCTCCCCACCGTAGTCTACCTCACTCCATCAATTCAGACCTCGTATGAGTGGCCGGTGATCGGTGCAGAGATTGCGCGGGATTCACTCCTTCACCAGCACTATAACTTCTGCGCGGTGAACCCGTCGATCACCCCTTCTCCCTCTGGAGGGGAGTTCGTTTCGATCGTTGCCGGTGGGCTCACCACACTCCATCCAAACGTCCGGACATCCGCCTCTGTGGTCCTCGTAGCGCAGGGCGCAGCAGGTGACGGCGCAGCGAAGGAGATAAAGAAGGCGATCAAAGAGCGTGCTCGCGGAGAGGCTGCTCCCCTGACCGTATCGGGCACCCTTTCATTTCCCGCACCCCCGCCGCTCGCACCGAACGTTCTTCCGATCCCTCTATCCACGCCCGCCGACCTTACCCGGGGTGGCAGCGTGGCGTTGGCGGATATCAAGAGACTTCTCTCACGATTAGCCGATCCTGAAGAGGGGGTCTTTGGAGGACTCACCCGAACGACCCTCGCCCCATCACCTGAGGGTAGGCTCTCGCCTGTGATGTAACCCCGTTCGCCTCATGGCTAAAAGCGTCCATCGATATCGAACGGTAGTGACTGCGGTAGCGGTGGTCGCGGGCTTGCTTGCCAGACTGCTCACGGCCTCCGCCGGGGATAATTACGACATGGAGTCGTGGTGGATCGCCTCTGAGGGGGTGCTGCGAGGAGAACCGGTGTACGCCGCCACCCATCGATATAACTACGGGCCCCTCTGGTCCTATTGCATCGGCGCGCTTCGGTGGGTCAGCGCAGCAACGGGGCCCGATACGATCACCCGCCTCCACCTCTTCATGACCACCCTCTTAACGCTTCCTGATCTCCTCCTTGCCTATATCCTTTCTCGGACCGTTGGATGGCAGGTTGGCGTGCTCTTCTTCCTCAACCCGATCTCGTGTTTCGTCACCGGATATCACGTTCAGTTCGATAATCTCGCAATCGTGTTGGGTATCGTCTCCTGGATTGTCTTTCAGGGCGCATCCTCTCGGCGATCGCTGTTCCTTGCAGCGGTACTCCTTGGAGCCTCACTCTCCATAAAGCACGTCTTTGCGCCCTTCCTTGCGTGGATCCCATTGTGCTCGATGATCCGCAACCTTTCAGCCCGAGTCGTGTACCTGGGCGCAGCGCTCGTAATCTTCATCGCCTCCTTCGCTCCCTGGGTAGGAGATCCGGAGGTTTGGGCGAGCATTCAGCGCAATGTGTTCGAATACCGATCCACTGAAGGGTACACAGTGACCAGCATCGTAGCGTCGTGGCTGGGAGTATCCGCGCGGCAACTTTTTATCCTTCTCACCATCGCCGCCGGGTGCGTGCTCGTTCGCTTCACAAACCTACAACGCTTCGCCCCCCAGCTCTACCTCCTCGCACTGGTCGGCTTCTCGTCGGGCATGGCGCGCAACTATCTCGCCATCCCACTGATAGCGGTGTTCGCGCATCGCTCCGCGTGGCCTGCGCAGGCATACCTGCTGATAGGAACCCTTGCGTTCGTTACGGTAAACACGAACCTCGGATCGACCGAGGTCGCCTATGCGCTTCTCACCACCCCGTTGGTATCGTACGAGCTGTGCCAGCTTCTTCTCCTAGGTACCTTTATTTCGGTACTCCGGAGCGCGGCGCGCTCTCGCGTGCAGCAATAGAACTATCGTTGTCGGACATCTACTGCGAAACTCCCGCGTGGTGAGCTCCATCGAACGCTCTCGCTTCGATGCGGAACGCATCCCTTGGACGCCCCATGTGGGTGTAGAGCTCAGCGAGGTTTCTCATCACACCTCGAACCCGAGCATGCCCCTCTCCGAGGGTCTCCTCTAAAACCATCATGGCATAGCGAAAAAGGGTCTCCGCTTCGCCGTACCGCCCCTGCTCACGATATACACCCGCCAGGGCGGCAAAGTTCATTCCGCTGTGAGGGTGAGCTGTTCCAAGAACCGCCACGAAGTTATCATTTGCTCGGACATATAACGTCTCAGCGATATCAAGATACCCCAACTTGCGATAGAGCGCCGCCAGATTGCTGAGGGTGATACCGATATCGGGGTGAAGTCCTTCAACGAGGGATTCAAAGATCGCAAGCGCTCCCGCAAACATGTCGATCGCCTCACTCTCTTTACCGAGATGGCTGAGTACGATACCGAGGTTGTTCATCGTTCGCGCCGCGTGAGCGTCCGGCTGTGAGCCGCTCAAACACTCCATTCCAAGTGCTTTCACGTACGCACCTTCCGCCCTGTGGAACCGCTCCTGAGCTTGGTACGCCGCCCCAAGATTATTCAATGCTGCGATGGTTCGACGATCTCCCTCCGGGAGCTTGGTTTCCCCAAGCGCGAAGGCGCGGCCCGCTGCTAACTCAGCCTCACGATACATCCCTTGCTCTCGACAGACCTGCGATATCTTATTCAGGCACGATACGAGGTGCCCAGGCTCGGTCTCTCTATCCGTTTCAAAGACCCTTAATGCGCGCTTGTAATTGAGGAGGGCCTTGCCGAAACGGCCGGCGAGGTGCGCTCGATCGCCCGACCGCACGAGGTGATGGGCAACGGAATGGCTAGCAGGTTGAAGCTCTACCGCCGCCGATAGGATCGATGTTGGTGACGAAACCTTCGGGAGGGACTGTGTGGAAGATGATCGACATACACTTTGCAACATTTTCATGGCCATAACTGCTCCTACTACTTGGTGCCTATCCCCTAACTCCCTGAACCCAAACCCTATCCACGACCGGCGGGGACCTCATCCTTGTGGACACGCCCCCCTACTGTCCAAGAAGCGTGCCACGCAACGGCTTCGATTCACTACGAAAATCCCTGAGAGCCCCAGCCCAGGTAAGGATTTCGCCGGTCGGGATATCGACCGGCCGTCTCTCTAGCAAGGCTTTGTCGTGGTAAAAATTGGCGTGAGCGATAAAAATGTTGGTGATAAGGCTAAAATCCCCTCTATGGAAGCTAAATGTGTTTATGGTAAGGCTAAATATGACGATACTAAGCATAGAGAGGGCGATCGCTCCCAACTGGCCTGACCAGCTTGGAGCGGTACCTCGGTCGTATGTAGGTCACACCTGTACGTTCCAAGCGGAGAACCATGGCAGCAGCTCGAACCGTCCCCCCACAACCCGCCCTATGGAATCTTCCCCTCCTGGGGCTTCTCCTCGTGAGCCTGATCGGCGCATTCACCACCCAGCCCGAGGGACCAACGTCGGCCGGGGAGATTAGCGCCGGAGACACCGCCTGGATGCTCACGGCCACGGCCCTTGTGTTACTGATGACTCCGGGACTCTCCTTTTTTTACGGCGGCATGGTCGATCGACGCAACGCCATCTCAACGATGCTGCAGAGCTTCATCGCCATGGGTATCGTCTCTATCCTCTGGGTCACGGTCGGCTTCAGCCTCGCGTTTGGCGATTCGCTCGGAGGCGTTATTGGAGACCCCCGAACCTTTTTCATGTTTCGCGGTGTCGGCGAAGCTCCTCACGCCGCTCTATCACCGACCATTCCGCTGGCGCTCTTCGCTCTCTTCCAACTTAAGTTTGCCATTATCACCCCAGCCCTGATCACTGGAGCATTCGCGGAGCGGGTCCGGTTCTCAAGCTACATGCTCTTTGTGTCCCTCTTCTCATTGGTTATCTACTGCCCACTTGCGCACTGGACGTGGCACCCAGAGGGTTTCTTGCGACAGTGGGGTGTCTTAGATTTCGCCGGAGGGACCGTGGTCCATATGGCGGGCGGACTAACGGCACTCACCGGCGCGCTCTTCTTAGGGCGGCGAAACGCCCATAAGCAACAAGCAACGCAGGTGCCCGCACACATACCGTACGTTCTGCTCGGAACGGGGATGCTCTGGTTTGGATGGTTCGGCTTTAACGCGGGCTCAGCGCTCGCTGCAAACGGACTGGCCGCACGAGCGTTCCTTACAACGAACACCGCCTCGGCGGCCGCGATGTTGGCGTGGCTCTTCTTTGACTGCGCCCGTGGTCGCAAGCCATCAGCACTCGGTGCCTGTATCGGTGCGGTCGTTGGCCTTGTGGCGATCACCCCTGCAGCGGGATTTGTCACGGTAGGTGCCAGCATCTTCATAGGAGCTGTCGCCAGTATCGTAAGCAACGTAGCTGTGCACATGCGAACGAAGACAGAGCTCGACGACACGCTCGATGTATTCCCCTGTCACGGTGTGGGTGGGATCGTCGGCATGATCCTAACGGCTGTATTTGCCGACAAGGTGGGGGTGGTCTACGGAGAGACCACTACCTTTATCCATCACCTCTACGCGCTTGGGATCGTCACCGCCTTCACCGTGATCAGCAGCCTGGTCCTGTATCAACTCACCAACCTCCTTATTCCGATGCGGGTAAGCTCCGCTGAAGAGGAGATGGGGCTCGACCTAAGCCAGCACGGGGAGAGCATGGATCTTCTCCATGACCACAACCCCTTGGATCCAGTTCGACTCAAGGTGGTCGGACACTGAGGGGGGGGATTCAAACGCGGTCTTCCGGAAGCGCTTGTACCGATCAAGGTCATCTTAGAGGTAGATAGGCCATGAAGATTGGAATCATTCAACTCTACGACGACGGGCGAAAAGGTTACGGGGACCTTACGGGCGAGGTCGCATCACGATACTGCGAGAGGCACGGCTACACCTATGTCCGCTACCGGGAACTGCTCGATCCGCAACGGATCGCTACATGGAACAAACTTATCGCGGTACAACGGGAGCTTCCCCAATTTGACTGGGTGCTGTGGCTCGATGCAGACGCGCTTATCGTCAACCCAAAGCAGAGCATTGAGGAGCTCCTCGTATCACAGCCTCACAACAAGGAGATGCTCTTCTCATCGGACAACCAGGGATTGTGTGCGGGTGTGTTCTTCGCCAAAAACACCGGCTGGGTGCACGAGTTTCTCAGCGCCGTTCTCTTACTCGGCGAACTCCCCGACTGCGGGCACCTCTATGAGCAAAAGACGATAAGCTCCCTCTACCGTCTCTTTCCCTCGGTTGAAGAGAAGCTTGCATTAATTCCAGACTCGATCATCCACTACCCCTACTCGCAGTTCAACCCCAACGCGTTTATCATGCACTACTGGGCCATCTCCAACCCGTTCGAAAACGCCGAGATTAACATGCGAAATATCATCAAGCACGGCTGGGCCAAGCCGTTTATGCGCTAATGGGTAGTGTGCTACGGCCCCTCATCTATCAGGGCAACGCTTCGCTTTGTGAGGAGCTGAAACAGCCCATCGACCGAGAGAAACTCAAACTTGTACCGAGCAAAGATTACTGAATCCCCATCCTTGAGAAGCGTTCCCCGATCATCGATCAGGCGTCCGTTAACGAAGGTGCCATTTGAGGAGCCAAGATCCTTCAGATAGTAGCTCTCACCTCGAATCTCAACGAGCGCGTGCGAGCGTGAAATGGCGTAATCGTTCATCAGGATATCGTTCTCTGGGACCCTTCCAACGGTAAATCGTTTGAGCTCCGCCGGTGAGCCCTGCATCGGCTTTCGCAGCAAAAAAATAGACTGCTCAATCGATGCGCCCTCCACCAGAAAGGATCGCATGGAGGGATTGAACATCTGCGTCTTACTTCCTTTATTCCCTTGCCCCGTGGAGGCCAACCTCTCAAGCTCTCCATCTCGAATCCCCGCTCCCACGAAAGCGGGACAATGAACGAAGGATACGAAATCATCCTTGGTGCAGGTGGTCGCGAGCTCAACAAGGGTCCGATAACACGCCTTACCTGGAGACTTAATAAGATCATCAAGGGAGTCGATGAGGCGTTGCTTCGGCATGCTACCTGCGCGCCTTACCCCTCGGGCAGCTGCAGCCCTCGAACCGGAGTCCGCGCGGTCACCACCACCTAAAATTCGTCGCAACCAAGCAGGCATAGAACAGGTATCCTAGTTTGGAGAGTAACTTGCCGCAATCAGTGATTCTTCCGGCCAGGGGTGACTATCTCCACTGAACCTCCCCCTTCTCCATCAGCCTCCTACTCGGTAGATCGATTTTTCGCCTGTCGCTCAGTTACCTCCTCGGCTAGCATAGCGACGATTTTCCTGGAGGATTCGATCATGGCTAGAACCTTTTCATTTGTCGTTCCGCTACTCCTCGCACTCTCGCTCCCGGCGTGCACACCTTCAACGCCCCCTCTCCCACAACCTGAAGCAGGCTCGGCACCTGTTACCTACACCCTTCCGGCGCTCCCCTACACCTACAAAGCGCTTGAGCCAGCGATAGATGAACGAACGATGGTGATACACCACACCAAGCACCACCAGGCGTACGTCGACAACTTGAATAAGGCCCTGAAAGACACCCCACAATCTGCTCTTTCGCTTGAGCGGATACTTTCCTCGGTCTCTGCCTTTCCGCCGACAGTCCGCAATAACGGAGGTGGCACGTGGAATCACTCATTCTTCTGGAAGGTGATGTCCCCGACGAAGAGTCCATCACAACCATCCGCTCAACTTCTCGAAGCCCTCACTACGAGCTTCGGATCGCTTGCAGCCTTTAAAGAGAAGTTTAACGCCGCCGCTACAGGGCGCTTCGGATCGGGATGGGCGTGGCTCGTTAAGACACCCAATGGGCTCGTGATAACATCGACCCCAAACCAGGATAATCCGCTCATGGACGTGGTGGACGTTCGAGGCACCCCGCTTCTTGGCGTAGATGTGTGGGAGCACGCCTACTACCTTAGGTATCAAAACAAACGCGCTGACTACCTCAAAGAGTGGTGGAGTGTCGTAAACTGGAGCGAGGTGTCCCGTCTTTACGAGCAGTCGTAACGGCGACTATCCTCGGGATACCTTTGAACAGAGAGAGGTAGAGCGTACACTGGTGGGTGCGTTCTACCTCATGGTTTTAACCTCGACGAATTCCGAGCTGGCGCCGCAGGTAGTCGAGGATAACACACAGGGCACGGTCGTCCTCTCCTGTTTCCTCGATCTCGCAGCCACACATGCTCTCGAACCAATCGTCTATCGCTTCGAGCAACCGGGGCGAGGGACTTTGGAGACGAAGATTATCGGTCATTCGTACCGCAAGGGCGAGGCGGTCCCCAAGTGGAGACACTACTCCTGCACCATTCGCAAGATCACGAACGAAGGCGATATTCGATTCCTCTGACCCTAAGTGGCTCCACGGCAGGCGGGTGGTTGGCCCATCTGACGTTGCACCGAGCATTCGATCTCGGCTTCTAACCACTTCACGGAGGTCAGCGAGCTCAAAGCCCTCAGCCACCAAGATCCTCATCTGAACCTCAACCCACTCTCCCGGTCGATTGTAGATCATCACGCGTAATCCTCACGAACCTCGGAAGCCCGGAGTCGATCCATCGACCCTCACAACAGCGCTTCCTTCCATCGACTCCGAATACGAAGCCCAAGGAAGAAAGCGCATACAACCTTACCCGCACGACAAGCGGATCTACCTCTCTCTCTTCAAAGTTCCTAGGGAACGGCAAAGTGTACCCTACTTTTGTAAGGTGGTACTAGGTGACGGGGGCATGAGGTCTACAATGAGGACCGACCGCGCCACATGCGGACAGATGGTACCCGTGCCCGAGTGCTCAAAGCCTGCCCGAGGCATCGCAATCTAGCCCCGGGTAACCCCTTAATTGCTCCCTCCTCTCTAAGGAGTCACAAGACGACAGGTCCCCCATAACCCCTACTATAGCTGATAATGAGTTGGAGTCCCTGTGACCATTTCGCGTGAACCGCATAACCAAGCACCCGCCTCCGCTGCGCCTGAGCGGGCTTCGCCTGACCCCGCGGCGGCGCAGCTCCCTAGCACTGACAGGGATGCCATCAGGCAATCGCTCCTTAGCAATCCGAGTACCCCAGCCTCTCAGTCGCGCTCGCCCGGCACTGAGTCGACCCCCTCCGCAACCCCCTTGCAAACCCCGCAGGTGCTCATCACCATTATACGGCAAACAACTCAACAACCGTTGAACCCCGATGCGGTTGGTCGGCTTCAGCCCGGCGTCGACCCCCTGATCGATGCAATCCGTCGGCTTGGGTCATATGGAGCGCTTCCTGCGCTCGACGGGAGGGCTTACATACTGGCGGGGCAGGTTGGCGCGGTTACGCCACCCTCGGTAGCCACCTCGCCAAGCGCCGCCGTTCCTCGGGCTCCGGAACCCCGTCAACCGCAACTACGGGAGCCTCGCCCAACTGAGGAGGGGAAAGCCGTAGACACCTCACCCCGAGGGCCGAGTGAGCGAGAAGCGGTATCCCGCGATACCGAGACGAAAAAACAGCCCGAGCCCCAAGCCGAACAACGACTACGAGAGGTTCTAGAGAAAGCGATTCAGCGGTTCAAGGAGAGCGGCCTTGATATCCCGGTTCTCCCTGAGCGCTCGGCACCCCTGCCACCTGGAGCAGTGACGACGCCTGAAGCGCCCTCACTTCGCCCACTCCAGCCAACCGAGCAACGAGACCAAGCGAGGAACAACCCAGAGACGATTCTCTCCCCATCGATAAGGGACACCCTTAACGACCCACGAAACGATATCGCCCGAGTTGTTCAGCAGATCCTTGCGATTGACCCGACACCCGGCCGGCAGGAACCCTTACAGCCCCTACCGCTCGCGCCGGAAACCTCTGCGGTTCTCGCGATACACCCACTACTGGCGCAGACGCGGTCGTCCGTACAGGAGCGACTCACCCAGCTCAGAGATGGGCTGCAGGTAACTATCGAACGATCCTCTCCGCAACCAGCGGCCCCCCAAGACCAATTTCCTCGACCGAGCCAGGCAACAAACCAGGTCGGGGACTTCAACCGTGTGGAACCGGTTCGCCATCACAGTGCCCCGACCGCGTCGATTCACAGCGCCGAGCGAAGCGCTCCGCAGGACCGCGGCATTCCTAACGCACTACCTCCGCAGCCCGGCTCCGGCGCACTTCGACCGGTCGGCGACAATCCTGCTCTACGCACCTCCAACACTGCTGAGCAAGCAACCTCGCTTCTTGACGCCCTCACCAAAGCTACGCAGAGACTTGTCTCACTCCAAAGCCTCCGAAAGATTGAGTATGCCGCCGAGACCGCGGTCATAACCTGCGCCGCAGCGATCGTGCTGGGGGTCATGGGGAGCGAGATCCTTCTCAAACAGCTTCTGGCTCTCTCTCACGAGATCCTTCGACGGCTTCGCGATGAGAGGGGGGCACATAACGAAGATACCGAAACGGAAGACCTACGAGCCATGGTGCTAGAGCTTGAGCGCGAGCTTAACGAGCGCGCCATCGAGGGAACGACGCAACCTGCCGGGCTCGTTGCCGACATACCCGGTGCGGTAAAGGACGACGCCACGGGGTTTCCCCTCCAAGGTGTAACGATCGACGGCGGAACGTTAGGCGTAACCATCACGAACGCCAAGGGGGAGTTCATCTTTAAAAACATCCCGGTCAACACAGGATTCGCTATCATCGCCCGAGCAGATGGCTACACCTTCTTCCCGTGTCCAGCGATAGGAACCGTTTCACCTTCAAATACCTACATCACCCTCTTCGCCCGTAAGGAGTAGCTCCGCTGGAGATCATCCCACCGCGAGCTTGGGATCCCCTTCACCATCATCAACGGTCACCGCCGTTTCCGGACGGAAGATCCCCTTCGCCATAGCGAGAACCCCTCCGAGATCGGTCAGGTTGGCGGGCAGGACCACGGTGTTGCTGCGCTGAGCGATGCGCCCGAGCTGCGGTATGTACTGTTCAGCTATGCGAAGCTCCATCGCCTGCTTACCGCCATCGGTTCTTAAGGATTCACCGACGAGCCGAAGTCCCTCTGCGGTCGCGCGAGCCACCTCGAGGATAGCTTCAGCCTCGCCCTTCGCACGATTAATCTGCGACATCATGCTCGCTTCGGAATCCTTGATCTGGCGTTGCTTTTCACCTTCAGCGGAGTTGATAGCTGAGTCACGCTGCCCCTCGGATGCCAATATCGCCGCCCGTTTTTCACGCTCCGCCTTCATCTGCTTCTCCATCGCAGTGATCACCTCTCGAGGTGGAGTGATGTTCTTAATCTCGTATCGGAGCACCTTTACACCCCAGGCTTCAGCCGCCTTATCCACCTCAGTAACCACATTTGAGTTGATATGCGCGCGGGCCTCGAAGGTCTTATCAAGCTCAATCTTTCCGATCTCACTTCGCAGGGTCGTTTGCGCAAGTTGGATGATACCGAAGAGAAAATCGTCGATACCATACGATGCAGCCTTGGCATCGATGACGCGAACATACACCACGCCGTCAACGGCGACCTGCACGTTATCGCTCGTAATGCACACCTGTTCAGGGATGTCGATCACCTGCTCCTTGAGCGAGTGGCGGTAGCGAACGGAATCTAGGTACGGGATGAGAACGTGAAATCCGGCGTCGAGGGTTGCGTGAAACTTTCCGAGTCGTTCGACCACAAACCGCTGCTGCTGCGGAACGATGACAGCGCCCTTGTAGATGGTGACGATAACTAAAAAAACGAAGAATCCGAACGCTAGTGACATATCTTATTCCTATGAATTTTTTCGTTGCACCCGCAAGACGAGACCGTTACTTGAGAGCACTTCACACTCATCCCCGCTTTGGAGAATCGAGTTTCCAACATTTTCAAACCGCCACGGAGAGCCCCACAACTCACCAGCCCCTTTATGACCTGGAGCGATCGTCTCCCGAGCGATGGCGGTCTGACCGATCAGCCCACCATAAGCCCTCTCCTGAGAGCGTAGCATCCGTTGAAGTCTATCTCCGAAGAGAAGCCAGATCCCAATTGCAGCCATGGAGAATACTGTGGCTTGCACCATCCAACTAGCGATCACACCGAGGTAGGTGAGCGCGGCTACCAGCACCGTAGCGAGCCCAAGGATCAAAAGGAAGAAACCAGCTGGGGTCACGAGTTCACCCACGCAGAGCACGATACCGATGATGAACAGAAGCCATGCCTCCATAGAACCCTCCTACCAGCCTCTTGTACACATCCCCCTCCCGTCTGCAAAGTGGCTTTTTAGGCGCGGGGGTGACCTTCAACAGATCGATTACCGGGGTCTCGGCGTAAGCTGCTCCGCTATGGAATACAACCCACAAACATCCCGCGTCATCGAGGGCATGATTCCGACGAGAGGCGCAAACCTACCGGCGGTTTTGACCCTTCCTACCGAACCCGTTGGGGTCGTCGTATTTGCTCACGGGAGTGGTAGCAGTCGAAACAGTCCCCGCAACCAAGCGGTAGCTCAGATCCTGAACGCCTCGCATATCGCCACGGTCCTCTTCGATCTGCTGACACCCGACGAGGATTCCACCTACACTAATCGATTCGATATCGAACTCCTCACGTGGCGACTTGTCAGAGCGGTTGAGTGGGTTCGCGATCATCCCTTTATCCCCAACCTACCGGTTGGACTCTTCGGAGCGAGCACCGGCGCCGCCGCCGCTATCAAAGCTGCTCCACTCCTCGGGCCCGCCATTGCTGCTATCGTCTCTCGTGGGGGAAGACCGGACCTGGCAGGAGATGCGCTTGCTCATCTGCGAGCACCGATCCTCCTGATCGTAGGGGGCGCCGACCACGAGGTTGAGGCGCTCAACCGAAAAGCACTCAGCACCATGCGGTGCGAGAAACAGATCTCGATCGTTCCGGGGGCCGGTCACCTCTTCGAAGAGGGGAGATCGCTCGACACCGTTGCCGGATTAGCCGCAGGATGGTTCTTAAGGCACTTTCAGACCAAGGTGGACGAGGAGCGAATTCACCTCTCGCACCGGCATGAGCCCCCACATCCGCGGGCCTAAACCTCGACGTCTGCGAAGTTATCCATAATTCGATTCGCAACGCACCGCTTCATGCGATCGACAAAGGTATCGAGCGGCATAGTTACCTGCTCCTTGGTGCAGTATCGACGCAGGGTAACGGTTGATTCCTCCATCTCCTTATTGCCGATGATGACCATGTTCGGGATCTTCTTGGTCACCGCCTCGCGGATCTTCTTGTTGAATGAGTTGTCTGAGAGGTCCGACTCAACCCGCATCAGGCTGCCACGTAGGGTCTCCTCAAGGGAACGAGCGTATGAGGTTACCTCACTGTTAACGGGAATGATCCGAACCTGCGTTGGTGCCATCCAGGTCGGGAAAGCTCCGCCGAAGTGCTCGATGAGGAAAGCGATGAATCGCTCATGAGCACCAAGAGGGGCTCGATGAATGACGTAGGGACGATGCTCTTTACCATCATCTCCGACATAGGTCAGATCGAAACGCTCCGGCTGAGCGAAGTCCAACTGGGTGGTGCTGATTGACTCCTCACGACCAAGCATGGTGGTCGCCTGAAAGTCGAGCTTAGGCCCGTAGAATGCGGCTTCACCGACTCCTAGGATATGATCGACCTTCAACTCCTCAACCACCTCCCTCACGATCCGCTCGGAGAACTCCCACGTTTGCGGGTTGTCAACGAATTTGTCCTTATTAGCGGGGTCGTGAGTCGAGAAGCGCACCTTGATGTTATCGAACCGGAACATCCGATAGTAATCTAGGGTCATGTTGAAGGTATTCTTCAGCTCATCCTTCACCTGATCAAGGGTGCAGTAGATATGCGCATCGTTCTGTGCGATCGACCGTACTCGCAAGAGACCTGAGAGGGCCCCTGAGTCCTCGTAACGATACACCGTTCCGTACTCTGCGAACCGAAGCGGGAGTTCGCGATAGCTACGAGGGCGGTGCCCATAGATCATGTGGTGATGCGGGCAATTCATCGATTTCAGATAGTAGTTCGCTTCACCCTCAAGCTCCATCGGAGGGAACATTGAGTCCTTGTAGTACGGGAGATGTCCAGAGGTGTAGTAGAGGGCCTCCTTGGCGATGTGCGGCGTAGCCACACGGACATACCCGTAGCGAGCCTCTTGCTCCTTGGCAAAGGTTTCGAGGGCCTCTCGGATCGCAGTACCATTTGGTGTCCAGAGCGGCAGTCCAGGTCCCACCACATCCGAGATAATGAAGAGCTCAAGCTCCTTGCCAAGCTTGCGGTGGTCACGCTCACGAGCGAGCTCTCGCCGTTCGATATAACTCTTCAGCTCATCCTTATTTTGGAAAGCGAGGAGGTACACGCGCGTGAGCTGCTTATTCTTCTCATCTCCACGCCAGTAGGCGCCGGCAAGGGTGTCGATAGCAAAGCAATCGGCCGGGATCTCTCCCGTATGGTTAACGTGCGGTCCTGCACACATATCCTCGAACGGGCCGTTGACGTAGAAACCGATCTCCGTTTCACCCTTCTCTGCTAACTCAAGGCAGTACTCAACTTTGTAGCTCTCACCACGACCCTTCAGGTACTCTACAGCTTCCGCTACGGGCCGCTTAGACTCGACGAAGGGTTGACGCTGTCCGATAATCTTACGCATCTGCTTCTCGATCGCCTTGAAATCCTCAGAACTGAGCGGCGTATCGAAATCAAAGTCGTAGTAGCACCCGTTATCGATCGGCGGACCGAAGGCGAGTTTAGCCTTGGGGCGAATCTCAAGGATCGCTTGCGCCATGACGTGCGCGAGGGAGTGACGGATTTTGTAGAGATGGTCAGCGTTTTCTTTCATGAAATACCTTCAACCACACGAAATTATTACATGGAGGGGAGAAGATCAAAGGGTGAAGTGCCAAAAACGCGAAAGATAACCATCCTCAGCGGTTGTCTTGGCCTCCTTTCTCGCCGTTGAGCCGCCGGGAGGCAAAAAGCACCGACCAGCCGGCCTCATACTCGAGCGCCCCCGGTGCATGGACGGCTTCACACCCGGCCCCTTTCCGGCACGCATAGCTGGTCCATTTCGCCCACTAGGTGGGTTATAATCTGCAGACCCCAAATGCCGAGCAGTTGGGCTTCAAAAATACGAACTCCCCCTAGCTGATTTTTATTGAAGCGGCGCTTCGCCGCCCTTACCATGAAAGTACCGCTACTCATGGAGTAGTTGCATCTTTCGAAACTCATTCGAAAGTCGGGGCAGAGCGAGAGCTCGCCCCGTTTTTTTTTACCTCCGCTGTTGACCTGGTCGTAACCTCACCCGTTGCGAGCCCTACCCCATCCAACTAGTATCTTTGCGAAAGGACCGGTCCGCTGGACGCTGAGCGCCACGCACAGACCTTACGGACCGCTATCGCACCTCTATGCACACACCCTCCAGCCCCCTTCCGTGGCGCTACCTCTGCACAGCCTTGGGAATCTACTCCCTCCTCCAAATCTTTTTTCTCGGACTCGCCCCCATAGCCGGAAGCACCGAGGCCCGCGAGGCTCAGGTGATCGACACCATTCTTCGCGAGGGAGAGTGGGTCTTGCCCCTCCGAAACGGGATCGTCCCTTCAAAGCCCCCTCTCTTTCACTGGATCGGCGCTGGACTCAGTCAGATGCTTGGGGAGGTGAGTGAATTCACCGTTCGCCTGCCCTCTCATCTCGCGGCCGTCGGAATCCTGCTCGCGAGTGGGTTGGTTGCATTTCGAGTAGCGCGATTCAGCCAAACCGTGGAGGGTCGGCTCCATCAAGAACGGGTAGCTCTCCTTGCTCCGGCTATCCTCTCCCTCACCTACGGCTTTCACCAGCTCGCGTCTCAGGCGATGGTCGATATGACCTTCTCCCTCTGTCTGTGGGGCGCGCTCGCATCGTTACTTTGGAGCGATATCGAGGAGTGGCGACTCTACCAGCGCCTCTCGTGGCGCAATCGAGCGCTCTTTTGGGCCTTTTGCGCCGCAGCTCTGATAGCTCGGGGTCCCGTTGGTGTGGCTCTCCCCGTAGCGTTGGCAGGTGCGACCGGTTGGTATCTCGGCGGCTTTAAGGTCGCCCTCCGAGAGAGCTTGCGGCCGAGCGTTGGATGGCTCGCCTTCCTGGCGCCGTGCGCGTGGTACTATGCAGCATACCTGAAGGGGGGCGAGCCCTTTCTTGCCCGGCAGCTCCTCTTTGAGAACGTGCAGCGTTTCGTCGGTGGTGACAAGGTTAACACCGAGGTGTGGTGGTTTTACCTCCCCTCCCTTCTTCGCACGACCGCGCCGTGGGGAGCCTTGATGATGGTTGGGGTTGCAACATACATCACAAAGGCTCGCGGGCTTGGATTTCTCGGAGGGTTTCGTCGGTGGGCGATCGCCCCTACGATCACCCTCATCGTCGGGCTTGTTATCTTCTCGCTCTCCTCCGGTAAGCGACATTCCTACATGCTACCACTGGAACCGTGCGTAGCAGTTCAGTGCGCCGTGCTCTTCTCGATGTTCGTCGAGCGGATGAGGCTCCCGACTAGGGAACGACTCCGTCGCATCGGTCGACGGTTCGAAGGCTTTGTGGCGATAGCCCTCGTACTACTCCTCACCTGCGCGGGGTTAGCACATGAGGCGGACTGGGGCCGTCATCCCCTCGAGGATATCGTCAAGTTCGCGTGTGCTCCCCTCACACTTCGCGCCGGCATAGTGGTGCTTATCACGCTCGCCGCGAGCAGAGCGCTCGCACGGGGGGTAATTTCCATTCCATGTGCGAGACTGTGGCTTCTTCTCACCGTGCTCATGACACTCTCGGTGGCATCCGGAAACGTAGTTAAGGGAACGCTGAAGTCGTGGCCGGTTATGACCGAGCAACTCCTTCTGACCGTTCCAGCCGGCCAGCGCATCGCGGTAATCAAGGATCCCTTTGACGAGTACTTCGATCCGATCTTCTTTTATGCCCGTCGCCCTATCACCATCGTGAACGCTTCGGAGGGTATCGAACGGTGCAACCCACAAACGGTTTACGTGGCCCGGCGCACGTGGCTCCGAAACAACCCGGATCTCGTTCCCGGCGACGTACGCATTCGAACAACCTTGCGCGAGTTGAAGCGCGCATTTGAAGGGGGCAAGGGCGAGGATTTGGATGTCTTCACCTGTGGGCCGAGCGTACGCTACGAGAAGTCGCTCCCAGAGGGGATTCAAGATGCTAAGGATAGAAGCGTTACTGCCCCTTCCGGGCTAGTAACGCTTGCCACGCTTCCGTCCTGATGCCAACTGCTCCCACCTCCTCCCATGAAGCGGCGACCGTTCCATCACTCCTTGCAGCTTGCTCCCATACCTAAACTGACTGGGTCAATCGAAGAATAAAAAAAGCCTCATATGTAAAAAAAGATATGAGGCTACTGCGCAGTAAGAACCTTTCGTCCTTTCTACTGAAGCGCCTTAAGAGCAGAGTTTGCTCCATCAACGCTCCCGAGGATGAGGACGATACCTGCAAGGGTTGCGGCCAACACGAAACAAGCGACGAGCCCAAGGATTCGTTCCGAGGTGCACAGTCCTTGAAGGGGTGGTGCTACCTCTAGCGTGGCAAGCTTTCGCTCAAAGCAAATAATCCTGCCGGCTAGCCTCAGGCTGAGGAGCCCGCCAGCACCCTGAAGAGAAACGTCCTCGTTCGTGGCGCAGTTAAGAGCCCGTGAGTTAAGTTCCGCGCTAGGGGGCTGGCTAAGATCCACTTCGCAAGAGGAATGCCTTACCTCCATATCCAGGGCCATCCGAAGAGCGTTTTTCATCTCATCGGCGAGGCTTTCCGGATCTCGGGTGTCAGCAAGCATGCGCTCCACTCGGTCAAAGATCCCAGGATACTGCTCCTCCAGCTGCTCTCGCTGCTGGCGAAGCTCACCTCTCCACAACTCAAGAGTTTGGGAGAGTTTCGCTTCCACGGTTTTTTTTCGAGCCTCAACGAGAAGCTCCATAACCCCTATGACGCTAAAAGCCGCAAAGAGGTATATGCCCGCATAAACCATTGCCGCTCCCATAGCGAGGCTCAGGCCAACAAATGCAAAAAGTTGAGCCCTGTCCTTGCTGGGAAGCAGCACCGTATGCAGGACCCGTCCACCATCAAGTGGATAGATCGGGAGCAGATTGATCAGGTTCAGAGCCCCAACCCATGCTGCGATGCCGCCCACAGTGCATTACCAGTAAAGAGATACGCACATATTAGCGGGACTGCAACACACGTCCCCCATACTGGGCCCATCAGGGCTACATACAGGTGCTCCCTCTGTGTGTGCCACGCCCTTTCAGGCACGGCAGCACCGCCCACAAACGGAATGAAGTAGAATCCCTTTGTAGGTATTCTACATCGTCGCATGGCCCACACGTGGCCAGCTTCATGCACGCCCAGAGCCACCATGATCACCACGGCAAATTGCCAGGTGAACATGAAGCTGTAACCTGCAAACGAGAGTGCCGCGAGGCCTCCCTTGGTTTTGAGCAAAACTCCAAGGGCTTTAAGCACGAACGGCGCAAATTTGCCGCCAAGCTTCGCCATTAGAATCCACAGACCCAGCCGTGGTGCTTCCTTCATTCTTCTACTCCTATTGAGAAACCTGCAAAAAACCTTAAACGCCGGGCGGCATCACATCGCATCGACGTCCACTAACCTACCGTGGCCTCAAAAGGTGCCCTACCCCTGAATTTTACGATAGATTCCTGACCCCTAGAACAAGCGCACCAGGTGCTGGCCTGGAAACAGTATCCTTCGGAACACCCTTAAGCGCGGTGTACGTCCCGGGGTTTGAGACAGCACCTACAGCCACGTTTCTCAATCCAAGCGAGTCTTTAGCTATCCCATCGTGGAAGGTAGGGAGACCAGATCTAAACAGCCAGCTGCGAGGGTAAGGAGGTGTCTATCGGGTAGTGAGGAAAAAGCATGTCATAGTGAGACTCGAGCCCGTTTCCTGCACCTGCAAGAAAACGTCAGGTGAATGGCTCGTGTGAATTGGAGATCTTCAAGAACACCTTGAAGAGTGACTCGCGGCTCCACGCCGAGCCGAGCCGTCGCGGAAACGTTCGAAGCTTAAACGGTCCTACCTTAACGGGAGTGGGTGTCGCGATAATGCCCAGAGCCGGACTTGAACCGGCACGGTATTGCTACCCCAGGATTTTAAGAAGCTTGTGCGAACTGATTCCAGTCTCGTTTCAACTACCTACAAGCGCACTCCCTCAGTGAGAACAGAGTGAGAATAGCCCGATGTAAATGCTTGTTCTCACTTGCTGCTCTTTATGAGTTCGCAGGGTGAGAATGTAGTTTAGGCACTCTGAGGAAGCAAGAAAATCACGAGCTGAGAATAGGATGAGAACGCTTTTACCTATTCATACAGCATCGAGGTGACTTTTCGTTGAGCTTCACCATCTTGCTCTATGTATCGCTGCGTCGTCGAAAGCTGGCTGTGTCCCGCCAGAAGTTGAACATCCCTTAGAGAGCCTCCAGCTTGAGATATCTTTCTTGCAGCTCTGGTGATGTAGGTTCTGCGACCAGAGTGTGATGTAGCCCCCTGAAAGCCCATGCGCTTGTACAAACGAGCAAAGAGCACCACGACCGCGTGAGCACTGAACCGCTCTCGTCTTTCAGTAGCTATTACGAACCTGCCCGTTCCACGCTCGCGAGAGTTGAGATAAGCCGACA
>JBEGVS010000038.1:0-2708 GCA_041178185.1 Pseudomonadota bacterium
GTGCGTACTAGGCGGGGTAGAGATCCCTCACGATCGGGGGCTTCTTGGGCATTCCGACGCAGATGTCCTCACTCACGCGCTGATGGATGCTATCCTAGGGGCTCTCGGTGGTCGTGATATCGGAACCCTTTTTCCTGATACCGATCCCGCCTTTAAGGACGCTGACAGTATCGTGCTTCTGGAGAAGGTGTGGGCCATTGCTCATCAAGAGGGGTGGAAGTTGGTGAATGCCGATATCTCAGTGCTTGCTGAGGCTCCGAAGCTGAAACCGTTTATTGCGACCATGATTGAGCGACTAAGCAGTGCCCTCTGTTGTGGCGCTTCGCAGCTTGCGATCAAGGCAACAACCACCGAGGGTCTCGGATTTGTGGGACGGGGAGAGGGGATCGTTGCCTCGGCGGTGGTATTACTCACCCGATAACTCGGTTAGCTCCGGGATCGGTTCGCGAGTCTGGAGAAGTTGCTCAAGGTTATCAAAGTTGACCGGCTTGGTCATGTGAAGATCGCATCCCGCCTCGCGAGCGAGCTCTTGGTCTCGTTCACTTCCCCAGCCGGTCACCGCCAGTATCCTAGTTCTCTCCCCTCCTGGAAGCGCTCTGATGGCGCGCGCCACGTCGTAGCCACTCATGTCGGGGAGTCCGATATCGAGGAGGATGAACGACGGTTTCTGTGCATGAAAGCTCCTAATGGCTTCTTGGCCGGAGTTAACGACCGAGACGTCATAACCGTCCAGCTCGAGAAGCATGCTCAGGGTCTGCGCCCCTGAGGTGTTGTCGTCTACGATAAGGATTGAGATCCGGTCAGAATTGCCGACGAGGGAGAGTCCTTGGGTTCCGCTACGAGCTGCATTAACCATGTCGCTCCTTTCTCATGCCAGTCTGGGCGCACGACGGGACGGTTGTAACTGCACACTATGGGATCTGTGACCTAGTTGAGCATTGCGCGAATTGGCGTACGGGCCAACAAAAATAATGTGACCACAAGGATTGTAGGGTGATCGGCCTCAGGTTTGTTGTCCTAACCCCTTAAATTGCAAGGACGCCGGCGGCTTGGGTACGGTATTGATACCGCGCCTGATCCCCTAGGAGCATGATGCAGACCGATGTTTGCGAGGATTGCGAGGGCACCCATCGATACAGTCTGGAACGGAATCGTTATCGGAGTCTGTGTCCGGCGACCCACATCCGCAACTTCCCGGCCTGGTTTTCTTCGAATCGGTTGGACAGAGGTCGCTCGCGATGGCGTACGCGCGCGCGTTGCTCCATGAGAGGTACCTCAATGAGCCGGAGGGGGCTTTTGCGAGGGGGATAATCGCTTTATCGCTCAGGCGTACCACCTTCAGGTCGTAGGTCTGTGTTCCCTTCGGATTGTGCGCAAAGGCGATGTACCTTCCGTCAGGGGACCACACCGCGTCGTATTCCTTGTGAGAGAGTTGTGTCAGCTTCTCAGAGGAGCGGGTCGCAAGGGTATAGAGATGCAGGTTGACACTCGGTCCCCGTTCCAGTGTGTACACGAACTGAGAGCCGTCTGGGGACCAATGGGCTCTACAGTTCGATGTGTTTCCACCACGCAGTGGGCATACCTCCCTCTTGGTGAATTGATCGATAAGGCAGATGTTCCAGGCGGGACGATATCTGTCGGTCGTGTAGAGGAGGTACCTGTTGTCCGGGCTCTCGCTCGGAGTGGTGTTTCCTCCCCCAACTGCGGTGAGCTGTTCCCGGGTGTAGGGTGACTGCAGGAGCGTAGAGAATATCTCACTCTTGTACCTTCGTGTTTCGGAGTAGTGCACAACGGAATCCCCCTCGATGGTGAAGGATGGATTGCCATCGTCGACGGTATTGAAGGTAACGCGGGTAACGTTCTCTCCGCTCCATGAGGAGCTAAAAATCTCATTCCCTTTTTGTGTTTTTCCGACAAAGGTGAGTGAGGCTCCGTCTGGGGAAAAAGCGGGAAACCCGGCCTGAGCGACCGGTGAGGGGAATTCGAGAACGCGCCGTTGTTCGAGGTCGATGTAGCGAATTGAGATGTTCGTTCCCTTTACGAGGGTGACGGCAAGTATGCCCGGAAGTGTCGCTCCGCCCACTAGCTGAATATCGCGAGATGCTCGTAGGAGGGGGGTGGCGAGCGCCGAGTGGGTAGTGCTCGTTATCACGAGAGGGGAGAGTAGGGTGCAAAGGGCGGTGATCAGTCGCATACCGAAGCTACGAGTACGTTAGAGAGAAAAGGGTATAGCACCGTTGGGACGATGGCTAGGGGGGTGTTTCGATAGTGTGGGGCCCTTAGGTGAAGAGTGAGGCGAGCGTTGTTGCTAGGGATCGAGCCGACGCCATGAGGGAGATAACCGCCACTTTAGCCTCCGTTGCGATGTTGAGCCTCTCGGTGTTGACGATGGTGGCGGAATCGGAGCTGGAATGTGCCTCCTTGCGCATTCCTAAGCTTTCCGGTGCAGGGGTTATTCGCGGGTCTTTCTGGAATGCAAGAAATCGCTCCGAATTGCCCCTGAGGTGCTCTTTAAGCGCCTCGCGATACTCAACATAGAATTGTCGTTGCGAGGAGTGCGAGGGTGCCTCGAGTGTAATCGATGTCTCCGTTGGATTGATTGCTTGAGATGGTTGTCTCGTATCCTGTTTTGGAGATGTAGTGCGCGACATGGTACGTGCCCTTTGTGTGCTGTGGTGGAGAGCCCCTGTATGTTATGAATCGAACGG
>JBEGVS010000039.1:0-36737 GCA_041178185.1 Pseudomonadota bacterium
AGTCCAACATAGGAACCAACAGCGCGATAACTCTTGCCGATGATCAGGGGCGATGTATGACCTATGAGTACAAAGGAGATGGCCTCAAGGTCCTCCAACCGAGGGCGGGAGTGTTGGTACACACCAATCACTATCTGGCAGACCTTTCGGAGAGCCCAATTCCGGACTCAGTGCCTCGGCTTGAGCGAGCGGAATCGCTCATCGCTGAACTCTCCGAGCGAACGGTCGAGAGCGCCAAGCAGGTTCTCGGGGATAGGATTACCGACAAGGGGACCATCTGTATTCCGTGGACGGACCAGGGGGAGTGGGGAGACATGGGCACGGTTTGCTCCGCTGTCATGGATCTCAAGCATCGCAAGCTGTACATCTCCCGTGGTCACCCAGGCTCATACGCCACGGCGGCAGAAGGAACTAATCGCGTCGACATCCCCTACGACGAGCATACGCTCTGAGTGAAGTCCCTGGTGTAGCCGAAAAGCGCCAGCAAGCGAGTTAGTTCTCGGCCCTCCCAAGTGAGAACCGCGATCCTCGAAAAAGTCAAACTAGTGATAGAGCTCAACCTCACCATGTAGTTGAGGTCTTCCAAGAATTCCAAGCTTAAGCTCGTTGGTGGTTTGGGTGGGCGGCACAGGCACAATGTCCCACGTTCGAGCGATCATGAAGATGGGTCCTGCGAGAAAAAGTCGTTTGGTTACTGGCTGTCCAGGAGTCAAGTGGACTTAATCGAACTCAAACGGACTGCTTGAGGTCAATCTATGAGCTTTGGGGGGCTTTACAAACCGTTATCCTGAGGAGCAACATCCCTCTTCGGAATCCTCCTCTGAGTATTCGGGGGATTGTGTGCCTCTATGCATGTACCGACATCGACGTCCCAACAACTCAAGACCACTCCCAGTAGTCAATCGAAATCCCTCTCACCCTTCTCACCACAACTCGACGCTGCGCTCGCCTCGATTATTGTGAAGCTTGAGGAGCTCTACAACCAGGGCAAACGGACATTCGTTATCGTGCCCCACCGGGATCCCGATGCGGACGCCATGGCTGGATGTGTCGGGATGGACCGATTGATTCGCGGAGTCTTGCCTGACAACGCCTCTGTTCGTTGGATGCATGACGGTCAGTTGTGCGCCTCTTTGCGTGAGGTCTGTGAGCGGCCCACTGAGCCTATTTCTTCTCTACCAGGTCTCGTTGATGAGAGTCCTCACGGAACCGTGGCGATCATCGTGGTTGATCAAACGGGGCTGCACAGTCCTACCGTTCTACCGGCTGAAGTCGGCAGCAACGGTCTTTTAGAGACCCGTGAGGCGGATATCATCCTTGATCACCATGGAGCAACTCGTGACGAGCCAGGACGTCTCTCCGCGCCAGAGGCGGGGTGTACGGCGGCGCTGGTGTATCGATTGTTGGAGTTAGCCCAAAACCATGAGCGCTTTCGGCGCTTGACGTTCTGTCCGGAGGAGGAGGCGCGCTTTGCGCTTCTGGTCAACGTGGGTGCGCGTACGGATGCTAGTCAGAACGTATCAGGACCGCTCTCGGAATGCGTTTCGCCATATGTGCGTTGGGCAGTCGAAAAGACAGAGGGATGCTTTGACCCCGCCGCCTGTCGATCCTTCGATGTCCTGGCTGCCCATCACGATGGATTGGTGCGCATCGCACAAGCTGAGGCCAAGGTGTATCCGAATGTACTTATCAACGGAGTGCAGGCCCACCTCGTTGTTTCCTACACTGGTGTCGCAGAGAGTGTTCACTGTATCGGTGCGTGCGCTGACCATCTCTTCTCATTCGAAAAGAAGCGATATCTTCATGGCGATCTCCCTATCGCTGTTGTGATATGCGGAGTTATTCAGCTTTCGAGTACCGATTCTGAGGAGGTTGTACACGGTGGTGAGCGTATTCATGTTTCTGTGAGAACTGAGTCACCAGTAGATGCTGAGCATATAGCTGAGCTAATATCTGCGAGCGGTGGAGGAAGACTCGGAGCTGCAGCCGCACAGCTTACGGTTCCGGAAATGTTTGAGAACATGAGGGTCGATGAGTATATGGCCCGCCTCTTGGCCTACCTTGAGATGAAGATTGCCAAGGACAAAGGCCCGGGATTGTTTTGAAGTGAGACGCTTCCCTATCCCCGTGGACGCATACAGATGGTCTTGCGGAAACCCCGAGCCGTGCCCTGTTCGAGCGGGTATGCCGTATCGAAGCTAAGCGAGAGAAAATGCAACGTCCGTAGGTGGTTACCGTGGGATGTGCAAGATAGGATTAAACCCTTAAGTAATTTTCTTTGTTAGCCGTAGAAGTGTTGGGAAGCTGATTCAAGTACATCATGAAGTATTTCGCCAAGCATAAAGGGGCTGATACCGGCGACGGGGCCAAGGAAACTGGACAGGGGACTGCTGATCAGGCAGCGGCGCCGGCTGGTGTAGATCCGCTCGCTCGACTTGAAGAATACAAAGCGATCGCGAAGAACGTCGCCCTTAACGCTAATCTCAAAGTTGAGCTTGGAGAATCGGGCAGCGGTAGCTTCTGCGCATACGGCCGTCCATCAGCGGTTAAGTTCTCTCGAGTTGAACGCAGTATCACGATCGATCCGGCGCACATCCTCGATCCCGGAGGGAAATTTATCGTGGCTCACGAAGGAGCCCACGCGCATACGACGTTCTCCCCCTTCGACCGAGATGTTCATGAAGCGATAAAGAATGTTGTGAACCCCGAGGAGCTCAATAAAGAGATAGGAGTTGGAAGCCTTCTCAACTTCCTCGAGGATTGCGGAATGAATTCGTGGCTCTTTGAGAATTACCCGGGATTCAAAGAGTCCGGTGCACATCTCTACGATACCATGCTCAAGACGGAAAATCCGACCATGAGCACTCCTGAGATCGCAGCTATTGCTGCACAGCTCGGTTTCTTTCCGCGATTCGGGCAGTTCGGCTCGGAGGTGATGAAGAAGTGGTGGACCGGATCGTACAGCAAGGTCGTAGATCCCGACGTTGCCGCCGCTCTGGCTAGAAATGAGAAGCATGTTACCAAATACTTCAAGGCATTTGCGCCGGGACAAGCTGTCGACGTTGAGGTTCGCCAGCGGAAGTGGATTGAGAGGTACCTGACTGGGGTACTGGATATCTACCCCTCAATCAAGCCACTCATCGACAAGGACATTGACCAGGCCGCCAAGCAGCAGCTGGCCAATCAGATGCAACAGCAAGGTCAACCAGGACAACAAGGCCAGCCGGGACAAGAAGGCCAGCCGGGACAAGAAGGCCAGCCGGGACAAGGAGGCCAGCCGGGACAAGGAGGCCAAGAGGGGCACGGCCAATCGGGTCAGCAAGGCGGAAACGGCCCAGGTCCTGACTGGGTGCCTGGGTCCGGAACCCCTAGGGGTACGAGTCAGACGCAAACTCCCGGTAATCCCACTGGCCAAGGAGGAGGCGCTGGGCGAGAGATCGAATCTCAATCGGCACCTCAGGGTGGAGCAGGGGCAGGTGGGCTTCAAAAGAAGATTCAAGACGAGATAAATCGTCGGGCGGCCGAGCACCAAAAAAATCTGCGTGAGGATCTGAGGCAAGAGCTTGATAAGTTCAAGAATCATCTCGACGGCAAGGACCCATCTGCTGGCGATAACCCGTCGAAGACGGGACCAGCAACAGAGGAGGAGCTGCGCGATACGATCGAATCCCTCAAAAAGGAGATTGCAGAGCGTTTCAGTGACCCGGCCGCGAAAGAGCAGCGCGAAGCGCTCGAGAGACAACTTGAAACCCTGAACAAGTTGAACGAGGCCATCAAAGACCAAAGCGCACCAGTTCAGGACCTCTCTGGTGACGCTCAAAAAGCGATCGAGGAGGAGTTTAAGAAACTTTCGCTCAAGGAGCGACAAGAGCTTGAGAAGAAGGCCCGAGAGTTGCTGGAGGAGCTGGAGGACAAACTTCGAGAGGCGCTGGAGTCGGAGCTGCAGGAAAACAAGCCCGAGAGTCATGGCCAACGCCGGGAGCGGATTGAAAACACCAAGAAAGCGGAGAAAAAAGATAAGGAGCTATCCAAAGAGATCGAGGAGATGCGTAAGGAACGAGAGGCCCTTCTCGGTGAGTGGGATCGTCTCCGCCAGGGTGTGGCCCAGCAAGTTAACACGCTGTACTCGCGGCTTGAGCGTATACTCCGGCCCTCAGTTCCTGATTGGGATTCAGGCCATGCAAGTGGGCAACGGATTGATCCGTTTGCGGTGATGCAGGCTAAAGCTGATCGAAAGCTAGTCAATAAGATATGGCAGAAGAAAACGTTGCCAGTCGACAAGGATTTCGTCTTCTCTTTGTTGGTGGATGTTTCAGGCTCAATGTCGGGGGATAAGGCATTACGAGCCGCAGAGTGTGCAGTATTAATGAGCGAGGTGCTCACGCGCCTGAAGGTTCCCTTTGAAATAGCGACCTTCGACGATTCATCCGAGGTAATCAAACAATTTGACGAAGCCCCCGGTAAAGAGGGGAAGAATGAGGTTGGTAGAGGACTTCTTCGTAGTGGGGGAAGTACTTATGACTTCTCCGCGATCCACGAGAGAGTCAGAGGCATAGTGGAGCGGCCGGAGGAGAATAAGTTCCTGATCGTCGTTACCGATGGGGGATCGAATGATCCGGCGAAATTGACCAAGGAACTCGACGCCGCGCTCCGGGGGAACATACGCGTGATAGGCCTTGGGATCGGATCCGAGACCAGCGATGTAGACAAGTACTACCCGATCGGCAGAGGCAAGCTCTCAATTGACCCGAAGGACAACGAGAATGCACTGGGGCCCTATTTCTCAAAGGTCTTAGCGAAGATATTAACCAACCCCGAACAGTTTGTTCGGGAGGCATTAAAGAAGAGGGGAGGACAAAATGGATCGAATAACGATCAATGAGTTTATTGAGGAGGTTCAAAATGACCACTCACTTCTCAAGGACGGACACGACATCGGCTTGATCATAGACGACTCGGGAGGAGACCCCGCCGTCTTGCAGAAGCTCCTCTCTGCCATCGCAGCACGCACGAGCTGTCACCGGGTTGGGATAGACGATCTCACCGATCCTCTTGGCCTCAAGGATGGCCTTGCTCGCTCGGGGTTAAAGGATGGACTCGTATTGATACAAACCGATTCGCAGCTACTCCCGAAACATCATGAAGCGCTTCAATCGCTGGTCTATCACCACGCACTGGAGGCGTCGAATTACCTGCACTCATCGAGTAAGAGGGTTTCGTTTGAGGAGGGGCAGCGCTTCGTTTTGGTGATTCCGCGGGAGGCGCTCGAAAAGAGTTGGGCGACCTTCCCACTTCTTAAAGGGATTCTTGGCACTACTATCTCGTGTGACTCGACACAAAAGGAGGTTGCATGAGCAAGATAGATAGCAATCCAAGTACTCAATCTGTCGCAGCAGCCAAAGGGATGTCAGAGGCTGAGATAACGCGAGAATTCCTCAAGAAGGACTCCTTCGGTGACCATACCAAGGTTGCATTATACGAGGCGGTGATCGATCCCTCAACCGGCAAGGAGCAGGGAATCATCCATGTGATGAATCCTCACGATAAGAATCCAGTGATTGTATCATTAGCAACGCAGGCTTCCCGAGAGGAGATAGACAAGATCGTCAAGAGCGTCTCGGCGACTTCAGAGTTTTGCCAAATAATATCGAAACTAGCCGAGTGCTATCAACTTGGTCTGCCCGTAATTATTGAAGGTGGAACTGCCGTAGGAAAGACTTTCGCGGTGAATAAGTTCACGGAGCTGTTGTATGGAAAGGCCGTAAAGCCTCTTGATTTCTACTGCTCCGGGCAGACAGACGTTGGCGATCTGATCGGTAAGTGGGTTCCCGTAGAGGGTTCGTCCGCAGAAGCCCGTGCACGTTGGGAGAAGTTCATCGACTCGGAAGCCGGAAAGGAGCGTGTTAACAAGATTCTCGATACTGTTGAGAAAAGCGGCAAGGAGCTCTCGTCTGCGGAGAAAGCATCCATGGCGCAGGCTCAGATGACGGCTCTCGCTAAGGAGCTTGGGATACAGGCGGATGGTGGATTCGTGTTTCAGTACGGCGCTATCCCGAAAGCGTTTGGTGGAGAGTACCGTGACGGGCAGTTCCAAGTGAGGGAGGGAGCGGAAGGGTTTATCTGCCATGTGCAGGAGGCAGGCTTGGCTAAGCCGGCCGTGCTCAACGCGCTCCTACGCATACGAGGAGAACAAGGAGAGCTGGCTGACTCCATTCAGCTCTGGGAGGACAGTGGGCGCGTTGTTCCAAAGGGGCCTCGAACTTTTGTCGTCCTTACGAATAACCCGGTAGACGGTTACCTCGATAGAAAGCCGATCGATCCGGCGCTCTCGCGAGGTGTTGAGTGGTTGCGTCTCGGCGAGGGGGTCTCTGAAGCGTCGGTGAAGACGACCGCTCGACAGATCTTCACCTACCGCCTCGGAAATGATCAGGCTCCCGTCAATCGTGGTACGGTCCTGGATCTACGACAGGCGCCTGACCTTGGGCTCGCGATAGGCGATGCAATGGTCGTCATTCATAAGACCCTGAGCGACCACTTTAACCTCGGCGAGTCTGACGATCCGCAGCGCAACCCCGTGGTGGTGGATAACATGTTTAAGGTCGCTCGGATGCTTCAGAACCATCAAAGTAAAACTGAGAAACAGGATCTCGATGTTGGCGAGTCCCTTGTGAGGGCGATCGCTCGTACCTACTTGGAGCGCGCACGACCCGAGGACCGCCCTAATCTCGAGAAATTGGTAAAGGATAGGATCTTCGGTGATACCGGCAAGGTCGAGTTTGAGGGCAAAACCGTGAAGTTGGCGGAGAAGCTGAACCTCCTCGCTCAACGAGCAAAGGCGCAGGTGCAGAAGGGATCTGATTCGCCGAGCTTGGCACAGGTGGCTCAGGAAAGGGTAGCTGATTCATTTCGTGAAAACCTTTCAGAACTTATGGGTGACTTGAAAAAGTAAGACTATCGGATAGGCATTTCTGCTACCAGCCGGCGTTTTGCCATCATGGAGCGTCGTAAAGCACCGCGGTCGAGCATTTTCGATAGGGCGTTGGCGGGCTACTCCGTCAGATCCTTTTCTACTCGAAGTAGCGAGCAATCGTCTATTCCGAGCCGCGTAGGTGTGTCTGGATGTTGAAATATCTCGATTCTGTCCTTGCCTGATGGCATCGTGGTGTGGCCAGGCACTCCGAGTGTTGGAGCTGAAATCCCTTGTTGGAATAGCTTCTTGCTTTGGAACACTCGGGCTTCATCCCAAAGCCCTGCATCGATGAAGCTCTGCAGGGTTCGAGATCCGCCCTCAACAATGACAGAGAGCTTCTTGGCTCGGAAGAGCTGCTCGAGTAACTGCTCAGCCAGGGGACGGGTAGGATTGAACCGTTTCCATTCCGTGAGCCCCTCGCGCTTGTCGAGGGAGGCGTTGCATATCCAGGTCTCAACCTCGTTGTTAAAGAGAGAGAGTGAAGAGGGAAGGGAGAGGCTCGTATCGATCACGATCCGGAGAGGGTGTACTCCCTCCACGTGTCGAACGGTCAATTGCGGATTATCAAGGAGAGCCGTTCTGGTTCCGACCAGGATGCTCATCTCTTGTGATCGCCATCGATGGGTAGTGCGACGAGAGAACTCGGTGCTTATCCACTTCGAGGACCCATCCTCACGAGCGATGAATCGGTCGGCTGTCTCAGCCCATTTTAAGATCACGTATGGCCGCTGCAGCCTTTGGAACAGGATGAAACGCCGATTGAGCATGACACACTCGCGTTCTCGGATCCCTTCGTAAACCGAGATGCCTGCGTCGCGCAGTTTCTGGATCCCTTGACCGGCGACCTTTGGATTGGGGTCTTTGCATCCGACGACAACGGTTCGAATACCGGACTGAATCACTAGGTCAGCGCATGGGGGCGTTTTGCCGAAGTGAGAGCACGGCTCAAGGGATACGTAGAGGATGGCGTCTTTCAGAAGGGCTCTATCCTGTACGGCTTCAATCGCGAAAACCTCTGCGTGAGGACCTCCGTACACCTGATGGTATCCCTCGCCGATTATCGTGTCGTTGTGAACGATAACGGCTCCGACCATCGGATTTGGCATAACCGAACGACCACCTCGAGCGGCGAGGTCGAGAGCGCGGTCCATGTAGCGAGGATTAATCATGAAAAAATCATACCATGTATGGTTATCCGCGGATATCCTAGAGCGCTATCGTATAAATTCGATGACGCACCGTGTCAGCTCGTGTAGAGTTTATCGTAACTGGTTTATCTACGGTGCTTCCTCGCGGGGTTGATGGTCATGACTGACGAATGCTCAGATGGATCTATCGTGTGGACGCCGAGCCCGGCGCTACGAGCGGGGTGCGCGCTGAGCCGTTTTATTGGGGAGTTGCAACGCAAGGGGTTCGGTCCGTTCTTGCGATGTGAGGATCTCCACCGCTGGTCAGTACAGGAACCGCACTCCTTTTGGACAGAGGTGCTTGGGTTTGTTGATATTGAGGGGTGTGGCGATCTAACCACCCTCTGGGGTACGGGAGAGGGGCCAACCCCTCTAGCGAGAAGATGGTTCCCCGATTTTCGACTCAATTTCGCGGAGAACCTCCTGCGAAAGCCCTCTGATGACATCGCCATCATCGCCTGGTCCGAGAATCGACTTCGCCGCACCATTTCACGGCGTGAGCTTCGCGAGATGTCGCTCTCGGTTGCACATCACTTGCAGTCAGGTGGGATTACGTCGGAAGATCGTGTCTTCGCATTCCTTCCCAATATTCCTGAGGCCGTAGTCTGCATGTTGGGGACTACCGCGATCGGAGCGACGTGGGCAAGCTGCGGCACCGATTATCAGGTCGATGGCCTCCTGGCTCGACTTGGTAGGGTTCGCCCCAAGGTATTTATCGCTCCGATGGCGTACCTGTGGCGCGGGAAAGAGGTAGATGCAACCCCTACCATTCAAGAGGTGGTTCGAAATACCCCATCCATTGAGCATCTCATTCTTGTAGACTACCTCCGTACCGGACAGGAGCCACCCACAATCGAGGGGCCGCGCTCTCGTGAGAGGCTAGCTGATATCGTAACGGTAAGGGCCGCTCACCGAGAGCTACCGACGTTTTCCTTCTCGCATCCTCTCTACATTATGTTCTCCTCGGGAACGACAGGTAAGCCTAAGGGGCTCGTTCATGGCGCTGGTGGAACGCTGCTTGAGCACAAGAAGGAGCAGATATTGCACTCTGATGTTCGAAGCGGTGATGTCCTCTTTTACCAAACGTCGACGAGTTGGATGATGTGGAATTGGCTCGTCTCAGGTCTAGCGGCTGATGCTACGATTGCACTCTATGATGGAGATCCCTTGCTTGAGAGCGGGAATATTCTTTGGCGCATGGCCGATGAGGAGCGGTTCACTCATTTCGGGACGAGCGCGGCGTTTCTTGGAGCTATCGAGAAGTTGGGTGTTCGACCCGGCGAAAGGTTCATGCTGGAGCCGTTGAGAGCGATACTCTCAACGGGCTCAACGCTCTATCCCTCTCAATTCGACTACATCATAGACGCAATCAAACCCCTCTGGATCCAAAGTATCTCTGGTGGCACCGACATCATCGGTTGTTTCGGTCTAGGTAGCCCCCTCAAGCCGGTCGTGCGGGGAGAGGTTCAATGTAAGAGCCTCGGTTACGATGTGCGGGTCTATAACTCGGCCGGGGAGTCAGTTGTGGGGGAGGAGGGAGAGCTCGTTTGTGCAAATCCAGTTCCCTCGATGCCGGTCTATTTTCTCGATGATCCGAGTGGAGAAGCGTATCGTGCCGCCTACTTCACCGAGTTTTCGGGGATGTGGAGACATGGAGATTTTCTAGAAGAGACGAAAGAGGGCGGATTACTCTTCTTGGGGCGCTCGGATGCCACGCTCAAGCCGGCCGGAGTCCGGGTGGCGACCGCGGACATCTACGCGGCGCTGCACAAGGTTGCTTCGGTGCGTGAGGCCCTGGCAGTTGGATATGTACCCCCGGGTGCGACATCGGAGAAGGTCGTGTTGTTTGTCGTGCTCAACTCGGGAGAGTCGCTGACAGAGACGCTGAATGACGAAATCCGGGATACCCTCCGTCGTTCGAATGCGTTCTATGTTCCCGCCGTGATTGTGGAGGCCCCTGAAGTGCCGCGAACGTCTAATAACAAGCTATCTGAGCTGTCCGTGAAGCGCATCCTTAAGGGTGAGGATCCAGGAAACTCGTCTGCGTTAGCCAACCCAAATGCGCTCGAGTTTTTTAAGGGAGAGGGGCTGCAGAGAGTGAGAATGGCTCTCGGCTAAGTACCCACAAAGAGCTCGGGTGTTTGTTCAGGATTGATGCTGGAGCTGCCCTTGCTCAGCCATTCGTTTCGATCGCGGGATGACATTACTTTGTTGAGCTTCGTCATAATCGCTCCACGATTTTGAACGGAAATAACGAGCTCTCTCCCGGTCCATGCCGGAGTTCGCTCCAGAATCTCACCGGTCTCCATGTAAGAATCGAGCAAGGCTTCGGCAGCGCTGAGGGGAATTCCGTAGAGCTCGCTTGGCGTGTGGTCCTTGTTGCCGGTCGCAGCCGCGACAAAGTCGAGGGCCATGGCGTGATTGAACCCCATACGCTCAAGAATGATTGCGGCGATCTGGATATTGTTGGTTTGGAAAGCGTTCTCTTCGTAGGCGATATCGAAGGCAAGATCCTTGCTCTTAAGATAGATCCGATAATCTTTGAAGCCCCGACGGTTTTCCCGGAGAAATGGCGCAAACGCCAAGTACCGTAGGCCTCGGCTTAAGAGACCGAAGGCGAGGCCCACTTCGGGGACCCCTTGCCCAATAATCGCACCGGTAGTCAGAGCCTCATACAGGGGATTCTCAACGTACGCCCAATCATCCTTATCCGTTTTGCGACTCAGAGTTCGTGATAGGTAGCAGTACGACAAAATAACGGCGTGCTCAAAAGGCGAATATGCCTCGAAGAACTCCTTTGCGTCGATGAGCTTGCCGGGGGTCAGTACGTGCGGTCGATGTTCTTTGGTAAGGAAGTAGTAGGTAGCTTTTATGGTGCTGTTTTTGAGCAGCCGGATGATGTGGTTTTCTGCGGCTAGGGGTAGGCGCGCCGATCCTGCCTCGTAGTGGTGCACGAGGAGTCGGATCGCCTCGGCGAAGTTGGCTGCAACCGAACCGAACGGTCGCAGGAGCTCCTCAGCGGCTTGCCATCCAAGGCGAGCTTCGCTGTCGATCGCCTTCATCTCAATCTGCTGTACCATGATTATGCTCCCCAAACTGCAAAGAGGGAGGCGAACGGATCCCTCCCTACCTAAGATATCGTCACGCGGGGGTAGTACCTTAACGACTGGCCGCTCATTTGATTGTACTGCTCAAGCCATGTGTTGTCTGCCCCCGATTGCTGGGGAGCGGGGCTAGTCTGCTTGTATAGCTCGGTTTTTTCGGTTTGCGCCTGCTAGGAGCTCTGGGCGTCCGAGCAGGTAGGTCCTTGAGATGGAGTTCTTGCCCCCGAAAAAACGCCTTCTCGGCGATTTCCCCTACGCAGGAGCTTCGGTGCTTACGTGTGACACGGGTGCTAATGACTCCTCCTCTGAGTTTCTGCCCGAGCTGCCAAACGCCAGACCCTTGATATGGTTTCCCTGAGACGCAGTGTCTCTTTGCTAGGTTTTTTCACTTTTTAAGGGTTAGCACTATGACTAACGAGCAGTGGGAAGAGGAACAGCGACGTCGCGCCGAGGCCGAACGCCGCGCTGAAGAAGAACGCCAAGCTCGCGAACGAGCCGCGTATGAGTATCAACAGCGGATGGCCGAAGAGGCGCGTCGGAACCGAGAGTATCACCAGAATAATAACGGCTGGTGATTCTAGTTTTCCCGAAATGTCCCTAACTTTTGGTAGGGGCACGTTGTTGTTGAGGCGTCTCTGGATTGTCTTTTTGCAATCCAGAGACGTTCCTCCTTGAGTCACATAGTTGAAGGGTTTTTAAAGAAGCTGCGTCTCACACGTTAACGCCCAAACCGCTCAGACCGATTCTGTGTATAAATTTCCTTCTACTCTTCGTAGGGAGCTTTGAAGGGAATCCCATTTTCTGAGACGGGCGCCACGAGTACGCTGCGGAATTCCAGTCGACCGTTGATAGGACAGTGATGCTTCTCTGCCTGTGGGTTGATGACATTCTCTGGTACGGTAAGGTACGAGAGTCCGGACTCCCCTTGGACCAGTTTGGCATCAGGGTGGCGGGATAACTTTGCCATCTCATCTGGTTTCACAAAGTGGTTCATGCAGGTTCCTCCAGTCAGACTGGTAACAGGATGCTGCACGATAATCAATACTGCAGAAGAATAAGGCAGGTTGGCGAGTCGCCCATTTCGACCCCACCTCGGTCCGATTGTCTCAGGGCTCTCGCGGAAAGAGGCTGCAGGTAAGGTGCCGTGTAGTGGGCCTGAAAAGATGGTAGATCGGTGTAGTTGTGGAAGACTAGTTGGTGCAGCATCATCCTGTTGCTTCTCTCGGAGGAGTATTCCGAGTACACTCTCTGAAGTATGCTTAACGCCCAACGTCACCTCCCTGAAGAGTATATCATCCGCCTCATGCGCCCCTTGGACGGACCAGAGATAGCAGCGATCTGCGCGACCGTCTATCCAACTGAGCGCCCCTACACTGAAGAGGAGCTTCGCAATCATCATGCGCTTTTTCCGGAGGGACAGTTTGTTGTAGAGCATGTTCCCTCGGGCGCGGTCGCAGGCGCTCACTTTACCCTCATGGTGAATATGCTTCATTTTCATGTGGACGATTCGTGGGAGACCCTCACCGCTGGAGGAGCTTTTACGGATCATGACCCTGCGGGTCACACCCTCTATGGCGCGGATCTCTTCGTTCATCCCGGTCATCAGCATCATGGTCTAGGTCGTGCGCTTACCGAGGCGACACGTGAACTTGTGCGCGATAAGAAGCTGTGGCGGATGCTCGGGGGGAGCCGCATGCCTGGGTATGGTCGTTTGGTCGGCTCCGTTGAGCCGGAGGACTATATCCAACTGGTAAAGCGCGCCGAGCTCACCGATCCAGTTCTCACAGCGCACCTTCATGATGGGTGGGACGCCATCACCGCAATTCGTGGCTATCTCCCCCATGACGAAGAGAGTGCCGGTTGGGCAGCCGTCATTCAATGGCTTAATCCAGAGGCACCTCCACCACCTGAGTTCGATCTCTCTCGGATTCCGAGGAGGGGATAGCGAGGGGATAGCGGCGCGAGCCCTAAGGAAGCGTGCGAACCCAGCCCTGCTGCGCAAGGAGATGTTGAGCTGCGCCTCAAAAGCGGGTTTTTCTCAGCGCTGAAATCGCATAGCAACTCAACTTGCATATGTTTTTAAAACATATGGAGGTGCAGGCTGTGAGAGATCTCCGTGCGTGCAATTCGGTGTAAGTAATTGGACTTGCTAGTCCAATTGTCTGCTTTTAAATCAGAACGCGAAAGCGCTTGGTGCGCGCGCTCTCTGAGACAAATCTTTAGATTGGTGCGCGCGCTCTCTGAGACAAATCTTTAGATTCTGGGAAAGGGGTGGTGTTCCGGGTAGAGTCAGATGATATGAACCTCTTTCTGCTTACCTTAATCGCCCCCGCGATGTGGGCGTTCTCGAATCATTTCGATAAGTATATCGTCAGTCGATACTTCAAGGACGCCACGATCGGAGCGATGATGGTGTTCTCTGCGCTCATTGCCCTAGCGGTCCTTCCCGTTGCCTACATCTTTCAAGACCAAGCCTTTTCCATCGGCGTGGTGATGCCGTTAGTTCTTATTCTTAATGGGTGCTTGTATCTCTTAGCGGTTCAGCTCTATCTGATGGCGCTTCGTATCAGTGACACATCCACGGCAGTTCCCATACTTCAAGTGACCCCGGTGGTCTCCTTCGTCCTCGCCTATTGGATACTTGGAGAATCTCTGTCCTCTCAACAGATGTTGGGGGGCTCACTCATCGTGCTCGGTGCTCTCGCTATCTCGATTGAGATGAACGGAGGTAGTAGGCCTTCGTGGAGATTAGATGTGCTCGGCCTTATGTTTCTCTCATCTTTTCTCTTCGCGTTGCAGTACCTGCTCTTCAAGCTCTTCGCTATCAAGACAAACTTTTGGACGACGATGTTTTGGGAGAGTGTCGGATTTATCGGATTCGGAGTCTTCCTCCTCATGTTCATCACATCCTATCGGCGGGATTTTTTCAACGTATTCGGAAAAGGGGGATGGGTAGTTGGGATCAACTTGCTAGGAGAGATCGCTAATCTGACGGGAAAGATCTCCTTCAACTACGTATCGCTCCTTATCCCTATTACCTTGGCGTGGGTGGGTGTGGGGTTTCAGCCCCTCTTTATCCTGATCTACAGCGTTATTTTGACGATCTTCTTCCCTCACATCGCTCAAGAGAAGGTGCTTGGCGTTCATCTCGCTCAAAAAGCTGCAGCGGTTGGGGTCATGCTTGTCGGAAGCTATATCCTGAACGGGTAGCCAAGCGATAGCCGAGTTAGCCCAAAAGCCCCGAACGCGCCAGCAACGCCGAGGGATCCGGCTCTCGCCCCATGAAGCTCTTGAAGAGTTCCCCAGGGTCTTGTGTATCGCCTCGGCTTAGGATCTTATCCCGAAACTCAGCGCCCGTTGTTGGATTCATGAATCCCTCTCGCTTAAATCGCGAGAAGGCGTCCGCGTCTAGCACCTCTGCCCACTGGTACGAGTAGTAGCCCGAGGCATATCCAACAGGGCCGCTAAAGAGGTGGGTAAACCCAACGATCATCCCGTAGTCCTTGGGCAACGGGAGTGCAGCAAAAGCGTTCAGTTGTTCACGGCAGTAGTCGAGGATCGGGCCGTTCTTCTCCTTCGAGTACTCCCGATGGAGCTTGAAGTCGATCGTTGAGAATCCGAGCTGCCGCATCATATGCGAGGCGCTCCGGAAGTTTTTCGCTTTCGTCATCTTTTCAAAGAGATCATTCGGAAGCTTCTCTCCCGTTTCATGGTGCGCGGCGAAGAGGTCGAGGGCCTCACGTTCCCAGCACCAGTTTTCAAGGATCTGAGAGGGAAGTTCGATGAAGTCCCACGCGACGCCGTCCATACTAAGTCCCCGCATCTCAGTACGAGAGCAGAGTTGGTGCATAAGGTGACCGAACTCGTGGAACAGAGTGGTCACCTCATCATGCGTTAAAAGGGAGGGGCTCGAATCGGTCGGTGGCGTGAAGTTACCCGCAATCAATCCGACGTGAGGAAGGGGATCGTTGTGGGTCACGTGCGTGACGAACCCGTTCATCCACGCTCCTCCACGCTTGTTTTCGCGGGGAAAGAGGTCGGAGTAGAAGTGTCCGAGTAGCTCGTTACTCGTCGAGTCATACACTGAGTAGGTCGTAACCTGCTTATCCCACGCCTTCAACTCCTTGTTCTCACGCACGGTAAGCCCGAACGTCTTCTGTACAACGGAGAAGAGTCCTTGCATGACCTTTGGAAGTGGAAAGTAAGGACGAAGCTCTTCCTCATCGAAGTCGTAGTGAGCGAGCCGCATCTTCTCGGCGTAGTATGCAACATCCCATGGTTGCATCTCACTTGGGTCCACCTTGAGTTCGTTTTTGACGAAGATGGTGAGGTCCTCTTGGTCTTTCCGGAAGTGCGATGCGATCCGTTCCCGCATATCGTTCACGAATTGGAACGCGCGGTCTCCGGTTTTCGCCATGCGATCCTCGAGTACGAGGTCGGCGAAGTCTTTGAAGCCAAGAAGTCTCGCTTTGGCGGCTCTCAGTTCAAGTATTCGGTGAAGGATGCCGACATTATCGAGATCCCCGGAGGTGCATCGAGTGTTGTAAGCGCGGTACACCTTTTCGCGAAGCTCTCGCGAGTCGGCGTAGGTCATGACCGCCATAAAGCTCGGACCCTGTAAGGTAAAGCGCCACCCCTGAAGCCCCTTCGAGGTTGCGGATTGGCGAGCCATCTGCCGAGCGCTTTCGGGGAGGCCGGAAAGCTCTTTCTCATCGGTTGTCACGTACTCAAACGCGTTGGTGGCGTCGAGAACGTTCTGCGAGAACTTATTTGTAATTTGAGCGAGCTCAGTGTTAATCGCCGCCAGCTCCTCTTTCTTCTCAGAGGGTAGGTCCGCTCCGCTACGACGGAAGTCGGCTATCGTCTTATCGAGGAACCTTTTCTTTTCGCCGGTAAGTTGGCTCGCCTCAGGGGTCGCGGCGTATTCCTTGAGAGCTTTCCACAATCCCTCATCAAGGAGGAGCTTTGACCCGAACTCACTTACGCGAGGGAGAACCGCGTTGTACTCGGTTCTCCACTCAGGTGTTGTCGCGACCGATTCAAGATGGGATACGATCCCTATGGCGTAGTTCAAGGTGAGTCCGAGATTGTCGAGTGCGCGAATCGTGTTCTCGAAGGTGCGGGGGCCTTGCATAGCTTTGATGGCTTCGAGTTCATCGTTCGCGAGGGCGAGTGCGTGATCGATGCTCGGCTGGATCTCTTTCGCATGGAAGGAATCGAAAGGTATCGTTGAGGTCCGGTTGAGGAGAGGGGATGTTTGCATATCGAGTGGCTGGGTGTTGCTTTGTGGCTTGGTCGTAAACATACGAGAGAGTGTACTGACAGAGGTGAAACCCGTCAAAATAAAGGTTTATTCCTCCTTCTTTTTGTTTGAAACCGAGAGAAAGCTCATCTCTCATGCCCATAGCAGTTGAACACCGTGCCGTAAGGGGGGTATCGTAAGGAGATGGAGCGGTTCGATTTCCTCGTTATCGGTGGCGGTATTGCCGGCTTAAGCTACGCGCTCAAGGTAGCCGAGCACGGCAGTGTCGCCGTGCTCTTCAAGAAGGACCCGAACCTCTCCTCAACATTATGGGCGCAAGGTGGGATTGCCGCCGTTAACGAACCGGACGACACCTTCGACCTTCATATCCAAGACACCCTCGTGTGTGGTGGTGGTCTCTGCAAGCGTGAGATCGTTGAGATCGTGGTAAGGGAGGGTCCAGATCGGGTCGCTGAACTGGTTCAGCTCGGAGCTAAATTCGACAAGGGGGAGCACGGGGAGTTTCACCTGCATCGTGAGGGGGGACACTCTCGACGTCGCATCTTTCATGCGGGGGACGCTACCGGCTCAGAGATTCAACATACGCTCCTCGCCGCAGTGAAAGAACACCCGTCGATTAAGTGTTTCACCGGCACGAACGCTATCGATCTTCTGACAACCCACAAGCTCAAGCAGCAGCTTCACCAACCCAACAAAGTGATCGGCGCCTACGTTCTGAAAGGGGACGGCATCATCGAGCCATTTTTAGCGGACAAGGTTCTTGTCGCGACCGGTGGCGCCGGAAAGATCTACCTCTACACATCTAATCCGGATGTGGCGACCGGAGATGGTATCGCGATGTGTTACCGAGCGGGAGCTCGGGTCGCGAATATGGAGTTCTTCCAATTTCATCCAACATGCCTCTACCACCCGCAAGCGAAGAGCTTCCTCATCACTGAGGCGATGCGGGGAGAGGGGGCGAAACTTCTTCGCATGAACGGGGAACCGTTTATGCAAAAGTATCATCCGCAGCTGGAGCTTGCTCCTCGTGATGTTGTGGCTCGCGCTATAGACTATGAGATGAAGAGTCGGGGAGATGACTACGTACTTCTCGATATCACCCACCGTCCGGCGGATTTCGTGAAGGAGCACTTCCCGACGATATATCAGAAGTGCCTCCAGTTCGGATTCGATATTACCAAGGAACCAATTCCGGTGGTGCCGGCGGCGCACTACCTGTGCGGTGGTGTGATGAGCGATGAGTTCGGACGTACCGACATTCAAGATCTCTACGTAGCTGGTGAGTGCGCGTGTACCGGATTGCATGGAGCGAATCGACTCGCCTCGAATTCACTCTTAGAGGGGGTCGTGTTCGGACATCGTGCCGCCACGCATTCTATTGAACACAAGGGGGAGCGGAAGAGCGACCTTCAACCCCCTCCATGGGATCCAGGAAGTGCGGTTGATAGTGACGAACAGGTTGTTATCACCCAAAACTGGGATGAAATACGACGGACGATGTGGAACTACGTTGGCATTGTTCGAACTACAAAACGTCTCGAGCGCGCCCTGCACCGAATTGAACTCATGCGAAGAGAGATTCAGGAATACTACCGTCAGTGTACGGTGACGTCTGACCTCCTTGAGCTTCGAAACTTAAGCCTCGTCGCCGAGTTGGTGATTCGTTCAGCGCTTGCGCGTAAAGAGAGCCGGGGGCTGCACTACACCTTGGATTATCCGTACTCCCAGTCCATCACGTCAGATACTATTGTGAGTCGGTAAGGGCCTATGGACCCGGTGCTGGGGCGAACACGACGACCGGGGACGGGTGCTCTCCCGCGGTGGGACCCGTGATGACATGGGAGCGGCGGTCGTTCCTGACCGTCGGGTTACGCAAGGTTCACATCTTTTTTATTCGACATTTTCGACGACCAAGAATGGTCGCCCCCCAGAAAAAATCATTGAATCCACCGTCCCTTCAATCTATATCTCCCTCACGACATTTTCCGGGAGACCACGCGTGGCAAAGCTCTATTTCCGACACGGCACTGTAAGTAGTGCCAAGACGCTCAACCTGCTAGCGGTTGCGCATAACTACCGTAGCCAAGGCAAGCAGGTGGTGCTCATCAAACCCGCCCTTGATGACCGTTTCGGCGCCGAAGTAATTCGCTCCCGGGTAGGGATCGAGCAGACCGCTGATATCAAGGTGCTCGCGGATACTCAGATGGATAGGAAGAACTTTGAAGGGGTAAGTTGTATCCTCGTTGACGAGGCCCAGTTCTGTAGCGCTTCCGTGATCGATCAACTTCGAGCTATCTCAATTGATCTCAATATACCTGTCATTTGTTACGGTCTACGCGCTGATTTTCGTACCCAGCTCTTTGAAGGGTCCCGTAGACTCTTTGAGTTAGCCGACTCTATTGAGGAGGTTAAAACGACCTGCGCATTCTGCAATCGCAAGGCGATCACGAATCTGAAGCATGTTGATGGTGTCGCCACCCTAGCCGGTCCAGCGGTCGACCTTGGCGCGGAAGAGAAATATTTCCCAGCGTGCTACTGCTGTTACAAGGAGCAGCACGCGATGGCACTAACACAACGAGCTGCTTAGTTGGGCGTGACTCATAACCGGGTCACTGTTTCAGCTCCCTCCAACATAAGAGGTATCTCTCGAGATCGATTACGGCATGGTAACGGAGAGGTACTTAAGTACGAGGTAATCCTCAATGCCGTACCTGCTCCCTTCACGACCGAAGCCGGATTCTTTGATCCCACCGAACGGAGCTTGGACCGATGAGATCGCCGTGTCATTGACGCCGACCATGCCGTAGTCGAGTCGCTCGCTTATCTTCATCGCGCGCGATAGATTGTTCGAGTAGACGTACGCGGCGAGTCCGTGCGGCGTGCTGTTCGCGAGAGAGATAGCTTCTTCATCTGTCGTAAACGTCGCGATTGTGCTGACCGGGCCAAAGATCTCCTCGTTCCAGATCGCCATAGTTGGATTAACTCCCGTGATGACGGTCGGCGAGATGCATCGCTTGCTTGCGGGACTTGCCACAGGCGCAAGAGGAATAGACGCCCCTTCACGACGAGCGGACTCGATCAACCGAATTACCTTCGCTGCCGCTTCATCCGTTATAAGGGGGCCGACTTGAGTACCCGGAGCGGAGCCATCTCCGACCACGAGTTCCTTCGAGCGGGTTATTAAGAGCTCAGTAAAGGCTTGTGCCACCTTCTCATGCACCAGGAAGCGATTAACGCAGATGCACGTTTGGCCGGCGTTTCGATATTTGCCATAGATCGCGCCGTCGACGGCTTGCTCGATATTCGCGTCCTCAAAAACGACAAATGGCGCGTTTCCGCCCAATTCGAGGGTCAATTTCTTTACGGTGTCAGCGGATTGTCTGATGAGGGTCTTGCCGACCTCGGTGGAGCCCGTGAAGGTTACCTTGCGAACAAGTGGAGATTTCATGAGCTGAGAGCCGATCATCTCGGCGTCACCGGTAATCACGTTGAACACACCCGCTGGAACTCCAACGATGGCACACAGCTCCGCCAGGGCGAGCGCGGAAAGGGGAGTCTCCGGCGCTGGTTTGGCGATACACGTGCATCCAGCGGCAAGAGCCGCACCGAGTTTTCGAGCGAGCATCGCGATCGGAAAGTTCCACGGCGTAATCGCGGCGACCACTCCTACCGGCTGTTTGAGCACAAATATTCTCTTATGCGGCGCGTCGGCGGGGATGATATCGCCGTTCACGCGAACGGCCTCCTCTGAGAACCACCTAAAATAGTTCGCCGAGTACAAAACCTCTCCTCGCGATTCGGCGAGCGGTTTCCCTTGCTCAGCGGTTATCAGGCTCGCAAATTCATCGACTCGGGCTAGGAGGGCTTGCGAGATGGCGAGTAAGATATCGGAACGTTTCCGCGCAGGAACGTCTCGCCAAGAGTGGAAGGCGTGATGAGCGGTGGTTATCGCCTCCTCTACATCATTGGGGGAAAGGGCAGGGACGTGCGCAAGAACCTCGTCGTTCGCTGGATTCATCACTGCAAACGTTTCTCCCGAGGAGGCGTCTCGCCACACGCCGTTGATAAAGTTTTTAGAAGGGGTGAGCGTCATACAGGCCATCTCGTTTGAAAGTTTGTAACAGATTGATTTTAGAACGCCGTTAAGTTGCGATGGGATATTTCAATATTTCTCATTTCGATCTAAATCTTAGCGCGAAGATTTGCCCACGGTTTACCAGAAGATACAACCGGGACGTGATTTGTCAAAGGTTCCAGGTCCTTAGACTCAGTACCGCCGTCTCGTTAGTAGTACCTTAAATCTTGGGGAGATGGCTTCACCTTTTTTGTATCACAGGTGGGCGGGAAACGATGGTTCGGTAATCACCGACCAACGAGAGACGGCCCTTCCTGGTATCTGCTTCATCCATGATAAACAAAATCAGATTAGCATTCGCGGGAGCCTGTGTTCTAACAGTTGCGGCTCTTTTCATTGGATTCAAAGGGGGAAGTGTGACCACTGCGGCTAACGCGCAGGACGGCGCCACGCAATCCTCAGACTATCCGCAGGTTGGAGTTCGTACCGGCGTGTTCAACGACGGACAAGCTGCTCTTTGGGATCTTAACATCTGGGACCATTTCCATTACTTCGGTCCACCGGAGCGAGCTCGCGGTTACAAGCCAGAGCAGCCGATAAACTTCAGCCACGTTATCCACGTGCAGCAAAACAAGATGGAGTGTCAGTACTGCCACTGGTCCGTAGCCAAGGCCTCCTACGCGGCTATCCCAGAGGTTGAGACATGTATGGGATGTCACGGCGCTCTCGTTGCAGGCAAGTCGGAGCAGGGCAAAAAAGATATCGAGAAGCTCAAGGAATACTACAAGAATGGTCAGCCGATTCCGTGGGTCAAGGTCCACGTAATGCCCGATTACTTGAAGTTCAATCACAAGCGTCACGTGAAGGCAGGTGTTTCCTGTCAGGAGTGTCACGGCCAGATCCCAGAGATGGCGAAGGTCGAGCGCGTTTCGTCGATGAAGATGGGATGGTGTATCGACTGTCACCGTCAACGTGGGGCGAGCATCGATTGCTTAGTGTGTCACGGTCATAAGTAGAACAGACGCAACGGTTCACGAATTTATTTGAGGTCGAAAATGAAAGGCGAATTGGTTCAGCTTAATGGGAACCGCAAGCAGGCGGAGACTCAGAACGGAGATGGGCTCGTAAACATTACGCGTCGCCGGTTTCTCCAGGTTCTTGGAGCTACCTCGGCGGTTGGTGCCGCTGCGTGTGCGTCACCGGCTAAGCAGGAGATCCTCCCGTACGTTAAGGCAGATCCTGAGCAGATCCCTGGTGTCGCGGTATGGTACAGCTCCACATGTACCGAATGTTCAGCGGGATGTGGTCTCCGAGTTCGTACTCGGGAAGGCCGTGCAGTTAAGGTCGAGGGTAATCCAAATAGCCCGGTAAACCGAGGAAGTCTTTGTGCCCTTGGACAATCGACGCTCCAGTCGCTCTACGATTCTGATCGCATTCGTCATCCACTCAAGAAGAAGGGAATGACCCCACAAGGTCCTGTGTTCGAGCAGACCACTTGGGATGAGGTGTACGGCAAGATTAACGAGGCGCTCACTAACGCCACGAACAAGAAGTTGCTCATTACCGGTGAGCCTCAGGCGGCGCACGCGGACCTGCTTACACCGTGGGTATCGCAGCTTGGTTTTAACCAGGTGGTTTGGGATCCTATGCAACCGGTTGCGGTGGCAAAGGCGTCTGAGCTCGTCTACGGAACCTATGGAGTTCCAACCTTTGCAATCGACAAGGCTGACGTTGTTGTGAACTTCGGCGCTGATTTCCTCGAGACGTTCGTTAATCCGGTTGGATACGCTCGTCAGTGGGCAGATTCGCGACGCTCGGAACACCCGCTTCGGTTCGTGCATATCGAGCCTCGTCTCTCGTTGACCGGTGCGAATGCAGATCTCTGGCTCAAGTCAAATCCTGGCTCAGAGGTCCGCGCTGCCCTGTTCATCATTGGACAGCTCATTGAGCGTGGACGCACGCAGGGGCTTTCGGCGGATACCCTGACAGCATTGAAGGAGCTTACCAAAGGAATCTCGGCAGAGGCTGTCGAAGAGGAGACCGGTATCTCCAAGGAGAAGCTGCTTCTTGTTTCGCAGTACCTCAGTGATTCTGATGCGTCCCTGGTTCTAGCCGGTGGTACGGCGTCGAGCACTGCGAACCCACTTCCACTTCAGGTGGCAGTAAATATCTTGAATGTGATGCTCGGCAACGTGGGTAAGACTGTAAATGTAGCTCAAATGGCTACACCTCGTTCGTCAGCAGCTGATCTCGCTTCTGCTATTAACGACATGCAGCAAGGTAAAGTGGATGTTCTCTTTACCTACGGTTCCAATCCAGCGTTCACATTCCCTACCGCTCATGGATACGCTCATGCTGTCAATGAAGTCAGCATCAAGGGTGGGAACAGCAGCAAGAAAGCCGGCATCGTTGTGGCTTTCTCAAGCTTCATGGATGAAACGGCGCAACTCGCTGATTACATCCTGCCTGTGCATACAGGCCTTGAAGATTGGGGATACACCCGTCCGAGCAAGGATGCGATCAGTCTCATTCAGCCATCGATGCGACCTATCTTCGACACACAAAGCGTGGGAGATGTGCTTCTTACGATCGCTTCGAACGCGAATAAGACGATCGTTCCAGCCGACGTTACTTCATTTGATAAGTTCGTTAAGACGAGCTTCCTCAACGCGACTTCGGGCCAGGCTGGAGGTGACACGGAGAAGTTCTGGATGGCGAGCTTGGAGAAGGGTGGTTACTTCCCAACCTCAAACAACAACGGCCCTTCAAAGGCTACTGTCAATTCATCGATCTTCCAGTTGTCTTACGGAATCTCCCGTCCGCATCTGCATGACGATGAGCTGATCCTCTATCCGTATCCATCAGTGAAGACCTTTGACGGTCGTGCGGCTAACAAGCCTTGGATGCAGGAATTGGCTGACCCGATCACGCAGGCTGTCTGGGGCGCTTGGGCAGAGATTCACCCTGATACCGCCAAGAAGTTTGGGCTCAAGCAGGGTGACGCTGTTATCCTTCGCACTGACGATGGAGAGGCGCACGTTCCCGCGTATGTTACTGAGCACGTACACCCTGGAATCGTAGCGGTTCCCCTTGGTCAAGGACACACTGCCTACGGACGTTATGCTAAGGCCGCTGGACAGGGAAGTGTCTACGGTCTTCTCTCGAAAACGATTGCGACCGGTGCTGAGGCGTTGCCTCTAACGGGTAGTGCAGTCAAGGTCGTTCGGGGCCTTGGAAAGGGAGATCTTGTTACCGTTCAGGATTTCTCTGACCAGATGGAGCGTGAACTTGCTCGAACTACCATTATCGGCGGAACGGCAGCTGCAGTAGCGCACGCGCACGGGGATGCACATGCGTCCGGACATGGTGATGGGCACGGTGAGGGCCATGGTGGGCACCACGAGCCGAAGCAGATGTATGAACAACGTGAGCACCCGCTCTACGAGTGGGGACTGGCGATCGACCTTGCGGCATGTACCGGGTGTTCCGCTTGTGTAGTCGCATGTCAGGCTGAGAATAATATTCCGGTTGTTGGAAAGAAGATCGTGAACCAAGGTCGAGAGATGGCTTGGATCCGTATCGAGCGATACTACGATTCAATCAAGACCGAGGATGGTGGCGAGGAGTTGAAGGTAAGCTTCCTTCCGATGATGTGTCAGCACTGTCAAAACGCTCCGTGCGAGCCGGTCTGCCCAGTGTACGCGACCTACCACAACGAAGAGGGTATGAACGCAATGGTCTACAACCGTTGCGTAGGTACCCGGTACTGCTCGAACAACTGTTCGTACAAGGTGCGACGCTTCAACTGGTTCCAGTATGAGTGGCCTGAGCTTCTCGACTGGCAGGTTAACCCCGATGTGACCAAGAGAACGGTTGGAGTGATGGAGAAGTGTACCTTCTGTGTTCAGCGTATCGCTGAGGCGAAGGACATCGCTAAGGACCTTGGTCGATTGGTTGAGGATGGAGAGATAACACCGGCGTGCGTACAGACATGTCCGACTCAAGCTCTCACCTTCGGAAACCTTAAGGATTCGAACAGCAAGGTTAGTAAGGTCGCCAAGCATGAGCGTGCGTACAAGGTGCTCGATCACCACCTCAACACGCAGCCATCGGTTAGCTACCTCAATGATATTCGTTACAAGGCTTAGTATTTGAGATCTTTGCGGCTATATGGAACACACACACTCTCAACACGATTCAAAGCATGAGCCTCCGGTAACCTACGCTGAGGTCAATGACACTGTGCTCAGGATGATGGAGCCCCCGGGCACGGGTTGGTTCCTTCTTCTCTTCTCCTGTCTCTTCTTCCTGGCGATAGGAGCTAGCTGCTGGTTCTACCAGATGTGGAGCGGTTTCGGAGAGTCAGGTAAGAGCCATCCGATCGGATGGGGTACCTACATTACGAACTTCGTATTCTGGGTAGGTATCGCGCACTCGGGTACCCTCATCTCCGCGGTGTTGTACCTCTTTAGAGCGCACTTTCGTCAACCAATTTACCGTTTGGCGGAGGCGATGACGGTATTCGCGGTTATGACAGCCGGACTCTTCCCAATCATTCACTTGGGACGTCCCTGGTACGCTCTTTGGCTTATGCCGTACCCGAACGAGCGCGCGTTGTGGCCGAACTTCCGTTCTCCGCTTCTGTGGGACGTATTCGCGGTATCAACGTACTTCACCATTTCGGCTACGTTCTTCTTCGTGGGCTTAATCCCAGACATCGCAGCTGCACGTGACCGAGCTACAACGAAGTTCCGCAAGGTTCTCTACGGAGTGACCTCTCTCGGATGGCGTGGAAATCACATTCAGTGGAAGCACTACACGGCGGCGTACCTGATCTTCGCTGCGTTCGCGACTCCGCTCGTAGTATCCGTACACTCCGTGGTGTCATGGGACTTCGCGATGTCGATCGTTCCAGGATGGCATGCGACTATCTTCCCACCGTACTTCGTGGCTGGGGCGATCTTCTCCGGAGTGGCGATGGTAGTGACCCTGATTATCCCGCTCCGCAAGGCTTTCGGTCTGGAGAGACTGGTTACGCTCTTCCACTTCGACGCGATGAGCAAGCTGATCCTAGTCACGTCGGGCGTGGTAACGTACTCGTATGCCACCGAGTTCTACACCGCTTGGTTTAGTAATAACTCATTCGAGCGCTTCCAGTTCTGGTTCCGTCCCTTCGGTGAGTTCTGGCTCGCGTTCTGGGGCATGACGTTCTGTAACTGTATCTTCCCGCAGCTGCTTTGGATTAAGTCGTTGAGGACGAACATCCCGTTCCTCTTCATCCTCTCCATCTTCATCAACATCGGTATGTGGTTGGAGCGTTTCAACATCATCTTCCAATCGCTCTCCCGTGAGTTCATCCCCGCTGCGTGGGGTGGGTACAACTTCTCATGGACTGAGGTTGGTATCACGGTTGGAGCGTTCGGTTGGTTCGGAATGTGGATGACCTTGTTCATCAAGTACTTCCCATCAGTAGCTATCACCGAAATTAAGGAAGTGATTCCGCCACCGATGCGTCGTGCGTCTTCACACGGTTCAGGTCACTAGGAGGTACTCACATGGTAGATTCATCAACCCGAGCAGTAGTTGGTATCTTCACCTACATGGACGATGCCCTTGAGGCAGTTAAGAAGGTGAAAGCAGCAAATCACGAGTACCGCATGTACTCACCAGTTCCTCGTCACGAGATCGAGGAGGTCACGTACCCTGAGAAGAGTCCAGTACGGCTCGTCTCTCTGGCATGTGCCTTTACAGGTTGTTGCGCGGGCTTCGCCCTCGCGATCCTCTGTTCTCTCGACTGGCCGATGCGGACCAGCGCGAAGAACATCGCGTCGATTCCAGCATTCTTCGTTCCTGGCTACGAGTGGACCATTCTCTTCGGAGGACTTGGAACGCTCGCAGCGATCTTTGTTTTCTGTAAGATCCCGAATGTTTTACGCACAGCAGGGTACGATCCTCGTTTCTCTCACGATAAGTTCGGCGTTGTAGTGGCATGCGCCGGCAACCAAGTTGATGACGTGAAGAAGCGCATGATGGATTCGGGCGCGGATGAAGTTGACGTAAGAGAGAGTTTGTAAACGGAGAAGAGGGGCTCATGAAGTTAGCTCAAGTAGGAAAGTTGAAAGCTGCTTTCGTTCTCTCACTCGCTAGTTTTTTAGCGGTGGCAGAGGCGATGGCGCTTCCATTCAACGATGACATGGTGGACGTTCAGAAGCGCACCGGTACTATCATGCGTCAAAAGGCGCCTGGGACCGTCGCTATCGGTATGTCGGAGTATTACGTCGCTTCGCGTGAAGAGGCTGAGAAGATGACAAATCCGGTTAAGGCGGATGCTACCTCACTGGCGAATGGAAAGCGTCTCTTTGCGGTGAACTGCTTGCCGTGTCACGGAGATATCAGCAAGAAGCCGTATGCGCCGGGCGCGGTGGGTAAGAAGACCCTTCAAACCCCACCTGATCTCACGCTCGACACCTACAAGACCCGTACCGATGGAAGCATCTTCGCGACCATCCACTTCGGCATTCGTTTGATGCCAGGTCACGGTTGGAAGCTCTCTCCGACGGATCACTGGGATATCGTGAACTACATTCGTAATCAGCAAGGTATTAAGTAAGAAGGGGATAGAAGATGTCGCACGTAGACGTTGTTCCTGTGAACATCGATAAGGTGATAGAGGCCGGTCCGCTTAAGGTGACCAGCAGCACTATCGCAAAGTTATGGCTCATGGTGCTTGTGGGGATCGTAGTGTTCTCCGCGGGGCTCATGTTTGGAGATGCCGGTGAGACGTGGGGAGCCTTTTACGTCAACGCTGTGTACTTCCAAGGTCTCGCCCTCGGCGGAGTGATGACCACGGTAATTATGCAGATCGTGAGAGCTAAGTGGGGAGCTCCTGTGCGTCGTCTTGCTGAGGCGAACGTGGCGTACCTTCCCGTAGCGTTTGTCGTATTCCTTACGACCTACTTCGGTCGTGAGTATCTCTTCTATTGGGGACGACATCCGATGCCGGGCCGTGAGTGGTGGATGGAGCCGACCTTCGTATACATCCGCTTCTCGGTGTTGTTCTTCGTTCTGTTCCTGCTCATGACCCGTTTTGTGTTCATGTCGCTTCGAAGTGATGTAGGACTTGCGCACGACCGAGCCAAGGATAAGTCGCAGTGGGAACTTCCGATTCATCGCTACCTCCTTTCCGGTTGGAAGGGAGCTGAGCGTGAGGTGATTCCACTTCAGCGTAAGATGTCCGTTAACGCGCCTGTCGTGGTTATTTGTTACATGATCATTGTATCGCTCTTCGCGTTCGAGATGATCATGGGTCAGAACCCGGTATGGTTCTCGAACCTCTTTGGAGCCTTTGTGTTCGTAAGCCAGATCTACATCGCCTGGGCAGGTCTTGCCCTGATGACGATGTTCTTTGCAAAGAATAGCCCCGCTTTTGGTGCACAGATCCACACGCAGCAGTTCTGGGATCTAGGAAAGCTCAATTTCGGCTTCTGTATGTTGTGGGGCTACATGTTCTGGTCGCAGTTCTTGCCACAGTGGTACGGAAACCTTCCTGAGGAGACCCAGTGGCTTATCTTGAGAACTCGTGAGTTCCCATGGAAGGGGTTGGCTTGGATTGTGTTCCCGATGGCGTTCATTATCCCGTTCATCACCCTCTTAAGCCGTGACCTTAAGAAGACCCCGAAGACCTATGCTGTTGTTTGCTTGACCCTGATGACGGGTGTTTGGCTCGACCGCTACCTCATTATTATGCCTGAGGTAAGCCCACACCACATTCCGCTGGGGCTCACCGAGATTGGTATTTTCGTAGGATTTTTAGGTGCTTATCTCCTTTGTGTGAGGACGTTCCTAAGCAAATATCCATTTATTCAAGTTTCTCATCCGTTAACTCACGGAAGTAGGGACTGGTAGTGTTGAGTTACCCTAGGGGAACGTGATAAAACCTCACCTCCCTAGGGTATATTAGTTAATTGGTTGTGATTTATGGCAGTTCCTAAGAAACGAACCTCCCGCTCGAAGCGAAACATGAGACGCTCTCATCACGGGCTCTCGCGCACCTACGCTATCGTTTGTCCTAAGTGTGCTGAGCCAGTACTCCCTCACCGTGCCTGTGCATCGTGTGGTTCGTACCGTGGCAAGGAAGTGGCTGCGGGTAAAGTAGCTGCGTAATAAGGGTACCTGAGTAAACAGTGAGCTCCCAGACCGAGACGCCACGAAGAGGTGTGCTTCCCGTAGCAGTTGATGCGATGGGAGGCGATCACGGTCCCAAAGTGGTGGTCGAGGGAGCCGTTATGGCTGCGCGACGAGATGGGATACCATCGATTGTCGTCGGCAACCAGGAGGAGATAGACAAGCTCCTCAAACAGTACTCTGAGAGCGACCGCTCTCTCATTTCAGTCCAGCACGCCTCCCAATTCATACAGATGGATGAGTCTCCAGGTTTAGCTATTCGTGGCAAGCCTGACTCCTCCATTCGCGTTGCCTTCGAACTAGTAAGCGCCGGTAAAGCATCTGCAGTCGTGAGCCCAGGTAACACCGGCGCGATTATGGCTGCAGGCGTTTTCGTCGGTGGGACCCTACCAGGTATCGCCCGACCTGCAATCGCCTCGCTCATTCCTAAGGGGGTAGGGGCCACGCCTACCGTTCTTCTCGATTCCGGTGCCAATACAGGCTGTCAGGCATTTCAACTCGTTCAGTTTGCCTTAATGGGTAATCAGTATGCCCGTTCGGCCTTGGGCATAGAGAGTCCGCGTATAGCGCTTCTATCCAATGGCACAGAGGCGTCAAAAGGCAATGATATCATTCGCTCCGCAGCGATGATGCTCGCAGAGATTGAGGGGCTTCATTTCATCGGATACGTCGAGGGGCGCGACATCGCCCGCGATGTCGTTGACGTCGTTGTATGCGATGGATTTGTGGGCAACATCGTGCTTAAGGCGATGGAGGGCAGCGTGGGACTCGTCATCGATTCTATGAAGGCTGCCATGGAAAACAGCTTACGGGCTAAAGTCGGTTTGTGGTTAGCCAAGCCCGTTCTTCGGAGCGTCTTTAAAGATAAGCTTGATCCTTCCGCCTACGGTGGGGCGCCCCTACTCGGTTTGGGGCAGATCGCCATCAAGTGCCACGGGTCATCGAAGAGTCGAGCCATCATGAATGGAATCAGGGTTGCTCGTAAGTTCGTTGATGAGGATGTGATGCAACAGCTCCACATCGCCTTGGGGCACCTCGATTCCAAGATAGGTCCGGTGGACCACGACGGGGGAAATGGATGGTCGCGGGTGTTCGAAAAACGAACCTCTCGTGCACGGAAAGAAGATAACGCCGCTGATCAGATTAATGGAGGAAAAAAATGACAGATACTAAGAGAAAGATCGCGCTTGTAACGGGTGCTTCGCGTGGAATTGGAAGAGCTATCGCTATCGAGCTCGCAAAGACCGGCGCTTACGTTATTGTAAACTACTCATCATCTCCAGAGGCCGCTCAAGAGACCTTGAATGCGATTCGAGAGGTGGGAAGCGATGGCGAGCTTTTAAAGTTCTCCGTTCAAGATAGCCAAGCGGTTGAGAATGCGTTCGACGGCATTAAGTCCCGTCACGGACAGCTCGATATCCTCGTCAACAACGCCGGGATCTCAAAAGATGGTCTCGTGTTGCGGATGAAGGATGAAGAGTGGTTGACCACTCTTGCGGTAAATCTTAACGGCTCTTTCTTCTGCGCACGCGCTGCAGCTCGTCTCATGCTCAAATCGAAGTGGGGACGAATCATCAACATCAGCTCCGTAGTGGGAGAGATGGGCAACGCCGGACAGGTCCCGTATGTTTCATCGAAGGCAGGCATCATCGGAATGACGAAAGCGCTTGCTCGCGAGCTTGCGTCCCGCAATGTCACCGTAAACGCTGTGGCACCGGGATTTATCGAGACCGATATGACAGCGGCCCTCGATGAGAAGCTTCGCGCCGAGCACATGAAATCAATCCCACTCGGTCGTTATGGCCAAGGTGATGAGGTCGCAAAACTTGTGAGCTTCCTTGCTTCAGATAACGCTGGATACATAACGGGACAGACCATTAGCATAAATGGTGGCATGTACATGTAGTCTCACATGCTCCGATCGCTGAAAGGCAACAGAGCGGCCTCCGAAAGGGGGCCGTTTTTTTTTTATGCGTCTCAGGCGAGCTGGTTCGCTGTAGTGCGTGCTTGGGATTGGCAAGGTTCACATGGTGAGTTGAAAAAAAATTGCAGCAGGGGTTTGCGCTATGTCGGGTCCCCACCCCTGCACGACCGGTCACACGAAGAGCACGGTCTCCGGCTTGAGAGCGGAAAAGAGGGGGCAAAAATAGTTGTTATACCCTCAAAGTGCCTTTTTCTTTCTAACGGCTACCAAAATGAACAGCCTAACTACGCAAGATCAGGTGGCACGAGAGGCAGTTGATGGCCAACCTCTTGACTATTATGGCAGGGTCTACTTAGATCCCCCCGTTGTAAAAAGTCGAAAGCCAGAGACCCGATTTAAGAGGCTCTTGTGGGGTCGGCGAGTAGTTTTTCGCGAGAAAAACAACGCGTCCGCCGCAAAAGAGAGATACGTTGGGATCCTGCCAGTTACTTAAAAGATTGGCTGTGTGAGCGACAATCATCTTCGCTCAAGCAGGACAGAACCGACTGTATTTTTTTATTGGACCATTTAGGAGAAGTGTTACATGGCAACACCTGAGGAGATATCAGAGCGAGTTAAATCGATCATCGTAGAGCAGCTTGGTGTCAGCTTGGAGGAAGTTACTCCTCAGGCATCCTTCATCGAGGACCTCGGTGCGGATTCACTCGACATCGTTGAGCTCATCATGGCGCTTGAGGAAGAGTACGACCTCGAGATACCAGATGAGGACGCAGAAAAGATTCAGACTGTTGATGATGTAACAAAGTACATTCAAGGAAAGCAGTCCTAATCGCTAGAGCGTACGAATTCCTATCCCAGTAGGGAGATAATTTGGTACGCTGCAAGGGCCCCTTCGAGGGCCCTTTTTTGTCCTAATTTTTCGGAGCCACTCATGTCTTCCACTACGCCCTCCTACGAAGCTCGTAGCAAATCTCTCAAGCAATCTGACCCTGAAGTTTTTTCCCTTATTCAGCGCGAGACTGAGCGACAAGAGTACGGCTTAGAGATGATACCTTCCGAGAACTTCGTGAGCGAAGCGGTGTTGGAGGCCATGGGCTCAACTCTGACGAACAAGTACGCTGAAGGACAGCCAGGGAAGCGCTACTACGGCGGATGTCACGTTGTTGATGAGGTTGAGAATCTCGCAAGCGCTCGTGTTTGTGAGCTTTTCGGATCAGAATTCGCAAACGTTCAACCGCACTCTGGAGTGCAGGCAAATCAAGCGGTATTTGAGGCGTTTCTCAAGCCAGGTGATACCTTCATGGGACTTCGCTTGGACCAGGGTGGACACCTTTCTCACGGTAGTCCAGTTAACTTCTCCGGCATGCACTACAAAGTGGTGGGCTACGGCGTTAAGGAGAGTGACGGGCTGATAGATTACGATCAGGTGCGTTCGCTCGCTCGTGAGCATAAGCCCAAGCTGATCATTGCGGGAGGCAGCGCGTACTCCCGGCAGATAGATTGGAAGCCCTTCCGCGAGGCGGCTGATGAGGTCGGAGCGATCTTCATGGCCGATATCGCCCACTATGCTGGCCTTGTTGCAGGCGGCTCGTACCAATCGCCGGTTCCATTCGCTGATATCGTCACCACAACGACTCATAAAACACTCCGCGGGCCACGTTCCGGTATGGTGATGGGTAAGGAAGCTCATCGTAAGGCTGTTAATAAGGCGGTCTTCCCAGGGCTCCAGGGAGGCCCGCACATGCACACCATCGCTGCTAAGGCGGTCATGGCTAGGGAGGCTCTAGCGCCAGACTTTAAGGTCTACGCGGCCCAGGTTGTTGCCAACGCGCGAGCTCTTGCTGATGGGCTCACCAAGAAGGGGCTCAAGATCGTATCTGGTGGGACAGACTCTCACCTTATGCTCGTAGACCTTCGCCCTATCGGAGTTTCTGGTAAGATTGGCGAGGAGGTTTTGGATAAGGTGGGAATTACCGTAAACAAGAACACGGTGCCATTTGATCCACAGCCACCATCCATTTGCAGTGGTATTCGGCTCGGAACTCCGGCTCTTACCACCCGTGGAATGGGAGTAGGGGAGATGGCTCTGGTAGCTGAGTTTATTTACGAGGCTCTCTCAAACGCTCAGAGTGAGGCTAAGCTCGCGTCTGTGAGTGATAGCGTGCGTGAGCTTAGCAAGAAGTTCCCACTGTATCGGCATCGGTTAACCCGTTAGCGAGGAGAAATTCCCGAATATGTTGTGCCCTAAGTGCAACTCAGACAAAAGCTCGGTAACTGACTCTCGTGGCGACGGCGGAGCGATTCGGCGTCGTCGAGAGTGCCAGGATTGTGGGTATCGCTTTACCACGTACGAGCGTGTCGAGTTGTCGCTTCCCGCTGTTATCAAAAAAGACGGGCGTCGTGAGGTTTTTGAGCGCGAGAAGATTCGGAGTGGCCTTCGTCGAGCTTGCGAGAAGAGACCTGTTAGCACTGAAACTATCGACGCGGCAGTTGAAACTATCGAGCGTAAGCTTCAAGAGATGTGTGTTCGAGAGGTTGATAGTCGGGTGGTCGGGGAGGCGGTCATCGAGGAGCTTCGTAAGATGGACAAGATTGCGTACGTGCGGTTCGCCTCCGTGTATCGCGAATTTTCCGACGTCAGTCAGTTTGTAGACGCTCTCGAGAGCTTGGGAACCGCTGCGAAAACCGCGCATCTCAAGAAAGTAGAGCCATCCTGAGTCCCTTCCATGGCTAGTAAAGCTTCCGGAGGAGCTTCGCTCCAGCTCGACAATTTTAGCGATGTTCTTGCCGATATTCGTGCCGGAAAAGCGGTTATCGTAGTCGATAGCGCCGAGCGAGAGAACGAGGGAGATCTCATTCTCGCAACGGAGAAAGTTACCGCTGAAATGGTCTCTTTCCTCATGCGAGAGGCGCGGGGCCTCATTTGCGTGAGCATACCAGCGGAGGTCGCCGATCGGTTGCGACTGCCACTTCAAGTTTTAAACAACAACTCTCCGTTTCAAACCCCATTCGCCATAAACGTTGACCACAGAGATGTTGATGGACGTGGAGTGACCGCGGAGGGGAGAGCGCGAACGATGCGAGCTTTGATCGAACCGGGTTCCGAACCTCACCACTTTGTGAGTCCCGGACACGTCTTTCCCCTGATAGCGAATAGCGCTGGCGTTATGGTTCGACCTGGACACACCGAGGGGGCCTTCGATCTCGCTCGCTTGGCAGGTTTGTTTCCATCTGGAATCCTGTGTGAGGTGCTCAACCCTGATGGAACGATGGCGCGCGGAGATCAACTGCAGGCGTTCGCTTCGAAGCATGGGCTCCGTGTAACCAGTATTCAAGCGATTCGGGAGTATCGGGCTTTTCATGAGATTGCGGTGCGCCAGCTCAGTGAAAGCGACGTCGAGACCGACTACGGTACATTTCACGCCGTTGTATTTGCAGATGACGCGGCACAAAAGGAACATGTCGCGATGATTCGGGGGGCTATCTCCTCGATGCCGATGTCGTATGCGTCCCTCGTGCGCTTGCACTCAGAGTGCTTAACCGGGGATGTCTTTGGTAGTCGTCGATGCGACTGTGGTCGCCAATTAGATGGGGCGATGAAGCTTATCACCGAGGAAGGAGCCGGCCTTGTTCTCTACTTGCGCCAAGAGGGGCGCGGGATAGGACTTGCCAACAAGGTTCGCGCCTACGCGTTGCAGGACCAGGGGCTCGATACGGTAGAGGCTAACGTGCACCTGGGGTTTGGTCCGGACGAGCGTGATTTTGCTGTTGGGGCTCACATGCTTCTCGCCATGGGCATTCGAGCGATTCGACTCATTACCAACAATCCATCTAAAGCGGCAGCTCTGTCACGGTATGGGATATCTGTCGTTGAGCGGATCCCTATGGTTGTCGAGGCTGATCCCTACAGTGAAGCCTATCTGAAGACGAAGCGAGAGAAGCTCGGGCACCTACTATAAGGTGTCTCAAGGGTCAGACATGGGTCGCTCGATCGATACCTATTTCTAAGCTCGCAGCGTGATGATTAAGCCCTAATGGAGATCCTTTTGGCCACCACCATATCCTCTCCTATCAGCGCTGGTTCCGGGAAAGAGTCGCAGAATAGGGTAAGGCTCTGAAACTACCCATAACGGCGACGCTAAGCCATTGAAGCGAGGCTGATATAGAACGAGAGCGGGATGTCCGACGCGGTTTTTGCAGGGGATAAGGTGTTTTAGATCTGGCTGGGGAGGTATCATGTCCCTCGGGTCGGGACATAACCCGGTCAGGGGCGTCCAGTTGTAAGGACCTTCATGAAGTCTCGTCGAATATGCCGCGAAGCGGCCCTACAAGCTTTGTATCTGTGTGACGCGCTGGGCGATTTATCGCTTGAGACCGCCTCTGTTTTCTCATCCCATTTTCTGACGCGAGGTTTCGACGACGAGGGTGAGGATGCTCCGCCGCGCGAAATTCATCCCTTTTATCAAGAGCTCGTCGAAGGTGTGTTGTGTAATGTCGAGAAGATAGACAAGGCTATTGGACTCGCGTCAACAAACTGGAGCGTAGCCCGCATGGGGCTTGTTGAGCGAAACATCATCCGCATCGCAGTGTACGAGATAGTGCACCGTTCAGATGTTCCCCCATCAGTTTCAATTAATGAAGCGATCGAGATGGCGAAAGAGTTTGCATCCCCTGAGGGACCCACATTTATCAATGGCGTCCTTGATCGGGTGGCCCATCAGAGCGGCGCTCGTCTTGAAAGAAAAGATGGGTAGTACACCGTAGCAACTTGTAGCCACTAGGAGAGCAGGCGTTTGAGGGGCGAGATACTCTCAATCCGTACAACACTTCCTACTCGACATCCGGTGAGCTCTACCAGGGTGACCTCCGGTGCCGCACGATATGGGACTACCGTACAACCTGATGCCGTCAAGAACGGAAAATATTTAAACTTTAGCACCACGCGTTCAGTGAGCGGGGTAAGCGTTACAGAGTTTGAGTTTTGAGAGAGATCCCGAGCAGCGCCTTCAAGAAGATACGAGGAGGTGTATCCGAGACGTTCAAAGAGCATGAAGTCAGTATGACGTTCCTTAAGTGCATACTGCAGCGGGCGCTCTGAGAAATATCTTCTCCAATCGGGTTCGTGAGCCAACACCATGGTCACGTTCATCATGTCAAAGAATCGTGATATCCCTGCGTCGCCCTGTTCCAAAAAGCTCGCTGGAATCGGTTGCTCATAACGCCAAATGTTGTGTGCGTAACTTGAGGCGATCAGGGGCGTATGAGACCAAAACGGAAGAGGGGCTAGGTGCCCGTTGCTAAGCTCGTGCAGCACGCACCCTGTGAAGAGTGCGCGACCATCGTTCGAAGACTTCGCTAACGATTCGCTCAGGCGGGAAACTTCTGGACCAGCGAAGTTGTATCTATCGTAGAGCTGGTTGGTGAGCATCGCGCGTATGGCGAAGGGCGAGGCTAGAAGGAATCCCCCTACGACGCTCGCCGCTAATCGAGATGAGAGCCCTTGGGAGCTTTCCTTGAACATCTTCACGATATAATTCGCCACTGGAAAGGAGGAGAGGACGCCAACAATCACAAGCATCCGGTCGAGCTCAAGTTGAGGTTTAAGAGACACGCCGACGGTTCCAAGTCCAACGAGCCATAACCCCAAGACACCGAAGATAAGTCGATGCGGTCGCGCGAGGGTAAGGATGGCTGGAATTGCAAGAACCACCACGAGCGGATTGGCGGAACCTGCTGCCTCCTGCCAGTTCTTGAGACTCTTCTTGGGATTTATGCCCTCCGATTTGTGTCGATAGGTGGTAGTGGGAGGTGCCTGTGATGTGGTGTGTGATGTTCCCGAGCTTGCGACGTGGGTTGTAGATTCGGAGTTCAGAAATCGACCTACCCCTGAGACCTTCCACATCATCGCCATCCAGGGAAGATTAAGCGCTATAATCACCGCGATTGTGATCAGATGTCGCCGCGAAGTAAGCATCATCGGGGCTTTCGGGAGAGCAAGGAGCGCTAATGGGAGAAGCGCAATCCCGGAGG
>JBEGVS010000040.1:0-17193 GCA_041178185.1 Pseudomonadota bacterium
CCCGTGCCTGGTACATCCTAGAAATAGCCCACGCATTCATTTACTTGCGTTTTGCCGGTCGAGTCGGAGATGACTTAACGTCGTTGGCCGTATGTGTCTGTTAGGAGCACTTTTGTGCTCCTAAAAAGGCACAAAACAAGTAAATATGTACGCAACGAAGTTGGAATGCGTGATGAATACACGAGCCACCTTTGTTGGCCTGGAATTTGTGGATGAAATAACATGGGACGTCAGCAGCAGAATGTAAACCTGAATGACCTGCGTAAGCAGCAGGATTTACCCGAGCAGAAGTTTTTAAAAGAAGCGAATCAGCGCGTGCAGGATTTAGTCGAACGGGTTGCTCGCGATGTTCTGGTATGCATGCGGGCCAATGACTATGCAGAAATAAAAAAGCATGCGCAGCATAGTTCATCTACTCTTAACGTGTATCAAAAGCAGGATGAAATCCGAACCGCCGCTAGCGGTGTGGCAAACGACCAGATACAGAAACAAGCGCCTATTTATGACGACTTTCAGGCCGCTCTAAAGAGCCACGGCGTTACACTCGCCACTCCGGAAGACGTTAATGGATTGGATCCTACCGTTGTGAAAAGCGTCTTCGATGACCATGTACGCACCGCCACAGTCCAGGCGGTTGAGGAGGTGATGCTACGAGCGTACCAGGAACTGACAACGCTTGAAGGCCGCCAAGCTGATCAGGAGCGCGAGCAATCTAGGCTAGATCAGCAGCGGAAAATTGCAGACCGTACGGAGGCGAATCGACTCGCGGCCGAGCGTAATCACGAGACGAAACGACAGGCAGCGGAGGCGGAGCGAGAGGCACGTAGGGAGGCGAGGGAGCAGCAGCGGACATTGGCATCGGCCGAGCAAGAAAATGCTGATGAGTGTCGGGGTAACCTTAAGAGATTGCTTTCAAACACAACCGGAGACAAGCTGACCACTAGCGATCTGGAGAGTTGGATACGAAACGGTATCAGGTTGGCAAAAGAACCTGAGAGTCTCGCTCAAAAGCTAAAAAATACTGGACTTATTACGTATGACCAAGGATTGAATTCAGCTGATCTGGATTCCATTCGAATAGGTACCAATTCCCCAGGCGTGTTCCGGTCCATACGCATGACGAGCATGGCGCTTTGGGTTGGAACTCTAGCGATAACGGGAGTCGCTGTCGGGGCGGGTATCGCCACCGGTGGATTTGGACTCGCCGCGGGATGCTTCGTGTCGTTTCTGGTGAATGGCGCGAACACAGGGGCGCAGGCACTCCTTCAAAAACGATTCAACGATACGTTCACCAATACCTGGGAGGAGATTCAGAATGAGCTTCGAGTGTTAGACAATAGTCGGACGCCTTCATTGACGGGGGTGATGTATTTACTCGTGGATAAGTACAGCCCAATAATATTGCGCACCAATCGAACGAAATTCTGGCTGCCTGGACAACCCTCTTCGACCCAGGCGGTGCTTGATCATCTCAAAGAGGCGTGTAGCGCCGCTCTCAATAATATAGCCCAAAATACAGAAGGCTACTACAAAGGCATGGATGTTAAAGAGAAATTGAATCTCGCTCATGTGGGGCTTGAGAATCTGGAAGAAAGATGGAAGTGGCATTTCAAGCAGAGTGACTGGTGGTCTAGCAAAGTCACCACCGTAAGCGGGCTTGGTACGCTAGGTGGAGTGCTAGCAATGTCGTCGTTTTAATGGGAAGGAATTGACCTAAAAAGTTGCAAGACAAATTTCGAGGAATGCTATGAGACCACGCCTCCTCGCCCCTGGTACACCCCACCTCATCGAATCCATCTGTGCGGCGCGACGCATATCGGGAATACCTTTGAGTTACCCTGCGGTATCAATACTTCGCCGATACTTCAAAACTTCAAAGGAACGGCGTGAGTCGTCGAGAGGATGTTCGCCTCCGTGCCTGGTACATCCTAGAAATAGCCGATGCTTGAGGCCTCCCCTCCGCAAGCAAACGAGCCCCAACCCTTGAGCTTAACTATTTCTCTCAGACACCGCGCGGTAAGGTTTTTGTTGATTTCAAAGCCATATCAATATAGCCGCCGTACCTGGCCTATCGCGGAAATAGCCGATGCCGGCCCCCTCCCGACCAGGCCCCACTGCGCCAGCAAATGAGCCCGGCGCTTAAGCAAGGGGCCATCGGCTGTTCTTGGGTATAGGTTTGTGATCTCCTAAAGCGGACGCCCGAATCTCTTACTGATACAACTCAATCTCGTTCACATGCACGAAGTTATCTCGGTTCTTGCGAAGGGTTTGAACGAGGATCTTCTTAGCGGTTACGGGAGTTGGCCAGATGATGGTTGCCCAATCGCCGTCTGGAATAGGATCGAGGATGAGGCGTTCGCCGCCGTCAACTTGTACGGCGATGGCGAAGTCAGAGTAGGTGGAGCGGACTCGTAGCGCTTTGATCTTTGTTGGTGATGTGAAGGTGATCGTGGTGTCGAGCGGGTTGATCTCTGGAGTTCGAACGAGCGAATCATCCGCTCCATCGAAGAGGTTCTCGATAGGTTCCGTCGGCGCGTTCATGGCGAGGCTCGCTTGGTTTGTCGCGGCGAGGTTCAACATATCGATCCGTTTTGCGCCCGTTGGAAGCGTTGTGCTCCCTTGGTAGGGCTTCCCTGGAGGAAGGGTGCCGAGCGGTTTTGGCGCGTCACCGCGTTTCTGCTCCTGGGCAGCCGCCGCTTCTTCTCCAGCGTCGGCTTCGCTGTCGGAAGCTTCCTCGCGACGTTGAGTAATTGGCTCATCCTTGAACTCGTATTCACATGCGGTGAGGGTAGCAAGGGTGATCGCACTGACGCAGCCGAATCGAAGAAGAGATGATCGCATAGGTGTAACCAAAAAACGGCACCGCGTTGGGCGGGCGAAAGTTTTTACGCAGGGGTAAGATTAGGATGGAATGGTGGGGAGGGCTAGGGGGAAGGTGAGGGAGATAGGAAAGGGAATGGGTGTAACGCATATCCGGAGGGCCCGTGTCCTCACGGGCCGGGTATGTATGAATGTTCCATTACGAGTTCCGGCCCGTCGGGAGACGGGCCCTCTGGGGGATCGTTTACGCGGTTCGTAATGCGCTTTTTACAACTCCCGCCACCCTTCGCCCCTGCGAACGAAAGGTCGTATACTTGGTGCTCATCACTTCAACATATCCCTCCCGCTCATGGATACGTTCGTGAGCGATAAGGTGCGGCCCGCTGGCAGATGTTCGTTCCATCGGCAGGATTCCGGCATCGATATGCACGATATCGTGTTTGGTCACCGCTGCTTGGGGAAGGGTTGCGTTGAAGGCGTGCAGGAACTGCGCTATCTCGTGCTCCGATACGGAGGGTTCCATCGAGGGGTCAGGATGAGGGAGATACCATGTACCAAGCGCTGTTCCGCTTCCGCGAGGGACGCAGAAAAAGAGACGCCCGTCCGCGCTTTGAAGCCCTATGCCGTAGGTTGGGTGGAGCTGCTGCTTAATCACAAGATTAAAGCCTTTACACCATCGAGGACGCAGGCCAGCTAGCTCGTCTGGTACCTTGATGGATCCGAGCCACGGACCGAGGGTGTTGACCACGCAGCGACCAGTGATGGTCTCTCCGCCTGCGGTATGCAGGGTGAAGCTTTTGTTTCGTCCCTCGACGCGTTCAACGGGCGTTCCCTCACGAATCGTCCCTCCCGCGTTTGTAATCTGGGTCATGAGTTGTCGGGTAATCGCTCCCGGGTCTGTCATAACCCCGTCGTGCCAGCACAACGCCCCATAGGGCGCTGTTGTTCGAAGTATTCGTACCGTGGAATAGATTCGCTCTTGGGAGATGATGTGGGGCGTGGGGAGGGGAGAGCGATTAGCGCGCATGATGGCACCGTACAGGAGTGTCGCGCAGGTGACCGGTATCCGGCTTTTCATGCCGAAGCGTGTGAGAGGCATCAAGCATGGAAGTGGTTGAACGGCGTTCGGCACCTCATTCAGGAGCGTGGTCTGATCGTTCAGTGACTTGATGACACGGGGCAGGTCGAAATTTTGGAGGTAGCGGAAACCGCCATGGATGATTCGGAGGGTGTTATTCGATGTTGCGTTGCCGCAGGTGCCCGCCTCAAGCACGAGCGTTGAGTACCCAGCGGACGCGACCTCACGGGCTACGCCGAGTCCGGAGATCCCTCCACCAATGATGACGACATCGAATGTTTCCACGGATGAGTTGTAGCGTGAACAGGGTGGGGTTGTCATGGGGGTGGGTATTCACAGGCCGGGTATGCACGGATGTTTCATCGCGGGTTCCGGCCCGTCAGGAGACGGGCCCTCCGGCATGAACGGCGAACAGAGATCCGGAGGGCCTGTGTCCTCACAGGCCGGGTATGCGCGGATGTTTCAATCGGGCATGAACGGCGAATAGAGATCCGGAGGGCCTGTGTCCTCACAGGCCGGGTATGCACGGATGTTTCAATCGGGCATGAACGGCGAACAGAGATCCGGAGGGCCTGTGTCCTCACAGGCCGGGTGTGCACGGATGTTTCATCGCGGGTTCCGGCCCGTCAGGAGACGGGCCCTCCGGGTTGAGGGTTCGAAAGTGACATGCAACCCTCCAAAATCCCCACCCTTTTCCATCTCATGTTGCGGGCTATCCGTAGGAGGGAGTACCCTTGAGAAAGCATATGAGCACGTTTCCACCTCTCGCGGACATTGAGGCTGCCAAAGAGCGGCTCGCGGCGCATCTCCCTGTGACGCCGGTGTCGCACGCGGTTTCGATCTCAGAGGTGCTCGGCAAGCACATCACTATTAAGTGGGATAATAAGTTTCGAACCGGTTCCTTCAAGGAGCGTGGCGCGCTGAACTTTTTGTTGAGCTTGGAGCCGTCGATCCGAGAGCGGGGTGTATGTACCGCAAGCGCAGGAAATCACGCACTGGGTGTGAGTTTTCACGCGCAACGGTTAGGGATTCCGTGTGAGATAGTTGTGCCGTTCAACGCACCCCTCGTAAAGATTGAGCGTTGTCGAAAGTTTGGAGCCAAGATCTCGTACCAGGCCAACTTAGCTGAGGCGATGGTATACGCGCAAAATCTCGCTCGTGAGAGTGATATCACTTACGTCCCTCCCTTTGATCACGAATTCATTGTGCAGGGGCATGGAGTGGCTGCGCTCGAGGTGCTGCACCAGCTTTCCGATTTCGACTCGATCGTTATTCCGATCGGAGGTGGTGGATATGCTGCAGGTGTAGCTGCAACCCTAAAGCAGAAGCGACCAGATATCTTTGTGCTCGGCGTCATCTCGGAGTGGGCGCAGCGGATACGACAAAATCCTGATGCATATAAACCGGGCTTTGCTCCGATGACTATCGCGGATGGTATCGCCGTGAAGCAGATAGGAAAGGTAACGGGACCGATCCTTGATATGTTCGTCGATAAGATAGCGGTCGCTCCCGAGACCTCGATAGCTCATGCCGTGATGATGTTGATGGAGCATGAACGTTCGGTTGTGGAGGGCGCCGGTGCGGCAGCGTTAGCGGCGGTTATGGATGGGCATCTCCCGGATAGATGCAAGAAGCCGCTTGTATTCGTTTGCGGTAGCAATATCGACATGAATCTTCTCTCTCGGTTGATAGAGCAGGATATGTGTGAGCGGGGCCGGTTGTTGCGAGTGAATGTCTCGTTACCGGATCGGCCCGGTATGTTGCATCAGATCACCGGGATTATCGCCGACCAGGGGGGAAACGTTCTTCAGGTCGCGCATGATCGGTTTTATGCTCGGCTTCCAGGATACGTGGATATAACCGTGGTGGTCGAGGTCAGAGATCGCGCACACGGTGCGCAGATCGTGCAGCATCTGAACGACGCGGGGTTGCCGTCTCAGGCGGTGTAGGGCGCGTCGAATCGTAATCGATGAATTGTGTGACAGATTGAGAGGCTTCAGAACCGGAGGGCCCGTGTCCACACGGGCCGGAAGCCGCATGGAAATTTGTGGCGAGTTCCGGCCCGTCAGGAGACGGGCCCTCCGGATGAATGTCGGTCGGTGGGAGGGGCATCGCATAGGAAACGGGCACCATCCCGCAACATAACAATCCTCGTTTTCCCTTTGGCTCGCCTCCTGCTACCATCCCTCCATGACCACACCCGTAGCATACTTTTCGATGGAGATTGCGATCGATTCCTCTCTTCCTACCTATTCGGGGGGATTGGGAGTGCTCGCGGGCGACACTATTCGTGGTGCCGCCGATCTGGGGGTGCCGATGGTCGCGGTTACCTTGCTGCATCGAAAGGGGTATGTCCGTCAGTCGATTAGCGAGCGTGGAGAGCAGCTCGAGGCCCCTGAGCAGTGGGAGCCCGAACAGCTCCTCGCACGGTGTCAGCCGATCGTTGAGGTGCCGCTCAGGGATCGAGTTATTCGTGTGCAAGCGTGGAAGCGAGTGGAGGTTGGTGTAACGGGACACTCCGTTCCTATCCTCTTCCTCGATACCGATGTTGCCGAGAATTCTGCACAGGATAGGCGGATTACCGATTGCCTCTATGGGGGTGACCATGGGCTTCGGTTGGTGCAAGAGCTGGTTCTTGGCGTCGGTGGTGGGCGAATGTTGAAGGCGCTCGGGTATCCTGCACACACGATCTGCCACATGAATGAAGGACACGCCGCTTTCTTGTTGTTAGACCACATTCCAGAGCAGGGATGTCCTGATAGTGAGGGACGGTGTCAGGAGTTGCGTCATCGCACCGTATTTACAACCCATACACCAGTGCCCGCCGGACACGATGTATTCTCAGTTGATCTCCTTTCCGCGGTGCTCTCACCGGAGCATTTTCAAAGAGCATCTCAAGTGTTCGAACATGGCCAACTGAACATGACGCGACTTGCGATCCGTTTTTCAGGAACGGTCAACGCCGTTTCACGAAAGCACATGGACGTCACGAAGGCGATGTTTCCAGACGCCGAGGTCTACGGCATCACGAACGGCGTACATGCTGTTCGATGGACCTCTCCACCCTTTGCTCGACTCTTTGATAAATTCGTTCCAGGTTGGCGTCAACGAAGTGAGCAGCTTCGTCAGGCGTCGCTGATTCCGGTGGAAGATATCCAGCAGGCACACAGGGAGTGTCGCGACTCGTTGTTGCAGGCGATCGAGTCCAAGGTCGGGATGCCGTTTGGGGGAGCCGGTATCGTGATCGGGTTCGCTCGTCGAGCGACCGAATATAAACGACCACTTCTTATCTTTAATGATCTACCTCGACTTCAACGGATAGCTGAGGCGTTTGGTCCTATTAATCTCGTGTTTGCGGGTAAGGCACATCCGCATGATGACTGGGGCAAACAGCTCATTCGTGCTGTGCATGAGCTCGGTTCACGCAGCGGTGACCTCGTGCGAGTGGCCTTTCTTCCCAATTACGACACGCAACTTGCGGCGCAGATGGTGGCGGGGGTTGATGTGTGGCTCAACACGCCTCGCGCCCCCCTGGAAGCCTCCGGTACGAGTGGTATGAAGTGCGCGCTCAACGGCGTACCGAGCCTTAGTATCGCTGACGGATGGTGGTTAGAGGGTGGCATTCAGGGAGTTACTGGGTGGGTCATTAAGAGTGCGTTTAATGAAGGTGGCGCGGCGCCGATGGAGCAGGATCACGCCGATGCCGAGGCGCTGTATGCACAACTTGAGCAAAATGTTCTGCCAACCTTCTTCCACAATCACATGGCCTTCGGTGAGGTAATGCGAAACGCGATCGCCGTTAACGGCTCTTTCTTCAATACCCATCGCATGGTGGACCAGTACCGTGTCATGGCGTACGAGCGGTACCTTCTTTCGAGTGGCGCACGTGACTGAAACTGTAGTTCGTGAGCATGAGGGCGTCGTTGCTCACCCCAACGGTCGGCGAGTTCACTACGGCGTTGTCGGCGCTCGCGATCTTTCAAAGGTGGTTTTCTATAGTCACGGCTTTCCGGCGTGTCGACTTGAGGCCTCTCTGGCGCATGGGGTTGCTCGAGACCTCGGCCTTACGGTGATAGCCCTCGATCGTCCGGGTTTTGGTGGTTCTGACTGGTACGGAGAGCGCCGAATCGAGGATTGGCCACAAGATGTGCGACTGGTTGCAGACACCCTTGGGGTCTCATCCTTTGGCGTTTTAGGCGTTTCGGGGGGCACTCCAACCGCAGTGGCTACGGCGGCGCTCCTTCCCGAACGGGTTTCTCAACTCAGCGTAGTCAGCGGAGTTGGGCCGATGCATGCGCCGGGTGCACTCGATGGTATGCACTGGGTCAACAAAGGGCTCTTGAAGACCGGACAACGGTTTGGAGGGCTCGGACAGCTCGCAGTTGGTGCCATAGCGGTTTTGTGGCGCACCGTACCCGGTGCCGCAGAGGTGTGGTTCTCATCCGTGCTTCCAGCGGCGGACCGCCCTATCGTGACCCGTTCTGAGGTTGGCGTGGTCTTAGCTCGGAACGTAAAGGAGTCGTTACGGCCAGGAGTTCGAGGGGTCATGACCGAGTTTAGCCTCCTGCTCTCAGATTGGCGTGGGCTTCCTCCCAAGGTTACGGTCCCGACCACCATCTGGCACGGCGACGAAGATACGTACGTGCCCATCTCAATGGCAAAAATTCTTCACAAAATGATCCCTCAGAGCAGATTTGAGCAGGTCAAGGGTGGTGGGCACTTCATGATTGTTGATAGACTGCGACCGGTACTAGAGCTCTTTGCCTAGTGCGGCTTTTGATCCGTTTTTTCTACTCAGGCGTTGCAGGCTGCGCGTAGGCTGTTTGTTTTTGTCTCCTATTGCGGCGAAAACTCAGTAAATTCAACTAGTACCCCGCGCAGCCGATGGCTGAGCACACGTGAAAAAGTTTCTGGAAGGGGCGCTACCCTCATGAGCACGATTGAAGATGTACAACGCCTAATCGGGGAGCGCGATCTGCATGCACTACGCGATCGTCTCGTCGAGGTTCCCCCTGTGGAGGTGGCGGAGGTCTTCAATGAGCTTTCCGATGAGGAACGAGTACTGATCTTTCGAATCTTGCCCCGTGACCACGCGGCTGAGATCTTCGCGCAGCTTGAGGTTGATGTTCAAAAGAAGGTTCTGAGCGGGCTTGGTGATCGTCAAACCGCGCGTCTCCTTGATGAGATGGCGGCGGATGACCGTACGGCGCTCCTTGAGGAGATTCCAGCGGAGGCGGCACGGCAGCTTTTAGCGCTCCTTTCAAAGGAGGAGCGGGAGGTGGCGCTCTCCCTTCTTGGGTATCCCGAGAACAGTGTCGGGCGCCTCATGTCTCCGGACTACCTCACGGTTCGAGCCGATTGGAAGATTCGAGAGGTTCTTGACCATATTCGTACCAACGGTCATCCGAGCGACTCGTTTGACACGCTCTACGTGGTAGATGCTACGGGAAAACTCGTTGATGAGATCGATATTAAGCGGGTTCTCTTAGCGTCACCCGAAGAGGAGGTGTCATCGCTCATGAACTTCGCCTTCGAGGCGCTCGATGCGCATAGTGACCAAGAGGTCGCCGTTGAGCTCTTCCGAAAGTATGACCGTCCAACCCTGCCGGTAGTTGATTCCGCCGGCAACCTTCTCGGTATCGTTACCGTCGACGACATCCTTGACGTACAAGAGGAGGAGGTAACTGAGGATATTCAAAAGCTCGGAGGTACCGAAGCGCTCGAAGAGCCGTACATCAAGACGCCGGTGGGTACCCTGATTCGAAAGCGAGCACATTGGCTTGTCGTGCTCTTCGTTGGTGAGACCCTTACCGCATCAGCGATGGCGAACTATGAGCACGCTATTCAGAGTGCGGTTGTGCTGACCCTCTTCATCCCGCTCATTATCTCAAGCGGTGGTAATTCAGGAAGTCAGGCTTCGACCCTCGTGATTCGTGCCCTCGCTATCGGTGAGATTCGGTTGCGGGACTGGCTCAAGGTTTTTCAGCGCGAAGCGATCACAGGCATATCGCTCGGTTCTATCCTGGGCTTGGTCGGATTTTTGCGAGTCTCCATATGGGCTCAATTCTCGCCGATCTACGGTGAACATTGGCTTGCGTTAGCGTTTACGGTCTTTTTCTCGCTCGCCGCGGTGGTTACGTTGGGAAGCCTCGCCGGTGCGATGTTGCCGTTTGTTCTGAAACGATTCCGATTAGACCCTGCAACATCGTCGGCCCCATTCGTTGCGACTATTATCGATGTGGCGGGCTTGGTTATCTATTTCACCGTTGCGATGATTTTGTTTGCGGGCGCGTTGTAGGGGCAATCTCGCCTCTCGACCAGGGAGCTATTCCCGCGGCTCCGGGCACCAGCCGATCTTGATCGCTTCGGCCTCACCGGTCGCTTGTTGTCGACGACATCCCATCACGCCGATATTTCGGATGCGTGAAGCTACACGAAAAACGGTGTCGATGTAGGCATCGCTGCGATTGTATTCCCAGATAACCTTTCTGCGCTCGGCGTAGGGCAGGTCCACTTTATAGCCGAAGGCTGCGAGATAATTTCCCGCAGACCAAAGCGCATCGACCTTGTTGAAGAGCGAAACGTGTCCATCTCCATCTCCATCGACGCCAAATTTGATGAATGCCGTGGGGAGAAATTGAGGAATGCCGAAAGCTCCAGCGCTTGAGCCGAGGATGTGAAAAATAGAGACGTTATTCCGCTTAGAGATCTCGATCAGAGCTGGGATCTCGGGGAGGAATGTCTCCTCAAGATACTTCCCGCGACGTTTGACGTCTTCCAGGGTAACTGAGGGATCGTCCGCTTTAAGTCTGCGATAATTCTCCTGTACGTTGTTCGGGTCGAGCACCGCTGCGAGGCGGGAGAGTCGATGTACGATCAGCTCCTTGCCCGTATGCTTTCCTATCTGCGTCTCAATCACGAGGATCGCCGTGACCACTTCGCGTGGGACGCCATAGGCTCTCTCCATGGTATTGAATTCGTAGTCGTACTCCTCGATAAACGAGGCTCCGAGCTGAGCGAATGAATCCCTATCGAACGAGGCGTAGATCGAATGCGGTTCCTTGGGCTTCACCTTGAACGGAACGAAGGTAAATCGAGGCATCTCAGGACTTGCATAGATGGCGGTGATATCGGACTCCCGTACCCCCGCTTTTCGAAGTTGTCCTGCTAGATAGTCCCATCCACGATATTTCGAATGCGGATTGCCGAGTAGGGGATACGTGGTGGATTGAGAAACCTTGCGAGCAGCTTTCGCTTTTGATTTGGATTTAGGTTTCGCGTCGGCCGTGTGGCTAGCCAGGAGAAGGGTGACTAACGCAACGCTGAGGGCGAGGAGGATCGTACGCACGGTAGTTATGCCCTTTGAGAGATACGACTGGCGAGGGTGCTGAAGGTCGCGCCATGGCCTATGGATTTATCTTTCAAGCGGAAGTCAGCGCGTAAGAGCGCCTCGCAGTGGCTTGAGAGTGCGCTGAGGGTCTGTGTTCGTGCGATCGGGAAGTACCGATTCAAGAGCCAGGGGGAGAGCCCAAGCGCGGTTCGGATGTCCTGTTGTTGTATCCCTTTGTCGAGCATCGCGCGAATACGGTAGAGCGTTACGAAGGTCTTCGTGAGAAGGCCCAACAGCATGAAGGGACTTGAGCCCTGCGAAAGTAGTTGATGAATAAGCACCTCGGTTGATCCCCGTTTCTTGCTCATCAATGCGTCCGCGAGTTCAAAGTCGCTCGCCGATGAGCGCCCCGGTATGAGTTTCCTCATCGTTTCTGTCGTGGGCGCGTCCCCATCGAGGTAGAGTGAAAGCTTTTCAATCAGAGCTGCGATCGCTTCCGGCTCCTCTGCTGCGAGTGAGAGCGCCAACTCGAGCATCTCGTCGGTTGTTCCCTCGACCCCAGCTTGTCTGAGCTCTCGCTCGGTCCATCGTCGCAGTTCAGCCCCTTTGAGCGGCTCAAAAGTGATCACCGTTCCGAGCTTCTCCACCGCTTTCTTAAAGTTTTGGCTCTGCGGAAATCCCTCGCCGACGAGAATGATGTGCACCCCTGCTATCTTCTTATTCATGAAGTTTGTGAGGGGCTCAAGGTCAATCACCTTGGCAGTCTCTATTCCTCGTATGACAACGTATCGTGTTGGCTCAAAAAGAGAGGGTTCGGAGATCTCGTTTAGAAGGGCCGAGATGTTTTGTCTGCCTTGCTCGGTAAACGAATAGGAGAGGGGGCGAAAGTCCTTTCCGGCGAAGTGATTGAGGAGGAATTTAAGGGCGCGTTCTCGGCGTACGCGATCAGGGGAGCCGATGAACAGGCACAAGGGACACGTCTTCATCGACGTGATCTCTTTAAGGAGTGCTGAGGCGCTTGATGATTTCATCGGGTGGCTGAATTGCTTGTTTGGGCAAGCATAATCCCGTTAGGCGTTGGGCGCAAAGGTTTGATGGGGTGCAAGCGATCAAATCGGCACAAAATGTGGAGGCCTAACCGGAGGGCGTGTCTTCTGACGGGCCGGAACCCGCATCGCAATTTCGTGCCGCTTACGGCCCGTGTGGACACCGGCCCCCCGGATGTGGGGTGGTCGATGGAATTGAGGGTTCGCGGAATCTGAACGCAGGCCCTACCCCACCGGCGACGCCGCCCGAACCTCTGCCGAGACCCCACCCTCGTAGGTTTTAAAATTATTCACAAAGAGCTGTGCAAGCTTCTTTGCGGCGGCGTCATACGCGGCCTTATCCTTCCAGGTGTTTCGAGGAATAAGGACCTCTGACGGAACCTCTGGACAAGCCGTCACCACCTCGAACCCGAAGGTTGGGTCCTTCTGAGTCGGTGCGGTGGCGAGCTCCCCACTGTGGATTGCATCGATAATATGACGGGTAAGGCTCAATTTCATGCGCGAACCGACACCGTAACCACCACCTGTCCAGCCGGTATTAACCAGCCAGACGTTAGCCTTGTGATGTTTCATCTTCTCAGCGAGGAGCTCGGCATATTTTGCGGGATGCCATACCAGGAACGGTCCACCAAAGCACGGTGAGAAGGTAGCTGTTGGCTCAGTAACACCCATCTCGGTTCCAGCGACCTTAGCCGTGTAGCCGCTGATAAAGTGATACATGGCGTGAGCAGAGGAGAGTTTGCTGACCGGGGGCAGAACACCAAACGCATCACAGGTCAGGAAGATGATGTCAGTTGGATGCCCCGCGACGCACGGGATCTTTGCGTTCTTGATGAACTCGATCGGATAGGCTCCGCGGGTATTTTCCGTAATGGATTTGTCGTGGAACTGAACGGTGCGTTTCTCTGCGTCCAGCACAACATTCTCGAGCACGGCGCCGAAACGGAGGGCTTGAAAGATATCAGGCTCGCTCTCGGGGGTAAGGTCGATAGCTTTCGCGTAACATCCACCTTCGATGTTGAAGATGCCACTGTCAGACCAGCAGTGTTCATCGTCTCCGATCAGCATGCGCTTAGGGTCAGCTGAGAGCGTTGTCTTTCCGGTGCCAGAGAGTCCAAAGAGAACGCTGGAACGACCTGTGTTTTTGTCTGCTGTCGCGGAGCAGTGCATCGAAAGGATGCCGCGCTTCGGCATCAGGTAGTTCATCACGGTGAACACACCTTTCTTCATCTCTCCAGCGTATTCGGTTCCAAGAATAACGAGCTCACCCTTTTCGAAGTTAAGATCGATGCTGGTTTTGGAGGTCATGCCGGGGGTGTGGCGATTAGCGGGGAACTCGCCAGCGTTGAAGATCACAAAATCAGGGGTTCCGAAGTTTTCAAGTTGCTCAGGGGTCGGTCGGATGAGCATGGTGTGCATGAAAAGTGCGTGATAGGGACGGGAACATATCACGCGAACAGAGATCTGCGAGGAGGGATCCCATCCTGCGAAACCGTCGAAGCAGTAGAGGGTTTCGCGAGTGTTGAGGTAATCAACTGCGCGCTCGCGATTGATGTCAAAGATGTTCGGCTCAAGAGCTACGTTAACGTTTCCCCACCAGATATCCTGTTGGGATGGGACATTCTTGACGATACGTTTATCCTTCGGCGAGCGACCCGTCTTTGCGCCGGAGTACGCGACGAGAGCTCCGGAGTCCGCTATTCGGGTTCCCGGCTCGTTCAGTATCGCCTCTTCATAGAGCCGGCATGGCGCCAGGTTCCGATGCACTTTCTGTACGGTGATGCCGTGTTGTTCGAGGGAAAATGATGCCATGGGACGCTCCGATACAGTGGGTGTGCCTGTGTTGCAAACGCCCCATCAGGCTATCACGATCTGGACTAAGGTATCAAAGGTTCAGGGATTATTGCTTGGAGAACTACTACTTACGCAGGATGTACCGACGAATCCCTGATTGCGCTGAGGGGGTCGATCGAAAAAACTCCTCCACCATCCAGGCATGGTGACCGCTCTCATAGCATCCGTGCTCAGTAGGGGGAACCCCTGCTGCCTCAAGGAGTGCGCGAGCCACCACATCGGTGGCTTCTTGCCCTCGTAGTGGCCCCGTGAAGGGTGCTTCAGCAGCGCCGGGAAGATGACGAAACACTCCGGCCACGCCCGTTATACAATTCTCGGTGCCCTCCCGGAGTCCACATGATGAGAGGACGTGGTACGGTTTTCTCTGACGGTCTAGCTCCGCTGCTCGACGCACGACCGCCCAGTAGGCTTGGGGTGGTACCGAGATCCCGTTTGATACGGAGGTGGTAATAGGCGTACCTCCTAGGTACGCGTTGGGGTGAAAGAGGAAGTCGAGCCCCTGCCAGTTTACCCCTGGCGTTCCATGCGAGTCAGTTAAGGTCCGTATATCGATCCGGACTCTCTCTCGGATGGCACGCTCCGACGAGGGAAGGAAGCTAATCACGGTGACCCTTTGTTTCAGGATATAGCTCAGGCCCCCTGTGGGATCCCTGTGCCCCTCAACATCGGAACCGAGCGCGATGACCGCCGTATGACTGGCTCGCGGAGAGCGGGCGATACTCTTATCGAGGAGGATTCCCCGTTCATCCCATGAAACGAAGAGGAGATGGTGCCGGCTGAGCACAACACCCTCGGTGTTGGTGCTCATGCATCCTTGTTCGATCAACGAGCGCACAAGGGCAGGAGTAATCTGTCGTGGGGGTAGCTGCGCTAGGTAGGGGGAGAGACGCTGGTGTTCCTCAGGGCTCACGATAACACCGTGAGTGGGGGAGGCTGCCTGAGTGCGCGGGGGAAAAGCGAGCCCTCCAAACAGAGATGTCGCGAGCGCTGCCTGTTTGAACGTCGAAGAGAGGGAGGGGTTCATATTCCTCGCTTTTAACCCTACACCACCTGCCTGGTCGTATACTACCGTCGCCGCTTTAAAAGGCACTACGAGGCTCCCCCTGTGCGCCACACCTTACCCGTGGCGCACAGGGGTCTAACGAGGCGATGCCCTCCAGTAATTCTTTGAGTCCTCAGTGTCCGTGCGCATGCTTTTGGGGGCGCTATCAATGCTTCAATTCAGATACAAACTAAAAGAGCCACGTGCCTCCACGGTTTCCGCTCCGGTTTACTGAAAGGAGGGAAGGAAAAATGGAAAGTCCTTTCACCGGGGCGCTCTAGTTGGTAAGAGGAAGCGACCGCAATGACACTCCGAGCCGAACCAGCAGGTTGCCGAATGAGCAGGAAGTAGTATGACGCATAGCAACGAACCGAATCTGCCGGATGACCGCCGGCCTCAACGCCAAGGCCCCCAATCCAGCGATGACGACTTAGTGTTACCCTCGATGCCTCGGGCTTCGTACAATCGAATACTCGTCGATGCCTACTATCGCGGTTGTCGACGTGGGTTCAATGAGAGGTACAAACTCATCACCGAGCTCTCTCAAATGTCGTATGAGGATCGAGCTGAGCTGCAACGCATGGAAATCAACTTTCGAGAGCTCTTAGCAAACAAGCTGAGAGAACTTGGTTTTGCTCATAAGGCCTCTGAGTTGTCGGTTCGAGTGCTTCACCCCGTGGTCTCTGTCGGGCAAGCTCGAAGGGAATATCATCTCTACGTTGATGTGGTCGGAGAGAATGGCCGTTGCTGGTTCGTTGATTTTGATGCGGCCCAGCAACTTGAGGCGGGCCCTGCCTCCATTCACCTAAGTTGTGTTGGCATGTCGGAACGTAAGGCCAAGATAATTTTTTCAAGATTGTTCTCGATCCCAGCCTTCAACGAGGCGATGGGCAAATTGGTGTCCTCCTCATTTGAGGATGTGTGCTTGCAACCTCGTAGCTTCCTCGCGTTCGGTTGGATCATGCAAGGGATCGCGATGGCGCGCGTTCGTGCTGCTTCGGAGATGGGTATTCAACAAGCCGCAGCGGCTGGTCCCTTCTCCCTGGACAAGGTCAAGAGCTTCCAATGGACGGGAGAAAAGAGGCCCTTCGAGTTTGAATGTATCGTTGAGAACGCTTACTACATCGCTCAGATCACCCTTGACCCTAAACGTCGGCAGCCGTGCGTTGTGCTGTATGAGGAAGGGATATAAGAGATGCCTCGGCCCTTGCTAAGAGGTTTGCGGTAATCTCGTTGTTGCATCGGTTCCTATCGGGTATCGTTTTGGTGCCATGGACCGTCCCAAGCAACTTTTACTCATCAATCAATATTTCGCCCCGAGCACCGCCGCGACCGCGGTGCTGTTGCGCGAACTTGTGGAGGACCTCGCTCCGTTTTTCTCTTTAACCATACTGTGCGAATCCTCGGCCGATGGAGATGAGAGGGCGGTGGAATATCGCATTGAGCGGCGTCCACTACCATCGTGGATACCGGAGGAGCGCGCGGTAGCCTCTAAGGCGCTTCGGTGGGTATCTAGTTTTCTCTTCATGGTGAGGGCGGTTTTCTTTCTGCTCGTCTCAAAGCGGTACGATGTTGTAGTCCTCGCGTCGGAGCCTCCCTTCATCGACCTCGTTGCGGGGATGATATGCTGGCTGCTTAAGCGACCTTTTGTGATCCTGACGCAGGATTTGTATCCTGAGTTTGCGGAGGGAGTTCGAGTTCAACCGGTCGCCCTCTTCGCCTGGCCTCTAAAGAAGCTACACTCCTTCGTCGCTCGAAAAGCGAACAGGGTTATTGCTATCTCCCCCGATCATGTCGAGTTACTCGCCACGCGAGGGGTGCGAACTACCACCATTATCCCTAACTGGGCGCCTTCGATTGCAATAACGTCGGAACCTAGTCCGATGCCCCCAGCAGATGGTCCCATGATCATACAGTATTCCGGTAACCTTGGCCTTGCGTGCGACCTTAACGCATTTGAGACTGCGCTTCGGGGCCTTGCATCCACGGGAGATCTCTCTCGGTTTCAATTCATCCTGCGGGG
>JBEGVS010000041.1:0-2636 GCA_041178185.1 Pseudomonadota bacterium
AGTCGCCAAAGAAGCGAACTCCGGGCTGATTATCGTTGTAAAGAAATCCGCGAAAGTCTGCGTTGAATTGCTGAATACCACCACGCATCGACACGAAGTCGTATCGCTCTGAGAGGTTTGCGAGGTGAATGTCTGCAAAGAGCTCCTGGAATCCGAACTCGTTGTAGGATCTGGTATCCCCTCGAGCGGGGTCCGCGAAGAGGATTCCATCCTCCTCGGCCTTCACGTAATTAAAGTTAAAGATGGGCGCGATTCGAAGCTCAAAGTCAGGTGGCTTGAACGCGGTATTTCCCTTAATCAGTCCGAACGACATAATAACGTTCTCGGCGAAGATAGTCTGGTTTCCATCACCGAAGACATTATTACTGTTCGGACGCCGTGTTGAGGCAAAGCCCACAGGCACGGGGATTCGACGCGCCTCAAAGAGCGTGTCAGAGATCACCGAAAGTTCCGTGAACCACGGTTCAGCTGGAGAGCCGAACACGGGGATATCCCCCTTGAGGACGTTTTGATTGTAGGGGTCATACCACTTGCCGGCATAGAACATACGCCATCGATCGGGAACGGGGACGAATCCAGACGCAGAGCTCTCTATCGGCTGCACGGACTCATAGATCGTCTCGGGGAAATACTCTGTCTCTTGTCCCGCAAACGACCTCTCGATCAACTCTTGTGGGACCCTCTCTGGAGTGGGAGTCGCAGATACCGTCGACGCGACATCAGTTTCATCTTCGGCGAGAGCGATGAACGGAGTAGCGAGTGAGAGCGCGGCAGCCAGGGCACACGAGCGGCGATAGAGGGAGCCTCTCCCCCTTCTTCGCTCACCCCCCGTAGCTCCTCGCCTTCTCATTATCCTCAGCTAAGAATTTGGACAGATATTTTGGTCGTTATCGCGAATGAACGGAGCCTCAGGGCAATTCACATACCGCAGCCGGAGCTGCGGCGCGGTAAGATTGATGTGGTCCGCTCGAATCTCCGACGGTGCGTTGAACCCTAGTGTCGGATCTCCCACCGTTGTCTGTCCGGCGTAGTTCAATCCCTCGCGACTTGACGAGTAGAAAGCCGTGAGGTCGTCCTGATCGATACCATCTCCGCTCACGCCTATTGCTCCCACAAGAGTTCCAGATTTGTAGAGTGGCACCGCACCCGGGAATATCTGAATTCCGTTGCGAGCCCTCCCTCCGAGCCCAGAGCCCGACGCGCATCCGGCCGGAGCGCTTCCTGGATTTACGACCGAAGCAAGGAGCGCCGTCTTGACGATGTCGAGCTGCAGTCCTGTATTGAAGGGGCTCCATGTATTTCCTACACCCGGAAATGGGAGTGAAAGCGGACCCGGACCTGTGCCATCGATCCCGTCAGGAACGAATGGCCGCGCCATGTTTCCGATCGAACGGGCCCCATACGCGTATGAGCCATTGAGGGGAACCCCTGTGAACGCGACGGTCTCGGCGCCATAGTTACGGCTGAAACCTTGGCCTTGCGCCAAAACCGCACCAGCGTCACTTGAACTGAAGAGCGCTGCGCCTCGAGCCTTCTGAAGCGAAACATCTACGCCGAAAACCGGAGCGTCTTGAGAGCGAACGAACCCCAGGGGATTCCCGAGATCATCCACAACAAATATCGAAACACGCGCGTTTGTATCCAGGGGATACCTGATAGCAGCTCGGGCGCGAGATGCGGTCAGGATTGCAGAATTGAGGAGCGCCTCAACTTCATTCACCTGAAGCTGGGCACCATTCGGCAACGGCCGACCCGCCTTGGTGGGGAACCGTCCGGTGAGCACAGCCGCGGGCACTCCCGCACGCGTTGTGACCGCAATACCAGATTCAGGTGTGCCGAAGGTAACCCCCCCGCGAATCGAAGCACTACTGTAACCCGCCACAGCCTTCAATCCCCCACTCTCAAGCTCATCGAGCGCCTCTGGCGGCGTGATGTCGCTGTAAGAGATATCGGAGAATCGAAGAGATCGTCCCGCGACTACTATATTGTCTGCTACTCGCTCCGATGGGGCCTCAAAACCGAGCGACGCGGCAAGGGCCACCCTTTCCTCTGGATCATCATCAAAATCAAACACATTACGATCAACCGTGTAGATCCCATCGAACTCAACACCGATACCCCCTACGATGTCTCCGTTCTTGTAGAGTGGTATGCCCCCCGGATCTCCCGCCAGTCCAAGAGGAAGCGGTCGGGGTCCGGCTGACCCTGAGCCCTTTACCGTTACATCACTGCACGCGAGCTGAGAGAACTGCACACCAAAGAGTGGTCCACCTGAAGCGTTTGTTTGTCCGGGGTCGTAGTGCTCCTGAATGATCTGGCTCGCGGTGCGGGTTGAAAACGCGTTCCCTTGGCTACTTAAGTAAGCACCCGTTCCAGCTTTAGAGATTGCGGCGAGCGTTGAAGGAACCACGGCCCCCTCTAGTCCTCCCGCAGCCCCGAGTTGTCCATTAATTGTGGTGGTAAGGGGAGCACCGCTCATCTGGTACACAGCAAGAACATTTCCAACACGGTCGAGCACCGCAAAGGTCCCTGCTGTTCCAAGTTGGCGAGTAGCAGTCACTGCCTGCTGAAGGATCAGGTTGACCTCAGATGCTGAGAGAGCTTGATACGCACAACCGCCATCGCACCCGTAATTA
>JBEGVS010000042.1:0-19363 GCA_041178185.1 Pseudomonadota bacterium
CCCTTGCACAGGTGGAGCAGACTATGCGTAACTGGCTGCACGACTACAACCACGTCAGACCCCACAGGTCACTGGGAGGAGTCCCGCCAATCCACAGAGGCGAACATATAACCCACGGGGTGCCGAACCCAGATTTTTCTATCTGATGGGTGTCCAAAGAAAGGGGTAAGGTCAGAACCCAGATTTTTCTATCTGATGGGTGTCCAAAGAAAGGGGTAAGGTCAACAAAGACTTTATTAAATATCGTGGCGTTCAACTAAAGGGGAAAACCGCGGGCATACTTGGTTTGGGCAATATAGGAGGCGCTATCGCCGAAGCCTGCAAAGGGCTGGGGATGAATGTTGTCTACTGGTCCAGGTCCTCAACCAATGAATCTTACAAAAAAGTGGCGCTAGCTGAGCTTATCGCTACCGCGGATGTTATATTCCCAGCCACGGCGAAGACCCCAGAGACACTAGCGCTTATCACTGATGAACATATCGATTCAATGAAAAAATCAGCGATACTTGTCGATATCGCCCACGGTTTATTTAACCGAGAAAAAATTATAGGTATGGTCGCGAGGGGCGATCTCTTTGGCTACGGCTTTGAAGGCGCGCCGAATGAGTTCACCAAGCTACAGGGAAATGTTTGGGCCGCTCCAGCCTACGCGTGGGCGACCTTTGAGAGTATGCGCGATTCAATGGAGCGATGGGTAGATAACATGATTTGCGCGACTAGAAATGAGTTCCCGATGCGGGTGAATACTCCTAAGAAGAGAGGTTAATCGAACATAGCCCTATCGATGGCCCCTCGTCTGATAGCTTGCTCCTCCTTCTGGTTCCCACCCCCTTCTGGTACCCGGCACCTTGAAAGAACCGCGAGCCCTCTTATTCGGCTTTAAGTGCTGAATGTGGTCGAACGTCTGATTCAACTGGAATGAAGGTACAGGGTATGTATGAACCCACCCCGGGGAGTCAAGGAAAAGTGGTTTGATGAATAAAAAGGGAGGGATGCACGCATGTATCCGGCTTCTTAGTGAGCCCTGATGGAATGTGCGCTCTTGTTCCTCATTACCAGTACGACTTCAATGAGCCTTACACTGTATCAGGTTTTACAAGAGCCAGTCCGACCGATTTGCCATCAAATTAGTATTTCCTTAGCACTCCGTGAATCTCATGCCGCGAGAGGAAACGATTTATACTCCTCGTCTTTAGCGATGAGCGCCCAGATGACCCTGGCATTCTTGTTTGCCATAGCCACAACTGTGCGGTTCGCTCCCTTTCGTTGCATGAGATCAAGTGCCCAGCGACTCTGCTTGTCGTTGTGGCGATGCGCGTAACGTAACGCGATGCGAGCCCCCTACCTGGCACCCTGTACCTTGCAAGCAATGGCTAACCGCCTAATTCTGCAATATTGCTCCCGTATGTTGTCCCCCTGATTTAGATTACATAAGGTACTCGGTACCAATGGTCTTGGGCATTCGCATACAACTATGGTCGCATCCATTTCTCCACAGCCTGCGCACCTATTCTGGGATAGTGCTCCCACAGCAACTTTCATTGGAATTGATGGAGCCCGAGGAGGATGGGTAGTAGCTACCTATACTCACGAAGCTCTCTCTCTCAAGCTCTATCGCACGCTCGCTGAGATCCCCCTCCCCTCACCGTGTCGTGCTCTTATTGATATGCCAATTGGACTTCCTTTACAGAATCGAAGGCTGTGTGACGCGCAGGCTCGAGCGCTCCTGGGGCCGAGAAGGTCCACAATTTTTTCGGTACCGAGCCGAGCCGCAGTGTATACGAACTCGTATGCTGAGTGCTGCGCGGTAAACGAGAGGATTCAAGGATGTAGGGTCTCGAAGCAAGCGTGGAACCTCTTTCCTAAGATTCGGGAGCTCGATCTCTTCTTGCGCGCCGATCCCTTGCGCCACACATGTCTCGCTGAGGGCCACCCCGAATTAGCATTTCGGGCGCTGCACCCATCCTCGTCACCGCTCCCATCAAAACGGACCCCCGTGGGAATTCACATGCGCAGGGAGGCGCTCGTTGGCGTGGGTCTTGCCGTCGATGCCCTTATAGAGCGTTTGGTAGCCCTTCATCCGAAAGATGTCGACGTTACAGACGCCCTAGATGCGCTATCTCTCTGCGCGCTTTTGATCACAACTCGTGGCAGCGGGGTGTTCGTTGGCCAGACCGAGCTCGATGAGCATGGGGCACCTCAGAGGATCTGCGTTGGGTGAATCTATCCTCGTGTCTCCATCGGCTGGTGCTTGATGCTTCGAGTCCAGCGTCGAACCGCTCTGTATTCTACCGCAAAGCCTCGATGAGGAGACGAGCAAACCTGCACTTGTGACTACAGCGACCCTTTCATCTGGAACCCTGTACCTTGTAAGCGCCGGCTAACCGCATGATTCTCCCCTATAAACTACGTGTGGGGTAACGTCCGATTAGGGTTGAAGAAGGGACAGGGTAGCAGCGGATGCAAGCATCCCGGAGGAATTGAGCTCTCAGCGTGATCTATGAAAGCAATGTTTCATCTCGCGGCACCTTTGACCGAGGAGGGGTGCGGAACCCGTTAGCCCTAGCCTCGGAGATCTAGTACACTCACTATCTCTTCCTGCTAGTTGTTTCACTGCAGCGGGGCTACACCCTCTCGCCCCCGCTGGCCTTCTAGAACAGCTGGCTAATCTGTTTCATGAGTAAGGCGAAGACAACAACGATAAGCACGATGCGCACGAAGCGCGCCCCTTTTGTCAGCGCCCTCCCTCCTAGTACACTGCACCTTGGATGCGCTCGCTAACTAACTGATTCGGCGGTACTAACTGCGCATGTCGTCGCTTTCGAGAAAGGCTGCAGAAGGTACAGGCTAGCAAGGCTTTGGGAGCAAGGCTTTGGGCTACGAGGCTCCCCGTTGTTTCGAGGCCTTTCGGGCCGCCGCGCGTTTATCACTCTGATAACGGTCCCAACCCAACTCGTAGACCAAGGAGGCGATGTTGCATGCGACTACTATCACCCCATACTTTGAAAGTAATGGGAGGTCGTTGAACTGCACCCACCTCTCTAGACTCGCTTCACTGATCTTCTCGAGTGCCATCGCACTGCCGACCAAGGCGACGAACCCAGACATCAGGCCGTGCGCAAGAGACAAGGCGCCGCAGCCGTCAGGCTCCCTTCCTACCTGCCAAAGGTCCTTCCGTATCGCTGTTGGCAGACAGAAGAAAATTTGAGTGAGTTCGACGCCGTTTCTCACTAATCCAACTATCGGCCCGAAAAACTCAGCGCATTTCACTAATCCAAAACTGAGAGCGCCCCACCCTCTCTCCTCAAGCTTAGGGGGTTGGCCGACATCGCCCTGGAGCGGTTCAAATCCGAGACAAACCCCCACAGAGATCTTTCCGTACGTATGACGGATCGCCAGGGCGATGTTGGCACCCGGCACACCCCAGTTCTGCTCCATAAATTCTTGAACCCACGGCGATGCTGCCTCCAATGGGACAGGAAGGAGAACATCTTTATCCTTACCTGCCCCCTTCCCATATCGCGGCGTGAGTAACTTCTTGGCCTCGCTTTCACCCAAGTTGAGTTCCTGCTGACAAAAGCGGAGGATATTGTCGCCGTTTGTTCCTGCACCGAAGAGTTCGAAGAATGCACGACCATGCGCGCCATCGACGGCGAGTGGCGTCATCAAGAGACGGAGATTATCACCATCATTCAACATCCGTACCTTGTCTTCACACACCTCTTTAAAATCGACGATCACTCCCTCTGAACGAAAGCCCTGTTTTACGCTTGAAACCACATGACGCAATTTGGCGTTAAACGCCTCGCCATCTAGTGAGGCGGCGGCCTGCGTAAGATCTTCATGAGGCATCACCCTCTCAGCATCCGAAACGCCTCCGATTGTCCTCGCCGTTTGCTGATATTGCTCCCGTCCCGACATATCACAATCTCCCGTCTTCACTGTGCTTCGATCATATTTTTATGAACCGAAGGAATTTGTTGAGACAAACCATCCGTGGCGGTCTCGTCTTCCAATTTTTAATCGAACGATGAACGCAACCAAGAAATTCGCGCTACGTGAACGTTCCAACCTTCTTTTTCTACTAATAGTAGAGCCATGCATCCTGGAGCGATAAAGCTCTCAGCTTGGTCTATGACAGGAGCGTTTCATCTCGGGGCACCTGCCATCCAGGTGGAGATGGATTCCGTTGGCTCTGGCCTTGGCAATCCAGCACACACCCGACCTCTTCCGGCGGGCCGTTTAAATACACGCGGTCTACGCCCTTTCGTCTCTATTGGCTCTCTAGAACAGTTGGCTTATCTGCTTGATGAGCAATGCGAGGACTACAACGATAAGCATACCACGGACGAAGCGTGCCCCCTTCGTCAGCGCCAAAGTCACACCGACTAACGAACCAGCGACATTAGCCAAAGCCATCACGATAGCTAAGCTGTACAGCACGTTGCCTGTCGGTATGAAATAGGCGAGCGCCGCTATGTTCGTTGCTACATTCATCACCTTGGCCAGGGTGTTGGCACGCATAAAATCGAAGCCTAGCACCGTTACGAGCGCAACAAGCATGAAGCTCCCGGTTCCGGGCCCGAAAAATCCATCGTAGAAACCGAGCACACCACCGATACACCCCGACACTAATCCCTCTCTATGGGGCGCTACCTTTGGGATATGCATATCGCCAAGCGATGGCTTAAACACCGTGTAGGCGAGGACGAGAAAGAGCGCCACTATAACAAGCGGCCTGATAAGGGTGGGATCCAACAGAGAAACCGAACGAGCCCCTAAGAAGGAGAAGATGAAGGCCATTCCTCCGGCGATACCGCACGTCTTCATCGGTACGGATTGCGCTCGAGAGAACCGCACAGCCGCCACCGCAGTTCCAAACACACTGCTGAATTTATTCGTACCGAAGAGTAGCGCTATCGGAGCGCTTGGAAACGCGACTAAGAGGGCAGGAAGTTGAATAAGCCCTCCCCCTCCACTCACCGAGTCAACTAACCCCGCCAAGAACGCAAAGAGAGCGAGAAAGAGATAAGGAATGTCCTCCATGGTCCATATCCGTTAGCGTTACGTAGTTTCACCATCGCAAGGTGAGCGAAGGTATATCGCTCCTACCAAGATTCGGAAAGCTGTCCCCTTGGTATGGGTTGAGTCCCTTGGCCCCAACCCCACTTTTTCTCTTAAAACCCCAATTTTTCTCCCCTACCTTTTCTCCTACCTTTTCTCTCAGACACTGCGCGGGCCAAAAATCATGTGGATATGATTTAAAAACATATCCGAAGGCGAACGATTCCGTTTGGTTACGGGCAGAAACCTGCGGTAACGTTTTCTCCTAATCGGATCGCAATATGCTCCTAAAGCATATTCGTCTGGACTGAAAGGTCGGGAGACTCTCTGGGACCCCGGCAACCTTTCAGAATTATTTGCTTTTGTCGTGATGTACAAACAGATACGGATCCTGCAACTTACCGCGCGCTCTCTGAGACAAATGGTAGAACTGAAAGGTCGGGAGACTCTCGGGGACCCCGGCAACCTTTCGGAATTATTTGCTTTTGTCGTGATGTATAAACAGATACGGATCCTGCAACTTACCGCGCGCTCTCTGAGACAAATGGTAGCGTTCTGTGCTGCATCTGGAGTGCGCCTACAACGCGACGGGGAGATAGCGGATTTTCCGGCGAGCAGAAATCCAGGTGGTGTTTACTCTGATGCTGGAGGTGGGGCGCAGTATTGGGAGTATCAAATAGAATTGTAGGATCTTACGAGGCAATACCTACCGAAGCGAGCCCCCTCGAATATGGGGTTGGCATTTTCTACTACAAGTAGAAAAGCGGGCGCGTGGCGGGGAGCTCCGTGTGTATGGATCCCTTTGCGCGTACCATGCTCGTGGTCCGTCTCGGCTAAGATAAAATCAGCACGGAAAACATATCGATGGTATCTACGTCAAAAGTCTAGATGCTGCCGATCCAACCACCACACGTTGTGAGCACGTTCGTCGAAATATGGGAGTTACAAAACACGTTCAAAAGCTGGCTACGGGACTCACTATGCTGAGCCCGCGTTCTCAAGAGCCTGTCGCAGAGGAGAGTTCAGCCAAGAACCTTTCGGAATTGGTAGTAGTTCAGGCAGCGGCCTGTCGACACCATGGGCCTCGAACAACCACGTTCGGAGACGACTCGGCGACCCTTTTGAATCCTTACATCGATTCCGTACCCCTTCCAACTCCGCCACAACAGAGAGAGCTCCTATGTAATGAGCAAGAAACTAGAGCGCTCTTTCTCGCGACCCTCTTCTCATGGAAGCCCATTTTTCAGAGAACCTACGAGCTTCTCAAAGCATGCCAAGATTCAGCTTCAGACATCCAATTCCAGGACGTTCTGCGCATTTCGAGAGGTGATTCAGCGGGAAAGCGAACGAATATTATCAATCTTGTCAAGGAAACTACGCGTGAGGTCGGCTCCCTTATGGCGTGCTGTGATAAGCAGCACCGAACGCGGCACTCAAAACGTGAAGGTGCTCATGCACTCTCTCCAGTCAACGACTCATCCCCAACACCGTCGCTTCAGCGAGAGCAGCTTCAAATTGGGGAGCTGCTGGCGCGATTGCCGATTCGGCACTCCTACGTCATTGACTCATTTAAGCAAGTTTGCGCAACAGGTGAATGGGTCATTTCAGCGTTGTCTGGCATCGATACCATGACCTCTACGCGCGCTCGCGATGGGCTTCGGGCGGAGCTTGAAGTTCGACTTTCGCAGATGCACGAGTCCAGAGAGTCATTCTTTACGAAATGGAAGATGCTGCAGGACTACTACACTGCTCATACCGAGGCTCGAAACCGGCTCGTAGAGAGCAATCTGCGGCTTGTTAGGAGCATCGCCGCAGGAATCCGAGGATATGGACTATCTCGAGGGGATAAGATTCACCACGGTTGCCTTGGGCTTATAAAAGCTATTGAATACTTCGACCTATCGTATAAAACCGAATTAAGCACATTCGCGTTTCCTTTGATTCGCCAAGAGATCCTGACGGCTCTTTCTGAAACAACTCATACCATTCGAGTCCCCCACAGAGCTCTTACCTCGATGCGGGCCGCATGCAGGCATATTGAACGGCATAAAGTCTCTCATGGCCAGGCTCCTGACGACCAGGAGTGTAAAGATATCGTGACCACGTCCATGCAGCGGAGCTCTTGGAACGGCTCGGATCTTGAAGAGCTCCTTCGAGTGAGTTCGTTTTTGCTTTCACTCGATTATGGAAGAGTTCGCAGTGATGAGCGGAGCTCGACACCTGCCTCGCTCATCACCTCGAACGAACAATCGAGGGAGAACGACGTTATCACTGCAGACCTCATCGAGGCGGTTTTCCGGGATATCCGATCCTCTCTTGAGCCACGACTCCGAGTAGTCATCCGAAAGCGCTTTGGTCTGGACAATGAAGAATGTCTCACCCTAGCGGAAATAAGCAAAATTCTTGGCGTAACCACTGAACGGGTTCGACAATTGGAGGTGGAGGCCCTCAACACCTTACGACAGAGAAGGTTGCGAGACTTGCCGACAACGTAAGGACTGCTCCCCCCTCGTTCCTCCCCTGGTACACCATACTTTTTTCAAACAGCCCCTGGCATTTGCCCCCCCTTTACCGGAGGCGAACCATGGTGGCAGGAACGCCACCTTCAGCAGAGATAGGATCAGCTGCCCTGCGCCATCAATAACTTGTCTAAGAAATTAAATTAGGACACCCCGACACCCTTACTTCAGACAACCGGGGCTCGGTTTACTTGCTGTGGCTTAACCACGTGCTGTTCCCTCCGGATCAGGCACACCCCGAAAGTTTCAACGGTACAGAGTGTCCGAGCAGTCGAATATATTTAGGGGGATGACACGTGGTGGGAGTCGGTCCAGGATGGGAAGTATGATGAAAACCTGCTTCACATTCCTCTCGTTCATGCTGCTCGCAATTGCTTTTTCTTCCACCGCCGAGGCCGAGTTAGTTTGCGCTCGGGTCCGAACCTTTAAGGGAGCTCCGAAACTTGTGGTGGTTCGGACCAGTAAAACCAGTTGCCCGAAGGGCACGGAGCTCTTAGTCGATACGAGCAAGCTAGCAGGCCCCAAGGGTGACACCGGACCAGCTGGCGCAACTGGCCCTGCTGGAAGTAACGGTACCGATGGTGACCTGAACATCCTCTGCTACGCGCGCGTGGATATGGATACAGACTCTGTCACTGTTTTTGGAGGGAATGGGACCACCGGTGTAGTTGCCGCCGAGGGTGCTCACGCGAATGACAACATCGTTACATGTAATGGAAGCTATCCAAACGTATCTTCGATGAGTGATTTAGTTGTGTTCGCTGTGCAGGCTGTAAATTCGACCGGCTCTCCTCCTGGGGACGCCGTGATTGACTTAGATGGCTCGTCGGCAAGCACCTCTCAAATAGTTTTGCGGGTGAAAACTGCCGATGGTGATGAGCATTATAATGTGTTGGTGTTAGGGCCGTCATAGTTCTCTGCCTAATGCTTTTTGAACCTTTTTTACTCTGCTCGTGGCAGAGCCCCTAGTCCCCCAGTGTAGCCCATGCTATCGAAGGCACCTCTGCACCACAGCCATAGGGCATTCATCCAAGGCGACGTCAGAACCCGTTGATATCAAAAGCGTACCTTCGCTAGAAAAGTAGGTTGTACCAAGGGGCATGCACCAGGAGCCGGGGGCGTCAGACCAGACGCGCTGGGTGCTCCTAATCTGCGCATGCTCCTTACATCAAGGTCACTCCTCATCGAAAAGAAGCGTATCCCTGTTCGACTACGACTTTTTGTAGGTAGCGAAAGAAAGCCTCTGCGGAACTCTCTGTCCATCTCTGAATTCTCCGTGGAATGATGGCATGGTGGTTCATGATACCTTTCGGCTCTCGTAAGTTTATAGGGAGCACTACATGCATCATCAAAGCTCGAATACCACTCAGGCATTTACTTGCCCACCTCAAGACCAAGCTCTTTTTGGGGGCTCGTTCACTGCACAGCTCCGCGAGCTCGTGCTTGGTTCGTCACGCTCTGATGCGCTATCGACTATTCGGGCGTCAAAGTTCGGGGACTGGATTGTCGATGATGCAGGGGCAAGGCTGGAGCTTGGCGGCACAAAACTGAGGTTCAATAGGTCGTATGACTCCCACTCCTCCTGGGTTACGGGAATTACTCCGCACGGCGAGTTCTCTCTTCCCGCTGATCATAAGATCGCTCAACAATTGTTCAATCGATTGGATCGCCGAACGCAGGCTTTCGGCCTCGAACTAAGGGATACAGCGGACGGTCTCATCTCTATGTTAGCTGCTGAAGCTCTCGAAGGCGTAGTGCGATCATGGAAGATAGTCCCAAAGGGAACTGTCGGACCGAGTCCTATGACGCCTACCCCCACAGACCCCCTCTATGGCACGCGAAACTTTGTTCAGCGTACAGAAGCCGTGACTGACCTTGGGAAGGGATTTTTAGCCACCCTATGTAACATTACCTATTTTGGCGTACGCACAGAGAACCAAGCTCTTAATGATTACCTTGAATACGACGCTGCGATTAGAACTGCCACACACCCCAGTCACGTTCCCCCTCCGCAGCCCGCTGGTCCATACAAAGAAGAGTGGTTGATTGTCTCAGTTCACGCAGCGCGTCTTGACGAGTTACGTGAGGCATTGGGATTGCGGCGCGATTACCTGTCGAACGAGAGTAGCGGGGTCTTCAGCCATAATCACCTAGTTAAGAAGATTTGGCTGAATTCGGGATTGGCGGCATCTTCTCGAAACATGTAATGGGCGATGGCCTTCAACCACGAGTGTTGTTGAGGCTCTATTCGAAAAGGTCGACGGTTTACCATGGATAGGCAGCGATAGAAGTCCTTCCGACCTGGAAGTTTGACGGGAAACCCCACCCTACCCGGGTCGGGGCCGGCGAGTGCCACGGGGACCGGTAGTATGTACCAGAGCCTTGCCATCACACAGGGAGCTATATCCCTGATTCGGTAAGATCAAACGTGCAGAGATTTCGGGTAGAAACTAACCGCTCGTGGTAAGCCAAACGGTGTAGTCATTTGCGCCGTGGCAAATCGATGAGTTCGTCGAATCTTCCACGAGATGTAGTAATGGTTGGAGCGCCCCCTATTTCGGCGTCTTGCCAAGGCCTATGAAGTTCTCAAATCCTTTAATGGTCTGTGCCGTGTTGAGGCAAAAGCGATATCCGTCCTCACATGCCCTTCTTTGAAACGAGCCCTCGTTCGCCTCTGCATAGACTCGGTTCGTAAGCTCCGTTAGCTTAATCTGGATAGCCTCAATTTTTTCAGCAATTTCATCTTGCTCGCGGGACAATGACTCTAAGTACTGCTGGGTGTCATCGAACTCGCCCGCCTTTCCCTGTTCCCAGTAGTAGTCCGCGATCCTCTTAAAATTTTCGGCGCGCTGTTGGATATCGAGCAGTATTCTCTGCAAATCTGCCCACTCGGCTCTGAGTTGGAGGATCTCTGTGAGTATGTTTTTTTGTATCGCATCTGGTCTAAATCCGAATAAGCACCGGACGCGCGTCAATTCACAGGTCCAGTAGATGTCGTACTCTGGGTCATTGAGCGGATGGAAGGGGATCGGAGGCCGACCGGCGGGAATCATACCTATTTGACCCTCTGCTCGGTAGGGTCGCGTAAGTAGAAGGCCGCACCCCACCATCAATATCAGCACCAATTTTTCATAGCTTAGCTTCGCCATGGCAATGCTCCTCCACCTTGTAGCTTTCGGTGGTTTTCGACTCATGCTTGAGGAGAGGTGGTGATCTCGTCCTTCTTAAGTGAATGAATTGGGGTAGCGGTAAAAAAGATTTGGCAGTTGCAGAGAGATCCCTTGTGAAAGGTAGCCGAGAATGCCCCTTTGCTCCGGCAACCTCTGCGAGTTGTTCGCATTTCGCCGTGATTTGGGAGCCGAAGGTGTCGGGCGACTTGCCGCGCGGTGTGTGAGGCGGCATCTGACAGAAGTAAGAGGAAATGGGACGGCATACCCCAGGTTATCGAAGGCACCCGAGCGCCACAGCCACACGACACGCATCAGAGGTAGTATCAGCAGCTCAGTGCTATCAAAAACTTACCTGCTTTGGAAAAGTAGGATGTACCAAGGGGTATGCGCGATTACCCTCAACCACGTGTTTTGTTGAGGCTCTACTCGAAAAGGTCGACGGCTACACCATGGGTAGACACGGTAGGAGTCTTTCCAACCTAGCTGTTTGACGAGGAGCTTACCTTATCGAGGCCCCCGACCCCAGAGTGACTAGTGGGATGCACTAGAGCACCCTTGCGATTTTCGAATTTTGCCTTAGTTGGCAGGTACCGAAACCATAATGGTTACCGCTCAAGGCTTAGAGTAGTGGCGCTTACTAGACTGGTCGGGAAACTTCCAGGGAGGCTCTTCATAACTCACGCAGAGAATCCAATCCGCATCTCAGGCCTCACCTACATCTGAAGTAAAGTCGGCTAGCATCCCCGATAAACGCGTTAAGCGCATTAAGAGCCTCCAGGTCTGTGATCCCTGCCGGGCTTGGGAAAGTTACAGAACCCAGTAGCATCGTTACATGAGCACGGCGCAACTAATTCCTCTGTCATTAGGAATGGAAAGCCAGGAATACCCCCGACCTCGGTAGCCCAAAATCACTCCAGTTCGCCGACTGGGATCGGATCTCCATACATGTCGGATGCGAGCGTTGGGAAAACTATCCCCTCGCCCTTGGCCACTTCAAGCTTCGCGAGTTCATGCCCTAGCACGCCTTTGAAGAGACTATGAGGATACCGACTGACATCGGGGGTCCCGACTGCTGCGCGCTGAAGACACGCGCGCGCCGCATCCATCCACTCCTGCTCCCCAGAGGCAGACCCCAGGATGGCAAGAGCGTATCCCCGTCCGGCCAATCCACAACATACGGAGTTAAGGCCATCAAAATAAGTCGAACAATGGCGAGCGGCCTCTCGAGCAAGCGTTAGCCAATGCGCATCGCCGGTTGCGAGAAACGCTTCGGTCCAAAGCAAGGTAAAGCCTGCCGTACCATTACACCAACTCGCCATATCTCCTGCCTCTACAGGCTGATCAAAGCGATAAGGCCAAAAGCTACCGAGCCGACTCTCAACCTTATATGAGGCAAGCTGGTGAAGTAACGGGGTAACTCGAGCGACGATATCTGGATCGTACTTTCGTCCCCACGCGAGTAGACTATAGAAAATTCCTGCCCATCCATGAGCGAATCCCAAGTACTGCACAGGAGCTTCCTTCAGATTAGCGAAGGAGGCGATCTCTCTCATCATGTCGGCGACCACCTCATTGCCAATCCGTATCAAAGGCTGGTTCTCCTCAACGAGGCAGGTCAACTGCTGAATGGTATTAAGCATACCAGCCTTTCCAAAGACGAACTCAAGAACAGCTTCCTTTTTGTGGATACCACCTAGAAACTCCAAGCAGATCCCCCTGAGACCAAGCGAGTCCAACTGACTGTGGGCGACCAATGCCTGAACAAGAGAAACGCCCACACCTCCGTGCAAGGTTGAGTAAGGCCCGATAGCATCCGCTGTTATACCCATTTTTTCACAGAGACTTCCGCCAGGGCCCCTATCCATCCAGACCCTCGCGTGACTTGCCCAAACATCCGCAGCTTGAACAAGCGAACTATCATCCAGAGCATGAGCAGCTCTTAGTAAGGCGTAGGCCACTCCGGCTCCGCCAAAATTTAATGAGGCTGAAGGAGCTTCAAGTTCCGATGGGGTATGCGCAAAAGCAAGCCCTTTAAGGGTCGGCGTATCATCGAGGGAGAGAGGACGAATCTCTGATGGACCTTGAGCACGAGGTAGCTCTACATCCTTTAGACAGTCCAGGCATTCTTCCAGTGACTCGTACCGCTCAGAGGGATCTTTGGCCAGCATCTTCATGATGATACGCTCGAGCCCCTCCAATCCTTGAATGCCACGCTCAGAAAAGGGAACCATGGAAGACTCACAGATCTGACGATGCACCGCTGTATGCTCGAGGGCGAAGTCTACGTAGGTGGATCCTGTCACAAGAAAATAGAGCAAGGCACCGATGCTATACATATCCGAAGAGACAGAGGGCGAAGGCGCAGCTTCAGCCTTGTCGGTGAGCTCTCGTTGAGCGAGATCAGGTGATTTGAAATAGGTGTTGCAATTTCGCCGCGATTTTCCAATAACGGCGTCGACCTCCGCATGGAATGAGTACCCGAAGTCCACTATTCGCGCGGTGCCGTCACGGCAAATCATGACATTTTTAGGATAGATGTCGCTATGCAGCACCCCTTGTGCATGAAGGTCCATGTACGCCCGTACAATCTCCGTGCACATCCGAAGACTCTCGCTGTAACGCTCTTGCGAAGCAAGCTGACTCACTCGAGATGCCCATACTTGGGACTGCACCCCATCGATCCATTCCATGATTAAAAATTTGGTATCACCCTCGAGCTGGCAATCGATGAGCTTTGGTGCCACACCACTGTGGATTTTCTCCAAAATCAGGGCCTCGCGCTTGAACGCCTCAAGAACTGTTTTGGGGCTCTCACGCAGAAGCTTGAGGGCAGCAAGCCCCCCGTCCTTGAGGCGAATTTGATAGATCTCAGTGTCTTCGAGAAACTGAATTCGACGGAGGATCGTGTGTCCCTCAAAGATCTCATTCGTACGAAAACGAGGCTTGGAACCTTCAGACGGAGTTGGCTGTTCAACGCTATCTTTCTTCTTAAGATATTTCTGATCAATCAGAGCCTTAATGAGGGGATACGCCTCACGCGCGACGACTTCAGGTGACACAACCGCGTCCTCAGCTAAACGTCGCAGTGCGTCCGTAAGCAGATGCCCCTCTGCGAGTAGTGACACGAGCTTGGCTCCCTGCTCATCGATGACTATTGAACCATTCCGCGCTCCAATTCGAGAGAGAACATAGGAACCAGAGCCCGACAGTCGCTTCCGATAGCTCTTTGAAATGGTATCAATTGGTTGTATCTGAGCGTCTTTGTGAAGTACGAGCTGATTTGGATCTGTCATAGTTAGTTCCTCCAAAAATTCTGATCCTGAACAATCCATGATTGCGGGTTAACTCCCAGGAGATGCATAGCCCACAGAGCAGCTTGCTCGGGAGGTAACGGATAGTCGGGACTTACCTTGGCCAGAGAAATGGCACTCGCCATTTTACGAGCCACCCACAGTCGCCAGCTATTCGGTATGGCTAATCGTGAAACCGACGCCGGTCGAGGCGGGTCCATACCGATCGAGATTAGCCCAAAAGGATCTATCCACTGAGTAAAAGGAACTCCTTGAGCTTCGATGTCACCCAGCTCGCGGACCAACACTTGCGCCGCTGAGTGGGCGAGCTCTAGACTGTTAAAATACACACATATCTTGTCTGGCCGAGCAATTCCGTACGAGCTGCGTCCTATCTTCCAGGTCTCAAAGTCCAAGGAGGGGAGAATCTCAACGAGACGCGAGAGACAGCGAGGCACATCCGCGATGGTGGGGCTGACATAAATCTTCGCGTTGTGGCCACCCGAGTGCTGTCGCCCCTCAGGTCGGACCTTGTCAAACAGGTACCACGCTGGGTTATCAGGGGAAGGCTCTCTCACCTTAAAAACACCCTTCCAATCAGTTTCAACGGTGCGTAGCACCCCGTCAGTGACATCTTGCAACAGCCGCGACTTGAATCTCGGGCGACTGTTGTAGCTGTAGAGTCGAAACGTTATTGGCGTTGGGCCTGTCAAAGGCAGGCGACTCGCGTGTTCCAACGCTGCAAACGATATCGGATCCGTTGTCAGCGCGTCGGGAATGACATTAGCCTCTTTGGACGTAAGTAGAACATGAGCGGCAGGTCCACTTACCACTCGGTTCGACAGTTGGAGTCCGAGCACGCTGTGCGTCAGCAGCGCTTTCAAGTCAGCTGCAGGAGCCGACGAAATAGCCTCATCCCAAGATATTCCTGCTGTGGCTCGCTCAATAACCGAACGGAGAGGTCCATGAATCGGAACGATTGAGAACGAGGAATTGTCACGAGGAAGGAGAAACCCTTCAGCGTGAGTTTTTTGTATTACCGATGCTAGAGCATCTCGAGTGCCCTCTTTCAACTCATTGAGCGGAGCATATTGATAGTTGTCAGTAATTCGGAGTCTGGGCGATCCACCTGAAACGGTAAAGCACGGCTCAGAGCCCAACAGTCGCTCAATCGCTACTAGTTTTGGTTCTGCTGATTTCGGTTGGGTTTCCGTCATGAATGGTGCGCCGAGTGTCATTCAAAGAGCCTTTTTGAGAGCGAGCCGTAAAGGGCTTCATCGGCCGCAATGGTAGGCTAATTCTGCGACCCCATAAACACAAAAGTCTGCAAGGATTCAGGGCGCTATTCAGAGCATTTGATGCCCGCGTTAAGAGAGAGGTAAGCATCGCTTGGAGCGACCCACGACATGAATTCAGATGCACGATTCATCGCTGGGTTAGCTGTATCGTGCTTGAAAATTGCTCTTTACTTTAAGCCTGTAGGCCATACCCTTCGAGCATAATGAGTCCGAACGTCAACTCTCCTCATATCCATTCCTCCTGTTGCTCATCGGAAAGATGGCAAGGATTAAAGCTTCCCCCTGTGTCAGAGCGAGAGCTCGCCATCGTTGGTGGAGGGCTTGGGGGACTGCTCGTCGGTAAAGCCGCCGCCGAACATGCCATGGCGTTCAGGCGTTCCGAAATAACTCCGTCAAGTGCAACAGGCTCCAGCGTCGGTTCACCTATTCGAAGTGTGAGGCTCCTGGTTGGAGGAGAAAGCTCTGCGTATTCTCCAATTCGAGGCCCATTCTCAGAATTCCTCACGCTCTCTGGGACTGACGCGAGCACTCGAGCAGGGGGGCTTGATCTTTTGAGGGGAATAGTGGCGGAAATGTTTACCAGCCTCTCATTTGACTACGAGGCACACACGCGCGCCACTAAAGTCACGATGGGAGATAACGATCGTTTTCAACTTCATGTTTGTGAAGGTGGCAAACAATCGTGTTTTGAATCAGAGAAGCTGGTATTAGCCCTCGGGCATGCCCTGCGAGAAGTGCCCCCTGACCTCAGGCAACACGTTATTCGCGGCGGTGGGGAGCTTTGCATGCGGCTGGCAAAGGCGCTACCGGACGCTCAGAGCTACGAGCAATGCCTTGAACATGTCCTCAGTCCTTACAAGAGGATTAACGGGGAGACTATTCGTATCGGACTAACAGGCCTGGGGTCTTCAACATTCGAGGTCATGAAGATTTTGGATACACTTCTTACAAAGCCCGATGGTGCTGCCGGAAAATATAGGCTGCCTATCTCTGGAACACCAATCGAACTGGTGGTTTTTGAGCCACATCTTGGCGACTGGAAGGATCCCTACCAATCGCTGCTACAGCTCCTTGCGATGCGGTTCCTCATGCCTACCGAGATGCCTACCCCAGCGGAATCGCGACAAGCAAATGGAAAGATCGTTGAGCGCTTTCTCAAATTCCAAGAGTCCGGCCAATTGGTACTCGTACCCGAGCGGCTTGAATGGATGGCGATTCGTCTGCGAGAGGGTTTCATAGAGACCGATTCTAAGTCAGTCATGTGTCCCGAACAGCTCTCGGTAGTGATCGACTGCTCGCCATTCGAGGAGGGACTCGGCCCCGAGCAACGGGCGGTTTTCGAGGAGCTCGATATGGTAACCCTGAACCAGGTGAAGCCTAACCTGTGGAGAGTGAAAGGGATTAAGCCTGAGTGGCAGGGCCGACTGGCCTTTGCTGGCGCTATCGCCCTACCCAAATATACCTGGAGCGCTGAGCGTATAGAGGCACAGGCAAAACAAATAATCGGAAGTTTTTTTGGCCCGAAACCATAATCGATCGATAGCAGCCCGTCGAGTTAGGTACAAGTGACGGCTTCGAATCCATCACCTCTCAGGAGCCTACTAATATTTTGAAAGACCAGGGCCGCAGGATTGGTGGCCATAGAGGCTTCGGGGCTCATCCGTTCACGAAAGTAGGAGCGAACGCACAGGAGCAGAGTCTCGTGACTTACCTTTGATCCCCCAGGAGTGTGGCACCGGAGCGTACCTACCTCAACCGAACCATCGATACCTCTTGCCGGTGATACCGGAGTGTATCCAAAGCGGAGCTCCGATATACCGGACTCCGTGATCGTGATCCCTACGGAGCCGCGCAGCTCCGCGCTCAATACCGTGAGCTGCCAAGGTCCCTCCCCGCGCGGCGCGAGAGCGCATTTTAATCCGTAGTCCCCTCCTCGAAGTAAAAGCGACGCGAGGCGACCGGCGGTCGCTACGCACGTTTTTGCTGTAGCATCGACAGCGACTGGAACGTTTATCGCAGCAAAGTCTGTGGCGTCTTCCCTACCCCCGCGTTCAGTTATGCTACGAACGGCATCGTTCATCACATACCATCCAAAATGCTGCTGTCCAACGAGGGCCCGGTAGATAGCGTCTCCCACATCGCGCAAAGTATGAAGCATCGATTGACTGTTTCGAGTCGTACTGCCCGTGATAGACAACCCCAGGTCGTTGGTCGCATGCACCTTTATCGTCCCATCGCGACGATGGTATATCCGGACCGTTGAGTATAATTCCGGCCTTTTACGCCTGAGAGCGGGGGAAAGCTCAAGCGTTATCCACTGGGCTCCTTGTACCGCCTCGGTGATAGTCGTGTTCTCACTAACTGCAAGGCTCGGCGCGAAGCATCGAGGATCGTTTCTCAACTGAAGCCACACATCGGGCGTAAAAAACGCGTCAGGCTGACATGGGAACGATTCCCCTGCGATGACAAGTGATTGTAGTGCTTCGTGACTTGGCACGCGACTTTGCGACCCCTGCTCCAGCGAACTTTGAGTCGCAGTACTAGCCGATAGGCACTCTAGAACCCTCGTCTCGAATCGGTTGCGAGGGGTCCACCGCTGATGACGAAGGCAGTCGATGAGGGCGAAAATAGCCCGGATCTGAGACGCAGCGAGAGCTTTTCGCTCCTGACCAGCTGATATACGCAGGTCTACTAGGGGATGATTTAGCGGCTCCGTAGAGTGGACCGCTAGTCGGGCCCTATCCGCGTCGATTTTATAACGGATTCGAGCTTGCATCCATGGAGCGCTGATTTCGCCTCGGGCTGCAACCCAGCAACCTCCGTGCTGGCACCAGCTTGCTCTTTTCCTCCGATCGTGGGCTTCGTCTTCATAAAGGACCGTGAAACTCTGCGTTGAAAGAAATTGAATCACCCCATCAACACCTTGATCGATGTAGGCCCTTGCCATGTCCTCGAGCAGCCCTTTTACCTGCTGGCTCGACTCCTCGAGAGTTCTCTGTGAATTGTTCGGCAGCAGCACTCTGAAGGTGGTTGTGGGAGCAAAAAGCTTAGGCTCGTCACCAACGCGAGTCATGACACGCAGCTCAACACTCTCACCCCAGCCGCTAAGTCGCATTTCAAGCTTCTCTCGGCAGTCATCGACACCTCTTGGCGACACTATAAAATCGCGTGAAAGAGCTCCGACGTCTTTGCAGAAATCCTCGAAGGCGGGAACAATCGGCTGTATCTCCCACGACGCACCGGGTGCCTCTCCTTGGAGGGGCTCAACACTCCAGTCGCCCACGGAATGCGCTTCCGTGGCCTGGAATATGCCGTACAGGAACTGGGGGTCTTTCGTGGAAGGAGCATACCTTAGAAGAGGGGCAAGTTTGTCAGCCCCATACCGGTCTATTCGTGCCGTGAATGTGTAGGCCGCTCTGGCGATACCATCGAGGGATCTGCCCACGACACGCATTTTCTGTATGACTAGCTCTGCCCCTTCTCGACTTGCAGTTACCTCGAGGGAGAAACACGGCCCGTCGATGCGGGAATGCAGAGCGAGGTTGGGCAGAATTCGTTGTTGGTCGCCTTCGAGTGGAAAGGCGCATGGATCTAGCGTGTCTGAGGATTGCTCGTTCATGTCATTATTGCAGAGAGTCGCCGTGACAGTACTACATTCAAGGGATGACATGGAGTGAGATCCTCAACACTCATTCCGACAAGAATTCAGATTCTGCGCCTCGCGCATCGAAGCAACAAGCATACTGAGAGCGTGCGCGACGTGCTCATCCCATTCGGAAAAGTAGGCTGAATTCTCGACACAGATATAGCTGGAATGAGTCTCGCGATCCCGATATACAGAGGCCCGAATAGATCGAAGGTGGTCGATGTGCTGACACATTAATCGCCGGTCGAGGTTCAAAAAACTCGCCATCATCATGATGGCGGAATTAAAAAACAGGAGTAATGTATGTTTAAGCATGAAGCAGTAGTTGAGCAGATCGGATCGAATGTTAGCTCTCCATCATTCCAAGTAATCGATC
>JBEGVS010000043.1:0-17477 GCA_041178185.1 Pseudomonadota bacterium
CCACCTCCGATCAGCCCCCCCCCCACGCACACAGCCCCCACGCCGTCACCTCCACACAAGCTCAAAATCGTGGTCAAGAGTTGCACGTCCGCTCTCGTTGTTCGTTTACACCCCTAAACAAGACATCAGGCTGAAATGGCATGCGCGGAACCGAAGAGCTATGGCTACTCTCTAAACAAAGCACCGCTCGGGCGAACGTAGCGCACCGAAGCACCCCACCCTAGCCCTCCCGACGCGATGCTTTTGAATCTCCACTACTCCGGGATACTCCACAGCTCGGAACCATTGACGCCATCATTCGCGGTGAATATCAGGTCTGTTCCGAGGAGACGGAGATTTCCGATCAATGAGGGTCCTTGAACGTTAATATCCTGCATGAGATAGGTCCCTGCCGCGGTGCCATCGGTCCTGAAAAGCTCGGCATCTCGGATCCCATCATTAGCTGAGAAATAGAGCTTCGTTCCCGCAAGCGTGAGATTGCTTGGCGAGGAGCTACCAACACCGGGCCTTATATCCTTGACCATTAAGGTGCCGGCATCAGTACCATCGGACCTCCAGAGCTCTGCACCATGCGTGCCATCGTTAGCCTGAAAGAATAGTTCGTCATCGAGAATCACGAAGTTCGTGGGGGAGGAGCTCGCAGCACCTACTCGAATATCCTTGAGAATATAGGTGCCCGCGCTCGTCCCATCACTCGACCAAAGTTCGGCTCCACTGTCGGAAGTGGCGGCCTGAAACAAGAGCCTTCCTTGGAATGCTACGGGACTTGCAATCGCCGAACCATTGACCCCGGAGCGGATATCCTTAACGAGCGTGGTGCCAGCGGAGGTTCCGTCCGTTACCCACAGCTCTGAGCCCTCACCCGACGTAGTTGCGGTGAAGAAAATCTGTGAGCCCACCACCGTAAGGGAGGCCGGATTGGACGAGCTCGATCCGGCGTATATATCCTTTACCCTTGTTGCCGCTGAGCCATCATACTTCCACAGCTCCCGACCGCCATCAGAGGTAGTCGCCGAGAAAAATAGATTTCCACCAACTGAGGTCAGATTTTGCGGAATCGATCCTGAGCTTCCAGTATAAATGTCCGCGACAAGGGTGGTACCACTTGAGGTTCCATCCGTGCGCCATAACTCCGAACCGCTGCTGCCATTGGTTGCGGTGAAATACGCATAAGCCCCCATCACATGGAAGAATCGGGGAGTGGAACTATTGGAGCCAGAGCGGATATCCTTGACCATCGAGGTGCCTGCCGCTGTGCCATCACTTATCCATAGCTCGACGCCATTAGAGCCATTATTGGCTTGAAAAAGCACCGAGGAGCCAAAGAGCGTTACATTAGAGATAGAGGAACCAATCCCGGCTGTCGGATTTATGTCCTTGACGAGTTGCGTGCCACTGCTGGTTCCATCAGTTATCCATAACTCTGATCCATTGATGCCGTCATCGGCCGCAAAAATGATAGACGAACCAAGGGTGACGAATTGCGTAGCCGATGAGCTTGCAAGGGAATTAATGTCGGCGACCTGTGCGGTGCCACCTGCGGTGCCATCGCTGGAGTAGAGCTCGACGCCTGTAGTGCCATCATTCGCCTGCCAGTAGACCTTGCTCCCCCAGATAAAGAATTGAGAGGGACTCGATGTTGTGGCTCCTGCGTAGACATCCAGTAGAATGGTCGTTCCCGAGCTCGTACCATCGGAGACCCATACTTCACTCCCCGCTGAGCTTGTGGTTGCAGTAAATATCAGCAGGTTCCCGAGCGCTCTCAGATTCCCGCATGTAGTGCCTGTGCTACCCGACGTTATATCTTTAACGAGCGCCGTTCCGGAGCTTGTACCATCCGATTTGAAAAGCTCAGTACCTGTCGAGCTGGTAGTGGCGGTAAAAAACAAGTTCCCATTCACGACAGTGAGTGAGGCTGGGTTAGAACTTGAAGAGCCAGAGTTATTGTCCTTCACGAGCGACGCTGATGTACCGTCAAACTTCCACAGCTCTCCACCCGATGAAGAGGTGGTGGCCCGAAAGTAGAGGGCGTCACCCATAGCTACCAGAACGCTCGGACTTGAGCTCGTCGATCCTGAGTTAATATCCGCAGCAAGCGCGGTCCCTGCTGACGATCCATCTGTTGTAAACAGCTCAGTACCATAGGTATCAGAGTTGGCTGAAAAGCAAATGTTGGTGCCAAGAACGGTGAAATTTGCGGGATTCGAACTGCCGGTTGAGTTTAGATTCGAAAGAAGTTCGGTACCGCTGGCCGTACCATCGGATACCCATGGCTCGGCACCATTCGTTCCATCGTTGGCGCTGAAGATAAGCTTGTCGCCAAGAACAGCTGTCGCAGCGGCATCGAGACTCGCACCGAGGCCAGCCGTGGGGTTGATGTCCTTCACCATGAAGGTCCCTTGCTCGGTTCCGTCCGAGCCCCAAAGCTCGGCACCGTTTGTACCGTCGTCCGCAATGAAGAATATGGTTGAGCTCGTTGCTTTGAGCATGGTCAGGGTGGCCGGAGCCCCGTCACCACTAATAATGTCCTTCACGAGGACCGTTCCCTCCTTCGTACCATCACTCCTCCAGAGCTCTTTTCCATGCACTCCATCATCCGCGAAAAAGAAGAGCGTTCCTCCAACGAGGGTTAAGCTGGCGGGGCTCGAATTGGCCGCACCATCAGAAATATCTTTGATCAAGAACGTTCCGTTCTCCGTTCCATCGCTACGCCATAGCTCTGTTCCCCGAGTACCATCACTTGCCGTAAAGTAGAAGAACGATCCGGCAAGCAACATGTTTGAAGGATCGGAACTTCCAGTCAGATTCAGATCTACAAGTAGCGAGGTGCCCGCTGAGGAACCATCCGTGCTCCACAACTCATTGCCACGCAGCCCATCCGTGGCGTTAAAGTACATTCGGCTACCCAGTGACACAAAATTCTTGGGAGAGGACCCGTCGCCGCCCACTGCCCGTATATCCTTAATCATTTGCGCAGCGAGGTGTTGATAGGAGGCACTTGTGCTCGAACAACCTCCTTGATTGCCAGCCTCGTCAGTAGCCAACGCCCATATCGTCGTTGTAACCCCGGTGGCAACGAACGCCTCAATTCCCACATTTGAGAATTCTGCCGCTGTCCCCGATCCAACGCTGGAGCCGCTGCACGTCGAGGAGGTAAAGAAAGCGACCGTAGAACCGGCCTCACTCGACCCAAAAAATCGAGGTGTTGTATTGGATGCCGGACCGACAGGAGATACAGAGGTTACGATCGGCTCAGAAGGAGCGATCGAGTCTTCAACATAGGTAAGCGAGGAGACGCTGCAAGAAGAATAAACGCCGCCAACCTCAGCGCGCACAGAGAACGTCGTGGTGGTGTTAGCAGCAACGGACACCCCGATCCCTGCACCCACGAAATCAGCCCGCGATCCCGACGCTACGGCGGATCCTGAGCAGTTGGCGTTCGGGTAAATGTAAACTGTTGAGCCATCGGGGGCGGTACCAGTAAGAGCTGGATTATTAACGTTGGAGGGGGAAGCTGGGTTGGAAGCAAGGAGGGACGGTGACGAGATACCAGTCGGCGTGGCCGTCGGTGTATCCGTAGGAACGGGCGTGGGTGTGATGGTGGGCGTCGGGGAGAGAGAGGATGAGGGAGTGGCCGTAGGCGTCGCGGATGCGGTAGGTGTGGCTGAGGGCTCGAGAGAGGTTTCTGGATCCTCCGGCTCCGGACTCCTTGGCGGAGATCTCGCGGATGGCGGATCGATCAACACAAGGTCACCCCGGATTATCCGTGTAATCGAGGAGGGGCGCTCCCCCGTTCCAATTATCTCGTCCCGACGGCTATCTGAGCTACCACTCACACGAGCTACAAGGTATGTCCGATTAGGGCAGAATTCTATGGATTCGACAGTTCCTGAGGAGCTGACCTTAGAGATTACCAAGCGTCCCCCACACCGCTTTTTTGGAGTAGACCATGAGATCCATTCATCGGACTGACCTGGCACAAGTATCACTCCTTGACTCGGCGAAAATAGTCCCAATGCACTCTCAATCGACCGTGAGCCGAACAAACGAACAGGAGTCACTTTTCCGTACCTATCCGAAAGCTTCCTCCTCACTACGGTGCGAGCACGCGATGTAAGTGAACGGGTGTTAATATGAACGCTAGAGTCGACGACACTCTGGCCTAGCGCACTTACCCATACCTCTCCCGTTGAGGAATAGGACCAGTCAACACGGTGACCGGGAAAACCGAAGACAAATCTCCTCCTCTCGTGAGGTGCCGGACCCAGCGGATTTTCGATCATGTGCCACCGCAGTCCGGAGCGCCTTTGATCGATGATAGCAAGATCAGTCAATCGATCGCCGCTTAAATCAAAACCTGAGAGAAGGGAGAATTTTTTGCCAACAGGAGCTGATGTCCTTACCGTGCGGGACACCGTTGCTCCCGATTTTCCAACTCCAAAAAAGGTAAAAACTTTTGGTCCCCGTCGACGGACTCGCAAGAGCACCCCTGTCTCGCCCGGGAGAAAGTTGCCGGAGAGGTATCCCTGGACGGAACGGAGTGTTAACGGGCCCACCGCTCGAAAAGACAAGCCCGCCCCTCGCCGCGTAACAGAATATGCTCCCGAGGTGGGGTCTGACGAGTCAAAACCAATGAGATCGGATTGCCCCTGTGAGATCTTTGGGGACAGCAGCACACAGAGCAGGATACAGAGCCATGCCGCACGGCACGCACGCACGCTCTCCGCTGAGCGATACCCCCGACGCACGTTCGCAGCCTCACTTGTCGTCATCTTCACACAAGAGCTATCACTGTTTTTAGATCCTACGTACACTGCTAGCGTGACCAAACCTGTTGGCCCACGTCGAAAATGACGGCATCTCAGAGGTTTTACTTAAGTAAAAAAGGATCGAGAGCAGCCATGCCCACCGCGGCTGCGGGAATGGCGTTTTTTGCAGTACTACCGAGGAATTACACCCACCAAAACCATATGATATAGCGCTCCCCCCCTACTGCCGCGTAGCAGATCCGAGCGGAAGATCTCTCACACGCCCATGCGTAAAAGCCCCCCTAATCGCCTCGTACGGCTGATTGTGCAAAACCCAGGGGCCCATCTCTCAGCTAAACGTTGAGAGGAGTACGCTACGATGAAGAGGATATTTCATTTTTCATGAATCACTCTTCGGCGAATCGAAGGGGGAAATTGCGCACCTATACGCAGGAAAAGTAGGCCCGGTACTGGTAGGCAAAACAGTAGGTCGTCGGTTGGAGTTCGAAAGGCAGCACCAGTCATCGCTTCCCTTACTTAGTTCACCTTCCCCGCCCCTGATTAGCCTGAGAGGAGCTCCACTACATCGTTACACCTCACCGTTTTACCTCACCGTTACGCCGCACCGTGAGTCTGCTTCGGTCATAGGCCCTAACACCAACCTGAAGGCCGTGCGTATCACAACGGAGGAGCGACTCCGATGAAACATGGAGCATAGTGGGGACACAAACCGGTATTAGCCCCGGTGCTGGGAAATGAAGCCCTCCGAAGGGCGTGGCAGGGAAGCGCTCGAGGCTCCCCTACCATGAGGGCCCTTACCGAGAACCGATACTTCGGATAAATCTCTCGACGGTATTCCAGGCCCGTTCGCAATCCTTGAGGAGCGCCTGCGGTCGCACCTCGATGGTCATAATTGAGCCATCCCGTCTCGTTTGACCTGCGAAGCTTATAGCTATCCGGACCTCTACCTCAGGTCGGTTGAGATCGTTTGCAACTATCTTCCACAAAGTTCCCTCAAGAAACACCTCTCGACGAGCGTACAGGCCGAGCTCGAGGAGTCTACCAGCGAGCTTATCAAAGGGGTCTTCACGCAAGGGAGCTTGCTGAGGCTCTGGCGCATCCTTTCGAAATTCCTCTCGAGCGCTCGGTCCAAACGCTGCGCGGCGCAACTGCTCCTCCCACGGATTCTGATCAGTACTGCGGGGCCTTTCTGGTTGATAGGGTTGGGTCATAACGCTCCTTTAATACAGGAACAATGACACCAATAAATGTGGCACTAATCAATCGTCTCCTCGCGCCACCCCTCGCAATTCTACTTTTAGTGGAATATGCAGACTCCATGATATCTTTCAGAGTCCACGCCGCGTAGGTCGGGCTTTGGGAATGACAGCCTCACCCTGGAGAAACGGTCGTTATACCTTATTCTGTGAGAGGGTACCTAATCATCCTCATACCCACCAACACACTCTTGCGGAATCGTGCGAAAAGCGGGAGCGCGACGTCCCAAACGCTAAGAATATTTTATTTGAAGCGGCGGACGCGCCCCCCATTTCTTTCATTGCACCTGATTAGGAGACCACTATGAATAGATCACCGCTGTACCTCACTGCCTTCATGTCACTCACCCTTCCCTTTCTCTCTTCCTCGGCCGCTGAGCAGGAGATGCAAATTGATCGCTCCAGCCGAGCGTTCAAAGAGGCGGAGTCAAACCTCAAGCAGTCCACCGCCGTGTACCAACAGATCTCTGAAGGAAAGATGGGCAAGGTTCCTCAATCCGTACTCGATAAAACCAAGTGCGTAGCGATCTTTCCAAAAACCGTAACCGTTTCGGCTGGACTCGGCGGAACGCACGGCGATGGCGTGGGCTTCTGTAAGACATCCAGTGGAACCTGGGAGAACCCGATGTTCCTAAACCTCACGGGGGGAAGTATCGGCGTTCAAGCCGGGGTAAAATCAGCCGACATCGTTCTCTACCTTACCGGTGACAAGGCCGCAGACGCGCTGCGTCGAGGCAATTTCAAGGTGGGTGGCGAGCTCAGCGCCGTGGCAGGAAACTTTGATAAAACATTCGAAGCCCCACAAGCTGAAGTTGTAGCCTACCAACGAGCTGAGGGGCTCTTCCTAGGAGCGAGCGTGGACGGAATCAACGTGTCGCGAGACGATTCCGACGAGCGCGCATTCTATGGAACTCGAGAAGCCAACCTCACCGCTCGTATGCCGAGCGATCTGGAGAAGGAGGTTAACGAACTTAGAAACGCTCTTCCTCCACACATCGGATAACCTCTGATGAGGCATGCGGGGCTCTCCTACGTGAGACCCCGCATGAGCTCTCTTTCTAGCATCTTGTAGGAAAAACCGTGTCTCTCGTCATTTGGACCATTCTCATCGGCTTCACTATCGGCGTAATCGCCCGTGCCCTCCTTCCAGGACGAGATGAGGGTGGCTTCCTCCTCACCACCGGTCTTGGGATCTCGGGCGCGCTACTCGGTTCGATTATGGGCCGCGCGTTCGGAATGTATGGACCGAGGGATCCTAGCAGCATGATAATGTCGGTCATCGGCGCCGTACTCCTGCTCGCTGTGTACCGTCGCTACGTGTCCGGCGCAAAAACGGTTGCGCGATAGAGGGCGTTACCCTTCGTGGCGCAGCGCCCGCCGCACCATCTCGCATTTTTCTGAAGAGAGCCCCTGTGCGCGAGCGATATCAACCGCAACCAGGCCGAGCGTGGCGTAGATATCGCCAAGAACGGCGCTCTGCTCTGAAACTGCTCTCCCTTGCAGTGCAACAACACCCTCCTCGCCTCGCGCGATCGGACCTGTAAGCGCTCGCGTCGGGCCGAGACGCATAACATTATCGATGGTGCCTCTGACGAGAGGCTCCATCAGAGACCATAAGAGATCCTCTGGGAGCCCTGCTGCCGCATAGAGCCGCTGAGCGGAATGGAGAAGCGCAACGAGGTAGTTACTCGCACATACGTGCCCTGCATGACAGAGCACCTTACTCTCTGCTGAAAGCGGAAAGACCCGTCCCTGAATTTTCGAGAAGAGCTCGCTCACCACCTCGCAGGCATGAGCCTCGCCCTCTATACCGCAAAAGGTACCGGGAAAGTCGCGGACCGCCATCTCAAGATTTGCAAAGCTACGCACCGGATGAGCGCTGGCTATGTGTGCTCCTTTACTCTTTACCGCTCGCAAGACGTCGGAGGGCACCAGACCACTGCACTGGAACACGACAGCATTGGGCAGAAGCGCACCCTCCCCTGCAACGCGCTCGGCCACCCCCTCGAGAGCGTCGTCCCCACAACTAAGCAGCCACAGCTTACTCGGCGGCATACCTGAGATCGCGGCGTGCGCCGTGCCGAAACCGATCGCCGCGACAGCTCGGTCTGCCGACTCCTTCGAGCTATTGCAGACATGCACCTCATCAACAACCTGAGCTGCGACCAGCAACCTCGCAAGCGCCTGCCCCAGACGTCCGCCCCCTACAATATTCACCCGAGGATGTGCCACACCATCTCCATAGGACAGCTAGCCTAAAGATCGCAAACCCGAACTACACGTTCACGAAAACTTTTTTTGAACCGGGAGACGTTACCACCCCTACCGGAAACTGACGAAGAACATCAGATTTACCGCAAGTGGGAAGATAGCCGCAAGGAAGAGGAGCGATTGGGAGATTCCGCCCTCGAAATATCGAGACAACAGGGCATTACCGGCAGGATTGGGAGCGTTGGCGAGAACGGTAAGCCCTCCCGCCGCTACAGCACCGGAGAGCACAAGGTACCTCAGATCATCGGAGAAGTGCGGAACAAGGGAAGCCAGGTAGGTAATCGCCGCATTATCATTGAATGCCGAGAGAAACACAGAGCTCAACAGAAGGGAGCCCTCACTGAGCCTCATGAGCAGAGGCTCGATCCACCATGCTTGGAAGGTGCCGTGCACCACCAACCCGGCAAGAAAGAACCCGACCAAGAGCGGCATCCGAAGGGACACAGCGCGTTGAAAGTGTCGGGTCGCATCGACGAAGGCGAGAAAAAACAAGAACCCCCCTATCACGAGGTGCGGGCTGTTCGCGTTCACCACGGTCCACGCCATAAAGAGAAGATTCACCACGACAACTCCGATCGGGGTTGGCTTCTCAAGCACTGGATGCGAGGCCTCAAACGGTGATACCCGCTTAGCCATAGCCTGGAACTCTCGGCGAAAGAGGTACAGGTACGCGAGTGTCGAGAAGAGAACAGCAGCCAGCGCTTTCCAGCCAAAGGTCACGAACATGAAGGGGGTATCCCAATTCCACTTGGCGGCAACAATGACTACAGGGGGAGCGGCGAAGTTCGTCAGCACACCTCCAACTGAGATGTTCGCGAAGAGCAGCCCCACTGAGGCGTACGCAAGGGTCTTGGAGGGTTTGTATCGGTAGAAGTGCTGTCCTAAGAGCAGTGCACAGATAGTCATCGCGGCAGGCTCTGTGATGAGAGAACCGAAGATCGGCCCCACGATTAAAATAGTAGCCCACCAAGCGGCGGGCGTACCCCCCATGACTCGAGCGATAGCTGCGAGCACACGTTCGGCGATGTAGAGCAAGGGATGCGATGAGGCGATAGCCATTATTACAACCACAAAGACCGCCTCATCGAATTGTATCGAGTGCTCAAGGATATGCTTGGTGACCTCCCACCCCTTGGATACGGTGATGGCAACGATCAAAGGAACTATCCACAAACCGAACACCGCCTCAAGTTCACCGAGGTAGTGGAGCAACACCGTAGAGAATCGGAGGGGTGGCTCCCCCTCCCCAGCGCCATCTGCACGTTCAAGCCACGCGATGTGGTCCCGCTCCTCTCTGCGCTTGGCGAGTCGAAGGAACCAAGAGGCGCTAAAGGTGTGGATGATGGCACAGAGAAAGATAACCGTCGCAAAGAGGTTGAGAGGTTCGACCTCTATCCGATGCAACAAAACCGCCCACAGTCCGGACAGATGCTCATCCCCATATTCAGTCAGCGGTACGGGGAACTTGGTAAGCACTGGGGGTTCTCTACTGTGTAAAATTCTAGACGAGCAACGAAAGGTCCACTCCTGGTAAGTGTAAACCGACACGCCGAGTCTGCAAAGGTTTGGTTTTCAGCTGTAGGCGAACTCCCCAACCACGATCAACCGAATCGACGATCGATAGGGGGATACCGTAGCCTCCTCATTTTACCCAGAGCCGCCGCGCGACGGCCGCATCTCCCGAGACCTCTCTTCGATCTACGAGGTGTGCGCGCTTGGCAAACAAGGGGGCCGTCGAGCATCGACACGGCACCAAGCGTTAGAGTGATAGCTCCTGAGACTCAACGCGAGTGAGGCTTGCAGGGACCTCTTTCGGAGTCGAGTCAGAGCTCTTGAGTACCACCTTACCCACCACCTCAACGGGATGGCCAAAGGTCACATCCCCGTGGACCGTGAACGCTTCCGCGTGCACCAGGGATGGAACAACCTTTATCCGTCGCTCGAACTCCTTGATCAGTCCGTAGTGCGCGGCGTCGAGAGAGACGAGCGGCAATCCCGCAGCCGCTCGCTGAGGATTGACCGTCATAGTGAAGTCGGAGTTCAAAACATACACGTCCGAACGAACGACCAGCAGGTCGTTATTCGACTTTACGGGCGCGAATCGCGAACGGGGTACCTGAAGCGCGCGACTCCCCTCAAACACCTCGATAGCAGCTCCCATCGCGGTCTCAATTTGCACCACCTTCCGACTCGATTTATCACGCGGGTTCACGGTCTTCTTGTTGCTGATCAGCGGCAAGGGAACGGTACCGTCGTGAGTTCGCGCCACCTCCACTACAGCCTGCAGATCGAGCCAAATGTTATTGGTGTTAAAGTGTCGGTAGCGAGAGACATCTTGGAATTCGGGAATTATCTCTCCCGCTTCTGTGGTAGGGGCCTGACTGCTCTCTCTCAGCAAGAGACGTCCCGTCGATCGTCGACGCGCCAGATGGCCCCCCTTTGCATCAGCTTTCGTTCGCTCAGCGGTCTCCATCAGGAAGGGAGCGCCGGTCTGGGCGAGGTATCCAAGGATCGCGGGCTCAACGGTCGCACCAAGATTATCTGCATTCGCAACAAAGAGGTATCGCTTCCCCATCGCCAGCAACTTTTCCGCGATCCCTGTCGCTATCAGCGAGGCGTAGATGTCGCCATGCCCGGGGGGATTCCAGTTAAAATCCTCGATAGCCTCCTTCGCGGGCGTCAGGGTATCGAGGTAGATCTTCGGATGTCGGTGCTGTTGAAAGGTAGCTGGCAAACCGGAGGGACTGAGGTCCGCGTAATCGAGCATCACGGTATGGATATCATCATCGGTTGAGAAGCTGGTCATATGGATGAGCGGGATGGCAACCCCCGTACTCTTCCCAAGGGAACGAAGTTGGAGCGCGATAACATCGTTGAAGGAGTATCCATCCTTGACCTTGAGGAGCGATTTTGCACGCTCAAGACCCATCGTAGTCCCCAACCCCCCGTTGAGCCGTATCACAACTAATGCATCGAGAAGCTTGCGCCCCGCACGAGCGGCCTCCCCTGAAGCAAGCAAATCCTCCAGGGTATCCACCTTATCAACGGGCTCTATCTCCGCTTCCGGAATGAGTCCGGTCTCTCCGCGGACAACACATTCGAAGAGTCGCTCGAAATTCGTAATAACCGGCGCGGGGAGACCATCTTGCTTCATCAGCTCAGCTGCTTCTCGTAATCCTTGGTGGTGCTCCACGCCGTTTCCTCTCCGTTACATTTCTGAGTTACCGCCCTCCCCCACTTTATGGGGAGCCAGCGCCCCTATCATGCTAAAAAAAAACCTTTCGCGCACTATCCTCGATTAGGGGATTTCCCTCCATCAGGGGAGCGCGGGCGTTGCATAGACAAGCATCGCCTGCGAGGTGGTCACCTCATAGTCGCCGGTGAGCGGCGGCAGGAGCGCTGCGCCTCCATCTCCCAGTTCAATACATCTCCCCGTCACGCAGGAGGTGATCGTCGCCCCTCCCCCGACACACAGAACCACACCGGGACCTTCACTGTGGGCGATGCGCGCTCTGGAGGATGACTCGGGAAGTACCTGAAGGCGAAACTCCTCTGCCGGGGTCACAACGACCTGAAAGCCGTTCTCTCCTGACGTGAACGATCGCACACCATCCAGAGGCCAGGTACAATCCACCACCTCAAGCAGGGTCTCAACATCTTTGTACTTCGGCGTTAATCCTGCCCGAACCACATTGTCCGAGCACGCCATGCATTCGATCAGGTCTCCCTCGAGGTAGGCGTGGGGCACATTAGCCGCTATGAAGATCGCCTGGCCCGGCGCAAGATGCACCACATTCATGAGGAGCATCGCGACGAGGCCGTGATCCTTCATCCCATACCTCTCGCGCAACCGCGCAAAGAGGGTGGCCTCCTCCTTGAGTTGCAAGACGCTCGGCAGAGCGCCTGCGAGATACTCAGTGCACTGCGCTACCTCGCTCTCGGTCAGCGCAAAGATAGCCGCCAGAAGCGCCTTTGACGTTTCGGCTCCCAGCCTTGCGTCTCTCTCCGACACACCCGCTATGACACCACCACCGACAAATCGTTTCAGCTCTGGAAGCGCCGAGACCAACGACATGAGGGCTTCTCTACTCTTTATTCCGTAAAGCAAAGATACGGGGGTAAGAGCGACGCCGACCTCCGGTTTATGATTCGCGTCCGGATAGTGTTGTGGCGCTTTGTGATGAAGCTCGTTCGCCTTTGCCTTGGTGGGATGGAGCTGGATTGAGAGTCCATACTCCCTGTTTACTGAGAGGATCTTAAGCAGAAACGGCAAACTCGAACCGAAACGGTCGATCGTGCGCTGTCCGAGAAGAGCATCTGTATACCGAACGAGAGCCTGATCGAGAGCGAGGGTGGTACCATCAGGGAGCTCGAGGAGCGCGGGCGCTTTGGGATGTCCACCGATCCAAAACTCTGCCAGCCGAGCGTCGTCGGCGTGACCAGCTACCATAGGGGAGATGCGCGACGCGCGACCAACCTTTCCCCAAGCAGCCTCCTGCACCCGGCCGGTCAGTCGTAGAGGACCACCTCTCAAATAATCCGTACCATCGCTCGACAAGGAGAACCTCTCTTCCGCATCCAACAAAACCCATCAACAGTAACGAGAAAGGGTCCTCCTTACAAGCGGATAAGGTCGTAATATGAGCAACTTAGCCGACACCGACCCCATCGCTATCCTGAACCCTCCTCTGATACGAGCCGGATCCCTCTGAAGGACATAAAACCGAATATATTCAATTTACTGCATAAAGCATGGCATCGGACCATCTCGAAGAGACCTCTTCAGTAGCCCCGAAATTGCGAGTACACTAGAAGCGGTTACTTGACCTAGTCTAGCTCCTCTCCTCCGTATGCGCGTAGCTCTTATCCATCTTCCGCGAACAGTCATGACCCTGGGCGACGCCCTGAAGATGACGAAGTGGAGTCTCGTCAACGCCAACTTCTTCATGACCCAGCTGAACGATATCGCCGAGCAATCTACGGAACCGTTCTCGTTAGAGTTATTCGCCAAAGGGACGATCGTCTACATCTGCATCGCGGCTGAGGACGCTACCCTCAACCGAATTACGAAAGCGATCTACGGATGGTGGGCCGATGTTGAGATACAATACATCGACGACTACACCGAGATGGTCACAGCGCGAACGTTAGCGGTGAGCGCCGACCTCGATTTAGAGTGGCCGGACATCTATCCGATTCAAAACTATCGAGCCTTCGCGTGGGACAGTATGGCGCCTGTGGTCACCACGCTCTCGCGCGTCTCTGAGTTCGAGAACATGTTGATCCAAGTGGTCGTTCGACCGCTCAAAGACACTCCCGTCCTGCACTTTAAGTTGGGAGCGCTCCGAAAAGTAGAGCAATTCTGCCGACTCTTTCGTACCAGGACCTGGCTCAAACGCGACATCAAAAATCAGAGCGTCACGCTGATCAAGGACAAATGCCTCTCCCGGCTCTTCATGATCAACTATCGAATAACCGCCTTCGCAGAACCTCCACAAGGGGCGACGAAGAGAGAGGAGGCATCGCTCAAGGGGCGACTTGCTCAACATGTTCGAGCCGCCTGCCTTGCCGTCCAATATCTGAACACCTCGGACGAAAACCGTCTCGGCATTCGACCGCTGCGCTCAGGCGCTTCGGCAATTAAAATGATGCAACAGCGTCGGTTCACCTCACCCTTCATGGTTTCCGCGCCTGAGCTCACAACGCTGTGGCATCCACCCACGATTGGAACCCTTCCCAATACGGCTATCGTTCTCTCTCGCAAGGCCCCACCACCCCGCACCCTTCCATCAACCCCCAACGATCCCCAGATCAGCTTTTGTGGCATTACCAACTACCGCGATCAGAGAACCCCCTTCGGGTTCAGACGATTCGACCGTCGTCGACATCTGTACGTGCTTGGCAAATCAGGTAACGGCAAGTCGTGTCTTCTCCAACTGCTGGTCAAAGCTGATATCGACAACGGATTTGGGTGCGCGGTTCTTGACCCTCATGGCGATCTCACTGACGAGATACTAAAAACCATCCCTCAACATCGACTGAAGGATGTGGTCATTTTCGACCCGAGCGATACCGAACATCCCCCAAGCTTCAACCCGATGATTCCGATTCGACCCGACCTTAAGGTTCGAGTCATGCTGAGCTTCCTCGACACCTTCAAGCGTGTGTTCGGTGATAGCTGGTCTGAGAAGATGGACCACCTTCTGCGCTATGCGATTAACGCGCTCCTTAATATTCCTGGAGCCAGTGTGGTATCTCTTCGTCGACTTCTCTCCGACGATGATTTCCGCAGAGAGGTCGTTGGACGAAGCAACGATGAGTCGGTGCGACGCTTTTGGGAGGTTGAGTTCCCCTCTCGCCGCCAAGAGTTTGAAGAGGGTCCCGTATCGCAGCTCCTCAACCGGTTAGACGAGTTGCTGGCGACCGATATGATTAGAAACATTCTCGGTCAACCAACCAACACCTTTGATTTCCGAGAGTTCATCGACTCTCGAAAGATAGTTATCTTCAAGATCTCAAAGGGTGTGCTCGGCGCTGAGAATGCCTCCCTCCTCGGCTCTCTCATCATATGGAAGCTCTACGAAGCCGCCATGTCACGAGCCGACATCCCGGTCGAGGCTCGTCAGGATTTCTACTTCTACATCGATGAGTTCCAAAACTTTGCGACCCCCTCGTTCGGCGAGATTCTGAGTGAGTCGCGTAAGTACAAACTGTGCCTGACCTTCGCAAATCAGTTCCTGGGACAACTTCCTCAAACGGTGAAAGAGACTATCTTTGGAAACGTCGCCAACCTAGCGTGTTTCCGAGTCGGCGCTGAGGATGCTGCAACCGTCGCTCAGGAGTTCAAGCCACGGTTCGGCCCAGAGGACCTTTTAAACCTCCCACTCCGAGAGTTCTACGTTAAGATGAGTGTTGATGGTGAGGTGCAAGAGGCCTTTTCAGGAACGACCCTCGACGTCGAGACAGCCTCGGCTAGTAACAATTCAGCAAAGGCCTGTATCGATCACTCCCGTTCAAAGTACGCCCTTCCGCTCTCCGTGGCGCAGGAGCAGCTCGCCCTCTCGGAGATCATGTCGCCGCGGACGATGGGGCGGATGTAGCTAGAATTCCACCAACAATAAATTCTTCTAGGGATGAGATGAGCACCGCTCACTGCGAGAGCACTCTGCAAGATACTGCAGCCCGGCCTACTTTCGTCCCTTCGGCTTGGGGAGCTTCGTCCCACCAGAATTTCCCGGAGACGACGGTCTTGAGCGAGTATCGACACACCAACGGTCCCAATGATCTTGGTAGGAGAGGAGCTTGTCCAGCACCCGCTTACACGCAAGACATGGGTCATCATTGAGAAGGCATGATACAGGATAGCCGTATCGCGTAACGATCTCTTCGCTACACAAGCGCGCTACGTTCACTGAGAGGGTCTCCGATTCATTCTTGATCCTCAAACAAGACAGCGGCTCGTCGTCTCCTCCCAACGGTTCACCCAGCACCACCCAAATGAGCACATCCGTTGGATCAGGCAGCAGTACCAATCCCATAAGCCACTTACCCGCGGTAATGGCACGGGGCCCCCCGCACGTGAATAACTCCTTTAATTCTTTGCGAAGAGTGCTGGCAAGCGCAGTCAACAGACGACGTAGTTCAGAGAGTTCATCGTCAATCGTTTTGAGACGTTTCAGGTTTTGCAGGTAGCTCTCGCGCTCCCCTCGAACAAGGCCTTGCAAAAGAGCGGTGCGCTCCTTTTTAAGATCCTCAGTTCGAACTGTGAGCTTATCCAGAGCCTCCTTCGTTTCAACGGAACACGTATCTCCACCGACGCCGGTTTGGACCGCCCCGAGACGGGGCGCCGATTGAGTGAGAGCGACGTGGACGGGAACAAGGGATAGAACCCAGACAGCAAATAGGGAGAGTAGAGCTTTTGCTCGCGACTCAGGGAACCATGGGCCTCGCCTACACCCGGTCTCTCCATGAGGACTATCCTTATCGTCGGTCATAGACACCTTATCCTGAGCCCGCCTCAATTCCCCCCCCCACACACTCCTAGCGGAGAGTTGTTGTTCCCGACATCCTACTTGCTGCGCCCGTTCCTTTTTTTCCAGTCCAAATACTGGACCATATTGCCCTTCGGGTTTTCTTTTAACCAGTCCTGATACCATTCAAACTCTTTCCAGTCCCAATATTCTTGCTGAGTGAGTTTCGGGTTATTTTTTTTCATATCCAAAAATTCGACCATCCATCCGTCCGAAGCGGTAACTTCTTCCCGACTGGTATCAACTGGCTCCGTTGGGTACTCTTGCTCCGGCTTCTTCTTTCGCGGAGCATTTCTTGCTCGGCGCTCGAATTCAACCCAATCTTCGGGCGATACCTCATGAAGCTTATATCCCGGGGGAAGATCGCCTTCCGTCATCCCCCCCATCCCGGGTTTGTTTCCGCGGGGCTGACCTTTAGGCTGCAGATGAGGAGGAAGTTCCGGCCGACCTGGTTTGGGCTCAGGGTAAGGTTTTAGGTTGACGTTCGGCTTTGGCACCCCTGGAGGATCACTCTTTTTCGCGCCATATCCGCACCACTCCAGAATACATTTCAACACTCCAGAACCGAATGCGGTGCCGACCCCTGCCGGACCCTGGTTCAGAGAGGCGAAAGATGCCTCCTGGTTCTTGCCATCCTTTTCTAGGAGGGGACACAGCTCCCCGAGCGATGACACCCCACTCCGTGAGAGCACCTCTGGGATAGCCTCTAGCGTTTTAATGTCGCAAACCGCCGCCGCGACCGGCTCTCCAACAGCGTTGGTGGACCAACCAAACAGTAAGCATCCCGCCATGCTAGTAAGAAAAACTTTTATTTTCATGTCTTTCCCCTTCAAACGCTGCGACCCAGGACAACGTGGGTCAGCTCATATCCCGTAGGTGGGGGTCGGTTGACCTTGGAATATACTTTAGCCCTAGCGGTAAATTCTTCAATTTTAATCTTTTTATTGAGGGTTGCTCGAGGTGCGCCGGTGGTCTCCTCAGGGATTAATTCAGAATTCCGCACTACATCCGCGGTAATCCTGGCACGCTTCCCCCTCCGTCATCATCACGGGAGGTCCCTAGCTTCCTCAGCCGCGCGATGCAGAGCGATGTATCCTGAGATATCGTGTTGGTGTATCGCCCCACCTTCTCGTACGGGATCCTGCAGGTCC
>JBEGVS010000044.1:0-54557 GCA_041178185.1 Pseudomonadota bacterium
CGGGGTCTGTGTCGGTGTTACTGTTGGCGTGCTGGTAGGCGTACTCGTCGGAGTATTCGTCGGGGTATTAGTCGGCGTTTGGGTAGGCGTCGTTGTCGGGGTTGCAGTCGGTGTATTCGTCGGCGTCGCCGTCGGGGTCTGTGTCGGTGTTACTGTTGGCGTGCTGGTAGGCGTACTCGTCGGAGTATTCGTCGGGGTATTAGTCGGCGTTTGGGTAGGTGTCGTTGTCGGGGTCGCAGTCGGTGTATTCGTCGGCGTCGCCGTCGGGGTATTCGTGGGCGTAGCTGTTGGCGTCAGGGTCGGCGTAACGGTTGGCGTAGCACTTGGCGTGCTCGTTGGCGTCCTTGTAGGTGTGCCTGTCGGGGTAATCGTCGGAGTATGGGTAGGAGTATTCGTCGGTGTTACGGTTGGAGTTATAGTTGGTGTGCTGGTCGGAGAGGGGGTAGCAGTGAATGTTGGGGGAACGTAGTTACCGATACAATAGACAGCTTGGCTCGATGAGCATGCCGGGGGCGTTGCTACGCCCACAGGAAATTCAATCCAACTATCTGAACCCGAGGCAGTAGGGTCTCCGACATGTCCGTCTGAAACGATGCTCTTCCAATCGGAGCATGCATAGTTTGCATCGGATAGGTAACCGTACCGGTCCGTAGCTGTCCACACCGTTTGAGAGCCCGAGGATACGCGGTACTCGGTAAAAGCAAGAGAGTACTGTGGAGTCCAAGTGCCCATGAAATTCCACATTTCCGCTGTGCTGTTGAAAATGATTTGGTCGTTCATGTTGTAAATTGGGCCACTATTGGTGTCGACTCCGGTAAGGTCTCGCGCATGCCAGGTCGAATCGGACGCTAGTGGATACCAGGTACCAAGGAAGCCTTGCGCATCTGCGAGTTGCTGACACTTCTGCCGCATCGACTCAAGCCCCTCAGCTCCCGTCCAACTCCCATCGTCAGTTGTACTGGAAACGAATATCGACAGCGGATCCGTTGACGTCCAACCAGTAGACCAGGTCGGAGTTGAGGTTGGAGCGGGGGTCGGCGTGCTGGTAGCGGTGTTAGCCCCAGCAGGCGTATTGGTGGGGGTCGCAGTTGAATTCGGTGTCGGTGTGTTCGTTGCAAAGACCGCCGGGGTCGACGTTGGTGTCCACGTTGGTGTCACCGTCATAGTATTCGTGGCCGTCGGTGTAGGAGTTCGAGTAGACGTGTTCGTCGGCGTGTTGGTGGGCGTCAAGGTTGGAGTATTTGTGGGTGTAGTGGTTGGAGTCCTGGTTGGAGTTGCGGTTGGTGTTTGTGTGGCAGTCGGGCTCGGAGTATTCGTCGGCGTCACCGTGGGGGTGTGTGTTGGAGGATTCGTCGGAGTAAAAGTTGGCGTTGCCGTTGGCGTATTTGTTGGGGTCGCACTTGGGGTAGTAGTTGGAGTCGCAGAGGGGGTGTTGGTTGGTGTGTTTGTTGGCGTCACGGTTGGAGTAGAAGTAATCGTGCGCGTCGGAGTCTGAGTTGGCGTATTGGTTGGTGTGTTGGTTGGCGTGTTGGTGGGGGTTACAGTAGCCGTCGGTGTGTGGGTGTCGGTCGGGGTCGCGGTCGGACCAAGTGAATGATACTCTCCGTTTCCACCGGTGAATGATGCTGGAGTTGGCGTGTTCGTCGGCGTGTTCGTCGGAGTAACGGTCGGCGTAGAGGTAGCCGGACTAGTCGGTGTGTTCGTAGGCCCTGGGGTTCCTAGCGATGCGACCACCTCGCCGTCTGAGCCTCCAAGTCGGTTCCAAATTGAGAGAACAATGTCTGAACCGTTTGCCTTTGAATCGGAGGATATCGATTTCGGGTATCCCGCTTCACTTACCCATGTCGAGGACGACCATGTCGTATAGGGACTACTAGCATCCCGATATCGAACGGCCCCATCATCGATAAACCACGCTATAAGTTTTGACGTAGAGCTATAGAAAGCCGCACTTAGTGAGAGCACCGTTCCAGTGTGAACCGTCGTCGCGCTTCCCCACGAAGCAGGCGCACCCGGGGTCATCGTCGGGATGATGTAGCTTTTGATATTCACATCATAGGCGTCATCGATATACAGAAGGTGGGCTTCTCCATTAGAACCTGCGACGAGAGAAGCAGATGAATGGGGGGAAAGATTATTAACAGGTACTTGAGACACCTTAATGAGGCCAGCTTGCCCGCCGGCGTATAGCGTTTCCGTTGAGTCGAGGGCTAGAGCATTTACCAAGGATGTCATTCCGGTTCCTAATCCGGACCACGCGGAACCGTCCCACTTAGCAATTCGATTAGCCGTTACGCCTCCTGCACTCGTGAAAGATCCTCCTGCATAGACGTTGTTCGCAGAATCCAAAATAAGGGAGTACACATATCCAAGTATATCGACTCCGGTCCCTAGCGCGGACCACGACGTGCCGTTCCACTTGGCTATCCTGTTTGACGACACGCCCCCTGCGGTTGAGAAACCGCCCCCCGCATAGAGGTTATCATATGAGTCAACGGCCACAGCGAATACCCAGTAATCCATTCCCGTTCCAAGGGCAGACCAGGCGGTACCGTTCCATTTAGCTATATAGTTCACCGTTACACTATCTGCGGTGGAAAAATTTCCAGCTGCATACAGATTATCATTTGAGTCAACGGTGAGATCGTGCACCATGTCATTCAACCCCGTTCCCAGTGAGGACCACGACGTGCCGTTCCATTTGGCGATGTAGTTTGTTGTTACACCACCCGCGGTAGTAAAAGTTCCTCCCGCATACACGTTACCAGTTGAATCACTTGCAAGGCTGAATACCGTATCATTAGTGCCAGCTCCTAGCGCAGACCAGGAGGTCCCGTTCCATTTGGCGATCCGGTTTGCACTGACACCTCCCGCAGAGGTGAAATATCCTCCCGCATAGACATTATCATATGGATCAATTGCGATAGCGCTCACAGTGCTTGAAAGCCCGGTTCCCAGCGCAGACCACGACGTCCCGTTCCACTTAGCTATGTGGTTGACCGTTAAGCCACCTGCATAGCGAATGGATCCTCCCACATACAGGTTGCCGACTGAGTCATAGGCTAACGCATACACCACATTATCGAGGCCGTTGCCGAACCCCGACCACGAGGAGCCGTTCCATTTCGCGACCTTGAGAACACGCACGCCTCCAACTTCGTTGAATTCTCCCACCGCGTAGAGATTACCGCTTGAGTCAGAGACAAGGTCTTTAGCATAGTTTTGCACCATGCCCGAACCCAGGCCGTTCCACGAGGTACCGTTCCATTTGGCAATATAGTTAACCGCTACTCCTCCCACGCTGGTGAAATCGCCAGCCATATACAGATTACCTGCAGCGTCGTAATTTAAGGTATGCACGACGTCGTTCGCTCCAGTTCCTAATGCTGACCAGGAGGTACCGTTCCATTGAGCGATTCGATTAACCGCTACACCACCGGCAGTCGTGAAAGCCCCGCCGGCATAGAGAGTAGTTCCGGAACCAACGACGACCGTATTGACGGCGGCACTCATTCCCGTCCCAAGCGCCGACCACGCGCTTCCGTTCCACTTAGCCACGTAGTTGACGGTCACACTGTCGGCAATGGTGAAAGCTCCTCCGGCATAGAGGTTACCACTTGAGTCGGTCGTAAGAGTGGATACCGAGTTATCCATCCCCGTTCCAAGTGCTGACCACGATGACCCGTTCCATTTAGCAATTCGGTTCACCGTAACGCCACCAGCGGTTGTGAAGGCTCCTCCTGCATAGAGATTACCACTCGGATCAAGGGTAAGGGCGCTTACGGTGCTCCCCATTCCTGTCCCGAGCGCAGACCATGAAGAACCATTCCATTTGGCGACCCGGTTGACCGTTACTCCACCTGCGCTCGTGAAGTCACCACCAGCAATGAGGTTGCCACCGGTGTCCATGACAAGCGCATTCACCGTGCCTGTCATTCCCGCTCCCAAGCCAGACCACGATGTACCATTCCATCTTGCGATTCGATTTGCTGCGACACCTCCGATATTGACGAACGCACCCGCCACGTAGAGAGCCCCACTCGAATCACGGGCTACTGCATTAACCGAGTCGTAGATTCCGACAGCTAAATTCGCAAACTGAAGCGCGGCATACGAGCCCCCTGCTCCCGCCACATTCCAAGCTGATCCATCGTACTCATATGCCACGATGTTGTTACCACTATCTCCTGATACCGCCGCTAACATCTTTCCAGAGGAGAGCGGCACCATAGAGACGCTCGACGCAACAACTGATGGCTTCTGGATGCTGCTCGCTGCATCAAACGTCAGCGTATACGATCCGTCATTTGTCGTGCGTCGCGCTGTAAGGAGATAGCGGTCTCCCACATCACCCAAATCCTTAAACGCCGCTGTCCAGACCTTGTCGTTCGAATCGAGCGACACGTGCGGCAGGATGTACTTGTCATTCGACGATGTTCCGTCGAGTACCGTTACCTCACTATCAAAGGTGATCGTCGTTCCTGATATCGTACCGCGACGAATCACGACGTCGTAGGTGTTCGCCTCAGTTACCAGAAATACATACGAGGTACTTGCGATGACCTTGAACACGACTGAAAAATTCGGCGTGTTGTACGAGAGATTGCCGCGAGTAGTCCACGTCTGCCCGTCAGCTGCTGAGGCGTAATCGATCTGTGTACCGGTGTACCAGAACGCCCAGTGATTACCTGAGCCAGAGTCGTAAAAAGTTTTTCTCGCTGCTGGGGTTGTCGAGCTCGTTGAGGTCGAGGCGCCAACTACTGACACTTGCGCGTTGGCATCTGTGACGAGCGCGCCGACAAAAATGCCATACATTAGATATAGGATCCCTATCACCGCGATCGCGATGAGGTAATGCCTTGATCGCTGGACGACTCCGCAAGATCTCAAGGCACACGGTGGCGATGGCCCAAGGGGCCATGGTGAGGAAAGCATTCACAGGTTGAGATCGTTCTAAGCCCCGGAAATCTCCGCTTTTTTGAGCTAAATAACGCCAAAAAAGAAAGTATTTGCGAGGCACCGACACGGCCTAATGATTTAAGGGGGTTACAAGGGGCCGATCTGTCTCAGATCTGTACCAGATTTCATGAGAAAACGGTCCGAACCGCAAAATTGGGTACGAGATTCCTGCAATCACCTACTTTAACTGCTTTAAACAAAGTGGCGAGAACCGCTGATTTTTAGCCAAAAGAGTGCTCGACCTCACCGCCGTTCAGCACATTTTCTTCGTTACGCGAAAGAGCTGATTGCAATTACACGATCGACATTTTGCGTTTTGAACTTTACGGTGACTCCTGTGCACACGACGGGAGACAAAGCCTTAGCCTCCACCGCTTCCGACATGCGTGGTCCATCACCGGTACAACATACACCGTTACCCCCGGCTATACGGTGATACTATCCAGGTACCCAGGCACAAACGAGTTCCACCCCAACTCCTTGCCGAGCAGTTCACTAAAATGTCGGGCGGACTCAGGTTCCCCGTGTACAACAGCGACTCGACCTGGAGTTCCAGAGCACGATCGGCACCATCGAAGCAACTCATCTCGATCTGCGTGCGCGCTCAGACCACTCACCTCACACACCTCGGCGTTCACGGGGATCTCATCCCCAAGCAATCGCATCGTCTTATTGCCGCGCTTCAACCAATCGCCACGAGAACCGGGTGGTTGATACCCGACGAACATGATCGTATTTCGTTTATCGGACACCCGGTGTTTAAGGTGGTGGAGGATTCGACCTCCACTCAACATACCGCTCGCCGAGATGAGAATCATGGGCTCTTCGATGGAGTTCAACCGAATCGACTCCTCCTTTTCGCGAGTAAAATACATCTTCGGAACCGTAAAAGGTTGAAAACCTCGTCCCAGCAACTCCTTTGAGCGCTCATCGTACTCATTCGAATGATGGCGGTAGATCGCAGTAGCGTCCGACGCCATAGGACTATCAATGATCACGGGGATATCCGGTATCCTCTCAGCTGCTTTCAACTCGCGAAGGTAGAAGAGAAGGGTCTGAGTTCTTCCAACCGCGAAACTTGGGATGATCACTACACCCCGACGTTTATAGGTTCGATTGATGACCTCAGCCATTTCGTCCTGAAGGTGGCCACCATCGTGAAGACGATCTCCGTACGTGGATTCAATTAACAAGAGGTCTCCCATCTCTACCGGCTGAGGATCAACGAGAATAGGCTCTCCAAACCGACCCACATCACCTGAAAACACGATCTTCTTTCCGCCTATCCGTAGTGTGATAGCGCAGGCACCGAGGATGTGTCCCATCAGCGACCATTCTGCTGTCACTCCATCAAGCACCGGAATCCGCGTCGCGATCGGAGCGGGCTTGAGAAGCTCTAAAGCGGACTTAGCATCCTCCTCGGTGTAGAGCGGTAGGGGTGGATCGTGCCGTGATTTTTTATGTTTTGCACGGAACGCCGCCTCCTCTTCCTGGAGCCGCCCACTGTCGAGCAAGAGAAGCTTTGCGAGATCGGCGGTCCCCGGCGAGCAGAGCACCGGAGCTCGCAACCCAAGCTTGTAGTAGCGGGGAAGCATTCCGATATGGTCGACGTGCGCGTGCGTAAGGAGCACCGCGTGAATGGAGGCGGGATCAAAGTGAGGAGGTTGCCAATTTCGCTCTCGCCACGACCGCTCGCCTTGAAAGATGCCACAATCAACCAAAAGCCGTATGTTTCCATACGAAACCAGATACGTAGAGCCCGTTACGGTGCCGGCTGCGCCCAGAAAGGTGATTCGAACGTCCATAGTACCTCGTCGCTACGATTATCTTATCTTCTAGGCGTTGTACCATGAGCCCGCTCGGCCTGCATGCGGAAAGCGACGAGCCCTCTCTTTAAGATGATCGCTGGACACTAGCCACGAGAAGCTGCGATTCTTGGTAGAAACAACCTTACGAGGACAATGAAGGCCTCGTGATCACAGAGAAAGCAATGGCAGCGAGCACAAAGAATAAAAAGTCATCGAAGTACAAACCGACAATTATTACCCCAAAGTCACTCTCGTTCCTTGAGCGATACATCAACAATCCCTCACCCACCGGCTTCGAGGCCAGCGGTCAGAAGCTTTGGCTCTCCTACATTAAACCCTTCGTCGACAAAGTTGATGTGGATAACTACGGGACGGCGTACGGTGTTATCAATCCTGACGCACAATTTAAGGTAGTAATCGAAGCTCACGCGGATGAGATCTCGTGGTTCGTCGCGTACATTACCGATAACGGGCTGATCCACGTGCGTCGCAACGGCGGAAGCGATCATCAGATAGCTCCATCAAAACGTGTTGATATTCACACCTCCAAAGGGATCGTCAAAGCGGTCTTCGGATGGCCCGCAATTCATACTCGTTCCGACGGCAAGGAGGAGGCCCCGAGCCTGAAAAATATCTTCTTAGACGTCGGTGCCAAGTCAAAGAAAGAGGTAGAAGAGCTCGGTATACATGTAGGCTGCGTTATTACCTACGACGATCAGTTCATGATCCTTAACGATCGATACTACGTGGGACGGGCCCTCGATAATCGAATCGGCGGTTTCATGATCGCTGAGGTAGCTCGACTCCTCAAAGAAAAGAGAAAGAAGCTCAACTACGGACTCTACATCGTCAACAGCGTTCAAGAGGAGGTTGGGCTTCGTGGTGCTGAAATGATCGCTCACACGATTAAGCCCAACGCGGCGATCGTAACCGATGTCTGCCATGACACCTCAACACCGATGATCAACAAGGTGATCGAAGGAGACACACGATGCGGGTCAGGACCTGTGCTTACATATGGTCCTGCCGTCCACAACAAACTCCTCGATCTGATCATCAGTACCGCCACGAAACATGGGGTCGATTTCCAACGAGACTCGGTATCGCGCGCCACCGGCACCGATACAGACGCATTCGCGTACTCAAACGGCGGCATTCCATCGGCGCTCATATCTCTTCCCCTGCGCTACATGCACACTACGGTAGAGATGGCTGAAATTAAGGACGTCGAAGGGGTGATTACGTTGCTCTACAACACACTTCTTTCCTTGAGCCCAAAGTTCAACTTCAAGTACCTGTAATGACGACATAATAGCGCGTTCATCCGGGCCGATCGGTTCCCTGAAAAGCGGCCCGCGCACCGGAGGAAGGCGCGCCCAAACTCTAGAATACAAAGCCCGTTTTGAGGTACCGTACCACCGTGAACTCCGATACACCCAACCACCGCTTTGGTCGTCGCGATTACGTAAACCCCCACCGGCAGTACTCCAACCGGGTCAACGCTCCCCTGCTCGCAGAGCAACAAGCTGAGGCAGCGCTTCGGGAACTCCGTGAACGTTTTGAGCGAGCGGAACAAAATCCTGACGACCGACAGGCGGTCACCGAGCTTGTTGGGGTGGCGTGGCGAATCCTGACCCTGGTGGGCTTTCCTGACTTCGATGCAATTCGACAGGTGAGAACCGAAGAGTGGCCAAGCATTATCGATCCCGCCCAACACGGACTCGTTGCGCTCGCACTCGAGACGATCGGTTGGTACCATTTCGGGCTCCGGCCATACGACATCGATCGCACTGCGAGAGTTTTCGACCGATGTCTTGAACTGACTCCCCAAAACCAACGCGCCCTCGAGCGCTTCGCGATCGTCGCAAACGAGATCAAACCCGAGCACATCGGTGGATTCGCAAAATTTCCAAAAAAGCAGCAAGAGACCGCGCTCGGCTACAAACTTCAATGCAAACGAAAGGTGGAAAACCTGCTGCTCGACGTTTTTGGAATTACTGAAGGACACCTCGTTGGCAAGGGGCCGCAAACCATCGCTCACATGATGAGGTCTCGCAAACACGAGGAACGGAAGTTCGTGTTTAACATCCTGGGTCACCTCTCTCGCTTCAATTACGCCATGGGAGACTTTTTCGGAAACGGCACCCAACTCAGTCTCGGAATCGGAGCAGCCTGCTGCCAACTTGAGATGCTCGATCTCCCTCGCGATATCTCCAACCTCGTCATGTTGTGCAAAAGCCGTTTAGAGGAGGTCAGTCCTCAAGAGGTAGCCGGAGATGAAACTCCACTACTCTGTTCTATTCTAAGATCCCTTGCAGCGCTCTGCGACGCTAAGTGGAGGGTCTTCAAGAATCAGAGCGCCCACAGAAGAGTTAAGGAAATTGAAGACTTACTGAGAATTATCGAGGCCGAATAATGATGAGCCCAAAGCTCATCCACAGCGCCCCCTTCACGCTCGCAACAATTCCACTACAACCCATCTTTTCTGACCCTAAGCCGCTACCAACCGGCGTGAAATTCAGTTAGGAATAGCCCCGTCATATTCTTACCTTTCATGTGTTGGATCTTATGTGGCTTGACCGTGCGATTAAATGGCTCCTTCCTCGCGAAGAACACTTCTACGTTCTCCTTCAACGGGGCGCTCAATGCGCCAAAGACGCGAGCGCTCTCTTGGTGAAGTGCATCGAGGAGACGGACCGTTCAAGCAGAGAGCTTACGATCAAGAAACTCAAAGACGTGGAACACGAAGCTGACCGAGTCATCGTTGAGGTCTACCAAGAGCTCAATCGAACTTTCGTCACACCGCTCGATCGTTCCGACATCTACAAGCTCGCCTCAGAGCTTGAGAGCATTACGGACGCCGTCTACTCAACAGCCCTCCAGATTATCGTTCATGCGATGGAGGACCTGCCAGCAGGCAGTCGGGAGCTCGCAGTGCTGGTAGACCAATGCTGCCAAGAGATCTTTGAGGCGGTGAGTCACCTTCAAAGTAAGACGAGTCATCTCGACATCCGCAAGCGCTGCAAGAACATCAAGAGCTTTGAGGACCAGGGAGATGTGATCTTCCGAACTCAGATAGCCTCGATGTTCAAGAATGAGTCAGACGCTATTCGACTTCTCAAACACAAAGAGTTCCTGGAGGGACTCGAGGGTGGCCTCGACCTGTGTGACGATGTTGGAAACGTCCTTTCTACCGTGGTTATCAAGAACTCATAGGTGCTATGTCAGCTTCAATGCTCCTTGGCCTCGTCATCGCCGTGGTTATAGTCGCGCTGATCTTCGACTTCATCAACGGATTCCATGACACCGCAAACGCTATCGCAACCGTGGTGAGCACGGGAGTGCTTCCCCTCAGGACCGCTATCTACTTGGCAGCGATCCTCAATTTCGTGGGCGCTCTCACGGGAACGGCCGTAGCAAGTACGATCGGCAAGGGCATTATAACCCCCAGCACGATAACATTGGTGGTGGTCTTCTCGGCCCTCATCGGGGCTATCTTTTGGAACCTCTTCACCTGGTACTACGGCATTCCTTCCTCCAGCTCTCACGCCATGGTGGGCGGACTGATCGGTGCAGGACTCGCCCACAGTGGAGCAGCCTCAATCCAAGGACCCGGTCTAACGAAGATCGTTTTAAGTTTGGTCATCAGCCCGATGCTGGGAATGTTGGTAGCTTTCACCTTCATGATCCTACTGTACTGGCTCTTCCGAAAAGCGGCTCCTGTCGGTGTCGCTCCCCTCTTCCGTCGACTTCAAATGTTGTCGGCCGGCTTCATGGCACTCTCACACGGAAGCAACGACGCTCAAAAAACCATGGGTGTTATCACGATGTCCCTTGTCGCGGCAGGGTACATGGTGATGCCAGAGACCGGGAAGCTCTCTGTTCCCACATGGGTGGTTCTCGCAAGCGCGGCAGCGATGGGTCTTGGGACAGCGGCCGGCGGAGTACGAATCATTAAAACACTGGGCACGAAGATCATCGACCTCAAGCCTATCCACGGGTTCGCAGCCGAAACCGCGGCCGCAAGTGTGATCTTCACCGCTTCGCACTACGGGCTGCCAGTTTCGACAACACACTGCATCAGCGGTTCCATCTTGGGAGTTGGAGCAAGCCAGAGCGTATCCGCGGTTCGATGGGGAATTACGACTCGAATCCTTTGGGCTTGGGTGCTCACGATTCCAATCAGCGCACTCAGCGCCTACCTCATGTACTGGCCTGCGAGTTGGCTGACCGGTTCTCATTAAGACGAAGCCATCTTCTGGTCGAAAGAGCTTGAACTTTTCGATCGATCTTATACTCTAGCGATATGCGGGTATCCGAACTATCACACACGCTCACCAACTTCACTGATGCTACCGTTCGATTCCAACTTCCGACCGGTGAGCTGGCGCCAGCTCACGCTCACGTCACGGAGGTCGCACGAATCAGCAAACGATTTATTGACTGTGGAGGCACGTTCCGCGAGGAGTCGCTGTGCCGTCTGCAGACATGGGTAGCGGACGATTACCATCACCGTCTGACCGCTGGAAAACTGGCGAAGATCCTCGAAAAGGCAGGTCAGGTGCTTGGCGATGAGGATCTTGAGGTCGACGTTGAGCACGACGTCGGATTCGTCACACAGTTTTCCCTCAAAGGGGCAACGCTCCAAGGAACCGAGGTAGTTCTTTCCCTGCAAGGTAAAAACACCGCGTGTCTCGCCCCAGAGTTGTGCTGCCCGACGCCGTCGGAGCCCTCCCTTGTTGGTCTCGGAAAGAAGAGGTAGCGGCGCAGATGAAACGACAGCGAGTTCTCTTCGTGTGCATTCACAACAGCGCTCGTAGCCAGATGGCGGAGGGGTGGTTGCGACACCTTGCCAGCGAGCGTTTTGAGGTTGAGAGCGCGGGACTTGAGCCCGGCAGACTCAATCCTTTCGTGGTGCAAGCAATGGCTGCGGCCGGAGTCGATATCTCCCACCACCAACCCAAGGGCGTTGCTTCGCTCCTGTCAGCAGGCAAACACTTCGACTACGTGATTGCCGTGTGCGACAAGGAGGCTGCTGAGCGGTGCCCCTTTTTCCCAGGCGAAGGGGTGCGGCTTCATTGGAACTTTCCAGATCCCTCCGCCGCTTCAGGCGATGATGAAAGCAAACTCCGAGTTGCGATGCAGGTACGGGACTCTATCCGCAGCAAGATCGAGTCTTGGCTTCAGGATGTGGCTCGCTCGTAAAACCTGGCACCTTTCCAAAGCCAGTCCGATCGCACACTATCTTACTCACACTAAATGCCGTGGGCACCTATCTCCAGCGGCATGAGGTCTTCGAACTCTCGTACTTGTACACGACGGGATGAGCGATAGCGCGTATGATGAAACAACCTGAGACCGCTCGTTTTTCCAACTCTTCCTTCGAACGGCTCCTCGGGATCGGCGCAACCATCTCTTTTCCCGCACTATGGGCATCGGGAATCTTTGGAGCCGCACTCTCCTGGCAGGTGACCCTGGCGCTCACATCGGCACTCATGGTTTTTTGTTGGATGGTACCCTCGGAGAGACTAAGCTCAACCATCAAGATAATGCTTTGTATCAGCTCGACGATCTTCACCCTGTGCGTAGGTGACGGGGCGCTCCGACTCTTTGCAGGACACCTCGTATACTACCGCGCGCACTCAGAGCTTCTTCGACGGGATACTCACTACCCTGGACTCTCTCACTACCTCCCCAACAGGAGATCGGAGCGAGTCACGTTTGGCGACCTTGCCGCCATGTCTGGCGATCCCTCGCATAGGGTGCATAGACACGAGGTGTTTCAAACCGACGACCGAGGCTTCCGCAACGCTATCGCAAATCACCAGCTGCCGTTCGATCTGATAATCCTTGGAGACTCGTTCGGCATGGGTCTCAGCTCAACTCAAGATCAGACCTGGAGCTCGATCTTGGAAGAACAGGGTTTCTCACCCTACAATCTCTCGATGCCGGGGACGTGCCCAGCTCACGGGGCTTTACGACTAGCGCGTGAGCTTCCGACCCTATCTCTGGCCTCAAGAGCGACGGTCGTTGTGCCCGTGTATGTCGGCAACGACCTAGACGAGTGCTCTGAAGATGTGGAGAGAATCCTGGGGGCCCCTCCAGCAACTGGGCTCTCGTCTCTATGGATCGCTCTCGAGGACTATCGTTCCCGCTCACCCCTCAGGCAATTCGCCATGCGTGGAGTGTACCGCTGGGTATTTGCGGATCCCGTTATCACAGCGAGAGCGTTAGGGAATGGACGGAGCATGCTGTTCTACAAACCTCACGCGCATGCAACGGAGTTGCGTGTAACAGAGGTTGAGAGAGATCCACATTTCGCGGTCATAACTAGAGCGCTTCTACAGATATCCACTATGGCCGAGCAACATGGGGCATCGATGGTAGTCCTTATCATCCCCCCCAAGGAGGAGGTGTATGACTGGATACTGCGTGGAGAGGCTCTCCAACCCGACCAGCATAAAACTTCGGGGATATCTGAAGCACTTACCTCGTTCTGTGTGCGCAGCAACCTTCGATGTATCGACCTCTCTTCGCAATTTACGGCTGAAGGGCGAGCTGCGTTCGAGAGGGGAGAGCTCCTGTGGTGGACGGATGATTCGCACTGGAACAACGAGGGACATAAGGTGGCCGCACACCTCATCTCGGTAGCCCTCAAACCTCAGTAACCTTCATTCATTCGCCACCCAAAACTTCTAGACGCCCACGGCTTCTGAGGGTAGCCTATCTTGGATAGTACTCGTTTAAGGAACCGATCATGAAGAGGACTTGGATAGCAACCTTCACTGCTCTCACAGCATGCGTTTTCGTTGATACGAACATCTCAAACGCTGCTCCCCGCCCCTGTCGCTTTGGATTCAAGGGGGTATATGTGACGTGGAACAAGAACTCCTCTGCTGCAGGAACCGGCACCTTCGAACCATCCTCCAATAGAGCCTCCGTTGTGCCTGACTTCACCTGGGAAGTTACCGGAAAGCCCCGCTCCGTCACAATCGGCACGGATGAACCCTTCAGCGGCGGAAACTCAATGAAGGGGTTCTACGGTCAGGCCGATGATGCCACTAATTTGAACGTACGAATCCAGTCGAACAACACTCCGGCGAGACAGCCAATCCCCCATAGCGCTGTGCTTACCCTTCGCTTTAACTCGAGCACCCCGGCATCAGGATGGGGGTTCGCCGTAGTCGATATCGACGTCGATCAGGTGCGTTTGAGCGCGACGGATAGAAACGGAAATCCTGTTTCGTCCACCGTAATATCTCGATGGTTTGCGCAAAGTTTCGACGCCAATCCAAGCGTCAATGGAGTGAACATCCCCTCGTGGAATGCCTCCGATTCAGCCGTAGTTGGAGCCTCAAGCAGATCGGAAAGCTTTCGAGAGACGGTCGAAGGGGACTTGGATGATACCGAAGCGGCCTCGGCATGGTTCCAGCCAAGGACCTCTCTGAGCACACTCACCTTTGAGTATCAGTCCCTACAGGAATACGCCACGCCGTCCTACCACGTGCTTTTAGCGGCGTGTGAAACCAATTATATCGCTGCAACCCCGACACCCAATGCCACTCCGAGCGGCGACAGCGATGGCGACTCAATTCCCGATAGTACCGAGGGAGTTGACGACAATGACGATGATCAACGACCGAACTACCTCGACCGAGATAGCGACGGAGACTCCATTCCTGACGGTACGGAGGGAACGGGAGACCCAGACGGCGATGGAATACCGAACTATGAGGATGAGGACTCCGACGGTGACAATGTCCCGGACCGAATTGAAGGCGACCCGGATGCTCCCGGCTCCGTCCCCTCTCAAACTGATGACGACGGTGACGGCATGGACGATGGAGATAACGGCAGAATTATCACCCCATCCGATACTGATACAGATGGCAATCCTGATGTAACGGACAGTGACTCCGATAACGACGGCAAGCGTGATGGAGACGAAGCGTTTGATCTCGACGGGGATGGCTTCTCCGATATCCCCCCATCCGGCGAGGATACGAACGAAAACGGTGTGGACGATGCCTACGACGGAAAGGTCTCTACCGACCAGGTTAACAAGGATTACATCGGCGCCGACGCCCCCCCACTCTGCACCAGCTCTAATCTCACCGGTGTGAAAAAGACCGTCAGATCGAGGCTGTCAGCTCTCGCGGCACGCGTTCCAAGTTTTGGTCGTCGGGCCGTAGCATGTGGTGGAACGCAGGTGAGCGGACTCGTAGCGAGAGCTAGCTCCGACCGTCGAGCCTTCGAACGCGAACTTGATGCATCTTTCCAAAGCAAAGAGCTGGTGTGTCCGACGACGGTGTGTCCGAACGTCTCTAAGGCCTCGTCGAAGACAAAGCTGAACGCTTTGGCGTCCAGGCTCTTCACACACGCAAAACGATCGAAGCTCAATGCTATCAAGGCATGCAAACCGCAGCGCAACGGAGGGAACGATCCTCGACCTCAGACCGAGGACTATCTCTCTGCGCTTCGAAGGGCGATTGCTGACCTTCCTGCGAGCGTCAGCGAGTGCGAGCAATAACGCTCCTCAAGGGAGGCGTGTGCATGAGCGGTGCTTTCTCATCCCCCTCGTGATGATGTGGATGTAGTGAGCGCCCACGAGGCCATGCACCAAAGCTCTTGCGAGGGGCTGCCGGTGGAGAGAAATGCCTTGGCGTGACGCAAGCTAGTCGACTATCCCGCTGCCGCCTTTTCTAATCCACTCTGGCGTGAAGCCTGCCACCTTGGACCGCACCGCTTGAGAAAAAACGGCGGGAGTTCCAAGTTCACAAAATACTCGTGGATTGAAATTATCAAGGACCTCCGGACTAACGACGATCTCAGTATTTACCAGAAATTCACAGAGGGTTCTTTTCATGGCAGAGAGGTCAACCGGTTTACCGTGTGTGTCGATCGCGCGCGCCGCGACGATGAGCTTAATGAGAGATTTATCACAATGCGTTTGAGCTTTCTCACGCACAGGGTCCTGACCGTGTCGACACACATCGTATTCAAAGGTCTTTCCAAAGTCATTAGAGGTGAGCAGGTGGATGTTGGTGTCGAGTCTGGCATTCAGCAACGCTCTACGAAACCATACCTCCAACAGGGTCATATCTTGACGGGGGATTCCACAGAAGGACTGAGCAACTCCCGAAGGCACGTAGTCACCGAAGTGTTTCCACCCTCCACTTTCAGAGATATCCGCCAACGTTAAGGTCAGTAGCGGCGCGTACACGTCCTCAACGCACATTCCCCTTCCAGTTTGAGCGGCCTCAAGCAGGCTAAGCGCTTCCTCTGAGAATATCTCATCGTATCGCCCCTGAAGGGATTTATCGCGAATGTCGCGGTAGAACTTGGGAGAGGACAAATAGTCTACTGAGTGAGTAGCTTTCGCCCTATCCCATACACCTTTGTGAAAGATTACCTGCTCAGCTAAGCATCCGACGGCGAGGGTAGCGAGCTCAGCCCGGTAAAAGCTTCGAAAGTGCGCAACCTCACTGTACGGACTCTCTCCAAGGTGCTCACTAATATTTAATTGAATTCCGAAGTCCCGGGCAGTGAGGGTTTGCTCATGCCGCTCCACACCCTGGATAGCCTCGGTAATGATAGACACATCGAATCCGGATCGCAGGAAATCAAGTTTTATGTAGGACCCTCTATCAAGCTCACTCTTGAGCTTCTTGAGAGATGCCACCTCGGCCGTATTTAGCTTGGGGTGAAGCGGCCCGTAATCAGCATCTTGTGCGGCAGCCGGTCGAAGATCCTCCGATGTCAGAATCGTCATGACGTCGTCGTAGTATTTACCGAGGATCTTTCGAACCTCAGGATCCCTCGCGATCGCAATCGCCCCATGGTACTCGTGGAAATCGTTTGCGGGCCACCACGAGTTGAAGTTACTCGGCGCTCCCGGCATCGAGGCGAACACCCGGTCAAGTGCATGCGAACCAAGACGATGGGTATCGTGCAAAAGGAGTACGAGCTCAAGGATCTTTGCTTTGTACGGGGTAAGCCCCAGAAGCCCGCTGCCATGCAAAGCTCGGACGCTGTATGCCGCGTGGATACAGTGTTCATATCGCGTGCCATCTACGTGACCGAACAAACGGGAGTGCGCCACTGTCGAATGAGGGACGTGTCGCAGATGCTCAAAAAATTCGGTCTTAATGAGCGCTTTGCACGGGTCTGACAGCTGTTCCGCTAACGAACCAATCCAAGCCTGATATGCCTGGCGGCTCTCACTGAGACGTTGAATTTGTTCAGGCGGGAGGAGGAAATCTTTGAGGCCCGTTCGGTTCCCGAGCCTTAGTTCTTGGGCCGATTGAGAGCTTGGTGATGAATCACCGGGACATGTTCTACCTGCGGTTACTTTTTCATTCGGGCCTGACATCATTCCTGTGGTGTCGGGTCGTGCCCTGGTGATCACGCCACCGTTGTTCAACGAGGCAGATCGGGGCTTCGCAGTTCTTACACGTTCACACAAACAGTGGTAAAAATCCCCCCAGTCCTGTTGAGAAACAGGAAGATAATCCGCCGCCGTGAAAATGTTGTGCTCGATTGATACAGTGTGCGGCAATCTTAGTCAATTTTGTGGCAAACAAAATGCGCGAGAGCTGCCGTTTTTTTTGGATTTCAACGGGAGATGGCGCGAATAAAACCTAACTCCTACGACCTCCTGTGTCCGGAAGAGGTTTTAGGGCTGCATCCAATCCCCCTTTGTGGGGTTATGGCGCACGGGGACCCGGCTTGTCCGGCACCTCGATTCAGATTCGAACCCAAACCTACTCGCCACCATCAGGTGCGGCTGTCCTCGATCAATTTCTGCTTCCGCCTCTGATTTTGTTGTTTGAATTAGTGGGCTTTAGAGTTACAAACGGCACATGCGGTGTTCTTTTGCATCGCTGAGAACCCGGACCCATTCCGCCTGAGCCGCGCATACACTAAGTGGCAGCATGCGAACCATGTCGGTGTTCGCAGCTATGACGACCTCCGCTCTACACTTTTTGGAAGTTTCATTTCGGAGTCACGGATGAGCAATTTTGGTGGCAAGCGAGCCCATTACGATCGAAACGTGCGGTATCGCCCGCCAAATCAAAATCCAAAAGCAAATCTTCCCGTTCGCCCGCCAAAGCAATCAGTTCCAAAAAATTATCCCTTTAGTCCCGGCCCGGATCTCTCATCGATATTCAGACGGCTAGGCACCTCAACTGCCAAAGCGGCTCCAGCTCCGCTGACAAAAAATAAGCGTCCCGAAGATTTGCCGATATATAAAAGCAAAGCGGAAATCATTCGATGCGCCCACGAGTCTGCGAAGGTGCTCCTCATAGCAGAGACCGGCTCAGGCAAGACCACAACTGTACCGGCCTTCATCCATGGAGAGGGTTTCAAAGTAACGGTCCTGGGACCTCGACGACTACCGGCGAGTGAACTCGCGGCGTTTGGCGCCAAAACGAGAAATGAAGATGTCGGCGAAACTATCGGCTTTGCTCACGCGCTGGATCGCCGAGTCTCCGAGAGATCGGAGATCCTCTACGCCACAGAGGGCTACGAACTAGCTCGGCAGATCAACAGACCGCTTTCAAGCGACCATCACCTAATCTTTGATGAGTTTCACGAACGAACTGCGAACGCGGTCCTCTTGCTCGGATTTTACAAGATGCGGGAGGCTCAAGGTTTCCCGATCCCCAAGATCTGGATAATGACTGCAACCCCAAACAAGGATCAGATAGTCGAATACCTCCGGAACCCGACAGTTATCTCAGTAGAGGGCCGCAAATACTCCATCACGGAGCTCGAGCCGGGGCCTTCCCCATCTGCTGACGCGGTGCGATTTCTCAACGAGGGTATTAACCCCCTCAGCTTCCACTATGGGGTTAAGGATATCGAGAAACATATCGTAGAGGTCCGCAAAGAGGCGCCTCCAGGCAGCGAGGTCTTTCCTCTCCACAGCAAACTCGGACGGGAGGAACAACAAGCTGCGATCAAGCCCAAGCCCAACAAGGCTGTGGCAGCGACCAACACAGCTCAAACAAGCCTTACACTCGAAGGAATGGGAGCCGTCATCATCACCGGAAAGATCCGGCGCCTTGTTCTCGACAACGAAGGAGTTCCATCTCTCATCGTCGATGACATCACTCAGGATGAATACCGCCAACAGATGGGACGAGTGGGACGGACTCAAGATGGTTTCGTAGTAAGTCACGGACTACCGTTTAACGAACTAGCTGCGCACGCGCCCTCTGAGATCCAGAACATGAACCTCGAGACCCTTATTTTGAGGTTGGCAGCTGCTGAAAGCCCGGTCTCCTTTAGGATGATCAACCGCTACCTGATCGATCAGGCTCCAGAGGAACATATCCGGATGGGAGACCGTATCCTCTATGACCTAGGCCTTTTTGGACCAAAGGGTAACATCACCGAACTGGGGGGCCGCGTCGCTAAGCTTCCTGTCAGTGCGCGCATGGGTAAGCTCTTAATAAAAGCATACGATTACCAACGTGACTACAAGGTCGCTATTGTCGATGATGCCATCCGCATCGCCGCTGTAGTTGAGGCCCAAGGCATCCTCTCCGGAGACAGCAGCAAGTGGAAGCGGCTCGGGCGCACCGAACGACGATCTGATCTTATTAAACAAGCGATAGTATTCCATCGAGCACAAAACATGTCCCCGGAACAGAGGACAGCTGTCGGCGTCGACGAAATGAACTTTCAACGGGCTTGCGATAATGAACGGATGCTCCGCCGGCGCTTCGGACTTCCAGAGCAACCATCGGCGGCCCGCTCTTCAGACACGAATCATCGCTACAATCCCTCCGAAGAGCTTCAACGACAGTGGCTCTCTCGTGCCATTATTGAAGCGCACGCAAACTGCGTATTTCGTCTTGTTCGCCGCAACCAGGCTGGCGACTATTTGTATAAGCCGCTTTCAGGAGGTCGTCTTGCTGTGCTGCAGAAGGAATCCGTTGTTGGTGGAGCTAAGCTCATAGTGGGCTCGCGATTCAACATCGGATTCCTCGATGCCGACGGAAATCAAAGGATACAACCCCTTCTTCTCAACGCGCATCGGGTAGATGACGACCTCGAGTGGCTTGAGGTATCGACGCCTAGTCACCTCCAAAGTCAGAATAAGGAAGGGATGGCGCAGGCGTTCCATCAACCTCGAAAGAAGGAGAAAGGGATGAAATCTCGAGACTTCAGAGGTGGTAAGAGCACTCGAAACGGAAAGTACGGCTTCGGAAAGGGGAATAAATAGCTAGTCCCTGCTAGACTCACTCGCCGTGCAGATACTTTAAGGGTGCCTACGGAGGCACCAAGAGACTGCTACGGCACCGCGTGCTCGTATGCGTCTACCGGATTCGACGTGAAGCATGGGGGCGATCAAACATGGGGGCGATAAGGTGAGCTTGGAGCGTAGAACCCCCTACTCCTCAAGGGGACCAACACGGAAGATCATGTCATCGACAACATCGCCTCGTTTGAGGTAAGGCGCCAGCTTACGAAGTAGCATCCCCTTCATGAACGTGAATTCCTGTGCCCACACAGGGTGGAGCACTCGAACGATCAGGGTCTTTCGAGAGATATAGTCAGGCTTGGAAACCTCAGCTAACTTCTGTCCCACGATCTTATCCCAGTGAAGAACGAACTCGTATCGCTCTATCTTTTTATCGATACCTTTACCGGCGAGAGCTTTAGCCAAGATACCCTTGATTAAGGTGAGATCCGTGGGCACTCCACCTCTGCGGCGTCGATACGGAACTCCGTATTCTGGGGCTTTGGAGGCCCGGTAGGTGTTGGAGGGCGTCTGAGCTGCGCGGGGCACCTGCCCCTCGGTTGTCTTGTGCTGCATGTACGAGGTCTCGGAGGATGGCCGAGGAAGCGCTCCTCCAAGGAATTTATTTACCCTCTCCACGAGCCTGCTCCTTCTTTTCGAAGACAACCACCAGCTCATCAGAGCGAGCCATGCCGAGCTCACTGCGAGCGGCTTTTTCGACTATGCGAGGATCGTTTTGCAATCCATGCACCTGTCGCTTCAAAGCTTGAACGTTCTCCTCGAGGCGAGCGTTTGCTCTTTGTTGAAGATCTAAACTCTTGGCGAGAGAGTTCAATCGCGAGAATCCATCATCTGAGAGAAACGAAAAAACGGCGGCGCACAGCGCGAGGGTCAGAACGACGATGGGTGCAGTAACTCTCATGGGGGTAGCTTAAATCGAAAGGGGTTTCGGTACCAGAAGTATTGAGGCAAATGGGCGGGGCTCATGGGCTACCCTGTTGCCGGTACGTCCGGAGGGCCGTTCTCATCATGGGCTGGAAAACAAACAAAGATATCGGCCGCAACTTCCCAGCCGGCAGTAAAGGAACCCTCCGGCGGAAGATGGGAGTTTCCGGGTATCCCCCCCCCTCACCTTTACTTCCCCTCGCCAACGGCGATAGACTCTCCCCCAACAGGGTAGCAGCCTAAAAGACATAAACCCTCAATCATCTCAGGAGAATACAGACTATGAAGTCCAGCGCTATCGCGTCAGCAACAGCATACGAATGCCTCGATTCCCGCGGCTTTCCAACAGTAGCGGCAACGGTCACCCTTCAAAACGGCGCCACGGGAACTGCGATGGTTCCCTCGGGAGCTTCCACCGGCGAGTACGAGGCCCTGGAACTCAGGGATGGAGATCCTGAGCGCTACCTCGGTAAGGGAACACTCAAGGCCGTTGAGAACATTAAAGAAAAGATCGCTCCGGTTATCGCGGGTCACGACGCCCTCGACCAAGCAGCGCTTGACCGCAAACTGATAGACCTTGACGGTACTGAGACGAAGAGTCGCCTTGGAGCAAACGCTATCCTTGGCGTCAGCCTCGCAACTGCACACGCTGCTGCGAACTCCCTCAATATTCCGCTCTTCCGCTACATCGGCGGAGCGAATGCTCGTCAACTTCCCGTCCCACTCGTCAACGTTATCAACGGTGGTGCTCACGCTGCGAACACACTCGACTTTCAGGAGTTCATGATCGTTCCGCACGTATCCACGACCTTCTTCGAAAATATTCGGTGTGCGTCGGAGGTTTTCCATGCCCTCAAGAAGAATCTCAAGAAGAAGGGGCTTTCAACTGGCATCGGTGATGAGGGTGGCTTCGCTCCAGACCTCGCCGGGCCTACTGCAGCCCTTGATGCGCTGATTGAGTCGATCACAGACGCAGGCTATGAGCCGGGCAATCACGTGTCTATCGCGCTCGATGTAGCGGCAAGCGAGCTCTACAACGATGAAAAGGGCAAGTACGTGTTCAAGAAGAGCACCAAAGAGGAATACACCGCAGCCGACATGGTCGAAATGTATGCAGGATGGGCTAAGAAATACCCACTCGTCAGCATCGAGGACGGCCTCGATGAAAACGATTGGGAGGGATGGCGCATCGCTACCGAAAAGATCGGAGCTAACGTTCAGCTCGTCGGAGACGATCTCTTTGTAACGAACGTGAAACGTCTCGCTGACGGTATTGGGCGCGGCATCGCCAACGCTATCCTTATTAAGCTCAATCAGATCGGAACAGTAACCGAAACCCTTGAGGCGATTAATCTCGCTCATAAGAATGGCTACCGGTCCGTGATGTCTCACCGTTCGGGAGAGACGGAGGACACCTCAATTGCAGACCTCGCAGTCGCAATGGGTTGTGGTCAGATCAAAACGGGCTCTGTGTGCCGAAGCGAGCGTACCGCCAAGTACAATCGCCTGCTCTGGATCGAGACATTCCTCGCTGGTTCGTCTATCTGCGAGAATCCTTTCGCGTGATAGCGTGGATCGTAACGCTCCTCGCGGCGATGGTTCACGTCGCCGCGTGGAGCACTCCAGGGTCACCTCTGTGTGCGGCGCTCGGTTGGAGCGCCATGGTGCTTTTTGTATCAGCGCTCCTGATACCGACCGCTCGAATGAAGCGTTTCTTCGCAGCCGGGGTTGTTACGTACGTTGGGGGCTTTTATTGGCTCTTCTGGACTATCAAGGATTTCGGCGGATTCCCAACCCTTGCGGCTCTTGCGATCTACACCCTCTTCGTCGCCGGAAGCGCTGTTCAGTTTCTCATCTGGGCCTTCTCGTTCCGCCATCTGCCTCGCTTGATGAGCACGCTTGGGCTTCGCTCCGCAGTTGCATGGCTCATCGCACATCACTTTTGGATTAAGATATTTCCCTGGGACTTCGGACACACCCAGCTCGCCTTCCTTCCGTTTGCTCAAGTTGCTCAGCTTGCGGGAGTCACGGGCATAACCTTCATGATGATGTGGGTGTCGGAGGTCTTCGTGGCGCGCAAGACCACAAGCCTTGCAGCCAAGGCGGTATCCATACTCGCTCTCGGTAGCTGCCTCATCTTCGGTAAAACAACCGAGCTGTCGTTCGAGCAGGCCACAGCATCGCGCGGCACACCACTACAGACCTACCTCGTTCAGGGAAATGTCTCGCTTCACCACAAACATGACGTCACGTATTTCACCGTCAATCGCGAACAATACCTGACCTTGAGCGCCAAAGCGCTCGGGCACTCGGGACTCGATTCCCTCGTTGTTTGGCCCGAGTCGACGATTACCGATTTTATTCCAGCATCAACACGGGATGCGCGAACTTCCCAGGTGCTCCCCTTCCTCAACAACGGAGCGGCTTTTCTCGTAGGTGCGCTTACTTATTCTTCTCGAACCGAATACCACAACAGCTCCGTTCTTATCAGGCCCGATGGCTCAGTCGCGGAGCCTTACCACAAGATGATCTTAATGCCGTTTGGCGAGTACACCCCGCTCTCGTCGGTACTTCCGTTCCTGAAAGACATTAATTCGACCGCCGGGCAATTCACCGCTGGAGCAGCCCCCTCAGTTCTCTCATTTCCTCTATCAACTGGAGCAGAGGTAAAGCTCTCACCACTGATCTGCTATGAGGATATCGTCCCAGCTATCGCTCGTGACGCTGTTAACCAAGGCGCGCAGCTTCTGATCAATCAAACGAACGATGCCTGGTTCGGCGATACCGTCGCACCGTATCAGCACCACCTCATCGCAGCGTTTCGGGCCATCGAAAACGACCGCTACCTTCTTCGCTCGACAAATACCGGGCTGACAGCCGTCGTCGATCCCCTTGGAAGAACTCTCGCCTCCCTCCTTCCTTACACTGAGGGGATCTTGCCGATGGAGGTCGCTCTGAGAAACACGAGAACTCCCTTCTCTCTCCTTCCGGTTCCATTCCTGTGGCTCATCGTTGCTGCCGCGAGCGTTATCGTCGTCGTTCGACGCTCCGCCACGTCATCAAAGTCATCGTAGATTTAACGAATCGCCCGTTGAGTTCTGCGGTTTACATGGAGCGCTAGCCCTTTGAGGCGCTGACGGTCTTACATCCAGCAGGCATGCGATTAGTGTGCATATCGATCATCTTTATAACGATCCCTCGCCCTTCGATCTTTGGACACGCGACTGAATACCTCCGCGTGTAGGTCGCATAGCGTCGACTAGCAGAGAATGCGCGGGTATTGGGTGGGAGGAGCACCCGCTCACCTGGCTTTAAAACCGCATACGCGCCGTTACCGTACACAGCGATGACATTAAACTCACGATCCTGAGAATCGTTCTTCACGAGTATCTGGCCATTCGGGACGTTCTCTCCCAGGCACCCCAAAGCTCCCGGAATTATGAGAGCTAGCGCTATCGCTCTCACGAACGTGGTGCAGATTATCTTTGCTACAGCGTACCCCTCGTCCATTTTCAAACGCCGATATACTCAAATTCTCCTAGCTCAACATCTCCCACATTCTACTCGCCACATCATCGGCCCAACTTTATGAAGAACCCCCAATCGACTCAAACCCATTCATATTACTTCGTTTTAGGGCAACCGCTGGGAGAGTTCGCAGAGATACGAAACGGACCTCAACCGTGAACCCAAAGATTTTCGACACCTATTTTAGCTGCCCTCAGGCCCAGGCAGCGCGCAGCGCTCTCTTTTTTCCTTTGGCTGAGCTTCGCTCCTACCGATAGGAGAGGTAAGCGGGTGATGTAGTAGTGGCTGTTGTGCGACTCCCGTTCAGTAACAAGCACAGTTGTAGATGTTCATTTCCACTTTGGTTGTAAATGAGCGTCATACTCCTTGTTTTTTAAAGGTAGCTGACGATGAACTCAAACGTTGCAGTAATCTCTCGGTCGTTCCTCGCAATTCTCTTTGCAGTAGCAACCACTCTTACCACCGGATGTGCTCCCGTTTCCGGCCCGGATAAATCAGCCGCTGGTCTCGTTCTTGGGGCTGGATGGGGCGCTGGCGCTGGCGCGGTGGTCGGTAACCAAGTCGCAACCTCGGGTGAGGGAATCCCCGTTGGCGCTGGCTTTGGAGCCGTGGCGGGACTCCTTCATGGTATCGGATACGACCTTGAAGAGGGCCACCAGCTTAATCTTCAACGACAGCTCGCGTCGCTCAATGTTCAAGCTGTCGCGAACCAACGCTATCTCGAGCAACTTCAACGTAATCTCGATAACACTCGCAGACCTGATCCGGTCGGTGGGGTTTATCAGGTATTCTTTGATGAGGATCAAACCAACATTCGTCCAGGTACCATCGCCAACCTCGAAGCACTCGCTGAGTCGATTAAAGCGAGTGGCGTGATGCGGGAAGTGCATGTGGTAGGCCATACCGACGACACAGGCAACACTAAGTACAACGAAACGTTGGCGGACGCTCGGGCGAAAACCGTAGGAACATACCTCGCCTCTATGGGAATCCCTGTCGTGCAGATAGAGCAGAAGGGCTACGGCGCTACGAAGCCCATCGCCACCAACACTACGCCAGCTGGCCGCCAGCTCAACCGGCGTGTTGATGTGTACATCTCGCGATAACCTCACAAAATCTTGAGCGCTCCCACTCACTCCATGGTAGAGTGGGGGCACTTTGTAACGAGGAGGAATGGCCTATGGGATCCGCTTACATCGTCGATGCAGTTCGAACTCCGCGAGCCCGAAGGAAGGGAAAATTCTCGAAGGTCCATGCAGTTGACCTACTCACCTATCCTTTGAACGCCATCGTTAGTCGTAACAGCGTAGCTCCCGAGTTAGTGGATGACGTGCTTGTTGGGTGCGTAACGCAAACTCAGGAACAGGGGTGGTGTGTAGGACGAGCCGCTGTGCTCGCTGCCGGTTGGCCGATCTCTGTTCCCGCTACAACTATCAATCGATTGTGTGGCTCAGGACAACAAGCGGTTAATTTCGCAGCGGCGAGCGTCGAATCTGGAAATTATCATCTCGTTGTAGCCGGCGGACTTGAGCACATGACTCGCGTGCCGATGTTTTCGGACGCAGGCGGCGAAGAGAGCCCACTCCTTAAGCACCATCATCCCGATCTTGTACAACAGGGCATGGCAGCGGAGATTCTTTCTCAAGAATTCGGCATAACCAGAGCGGAATCGGATCAATTCGCGTTTCGCTCGCAAATGCAGGCTAAAAAAGCTCTTCAGGAAGGTCACTTCAAACGTAGCATGGTCCCCGTGCCCTACAGAGATGACCAGGATGTTCAGAGAACGCTTGAGGTAGATGATAATCCTCGAACAGATACCACGATTGAAGCGCTCCAAAGTTTAAAATCTGTCTTCAAAGAGAACGGCTGTATTACGGCTGGAAACGCCTCAGCGATCGTCGATGGCGCAGCTGCTGTACTGATCGCAAGTGAGGACGCGCTTAAGAGGCACGCTCTCAAACCTCGCGCTCGCATCGTCGCTCAAAGCGTCGTGGGATCTCCTCCTCGCGTGATGCTTACCGGCCCGATTGAAGCGACTCGCCAGGTTCTCCAGAAAGCGGGACTGTCGCCTCACCACATCGACGTATGGGAGATCAACGAAGCGTTCGCACCTGTTCCGCTGCTCACCATGCGCGAGATTCGCATCGATCAAACGAAGGTGAACGTTAACGGCGGTGGAATAGCCTTGGGGCACCCTCTGGGAGCAACCGGCGCGATCCTGATCGGCATGGCGCTCGACGAGCTGGAGCGCTCCAACAAGAGGTACGCCCTGGTGACCATGTGTATTGGACTGGGAATGGGCATCGCTACAATTATCGAACGTACGTAAGGCAGCGAGCTCTAAATCCATGAACATATACAGCTGGTTAGCAGCCTCAAGAATCAATTCATGGATCAGCGCTGAGTGGCCGATTATACTGAAGCATGAAGCGGTTACACGGTAGGGAGCGTTCAGGCCGTGTGTAAGCACGGCGCTCTCTTGTTGTATACGGCGGGGATTTTTGGGAAGGCTTTCACATAATGCTACGGGCATTAGAGATCTTATTTCTTCAATTTGTTGAGTGGTTCTACTCGCTCAGTCCTGCCGTTGGGCTCGGAACCCTCGGAGTCGCTGGCGTAACCGGCATCGTGGCCCAATTACTCATCACAGGAAATTCCACCTTCGGCAAAACGATGATCCCCGGAATCCTCGGCGTTCTCTTTCTCGCCGCAGAGAGCGCTCACTACGGAAGACCTGATTGGGTGATAGCCAACATCCAGCACTTTCAGGAGGTTCTTCAAACCCCAAGAGCCAATCCTCTTAGGCCTATTCCAATCATCGAACCCTTGGTGTCTCTGCTTATTGCCCCAGCGACAACACGGTCCGTGGTAGAGGAGAGTCTCTTTGTCATCATATTCGCCTACCTCGCTCTCGTCGCTCGCCACAGCTGGGTAGGTTACAAAAGGACCGGTATCCTTCTCGGCGATATGTCGGTCGGAAGCATGCTCAAAGAGAAGCATCGACGCCCCAATCGTTCTCAGACCAACGAGTTAGGATCGGGCGACCTCGCCACCACGCAACAGATCGCGAACTGGACCAAATCCTCGGGCAAACCCGGAGAGACCTATCTCTACGTCAACGATCTTCGGGGATCAGAGGGCACCGCTTTTGCGCAAACCAAGCTCGTGTTGCCGGTAGAAGAGAGAAACCGACACGTTCTCGTCGTCGCAAAAACTGGTAGCGGTAAAACCACAAAGTTCATCCATCCCATTATTTACAATGACTGCCTCGACGCTCAGCGTTCGTGCATCATCATCGACTCTAAGCCAGACATGTGGAAGACCTTCGCGGCCATGACGCGAAAGTACAATCCTTCGAAGAACATCCTGCTCTTTAACCCCCTCGATCTAGCACGCTCACTGAGCTGGAATATCCTTGGCAAGATCGAGGACGACACCGACGCTAAGTTGATAGCGAACACCATCATCATGGCAACTGACCAGCCACAAGCAAAGTCAGATAGCCCCTTCTTCCGAAACAACGCTCTCGCGGTCCTCAACGGTATCATGGTGGGACTTCTTCATGATCCGAAGGAGATCCTCTCGATGCCCCGAATCCACGAACTCGTTCAGTCCGGAATGAAGGGTTTGTGCGATTGGCTCGAGCAGCATCCTCAAGCTATCCGTAACACACGCTCATTTGTAGAGCTGGCTCGCTCAGGCTCACAGAACGCGGACACCATTATGTCTGAGTTGAGTATGCGTCTGAGCGCCTGGGACCTTCCCGCTATCCGCGCGACGACAAGCGCTGATGAGCTCGACATTGAAGACCTCATCGCCAAGCCAACACTTTTCATCGTGGAGCTACGTGAGTCGGAGCTTGAGATGCTTCGGCCTATGGCGAACGTGATTGTGGTAGAGATCCTGCGATTCCTCACGAAACGGGCGGAGCAACACAAAGGAGTAAAACTTCCCCGCCCGGTCGGCATCGTCATCGACGAGTTCGCGAGCGCGCTGGGACGCCTTCCGGACATTCACGTCAAACTCAACACTTTGCGCTCTCGTAACGTCAGTATCGTGGCGGCTATTCAGTCTACCGCTCAAATCAAAGCAAACTACGGCGACGACGCAGATTCAGTTCTCGCTGGCTTTAGCACCAAGATATTCATGCCGAACCTCGACCTGACGGACTCCGAGTGGGCGTCGAAGGAGAGTGGTCAGATGACCATTCGTTTCAAGACTCAATCTGAGGGTGTGAACCGAAAGCTTATTGAGGTGTTCGCGAGTCGAAACGACAGCGTCCAAGAGCAGGTCCAACAACGCGCCGTTCTGACCCCCGATGAGATCGGTAAGCCCGCTGACAATATCTCCACCTTCTTCATGCCTGGAACCCCGGTATTCCAAGGGCATCTCATCCCGTTCTACAAGATTCCCGAGATGCTCAAACGCATGACCGAGTTTAACGAAGACAACCAGCTTCAGCTTCGAACATCGCCGATAGAGTACAAAGAAACTCTCCCTGAACCGGGCGCTGCGCCTGCCGGCGGTAGCAGTGGTGGTGGCGGTGCCAATGGCCTACCAAATGGGATCACGAATACTGCCGGCTGGACTGATGCTCAGGTCCTTCAGAAGCTTGAAGAGGTCAAGAAGAATCTCGATTGGGATAACACGACCGGAAGTGCAAGAAAGTGGTGGGAAGCGTTCGAGAGTGAGAACAAAACCCGCATGCCACTCGTGCTTCGTCTCGCGGAGGAGCTACAGGTGCGAAAAGCAACTATCACCGAGTTCTTTCTAGCGTACGTCTACAGCAATACCGACAACATCCAAGCCAATTTAAGCTACCTCGATTACACCCGCCTCAAGAAAGAGGAGGAGAAGAAGAAGAAGGAAGCGGCGGCAAAAGCCGCAGGTGGAACGGATGAGAGGTGGTAGACACCTCAGTCGCAAACTCGACGGACTCGAAGAGCGCAAACACGACGGCCTAACGTAAGACCCCTAGGTCTACCTGACTTGAGTACGCTTTTTGTTCAGCGAACCAATCCTTAATCGCTGCGAATTCGATCCGCCCCTCTCGCTTAATCGTATCCATCAGGAGCAGCGCTGCACCGAGTGGCAGTGCATCTCCTACCTTTCATGAGGTCCCGCTATCGTCAGAGGAAAGATACCAGATCTTCGAACCAGCGTAGGATGACCCAGGCTGGTCCTGAGCAGAGGATAAAAAGAAATATATCTTTCCTTGATGCAGGAAAGCTACTCCGCCCGGCTCAACATCGTCCTTCTCCGCGCCCTTATTCTCCGCCCTTATTCATCTCACCTGAGAGAGATAGTTACAACCCGCCAAGGTCACGAAAGAGTTTGACGCACGGGGCAAGAAAGGAGAACGCAACGTCACGACACATGTCCGCGTTCGTAGGATCCCACGGATGCTCGGCATTATAGAGGCCGTAGGTTACCGTGCCATAGGCAGCGCCTCGAAGAAGTGTCTCTCTTCGTTCGGCTTCACCTTGAATCCCATAACCATCCAGCAGAGCCTCAATCCAAGCACGATTAAAGTTTCCACGCATCGAGTTGAGGCACACCCCGACCTGCTCCCCGAGCACGCCATACCTTGCTCCTCTAAGAGGCGAGGCAACTCTTCCGCTACCATCCCGGCATTTCGACTCATCGCTACCATTTCACTCCCGTAGGTACGCTGCTCGCACAAAGAACCGCCAGAAATACCACGCCTGTGCAGCTGAGAGCGGTCCAGTTCTTAGTGTAGCGGAAAGCGCACTTTCTCTGAAAGAACAAAGTTCTGAAGTAGGAGTGTTTCCTGGAACTGGTTGTGCTCTAGCCGTCACTCTCTGGTCCAGGATTACGTCGACACGTGTCACATGCCTCGTGGTTACCGGCACCTCTCCCCCCTGGCGTATCTAAGCAGATCTTGGATATCGTTACGCAGTGGGCGCCTAATCTACGGCTGCACCGCCATGAGACATCATTGCCTGAAACAACAAAAAGGCAGAGGCACTACGTCTTCCTACAATACCCCCTCAATCGCAGAAACAAGGCTCTTGGAATCGGGCGATACATAGGAGCGCCATCGCCCTCTGAGATGTCCCTCGCGATCAAGAAGGAACTTCTCGAAGTTCCACTTCACGCTTCCCTGCAGATCCTTGGGGCCGTGCTCAGTGAGAAATTCAAAAAGTGGTTGCTTCGTCATCCCTTTTACCGAGGCCTTCGGCATCAACGGGAAGGTAACGCCGTGATTGAGACGACACGTAGCTGCGATCTCGTTGTCAGAGCCAGGCTCCTGGCCCAAAAAATCATTGCTTGGAAAGCCAATCACTACCAATCCCCTACTCGCATACCTTTGATACAAGGCCTCAAGAGCGTCATACTGCCCCGCGAATCCACACCGAGAGGCCGTATTCACCACCAGGATGACGTTTCCTTTATAGGGGGCTAATTGCTCTCCGAACAATTCCGGTTGATCGAATACCGACACCTGGCTCTCGGGTGCCATCGATGTCGTCCCACCATAGACATGAGTCAGAAGTCCCATACACTCTCTCCTTTATACAGCCATATCCCTGGAACGACGTCCGAAATCATCTGCTGGTTCAACATGCACTAGCACCTTCGCTACTGAGGGGAGAGCACTATGAATCGCCTCACCAACGTTATGCGCCACCTCATGTCCATGACGAATCGTTTGATCTGGATCACACAAGACATCAAGATCAACGAAGTATACGAACCCAACCTTACGCACTCTGCACTTGTGCGTACCAAGCACACCGGGAACTCGAAGGGCGATATCTCGTATCGACTGCCCGATCTCAGGCGCTGGTGCCGTATCAATTAACTCAGATAACGCAGGCCGCAGAAGGATAATCGCGTTCACCGCTATTACCACAGCGGCGACAACGGCCGCGATGTCATCAGCACTCTCGAATCCGGGGCCACCAAAGACAGCGACCGAGATTCCAATAAAGGCCGCAGCACTGGTAATGGCATCAGCCCGGTGATGGAACGCATCCGTCTTGACCGCGACACTTCCAATCCCTTCGGCCGCAGTCCCGACGTATCGAGCGAGTATCTCTTTGACAATCACTACCCCTAACAAAACCACTAAGGTGAACGGAGCGGGAGCGTGATGTGGGGTGAAGATCTCTCTAACACTCTCCACCATGATAACCACCGAGGCTCCAAGCAAGGTAAGTGAAACAACAGCGGCGGCAAGAGGCTCAAACTTACCGTGACCGTAGGGATGGTTCGCGTCCGCCGGCTTGCCAGCCATACGAACACCAAGCAGAACAACGAAGCTCGTCACAACGTCTGCAGCGGACTCTATCGCGTCCGCTATCAACGCGTATGAATGACCGAGGACTCCCGCGACTCCCTTGACAACTGCGAGAAGGGCGTTAACCGCCATGCCGAGCAAGGTGCTCCGAACGCCTACTCGGCTAGCCCGCTCCAGGTGTTGATTTTGTGGGAGATCTTCCATGCCCCTTTTTAGCCGCTTTTGGCTACCTTCGGCAATCGACATCGCCTATCTCCCTGAGCGTACATGACCATCATCCTAGCTGACGTGCGCTAGTGAAGGTCGGGAATAGGAGGCGGTGGGGCCTTTCGGTCGGAGCTCGTGCTCAGGAACATTGCAAGCAACTTCCGTTTAGAAGCCGAGTCATTAAAGTGCTTGGTGAGGTCATCCAATAGGCCGCCAAATCCTGCCTGATGAGCCCAGTGAGATTGATAGGCGGCCATGAGACGCTCTCGGTACTTGGGTCCCCGACTCTCAAGATAACTGCATATCCGAGCGTCAGCTCCTTGCGGTGGCTCAACCCCCTCCTTGGCGCATTTAATCAGGTTGAAGAGCTCGCGAGCTGTCGATGACACCTCGGGTCCATAGAGCCGTCCCGAGATATCCTCAAGGGCATGATTGGCGACCCCCTTCTTGCGGCACGATATCACTAACGACTCCCCGAACTGTCGACGATACGAAAGCCCGATCTGATAGATCATCTCATCCATCCAGTTGATGTCCTGGGGAATCCGTTCGTTAACGCGATCGTGAGACTGCGGGACGAGCACATCGAGAACTTTGCTGGCGAGCTCCGAGCCCTCAAGTGACTCAACGAGCTGACGTAGCTCCAGAGCTACCGATTGCGCGCAATATCCCTCTAAGTGCAACAAGGTCTCATTAATAAGGTCCGGATCTACCTGGAGCTCCTTAAGTGCGTGCCGGAACGTCCGATCCGGATAGACAAGGTCATAGCACTCCTCGATCAACTTCTGCGTGTGCTTGTGTGCTCGTAGTATCTCTTGAAGGGTTTGAATATCGAGCGTGTCGAAACACTCTTGGACCCTCAAAAGTATATCAGGATCGATCCCTTCAAGAAGAAGTATCAGCTCAACGAACGAGTTCACCGTTAGTGAAAGACGGGCCGCCGCAGTCTTGAGATGCACCCGGAATGAGAAGAAGGCGTTATCGTAGGCCCGCTCAAACCCCATGACCTTCAAGGCTGGCCCGGAACATACCAGTCGTAGGGTTTCAAGCTCAGGCTGGGTTTCCCGCTTCATCTCGCCCAACAACCGCCGCACAGCTAGCACCTCCGGCTTCAACAAGGCGCTAATAGCCTCAAGACCGACATCCTTATCATCGGCGGTCTCACTCCCACGAATGACATGGTCGACAAGGTCGACGTAAAAGGTTCGCTTGAAGCTCTCGCGCAGAAAGATAATATCGTCGCTTGGAAGCTCCCGTAGGTATCGCGCATACAACGGGTCCTCGTGCAAACGCTGAACAAGAGCACCGCTCTCGAACCCACCAAAGGACACCATGAGTAACGAGTAGCCGTCAGGGGTCATCACCTCCGCTAGGGTTTCACGTAACGGAGTGCACGGTTCAGTCATATCGAAGAAAACCCGTTCGAGCTCATGCAAGGCTTCCGTAGAAAGACCCGACAGCGTCTCCCGTATCACTCGATCCATCTCGGTCGGAGCACGGTCCACATCGACTATCTCACCGAGACGAACTGCTAAGGTCTCTACCTCCTGAGAAGGCACGTGATCGTAGTCCCACACACCGCATCCAGAATCATCGGCTCGATACTGCGCCAAAAGATCGATATTGAGAGGCCATCGGCCATGACCATCTAAGTACCGAGCACATACCGCGGCAAGGTCCGCAGGTGGCGTCGTTGCCCCTACAGCCGAGAGTCGCTGCTCGAGCGCCTCACGCATAGCCATACCGAAGAGGGATTGATGCGCCTTTTCAACCGCGAGACATTGTCGCGGGTCAAGGAATTCAATCGGCTGCAGCGCCTCAAAGATGTCGAAGGAGACCTCGAGCCGCTCATGAAACAGCACCGCTCGTTCCCGGGCGTCAAATAAACGCAGCGACAGAAAAAGACTAGGCTCAAGCTCGTAACCGTAATAATCCCGAAGGGCCTGGTTCGTGGCTAGGAATCGAGAATACGAGAGAGCCGCAACGCGCTCTCGTAGCTGATGATAGGCGATACATGATAGACCGATCACCGAGGTATGGTCCCGAAGGAGTCGAGAGCGCTTAAAACGTCTCAAAAACGGCCCAATACCCTGGGTATACTCCCTCTCAACGATCTCTCGAGGGTCACCGTACGGGTCGTCGATGACTCCCCGCACCGTGGCCATGGTCATGACCTTGTGAATCTCCTCCGCCTCTCCGTGAGGTGACCATCCCCTCATGAGCGCCGCTAGGCGCTCAAACTCGGCTGGTGGAAAAAGTCGACGAGCTTGAAACTCAAGCGTGAGCTCATTCGCTGGCAACTGCGGCTCGCCAAGATCCATATAGAATCGTTTAACCAGGGTGAGTTCCTCTTCGCTTCGACCTCGCAACAGGTATCGCAGAGCCCGTAGCTGGTCGCGCGCCCGAAAAGCCGTAGTCTTTTTATGCTCCGTAAGCTCTGACTTTCCAATCGTCCGGCGCCCAGCGGCAGGAGCACTTTGCTGCGATTGGTTGAGAACGGCAAAAAGTTGTCGAGCCAAATCCTTATACGGCAATTTGAGAAACTCTTCTCGCAGAGCGATAACCTGCATCTCGGTGCAGTCGAGAAGAATATCCAGAATCCGGTTCGCTTTGTCCGAATGCCCGCCCTGGTAAATATCCCAGAGCTTTTTAGCAGTAGCCTCAACGTCCAGACCAAAAACGATCCGCTGCAGCCTATCAGCGTGGGAGTGGCCGACTCGCTTAATAATTTGATTGTATATCTCCGGTCGTTCCCCCCGCTCTCGGATGACGGCGTAGTAGTGTTCGGTGAAAAATTCATTGGCTCGTGTTAGGATATCGAGGGACTCGTCGCACGTGCGCTCGGACAACGCCACATTAAACGCGCTGAGATACACATCAAGCTGCGTTTCTCGATCCTTCTGCGCCAACTTATAAATCTGGTGAGCGAGGGCCTCAGCTATCGATTGTCGCTCCTTCGATTGAGCGTCACGCTGTCGAGCGGATTCACGAGGATGCGGCTCGCTGATCGATAGTGGTCGCGACGCTATCTCTTGAAGTCGCTCAACGCCCCCTTTCACCTTTAGAGGGCGATGGAATTGGTCGAAGATCTCCCCCTCGTAGAAGTACTTTGTTTCATCCACGGGTTGCGCTGTAGTTTCGGACGAGGCGGGCGCTTCAATGATCTCAGTAGTAAGATCACTATCCCCATCATGTTTGGTCCGTCGCTTGAGGATGATCTTTTTTCCCTCGGGTTTTGAATCTTCCATCTGTCAGCCCTTACCCAACACGTCCCACCAATCTCTATCAACCTTCCTCAACCACATGCAGCGCTCGCATGTGCGTGACAGGCTCCTTTAGGTATACTCCAGCTCAATCCACGCCCGTTCACGTCGGTCTTGGTCCGGATCTTCAACGATATCCTTTAATACTATTCGGCCAAGTCGCGCGTTAATTACATCGATTGACGCGTTTTTTCCGTCCATGTGGAGCGGATCCAAGAAATCCGGATGATACCTAAGCATGTGATCTAACACAGCTCTATCATGCTCTGATTTGGAGATCATTGCCCAGACATTCTTGCCAACCCATGCAAAATCCTGCACTCCCCAATCTAAAAGGCGCTGAACGTACTGCCCTACTGACAGAAGCTCTTCTGGAGCGGGTGGACGCTCGAACTGGTAGGTGCCTTGGCTATTTCGCATTCTCTCGGCGATCCAGACCAGATTCGCGACAAGCTGCGCCTCACAATGTTTCGCAAGGACGCGGCGTTCAAGTGTCGAGTCAAGGTAGGCCATCTTCATCGGATGCACACGTCGAAGAAATGCGTCATCCAACTTTCGATTGAAGTTTTTTGTGAAAACGATGAGAAGGTTATCGATGTTACAATCGATAGGAGGTCGAGATTCAAGATGGATGCGGGCATCTTGAATCGGCCCAAGGAAGAAGGTGTCGATATGACCATCTACCTTGTCGATCTCATCCACAAGAAGGATAACCGGCTGGCTCTGCGACTTTAGAAACGCTCGAGAGAGGATGCCTAGGTTCATCAGCTTGTCCTTAGCAGCGACCTCTTGTCCAGCCATCGACGAGGCGATAGCTAAAGAGGAAGGTACCTCGATGAGGTGCTGAGTGTTCATACCGTGGTAGCAGCTCAACACCATCAACTCTGCGCCTGTAATCTTCGCAAGGCACTTGGCGAGGAAGCTCTTACCGCAACCGGAAGGACCCTCAAGCAACATCGATCGGGTCCTATCGGATGGCGTCGTCAATAGTAGGGCCATCTGGGTCGCGGTGAATCGTGCGCATTGATATCCAACTGCTTGCAGGCGCCGTCCCAATTCCTCTGGGTTTTCAAAGTTGGTGAGCCCAATCTTTTCCGGTTTGTATGCCTTGCCTCGGCGGGCCTTATCAGGATCTACGACGACATCTTCAAGCAACCAGCGCCCCAAGCGAGCATGAATTTGCTCCAAGGTCGCGTTACGATTATCTGGAACGAGCGGGTCCGAGAAGTCCGGGTGATACCGCAACATCTGTTCGAAGATAGTGCGATCATGCTCTGACTTCGCAAGCATGTAAAAGAGATTACGGCCAACGAACGCAAAATCGATAAGGTCCCAATCCAAGAGGTTGGTAATATAGTGCGCTGACTTCAATAACTCCTCAGGTGCCGGCGGTCGCTCAAACGGATACGATCCGTTTGACTCACGCATAATGTCAGCGACCCGGACTAAGTTATCTACAAGTTTCGGGCTGCAATACGGAGCAAGAACACGGCGTTCAAGGGACGATTCCATGAACTTCATCCGCAGCGGATGCACACGTCGCAGGAGCGCCTCGCTGAGAGGTCGCTCGAAGTTCTTGGTGAACATAATGAAGAGATTATCGAGATTGGCATCGATCGGGGGACGAGATTCCAACCATACACGCGCATCTTGGATCGGCCCGAGGAAGAAGGTATCGATAGCTACATCAACTTTATCTATCTCGTCGATAAGGAGGATTACAGGCTTGGTTTGAGACGTAAGAAATGCTCGAGAGATGATGCCGAGATTCATCAGGTCTTCTGCAGAACGTTCGCCTTTGCCTGCCATCGCATTTACCATCCCGAGCGTGGATGGAGATTCAACGAGGTGTTGCAGGTTCATCCCCTTGTAACACGACAAGCACATGAATTCAGCGCCGGTTATCTTTGCTAACGATTTCGCCAAGAAGCTCTTACCGCATCCTGATGGGCCCTCTAAGAGCATGCTCTTGATACTCGTCATGCTGGTGTTCAACGCGAGTGAAAGCTGAACCGCATAAAACGGTGCACAGTGGTAACCAACCTCGGCCAGTTTGATCTCGAGCTCCTCAGGGGAACCAACCCCCTTGAATCCTATCGAAGCCGGTTGGTAGGTGGAGTGAAAGTTCGGATTGGATACACCCAGCTCGCTACCATCCGTCTTGGCGGTCATAGAATCTGAGTTGGCTCCCGCGCGAAAGGTAAGGCTCTTGGCAGGGCCCGAACCAGGGAGCGACTTGTTTGAATCAGATGACATACCTTAAGAAACCTCCAGAGAACTCAAACCACGGCATTCTCTTGCTGCTCACTACCTGTTATGCGCCAGGCGATGGTACGTGTAGCATTTAGTTTTTTATTGTCTCTTCTAGTTTGGGGGCCGATTCAACCACCTGAAATGCTTGCATTTTGGCGACTACGAGATCTACCGATACACCATACGTCCACCCTTCCAGGGGGCATCGGGCACGATAATTCACCTAAATCGCTCCCAATCCTCACATCACGCCACGTAATGCCGTTAGGAACGGTAAGGCCAGTGGTTTCCACCGCACCTTCGCGGGGAAGAGGTCACGGATGACTGTATGCCTATAGTGATCGGTTCCAATTTATTCTCGTCGCAAGTTCGACTGTCTATGAATCGCACGGGTGAAAAACTTCGCTCCGTGTATCACAGTCTTGCGACCGGTTCAGACCTCAGCTTGTATGGAGAGATGGGAGGACGCCTGCTTCTTGCAGACCGCCTTCGAACGCAAACCAAGGTTGCAACGGTAGCTCTGCGAAACGCCAACGAGGGATTGTCGTATTTGTCGACCACGGACGCCGGCCTCTCAGAGATTCAAAACATCCTGACACGAATGGCTGAGCTCGCTAACCAAGGTGCTAACACCACCTTTACATCAGCTCAACGCTCAGCGCTCCAGTTAGAGTTCTCGGCGCTGGGATCTGAAGTCGAGCGTATCGCGGCAGCAACTACCTTCAACGGTCAAAGCACCCTCTCCTCTGGATCGAATCTAACGTTACAGATCGGGGTCACCGGAACTGGCGAATCATCGATCGTGATTCAATCGGTGGTAGCTACCGTTCAAGAGCTCGGTATCGGTGCGGCCAGTGGCGCCCTCTCGTACTCGATCGCGGCGGCAACATCAGACCTCTCCGTCACCGCTTCTCGCCTCGCCTACAGCGCTATCCTTAATGCTCAAGATTCCCTCTCGCTCAAACGAGGATCTCTCGGAGCGACAACGAGCCGTCTCGCGGTGGCCGTCGACTTTCTGGCGATTGCGCGGGAAAACTACTCCGCGGCTGAGAGCAACCTTCGCGATGCCGATACAGCACAAGATGTGGCGGAATTTACCCGGCTTCAGGTGCTCCAACAGAGCCAGGCAGCTCTCTTGGCGCAAGCCAATCAAGTGCCCTCCCTGGTCCTCAAACTTCTGGGTTAACAGATCGAGTATGACAAGCAGTGTTGGCTACCTTCGCTGTAGCCCCACGCAGTGTGCGGGGAGACCCGCAAGGTAAGCCGTGCTGCCCCACGGTCCTTGCCCGCGAGCACTACTCGCTCTAACGGAATACCACACCGGTGTGGTCGAAGAGGATATCGTGCTATCCGTGAAATGAGACGTGCCGCCTTTAATCCTTCCCACCTTACTCCCTCGAGCGTCGACGCTCGTAGACCGGTAAATCGTGTATGAGCTATCAGTCGGCGCGCCATTCCATGACACAACAACGTGACAGCTCTGTTCATCAACGGTTGCGATCAGGTTTTGCACCGCTCGTGGTCGGGCCGGATCCTTACGCAGCGTAAAGGAGTCGACTACCTTGCCGTCAGCTCCGATCATTGTGATCACCGCCTCATTTCCATCGATTGCGAGCAACACAGAGCCTAATGTCGCTTCCGAAACCACCATGGCGGGGTGGTCAAAGCGTCCCCCTTGGACACTGCCGGCGCTCCCGCTTACAACGTATATCGTGCCACTATGAGGTGTTTTGGAAAGTGTCGCCTTTGTGTAGGTCCCGCCCTTCTCTTCTCGGGCATCGCACGGTTGGACGATTGATGACTCAGAAAAGTCTTGCGCCACGCCGTAGTGACGGTCAATACATCTGGATCGCTCGTACGAATGACTGTGGCCTGAAAAAACTAAATCGACCCCTGCCCTCTCGAGGATCGGTAGTACATTTTGACGCATCCACGCCATCCGACCACCGCTATCGTTGAGATCGTCAGAGTCGTGATGACCCTTTGTGTATGGGGGATGATGCCAAAAAACGGTCGTCCATACCTTCGTGGTAGCTTCGAGATCTCTCCGCAGCCACTTCAACATGGAGGCACGAAAAGATGGGTCGCGGTTCTGTGAGTTTAAGGAGATGAAGTGTGCGTTACCATGATCGAAGGAATAATACTCCTCGGTGCCTGACGCTCGACCGCCACTCTCGCCGCGAGTTGGAAGAGAATACGCCTCATAGTAACCCTGGGGTGAAGCATCGTGATTACCTTGCGTAGGCCAGGAGACCTTTGAGCGCAGGACAGATCGGTAGACATCAAAGAAACCACGTTGGTACTCAACATCGGTGCCGGTGTTGTAGGCGTTATCGCCAAGCATCATGATAAAGTTGAAACCTTGCGGGGAAACGGCTTTCAGGAACGCATCTCGGACGAGAATCTGCGAGGGATCATTACCGGCTTCGAGTTTTCCAGAGCTTCCGGCGTCCCCTAAAATCCACACACGGGTGGGCTCATCCGCATTCCTGGGAGAGGTTACGAAATAGTGATCGTCGTCTCCGCCAGCCAATACTTTCGGACTCGCAGATATCCGGTAGTAGTATCTTGTTTGAGCACGAAGCCCCCTGAGCTCTACTTTGTGCTCGGTCGTGCGGGTTGGTGATTGCGCAAGCATCGTCAACGAATCACGTGAAGTGCCGTATGCAAGGCGAGTCTCGGACGGTTCGGTAGTTCGCCACCGAATCACCATGGAGGTCGGCGTGCCCTGCTGAAGATACGGCCCTCGTGAGAGCTCTTGACCAGAGGCGACTCTGACCGGAATACCGAGTGTGCAAAAAACGGCGACCCAAAGAGCACCGCTCATCACCTGCAACCTGAGAGAACATAAGGAGCCCAGCATACGTGCTTGCTATACCACCGCAGGCTCCTTAAGACCACGGTAGAGATATCCGGCAGACGGAACGATGGGCATCACGAGCGAAACGTCGCAGGTACAGCCCTCGCCAATATACTGGACATGCGCAGATTGCGTCTCCCTATGAGCGACGCCGTCTACAACACCTTCCCGTTTTCTAGAAACGATTACTTAAGGGGTTCGTATCCAGGAGGGTAGAAATTTGTCAGCTCATCTCGCTGCGGCGCAGAAGTACTACCACCGGCCAGCTCCGCCGATAGTCGAGCGCCTCGGATAAGTTCCGCTATGTAGGGATCTCCTCCGCCAACTGCGTGCAAGTCAGCAAGAGGATCCGGAACGCAGGACTCGTCGGACGACATCGAAACATTCTTTTGATTCGAAGCAGGAACATCCTTGCGGGTTACGGAGGATTGGGGCTCAAACGACATACTACTGACTCCTTCTATGGTTGGTCATCGGCGCGGCTTTTAGAGAGATCGTTCTTATATCACTGACGATGAGGAGGCGCAGTTATGATTGTCCTTTCCCGCCGGATGAACCGTTCCTTAAAAGAAGCACTGCACGGAAACATTGCATAAATCGTAGCATTACTCAAAACAGGGAGACAGCTGCGAAAATAAGAGGGCGGACCCTTTGCCGATACAAATAAAAAAGGCCCCATCGCGGGGCCTTTCGGTGGCCTAACGTTCAAACACTACGCCGCCAGGCAGGCTTCGTACTCAGCCTCTTCGCTATCGAGGATAGCTTTCTTCTGCCTGACAACCTCTTCCTGCTGCGCTACCCGTAGCGAGAGACGGGTCATCTGCTGTTCATAGGCTCTGTTAAAGGCGTTCAGACGTCCCTCCTGTGCTCTCAGTTGAGCCCGTGCGCGGGCAGCTTGTTGGGTAGTGCGACTAATTGTCGACCCGATGCACCCAAATCGGGGGATAAAGAAACACCCCACGGCCTGACCAAAGCCGCTCTGGTTAGCTGCGGCAAGGTTTCCGCGAGCTACTTCAACGTTACCCTCGAGCATCGCCCGCCGATAACTACCCTGCTCAGCTCTCACATCAAGCTCATTTTGCAGTCGGTTGTACTGCGATTCGGCGCGATTATAATCCGCCAAAGCGCGATCATACGAGGACTTCTGAACGGCGCACTGTTGGGCGGCATGTCCAAACGTGGCGCCCGCTACGAGGCTCACAAGAGCGCAAACAATTGCTAGAGACATTTTCATAGGGAATCTCCCAATACTCTTTCAAAGGATAAAGGTGGAGAACAACCCTCAATAAAACTACCGGAGCCCCTCACAAGTAATTTTGCACTACGGCCACGAATGAGGTTTCGCGCTATCGGAGCTCAAACACGGCCAGGAGGACCCTCACAAAAACTCACGGTGGCATTACTGTCTCACAAAATTTAAATCTTTCTCAAGTTTAAAAAGGTGTGTCTTTAAGCGCGAAATAGACAAGTTCTCATCACAACGAACAGCACCGTGCGAGGTAGCACAGCGAAGTTACTGGCTGCGCATCGGCGCTCCGGACGACGGAATAAAGGGTTACATCCGCTCGATAGGATACCGTACGAGCCGCCCGGTTTGAGGCCCCTTCACAATCCGATAAGCACGCCCAAGTCATTGAAGGATGAGACGCTCGGCCACGGAGCTCCCCCTTTCGGCGCATACAGTACCGCCCTAAATCCATACCGTTGCGCCGCCTCAACATCGAGCTCCCTATCGTTACCCACGTGAACTATGGCGTGAGGGTCCAAACGAAGATTCTCTGCTATTGCCGCATAGAAGTTCGGAGATGGCTTCTTCCAGCCTAGGTCCCCGGCCACTACCACTTGCGTGAAGTACTCACCAAGTCCTAACTCCTCAATAGTGACTTTACTCCGGACATCGTTATTCGATGCCGCAACTAGGGTAAAACCCCTTTGGCGGGCCCGGTGTAAGAAATCGCTCGCCCCCGCTTCAACCCTTCGATACGCCCGAGAGGCGAAGGAATTATAGACGAACTCAACCACTTCAGGATCAGCCCCATACGAGAGATTCGCCTCAGCGCACACCCGACGAACAAAATCGAGCCAAACCTCACGCTCCCGGTCATGGGTCGTTCGATAGTCCTCCGCTGTATTGAGGTAGGTGTCTCGAAAGCCACCCCACACCCGGCGCACGGCTTTTTGTAAGATCGCACCATCGCTCTCAAGCCCCCGAGAGCGGAGAAGCTCGTGATAAATCGTGCCCACGTCCTGAGTGAGGGAGCAGAGGGTCCCATCAATATCGAGTACAATTGCCTTACTATCTGAATACTCTCCCAAAAGGCCTCCCTTCTAATACCGACAGATTCATCCTCATAAATCGTCACCTAACCGTATACATACGCCAAGGTTTGGTTCGCGTGCCACTCCTTACCGGTGGCCTCGTTTGAATAAAACAGGCGATCGATTTACCATATCTGGCACAGCCACGGTGTGCGAGCGGCACATGCGACGTGGCAGCTCCGATTCGAGGGAGCGCTGCCTCTAGAGGCAGACTGACAAGAGCTCCGGATGAGCGCTTAACGGAACCACATGACCAAGCATGTACCACATAGATACCCTTCTGATGGATTGATCGGTCAGTCGTCCCACTCGTACCTAGTGACGGTCGTTCTTGCACTCATCTTTGCGACCCAGCCACATGTAGCATCCGCACTCCCCGAGGATTCCGATGGAGAGAGCTCCAGCATTACCGAAACAACAGGTGTTGAGATCACTACAGCTGAGGTAAGTGATCGCGAATCTCGCTTGCGCAGTATGGAGGATGAGCTTTTAAAGCAACTCAGTGTTGGAGCTCAGCCATCCACAGGAGATGTACAAGCGCCCACCTTGGCGGATATCAAGAACGTTTCTGCTGAAACTGGGGCCGCAAGGCGACCCTCTCAGCAGATACAAAAAAACTCCACCCCTCCCGGAAACGAATCACCCCTTCCTACCCAAACAGAAGCGGAGAACCCAACACGGGTCACGTTAAAAAGCGAAGACACCATAGAGCCCACTGCCGCTGGCCGACGACCTCAAGCATCCTCCGTCGTTCGGGTTTCAGCTTCGCCAACTCCTCGTCGTAAGTCCGCACCCAAAAGGCACGACTCCACCGAGAGCCTCTCTGCAAGCGACCTTGAGCACCGCCTCGCCATCACCGAAACTCAGTTAAAGCTCCTTACTCAGGAGCTTGAGAGCACAAAGGCCAAACTCGCCCAATCTGAAGCCCGAGTCCGAGAACTCTCACGCGAGGTCGAGGAGGGAAGCGCCGTAACACCTGGGGAGCCAGCCTCCGCGAACAATCCGCAAGGGTATGCCTCCGGTATGTCCGTTGCGAAATCTGACGGAGTCTCACGGATCGACACCGAGGTTGCGCGCATTACAAAGAACAGATCTCCTCTTCGCGTCGGTCCCGGTCGACATGAATCGATCATTACACACCTTTCCCGAGACAACGTTGTAATTATCGAGCATCGAACCGAGGGATGGTATCGAATCGTTACGAGCGATGGTGCACGAGGTTGGATAGCGGGCAACTACCTCGTGTTTGACACCAGCCTTACTTCGGATTCAACCGTTCGAGTAGGGGCTTACGAACCACGGCTTGAAACCATGGCTGGCCGCTACTAGCCTTCTCGTCTTCCCCGCCCCCGCTATCCCTATCGCCTCGTTCAACACGAGAAGAACGGTAACTTTACCCCTCAAAAAAGGTATGGCAGAGTCGCCTCATGAGCACTGATACAGTTCGAACCAATCTCCTCTCTCGTTCACCTTTTGAGCCCCTCAGAGGCTACTCCCGAGCAGTTCAGGTGGGAGATCATCTCTTCATATCGGGCACTACCGCCATGAATTCCAAGGGAGAGGTAAGCGCTCCCGGAGACGCCTACGAGCAAACTAAAACGGTTCTCTCGGCAATAAAATCGATCCTGACGAGCCGTGGCTTCTCAATGGGTGACGTTGTTCGCACCCGCCTCTTCGTCACCAACATGAGTAAGTGGGATGATTACGCTCGAGCGCACAGGGAGTTCTTTGAGACGGTTCGTCCCGCCAGCAGTATGGTCCAAGTGGTGAAGCTTGTGGACCCTCGCCTCGTTGTTGAACTTGAGGTTGATGCCATTCGAGGCGTAGCGTCTCACGAGGCCGTAACGATCGATTATTAATACAGCGCCGAACTACACTTGGTTTGTGAGGGTTGCGGCGAAGCGGTTCCGAGTGGAGCTGAGACTTCACCTCCGCACAAACGAGCTCCGTTGCCTTGACGCCTGCCTTGTCGTTGGATATCTTCGCACCCGACTCTTATCCAGAGAGGCAGAGGGACCGGCCCGATGAAGCCTCGGCAGCCTGAGATTATCTCAAGGTGCCAATTCCGGCAGACGCGTTCGCCCAGTAATGGGCGAAAGAGCAATCTGGAAGATGAGAGAGGATCTTTGCTTTTCCCAGCAGCGCCCTTCTCACTTTCCATCCCCACGCTCAACGCAACGTCTGAGAAACGCGGATAATGAGTCACTTTTGAAAAGGTGATTCATGTTTCAAGACAATCAGGCACAGGGAGTACTCCCAGCAGATCGCATTATTCAACAGGGCACGAACGCGCTTAAACGTTTAACTCTCACCACTGCAGGTACCGACATCCCGCAGAGGGCAGGAGACCCTCTCAAGGAGTATCTTCTACATACTCGTCCTGAGGAGCGAGATCCAAAGGAGCAGGTTTCACAACCGATAGCCGACCGAACCGCGACTACGCACGGAACAAAAAGCCTTAGAGATTTCGCCACGCTCAAATATCGAGAGGCTAAAGGCATCCTTGGCGAACATGATGCTGAGTACGGACGGTACGGTACGCCGATCCTGCGCAGGGTCGAAAGAGCACTCGCGGAACTCGAAGGGGGAGAACAGGCCCTCATCTTCAGAAGTGGCATGGCCGCGATGCAAGCTGTCATTTACTCAATTCTTCCAACCAAGCCCTCCGAGCGGGGGCACATCATCGCGGCTCGCCAAGGGTATCGCCAAACGAACGCTATCCTTGAAGAGCTCAACAATCGAGGTTGGGCAGAGGTCGACCTGATCGAGATCGAGGATTTCGACCACCTACACCGGTTCATCAAACCACATACGGTGGGGATAATCTTTGAGACGATGACGAACCCCTTCCTCCGAGCTATCCCTGTCGCTGCCGTGAAACAACAGGTGACCGAGTGCGACTCAAAAGCACTTGTAATAGCGGACCATACCTTCGCTGGCCCATACAATCAACGTCCCCTCGCACAAGGCGCCGATCTCGTAGTTCCATCTCTCACGAAATATATAAGTGGGTCAAACCGAGCGCTCGCTGGAGCCGTGATAGGCAATAAGGAGCTTCTCCTTCCCATCTATCAACGTCGAAGCTCATCTGGAAATATCGGCCACGATTTTGATTGCCTTGAAATAGAGGCGGGTATCGCAACGCTCCTCGAACGAACACAAGAAGCGAACAGGAATGGAATGCATGTCGCAGAGATACTTGGAAAGCATCCCCTTGTCAGAGAGCTGTGGTACCCCGGACATCCATCGCACCCCGACTACAGGGTAGCGACCCAACAGATGAAGGGCTTCGGTGGGGTCGTATCCTTTTGTCTCAGAGCCCGTGACATGTTCGACATCGAAGCGTTCGTAGACGCCTTCATTGCTGCCGCTCCAGATGGCACGTTTCTCGCCCCATCCTTCGGCGGAGATAAGCCACTTATCTCTGTGGTTACCGTTGTGTCTCACTTTCAACAGTCCGCCGACGAGAGGGTGAGTCGCGGAATACCATTTGATCTGATCCGGCTCTCAACAGGAACGATCCCGCCACAGCAGCTCACAGATGCACTTGAGGCGGGGTTTGCTGCACTGGAAAGGCGTCAACGAAAGGTGTAGTCGCAAGGAACTACTAACGGTTCTTGCGGATCGCGATGATCATATCATCCGCGCCAAAAACCTTTGCAGCTCCGAGCCGAGCGCGGTCCTCCTCTAACACCGGAGGAACTTTTCTAATCTCGTAATGACCGGAAACGGTTGAGCTCAAAAAATCCGTCATGAAAACATCAAGCCCAATCACTACGGTCGGGCTGGTGTGTTCAATAAATCCTGCTGGCACGCCCCCGTGATAGCCGGTGGGCCGTTGCGATGGAACAGTAAGCGGATGGAATCGCAGCGCACCTGGAGACGCTAATCCTATAGTGTCTTCGATACTTCCAGGAAATGAAAATCCAAGTGCACCTATCTCTGGCGCGGCTACCTTTGCATTCGGATACTCAAGGGCTAACCACTCACCGAGGTGTTTCAACTTACGCGCCCGGGCACCCGACTCAAAAAAAGGAAGGTAGGCAAAATTTCGGGAGCCCACAACAACGCAGACAGTCATCGCAAACCACGGGATGAGAAGTGTCATCGCAAGGAGCCTTACCCGTCCCGTTGCCCGAAAGATGTCTCGAACGAGCGCAACATGAAGAGGCACCAAGAAGAGCGCGACATACCAAGGAAAGATAAGCACCGACTTCACCGCATATACTGCGAGTATCACAACTGCGGGCGCGACCATGATGAAGAGTGAGGAAGTGCGCGCCTCACGCCAGAGTTTACCCACTGAGATATGCTTTTGCCGAAGTGCTAGTACTACCACCATGATGCAAGCCGCGCACGTGACGGCTGGCGCCACGGCTTTTGCGACCCACCCCCCATAGCTACCGATAAAGAGCAGCCGAACGAACTCGGAACCAGATAAGTTGTACACGATCTCCTTCGCACGGGCGGTAGCGGGATAGAGGCCTCCAAAGAAGTGCAGCTGAAACCAAGAGAGCGCTGCAAGCACTCCCGCGCTAGCCGTGATTTCACGGACGTTCCAGGGTCGCTTATGGGCGAACTTCCATAGAAGACCCGCAACTGCAAAAGCTCCACATTCCGGCCTGACGAAGATAGAGGCACACAAAAGCGGTAATCCGATCGGCGCTCCTCGTGTTATCCCCAGTAATCCCAACCCTACAAGCAGAAGAGCGAGAGGGGTCTCCATTAAACCGATACTAGCGGGGAGGAGCGTGAAAAAAACAACAATGGCAACTACGGCGACCTCTCGAGTATCACGACTTTGCGTCAACGAACCGTAGAGGCGCCCCCATGCAAAGGCTGCTCCTACCAGCACGAACGCATTGAGGAGCGCTACCCCGAGGGGTTGGGATCCACCCAGAGTTGCGGCCGGTGCGGTAAGGATGACCCATAACGGAGAGGTCGAGGCCATGACCGCCTCGTTCTTATTGAAATAGGGAACCCCGTTATCCCACAAATTCCGCGCCACCCGAATATGGATGTAGGAATCATCCTCTGCATACGGGACAAGGCGGTAGTGTAGGTAGAGGGAGAAAGCGAGAAGCCCCCCGATGACGAGGGTGAAGAGGGGGTTAAAACGAGCTGGGGAACGGCGAGAGGTCACTGTGAAACATTAACCAGTGACCGATCCGGGAGCCATAGGGTATTTGAGCCCAAAGGGTACGACCTCGTCAGGAGGCCGGATCTCAGGATTGGCGAGCGAACGATGGTAGAAATTACCTCACATCGTACACAAACGTAATCTCCGCCTTGACCTCCGGATGGAGCGACTTGTGGACGGGGCATGCATGTCCGGCGCGCTCAAGTTTCTGACGCTCCTGGTCCGTCAAAGCCTCAGGGAGGTGCACAACAAGTGGGATATGTCCAATCCGACGCGGCTCTGTCTGCATGTGCTTTTCAACACGCATGTGCATTCCGTCGACCTTCACTCCCAAACGCTCAGCAACGATCGCGATAGTGGTGAGTACACACGAACCGTAGGCGGCCGCAACAAGGTCAGTTGGTGAGAAACTCTTCCCCTCACCCCCGTTATCCTTGGGAGCCTCGGTAATCAAAACCTCCCCCGAGGGACCGTGAACCAGCTCGACCTTCTTTGCGCCGAGGTACTTTCCCGTAATTTCAACTGACATACCGACCCCCTATGTACACGAAGTGCTAGTCACTCCAACCGTTGGCCTCAAGTCCTTTGAAGGTACCCTGCGGCAGAGGGGGCTGTTCGAACTCGTCATCGTCGTCGTCATCCTTGCCATCAGTCAACATGCCGTGACGGTACTGGTAGTAGGCTCCCTGCACCGAGAGGTAGTAATCAACGGAGCTCTCCTTGGCTGTCTCTATCGCCTGAAGGAGTCCGGCGCGAGTTTGCACGGTGCGAATGCTCAACGCCCCCAAAGCGATCGCGAGTTTGGTACCGTCGTCAAGCGATGAATACGCAACCCATCCGATCGGATTGATGAAGCCATCAACGATTTCGCCGATTCCGTCTCGTACATTCATAGGACCGAAGAGTGGCACGACAAGATACGGTCCCGATGGAACTCCGTGGTAGGCTAAGGCGATACCGAAGTCCTCATCGTGAAAGGGATATCCCCAATCGGTGGCGAAATCCATAAACCCGAGGACTCCCACGGTTGAATTAATAAAGAATCGCGCCGTGTGATCCCATGCTTGGGTAAACTTCCCCTGAATAATGTCGCTCACCAAAAAATTGGGGTACTCAAGGTTTGAGAAGAAATTCCCTACTCCGATATAGACCGGCTCGGGCGCGTTCTCTTTGTAAAATCGAGCGACAGGCTCAAGAATGTGAACATCAAGGAAGTCGTTGAACTCAAAGATCCCACGGTTCATTGGTTCCCAGGGATCGTACGGTTCCTCAGGCGCTGCGACAGCCCTTGTAACCCCAAGGGGAAGTTGCAACATCGCGACGCTAAGAAGAGATAGGATCGTTTTTTTCATTCCGGAAAGCTCCGCGCTAGGTGTTCTACCCACGCTGACTATAGGCCTTTAGACCTTCAGCGAGCACCCGTATCGCCTCACGAGTATCCGACTCCTTGAGAACGAACGCAATTCTTATCGTACTCTGACCAGCCTCTCGGTGCATATAAAACCCTGCAGCCGGAGCAACAAACGTAGTTGCGCCCTGGTGAGAGAAGTCGGTCAACATAAACTGAGCGAAGTCCTCCGCGTCAGAAATAGGAAGCTTGGCGAGTAGGTAAAAACCTCCCTCAGGGGCATGCGCCACAACCCCGGGAATCTTCGATAGCGCATCAACAGCGGCGTTCCGACGAGAGAGATACTCGGCGTGCGCGTTCGCCACATAATCAGAGGAGACACTCCTAATCATATGAGCTGCCGCATGCTGCTCTATTGTCGGCGCAGCCAGTCGGGCTTGCGCGATATGGAATGCCGCCTGTCGAAGCTCCTCATTCCAGGTGATCATACACCCGATACGCGCACCACACAGACTAAAACGCTTCGAGAGGCTATCGATCACCACTACCCGTGGGTCCCGGCCCGCTAGCTCCAAAATACACCGCGGAAGACGCCCATCGTATACGAACTCCCGGTAGGTTTCATCGACGATGAGGTAGAGATCCTTCTCGCGACACACCTCTAAGAGCATGGTGAGCTCCGCATCGGTAGCAACTGTGCCCGTAGGATTATTGGGATTACAGAGAAGGATCGCTCTGGTGTACGGAGAGATAAATCGCTCAATCTCAGTTCGAGTTGGGATCGGGAACTTCTGTTCAAGGGAGCATGGCAGGGGGACCAGACGAACTCCGGATATCGCCGCAAATCCGATATAGTTCGCGTACGTCGGGTCAAAGATAAGTATCTCGTCCCCGGGGTCGCTACACACCATAAAGGTGAATATAAGTGCCTCACTGGCACCCATCGTGATCAGCATCTGCTGTTCACCTATGTCAATTTTATAGCTCGAGTTAAGAGAGTCGCTCCAGGCATCGATAAGAGCTTTGTTACCTTGCGACGTCTCATATGCTACGACCCGCTCATTGTATCCGGTGATACCAGCAAGGAACTCGGGAGGTGAAAGCAGGTCAGGCTGACCGATGTTGAGACGATATACCTTGGTGCCGCTATCCTCAGCTCGCTGTGCAAGACCCGCGAGACGTCGAATAGGAGAGGCTGGAGTCTTTTGAGCGCGATGAGAGAGCGGAGGAAGAGACATAGAGGACCACAAAAATAATAGACCTTCTGGGTACTACCTTATTTCACCGCCCACCTCTTGAAAACCCTCGGCGAAGCGTCACATCCAGTTTTTCCGCCTAAAGAGAACTAAGAGTACGAACGATAGTACTATCATAAAGAGCCACACCGCTGGATATCCCCATCGCCACTCAAGCTCAGGCATGTAGTGGAAGTTCATGCCATACACACCCACAATAAACGTCAGTGGAATGAAGATGCTCGACATGACGGTGAGAACTTTCATGACCTGGTTGAGCCGATTGCTGACACTCGAGAGGTACACATCGAGAGTTCCGGTTATTATATCCCGCATCGTTTCAACCGAATCGATCACGTGGATGGTGTGGTCGTAGAGGTCACGGAGGTAAATTTTAACATCCTTGGAGACAAGGGGGGACTCATCCCGAATCATGGCATTCACTACCTCGCGCATCGGCCAGATAGAGCGTCGCAGCGCTATCAGCTCCCGTTTGACGTCATGAATAGAACGCAACGTGCGCACTGTCGGATTACTCACCACCTGATCCTCCAACCGCTCAACCCGATCGCCGATCTCCTCCAGAACGTGGAAGTAGTAATCAACGATTGCGTCAACAAGAGCGTATGCCAGGTAATCCGAACCTTGTGCTCGAATTCTCCCCTTCCCCGCTTCAAGGCGCTGTCGAATCGGCGCGAATAAATCCTCTGGATCCTGGAGAAACAAAACAAGAAACCCATGCCCAAAAACGATGCTGACATGCTCAGATTTAAGCTTTGAGGTACGGCCGTCGTACGTGATCATCTTGGCCGCGAGGAAGTAGTATCCATCGAAGCCCTCAAGTTTTGGCCGTTGGGTTGTATTGCCGATGTCCTCTACTACCAGTGGGTGCAACCGAAAGTTCTCACCTATAGCCTTAAGAACGTCGACATTGTGAACTCCATCTACCGTGTACCAAACGACCCCGGTTGATACACCTTCGGGCCGGCACTCATGTACAGGCACGATCCGCGGGGGCTCGTATGCGTCGGGGGCGTAACGAATCTCCGTCACCGTAACAGGAGTGTTTTTCTCCACCCCTACATACACGACGCTACCGGGGGAGCTACCCGCGGGCTTTTTGCGGCCCTTAGAAACCGTTGCCATACACAAACATCCTCACTGCGCAGAGAGCGCTAACCAGGCAAGGATGCCACACGGATGAGGTTAGGAGTATCGGAAATGCGGGGAGCGCCCCTAGAGATTCACCATGTCAGAGAGAGCGACCACCCGCTGCATGGTTTTACTCTGACTATCTCCCCCCTGCTCCTCGATTCCAACAAGCATTGAGTAGAGCTGCGTTGAATCGGTGACCAGCTTATTTTCCCAGTAGATGTGCACCTGATCGGCTGACACAACGTTTTTATTAACCGAGATAGCCACGGGTCCCGGCCTCTTACGATTAGGATTCGTGATCTTAAAGATACGTCGAGCAAGCTGAATGCCGCCAACTCCGGAGCCAAACATCTCCCCAAGCCACGCCGGCCCTTTGCTCATAGCGTAATCGAGGGATGCGGCAAGACTCCCCTTCCCCCCAATAAGGCAGAAGTCAACGACATCGCTCTGCTCGGAAAGCAGGAATCGCATAAAAGCTGCGCATACCCCCCGAACTCCGGACGTCCATTGGAAACTGCCACACGTCACGTAGGCGCCCGCGGTCTTGCCACGGATACAGTTGAGAGTGCGTGCCGTCCCAGAGACCCGAACCTCGGTCCTGACCAGCTCGATCCGAGAGGTTCCCTCAAAGTAAAAAACGAAGCTGTTGCCTTGCATCCCAAGCGCCTCCCACGAGTATATCGGGCCTTAGCATCGCCTAGTTGCGCGTTTTCACCTCACCGATAAGATTTCGGATTCAAAGTCGGAAATAAAGACGGATAAAGGGAGCTCCATCGCTCAGTTGGGGGAGGCGGTCGACCGATACACTCGGACCATGTTTGGACTGAGCTTCCCTTCCCCATTAATTACCATTCCCCAGGCTGCAACCTCTTGAAATCCATCGCGACGGGTGTCTTGCTTACAGATGGGATCATCCGCGGTGACAACCAAGGTATACGGTGGTACCGGGCTTGTCGGGAGGCAGGATCCAGCGAAGTACTCAAAGGTCCGCTTTGGATCGAGGTAAAGGTAATGCTTAGGAAGTTCGCCAAGAGGAGCGATATCAAGTCGAGTCATGAGCGTTAGCTTTGGCTCCACCCCCGGCGGGGTTAGTTTCTGCGCCACCTGCCATACCCGAAACGAGAGCGGAGGGAGCAGCGGAACGAAAAGGTTATAGATAGACCACACCGCGGGAGCAATAACCACGAACAGGAGAAAGGATATCGCTCTGTTCGAAAGGCGATACGGCTCTATTCGCTTCGAGAGCGCTATCGCAAGTATCACGATGAAAAACGGAAAGACCGGTAACGCACGATGCATACCCGTCATATTCCACCATGCGAGCTCAGGGGACATCCCTCCCACAAAAAAGCTCATGACGATCACGCCGGTCGACCAGCAACAGAAAATGAATATCAAACGACCGAAGCGACCCAAGAGACCAAACACCAGAAAACCAAGGAATATCCCCCGAAACATCAGCGTCCCATACGGGAACCCGTTGCCCTGGGTCACAAGGTACAAACCGAGCTGCTGAAGTCGCTCCGGAAGATGTTGGATGTGCGCTTGGTCTACACCAAATCGAAGATCAAGCCGGTAACTCATCGTCTGCACGAGGCTCACCGCCGCAAGCGCCACAGTCAAAAGTAACGGAGCCGCGCTTCCCTTTGGAAGTCTCTTGCGAAGAAGAGCCCACCCAAGAGAGAAGATCAACAAACACAAAACTGCAAAGAAGGGCGGATACATCGCCGTTGATACTAACGAGAGCGCGAGGAGTGAAAAGAAGGCCAGTCTATCTGAACGCTCTAACCAAAGCGCAATAAGCCCGATGAAGATCATCGTCAAGGCTACCGGATGCGTCGTTTGGTCATGATAGTAGATCACTCGAATAAAGACCGTGCACTGAAAGAGAAAGAGCAGCAGGAGGCCGGTTATGAAGTCACCTGCTCGAGCTCGTGCCGTCGCTATTCGAATAGCTCGCGCCAGCAACACAATCCCCGGGAGGAGAAGAAGAGAAGCCCCCAGATTGGCCACAAAGGGGGAGAATCCGAACAACTGGACCGGTAGCACCTGCAGAAGAAATGAGCGGGTTGGATACCCAATAAAACATTGCTGCAGGAACCCCAAATCAGGAGACTCGCGAAACATCCGCTGTGGGCACCCAAACTCAAAGATGTTCTCATCGCTCATGAGACGCTCAGGAACAGCCGCGCCGACAATAAAAAGCAACCACACGACAACAGCTGTGACGGTCCACCACTGTCTCTCTTGACCGGCTTGCGACACGAGATCGCGAAACGAGATCGCCGCCACACCGAAGACCATAATGAAGACAACGAGTATCCAACCGTACCCTATCGGGGCGAGAAATGGATATCTTCGCACGATCAGATCGAGAAGCGGGTACACTACCAGGAAGAGGATCGTAGGTTTCACTAAAAACCTCAGTGCACCCATCATTGGTTTATCGCTCCTCCTCCAGCACCTGTTGCAGTAGGTCTCGATACGCCGCCGTCGCCTTGCCTCGATTCCAATCATGGGAGACATACTGCCATCCTCGAGCTCCCATCTCACTCAGCACACTCGGATTATCCGTGAGATCGCGCCGAGCCTTCAAGAGACATGAGGCGAGCTGAGAGGGATCCTCTGCAGGGCTCACGTACCCCACTCGATGAGAAGAGATGAACGTACTTAACTTCGATGCACCTGGCAGGCTCGCAATAATCGGTCGCGCCACAGCCATGATGGAGTTTGCTTTTGAGGGGTACACACATCCCAACAACCGCGACGGCATCAAGATCAGGTGTGCGTGACAATCAGCCATCGCTGCTGAAACCTCCTGAGGATGCACGGGGGGCAGATAGGTGACGTTTTCATACTGACTGGCTATCCGCTGCGCTTCAACACGCTGAATTCCGTCCCCCCGCAGGATGAATTGAAACCGAGAGAGATCTCCCGTGGATGCAAGGCCCCGAAGCGCAGTCTCAAATGCGTTAAGGTCGCACGCAAGGCCAAGGTTACCGGAATACTGTATGATCATGG
>JBEGVS010000045.1:0-48494 GCA_041178185.1 Pseudomonadota bacterium
GTCTCCACGCACGAGATACTCCGCCATGCTTCCCCTGTGTACGATCAGTTCACCGTGATGTTGCTCAATAAGGGAGCGATGAATCTGGGCCCGAAAGTCTGAGGATCCCTCGGCGTAGATGACGTAGCGATCGCCTTTACCTTGCAGAAGGCTCTCAAGATCTGATGGATTCCTGAAGTTCATCACCGAGATCGAACGTTGACAGGTCAGAGGTACGCGGTGGTTAAGATAGAACGTTATCGCGGGGGCTACCTTTCTGTCGGTGATGAGGGTGACGGGCTCTCCCTGTGAAGCCTTACAGATCTCCTCAAGGGCCGGTGCCAGGGCGAGGTTGTAAAAGGATTTCTCGCCGGGTGACTGAGACGAAAAGCTCATACAGGTTGGGATGAGCATGAGACCGACAAGGAGGTTAGCGTTTCTTGGTGAAACTCTGGTGAGCGCACCTTGAAGTACAAAAAGTAAGCTCAACGTTGCGTACAGAAAGATAAAGAGATTGGCTCGGAAGAATCCGAGTGGATAGATCCGAAGTATGCCAGCAAGGGTGTAGCCCAAGAGGAGGTAGACCGGAATGAGGCGTGGATCGTCGTATCGGGTTTGGCGCATCTTTCGAAGCAGCACGAGAAGATAGACCGCTCCAAGCCACCACAGTTGCAGATAGCCATGACCTTTCGGAAACCCATCCGCCCGATCTTCGAAGGTAACATCTTGGTACCAATTCAAAGGATAGGTTACGTACGTAGAGAGCTTGGCGAAGAACCATGTCAGATACGCGGAGACCCCGGTACCATGCACGCTCGTATTGAAGAACACCCCGTATTTTCTTCCCCAACGCTTCGTGCCGGTGCCTTGGAGGTGCGGATATACGCCAAGAAAGTACACCAGGTATCCGGCGAAGATCGCCACGCAACCGAGAAGATCCCCAAGTGTGATCTCGCGCTTTCGGTAGAGGTGTATGGCGAATACCAGTTGGAACGCAATCAGCGGTATGCACCCATACGACAACGAGAGGCCCCCCAGAAGCACCAGTGAACTCACCCACAGGGATGCTCGTTTGCTGGAGAATCCGACCAGGGAGAGCAGCCATACGGTGTGGAGGCACAGCTCCATCGAGTAAGGTTTGAATTCGTGAGTAAAGGAGATCGCCGCAACATTACTTGAGAGAAGTATCGTGCCCAGAAAGGTCAGTCGAAGGTTGTTGAAGAGCTTGTGAACGGTGATCGTAAAGAGTGGGAGTACTGCTATGCCACACACGATCGATACGAGACGCACCTGGTATTCGAGGGGAACGGTGAGGCTCTTAAAATAGTGATAGTGGAAGGCGGCATAGGCGGGAGCACGGATGCCGCGCTTGAATCCCGTCATGAAGCGCTCGTACCAGAGAACCTCGTCGTACCACAGGCCAGGCTCAAGAAGTCCCGCTCGTATTCGGAACGCGATTCCAGCGAGAAGAGCGAGGCCGATCGCGACGACCCACACCCGAGCGATTCGAGGGGGATAGGACTGCGAGGTGGACGAATCACTGGCCATGGTGGAGGGGGTGAACATGGGACGGGTATGCCGGAGCATGGGGAGTGTAGCAAGAGCGTTGTTTTCTGTACAACGGCTCCGCCGAGTGGAGAGGAGGGGCTACGCCGCTAAAAGCTCCCCCTTTGACGGCGTATTGGCGTGAAGGCGCTCCCCAAAGAGGGGCTCCCAGTAGGGTGGGGTGTTAGGGGGTGAAAATTTGAAAATGGTAGTAATTTCAATTTCCTAAATTGCGGTCTCCCCTTTTGCGTGGTACTCGATCCCTCACACGCTCTGCGCTGAACCAGCGTGGGGTTCTCACTGGTAAGGTAAGACGTCAGCATGGCATCTCACAAAACATCCTCCGTGGTTGGAGCTCGCCTCTCTCGCAATCGGGAGCACGGGCGCTTCGTAACCTCCTTTCTTGTTTTTCTCATAATGATAGGCGGCGTTCTCGCCGTGATCGCCTTTGTCTTTGGTACGGTCGTTCCGGTTGGTTCGGTGGGCGTTCGAAAGATAGCGTTCGGTCCGGGGCAGGGATTGAGGGACAGGTCCCTTGCACCCGGCCTTCAATGGGCTGTTCCATACTACTCTACAATCTACATGGTGCCTCAGACCCTTCGTCTCCTCGATTTCGCGGCTCCCCGATCCCTTGATATCCCGACGGTCGATGGAACCACGGTCGATGTTGACGCCGCTGTTGTATACCGCTTCTTCGCTACGCAAGGGGAGGAGAAGGGAACCAAGCACGGTGGGCCAGCTGACCTGATCCAGAACGTCGGTGCTACGGATGTGCAATGGTCTCGCTATCTCTCGCAAGTCGCAGAGAATGAGCTGAAGCGAGCGCTGAGCGCCCTGTCAACCGTTGAGTTTTACGAGCCAGGGGCTCGAGAGGCTCGCGTTAAGGTCGCTGAGGAGGCTCTCCGAGAGCGTCTCGCCCCATTAGGTGTGGATATTCAAGCTGTACTGCTCCGTCGTTATCGATATCGGGATGAGATCGACCAGGCGATCTTCAAGAAGAACCTCCAAGAGCTCGAGTCCGCCTTTAACAAAGTGGCGGGGGAGTTCGCCGAGGCGCAACGGGATGTAAATAAGGTAGAGGCAGAGGGAAATGTCGCGATTCAAAACCTTGAAAAGCGTGGTGCTGGTGATGCGGAGATGATCCGTTCAGAGGGAGATCTCTACCGACGTGAAAAGTACGCGCAGGGAGATCTCCTTGTAGCAGAAGCGAGAGCTAACGTGGACCGTATGCGCAGCGAGGTGCTCTCCAAGGTCGGAGGTGATGTGTACGTCGCGCTGCAGCTCGCGCAATTCCTTGCATCCCTCAAGGGGGGTGTTATCTCGAACGTCGACCCGTATGACTTCGATACGTGGGTAAAGAAGCTCGCCGGTTCGGTACCACAACGTGAAGGTTCGACGGAGGGGAAGTAATGAACATGCAAAAGCTCTTTTTCATTCCGTTAACGATCGCGATGCTTGCGCTCTCCGCATGCGATACCGGCGTTCAGCATATGGGGACGACTGAGTACGGTGTCCGATTTCGAAAGCTGCCGACATTTATGGGAGGTGGGCTCGGAAGCGCTGATAGCGTGGCACATCCACTTCAAACGGTTGTCGTTTTTCCGTGGGAATCGATCCGTCGCTTCGATACCGCGCCGCAGTACCTCAGTTGGGGAAAGGGGATGGGGGATGCCGCCGGAGGATCTACCCAACTCGTCCAAGATGAGGATGTATACACGCGCGCAAAAGATGGTAATGAAGCGGCGCTCAAGCTTACGGTACGTTACCGCATCAAGCCCGATCCCGAGAGCCTCGTCCAGCTCGTGCAAAAGGTGGCTGAGACCGAGGATGGTGTCCGCAATCTTGTGATTGCAGTTGTTCGCTCTGAGATCCGCTCCTACATGAATCAACTCAAGACCTCAGAATTTCGAGACGACAAGAAACGCAACGAAACGGTCGATGAGGTCCTCCAAGCCGCGCAGCGTCACCTTAGTCCACTTGGTATCGAAGTTGAGGCGGTGAACTTGAAGCAGTACCGGTTCGTTCGTCCCCTTCCAGATGGTGGAGAGGATACTCGCTATCAAGATCGTCTCCGTGAGATTCAGGAGATGGAGCAGGATATCGAAGGTGAGCGTTCGCGCACTGAGACCGTTCGCGCAAAAAAGCAGAAGGAGTACTCTGAGGCCGAGAGCCTCTACAATGCGCGGGTGTCTGAGGCGAAGGGATTCAAAGAGCAGTCGGTCTTTCAAGGTGACAGCTACTATACCGCCCGTTCTAACGAGGCGAAGGCCATTCTAGCCGAAGGAAATGCGGAAGTAGCTGGATTGACTAAACAGATTGCGGCCCTTTCCGGAAAAGGTGGGCAGGCGATGCTGCGGCTCGAGGTAGCTAAGCAGTTGGCCAAGGCCAATCCTCGATTCGTAGCCATGAATCAGGGGGGCGGAGGGGCTGCGATTGACCTCTCGAAGACCGATTTAAATCAATTAATCGGCCAATTAGGGATCGTGGAAGGGCTTGTCGGACAGCCGCCGAGAGCGCAGAATAACCCCGAAAAATCTCAGACACGTGAGGCCCCGGTAGCCCAAACTCAGAGCCCGGGGAATTAGGAGAAAACAATGAGCAATTCAATTCGACGAAGAAAGATCGCGCTTATCGGCGCTGGCCAGATCGGGGGAACCCTCGCGTTGTTGTGCGGACAGCGCAACCTTGGTGACGTAGTTCTCTTTGACGTGGTTGACGGGATGCCGCAAGGGAAGGCGCTCGACCTCTCGCATCTCGCGCCGGTATTCGGGCTTGATTTCAAGGTAACCGGAACGAACAACATCGCTGATATCGCAGGTGCTGATGTGTGTATCGTGACCTCCGGTCTTCCTCGTAAGCCCGGCATGAGCCGTGATGACCTTGTGAAGACCAACGCGGATATCATTAAGAAGGTCGCCGCTGGTATCAAAGAGCACGCCCCTGGCGCGTTCGTTATCGTTATCACCAATCCGCTCGATGCGATGGTGTACCTCATGCAAAAGGAGACCGGATTCCCGACCAGCCACGTCGTTGGTATGGCTGGAGTTCTCGACACAGCTCGATACCAGGCGTTCTTGGCAGAGGAGCTTAACGTCTCCGTATCGTCGGTTTCGGCGTTCGTACTCGGTGGGCACGGTGACGACATGGTACCGGTTCGTTCGTATACAACGTGCAACGGTATCCCGGTGGGTAATCTGATTAAGTCAGATCGCCTCGACGCGATCGAGAAGCGGGTTCGTGGTGCTGGTGGAGAGGTCGTTGCGCTTCTCAAGACCGGCTCCGCATTCTACTCGCCAGCGGCATCGGCTATCCAGATGGCTGAGAGCTACCTCTTCGACCAACGCCGGGTGCTCGCAGCCGCCGCGTCATTGAAGGGTGAATACGGCTTGAAGGATCTCTACATCGGCGTTCCAGTCATCATCGGTAAGGGTGGTGTTGAGAAGGTCGTTGAGATCGAGCTCACCGAGAGCGAGAAGAAGGCTCTGAACGAGTCAGCTGGACGCGTTCGTGAACTCCTTGCAATCCTCTAACCAATAACAAGTAAGTAGGAAGAACATATGAATCTCCACGAATATCAAGCAAAGCAGGTGCTGAAAGCATACGGCTTGCCGATCTTGAATGGCTACGTGTGCTACACACCTGGCGAGGCTGAGGCGGCTGCTGACAACCTTGGCGGTGGAATCTGCGTTGTCAAGGCGCAGGTCCATGCCGGTGGTCGCGGAAAAGCTGGAGGCGTGAAGCTCGCGAAGAGCTCCGCTGAAGCTCGCGAGCACGCTCAGAAGATCCTAGGTATGAAGCTTGTAACCCCTCAGACAGGTGCAGAGGGTAAGCTCGTTCGGAAGGTATACGTCGAGGCGGGATGTAATATCGCCAAGGAGTACTACCTCAGTATCCTTGTTGATCGCGCTGGTCGCTGCGTCTCGATTATCGCCTCGACAGAGGGTGGGATGGAGATCGAGGAGGTCGCTCACAAGACCCCTGACAAGATCCTGACCGTACGAATTGACCCGAAAGTTGGCCTTCAAGGTTTCCAGGCTGCGAAGCTCGCTATCGATCTCGCTATCCCAGTAGAGGCTCGCAAAAACTTCGTTGAGGTTGTGAAGGGGCTCTACAAGGCGTTCATGGGTTCTGATCTCGCGATGCTTGAGATCAACCCGCTCGTGCTCACGAAGGAGAATACCTTTATTCTGCTCGATGCGAAGGTCGCTCTTGAGGACAACGCGGCATTCCGACAGAAAGCCATTCACGAGATGATGGACTACGATGAGATGGATCCGCGCGACCTGCGAGCTCAGAAGTATGGGCTCAACTACGTCGGACTCGATGGAAATATCGGTTGCCTCGTCAACGGAGCCGGCCTCGCCATGGCGACCATGGATATCATCAAGGCGTTCGGCGGTGAGCCAGCAAACTTCCTCGATGTAGGTGGTGGAGCAACCAAGGAGAACGTCACGGAGGCGTTCCGTATCCTCCTCTCCGATTCCAAGGTGAAGGGAATCCTGATCAACATCTTTGGTGGAATCATGAAGTGTGACGTGATCGCAACCGGAGTTATTGAGGCAGCGAAGGAGGTAGGGCTCAAAGTTCCTCTCGTCGTTCGACTCCAGGGAACGAACGTCGATCTTGGGCGGAAGCTTCTCGCAGACTCAGGTCTTGCGATTACACCGGCGGATACCATGGATGACGCGGCACAGAAGATTGTCGCTTTAGCGAAGTAAGGAAGGAGAGACGATGAGCGTTCTCGTAAATAAAAATACACGCGTAGTAACTCAAGGAATCACCGGCAAGACCGGCGCGTTCCACACCCGCGCATGCCGTGAGTACGGTACACAGATGGTCGCGGGCGTAACGCCAGGTAAGGGTGGACAGGATTTTGAGGGGATTCCCCTCTACGATACCGTTCACGAAGCGAAGAAGCAGGCCGGGGCAAACGTGTCGATCATCTATGTGCCACCTCCCTTTGCGGCCGACGCGATTATGGAGGCTGTCGATGCTGATATGGACCTCGTGATCTGTATCACCGAGGGTATTCCGGTGTTGGACATGCTCAAGGTGGCAACCTATATGCAGGGACGGCGCACCCGCCTGATCGGACCGAACTGCCCAGGCATTATCACCCCTGGTGAGGCGAAGATCGGAATCATGCCGGGGTTCATTCATAAGCCCGGTCGCGTTGGAGTGGTGTCCCGTTCGGGAACGCTCACATACGAGGCGGTATTTCAGCTCACGCATCTTGGAATGGGTCAGTCGACCTGTATCGGTATCGGTGGTGACCCACTGAACGGTACGAACTTCATTGATTGCTTAAAGATGTTCAACGAGGATCCGGACACCGACGCTGTCGTTATGATCGGTGAGATCGGTGGAAACGCAGAGGTTCAGGCCGCAAACTGGGTACGAGATAACAAGATGAAGAAACCGATCGTGTCGTTCATCGCCGGAGCAACCGCTCCTCCAGGACGACGCATGGGGCACGCCGGAGCGATTATTGGTGGTGCTGATGATACCGCTGACGCGAAGTTTAAAGCTCTCGAAGCAGCGGGGATTCACACGGTGCGATCTCCGCACGAGCTCGGCGCCAAAATGAAGGACGTGCTTGGGAAGTAAGGAGTAGCTCCTGAAAGCGTTTCTCAAAAGAGCGTGCATCTGGCTCGGACCGACGGTCGTTTTTGTGATCGTCGCCGAGCTAGGTGCACGTTCTTTTTATAGGAGCGCGACTCCGATACTTCAGGCAGACGACGTGCTTAACCACGTATGGATCCCCAATCAGGTTCGGATCGTGCGTGATTTTGAGAAAGCCGGTGTCCCCCCATATACCCGCAAGGTAAATGGTCAGGGTTTCATCATGGAGCGTGAGGTCTCTCAGCAGAAAGCGAACGGAGTCTACCGGGTTGCGTATGTTGGAGACTCCTTCACCGAGGGCACCTGTCCAGAGGGGGACTCGGTTCCTGCGCAGGTCCAACAATCTCTGCATGTTTCAGGATACGAAACGGTTGAGGTCATTAATGCTGGAACCGCTTCGTACGCTCCGACCCTCTACTACCTTCTCTTAAAAACAAAGTTGCTGTTGTATCACCCTGACCTCCTGGTCGTGAACGTAGACATGACCGATGTGTTCGATGACGCTCTCTATAGCGCAACGCTGAGGAGTGATGCGAACGGGGATCCGGTAGCCTGTCTGCCAGGACATCCCTTACGCAACACTCACCGTCGAACCGAGCGTGGCCTTGAGGAGCTGACGCTTATGCAGCGTGGAGTTATCTGGCTCTCTGATAGATCTGATGCCGTTCGATTGTTGCTCCAGGTCGTGTCGCGACCACGTCAGGAATATCGAAGCGATGGGAATGAAATCCCCGCCGCTTTTGCATGGTGTGCTCCCACACGTTCTGCGGAAACGCAGGGGGATGTGCGACGTAGTATGGAGATGCTGACCCGGGTGGTGCGGCTCGCAAAGGCACATGGCGTAAAGGTAGTGGTAACTGCGGTTCCACACCTACAACAGCTGCAAGGTGCTTGGTCCCTTGGGCCTATGAATGAGATCGCCGCCGTGTGCGCTCAAGAGAACGTTCCGTTTCTCAATCCCATTGAGGCCTTCACAAAGAAGCTAGGTTCGACACCCCCTCAAGATATCTACATTCCAGGCGACATGCACTTCAACGCAAAGGGATATCGGATGTGGGGGGAGATTCAGTTGGAGTTTTTGAATAAGGTCGGGTTGCCCTGAAGCGCGGGGAGCCAGCACGTGGGAGGCGGTCTAGAAATCGCTAGAACCTCTAGTGCGGGTTCCGGCCCGTCTCCTGACGGACCGGAAGATGAACGAAAAGAACGGCGCACGTTCTAGCCCGTCGGGATACGGTCGCGCCAAGATCCGTCACCGACACCCACCAAACTGCGGATGCCCCCGAACCACCATCTTAAATGGCTCCGGGTCCGCGCCAACGGGTACCTGCGAATCGCTCCGCTCCCAACGTCCAAGCCACGAGGTATCTAAGAGGTCCGTGGCGAGTCCCCGGCGTACGGCCTCAACCGTGTAGGCCTTGGTCGTCTCACGCTTCATCCCCGTTCCAACTCCACGCCCCACAAACCATCCCGCGTGCAACAACGACGCACGAATCGCGGTCGATGAAGAGTAGGTGTGTAAGCTCGTGGCCTTCCCCCGTGTCAACGAAAGCACCTTCGCTAATACGGGCATCGTCCACATCGGGGAATCCACCTTCGATGAGAAGGGATCAAACCATATGATATCCGGGGCGTCTGCCTCGTCACACCGATCCATGAAGTCTCCGTGTTGAAGCTCCCACGTCAGCGGATGCTTTGAGCTCTGCCATCGACCGTCCTTGAGAAGTTGGTGGGGAGCGCCGTGTCGAAGATGAGCGAAGTACCACGGATGTTGTAGCGCGAGGCGCAACGAGTCGAGGTCGTTTTCAAAGCTTACGATCTTGATCGGGCGCTCAATCGCCTCGCGCTCTTCAAGTGCCAGAAGCCCCACCATCGAGTTCGTGGCGGCGCCAAGACCGACATCCCAGATAACGAGCGGCTCTGTTCCCTCGGAGACTCGGTCAAAAAGGCGGGAGCCTTCAACGTACAGGGTGTGAGACTCAGTTCGCGGGTCCTCCGACACGTGCATAACTTCGGCGGACGCCCTATGCCGGATCGCTCCCATCTTGTTCTCTCGCACCACGATCTCGTAGTTCCCGAGAACCAACCGGTCTATTTTTGTGCTCACCGGTGGAGGCTTCGGAGGGTTATCGAGGTCATCGCTTGAGAGTGCCTCGACCTGACTGTGATAAAATTCGCGGAAGGTTCCCGCGATAATACTCTCACGCATCCCGCGCATCAGCTTTCGATAGAAGGTGAGGTTGTGAATACTGAGGAGCTGTCCCGCTACGAATTCGCTGGAGCGAACCAAATGTTGCAGATATGAACGGGTATATCGCGTGCAGGTGGAGCATGAACACTCAGGATCGAGTGGTCGCGCGTCTGAGCGGTAGACCCCACGACGAAGATCGAGGCGTCCCCGAGAGGTGAAGACAACACCTTGATTCGCAAGCGACGTCGGAAGGATGCAGTCGAACATATCCATCCCCCTGCGTACCGCCTCTAAGAGATCGATCGGTGTTCCTACCCCCATAAGGTAGCGAGGTTTGTCGGCAGGTAGCAGCGGAGCCGCGAATTCGGTTGTGTCCTCTCGCTCCGCTTTGCTTTCGCCGACCGCGAGTCCACCAAGCGCGAACCCATCGAACGGGATAGACGTTATCTGTTCGGCGCTCTCTTTGCGAAGTTGCGGGAAGCAAGCCCCCTGAACGATGCCGAAGAGCGCCTGTCTCGAATCGCCACGCGCCACAAAGCTCCGCTTCGCCCACCGAGTGGTGAGCTCAAGGGCGGCACGGGCTTCGCTCTCGGTGCAGGTGGATGTGATGCACTGATCGAGCACCATCATGATATCGCTGCCGATTACCCGTTGCATCTCGATGCTTTTTTCCGGAGTAAGGTGGATACGTCTTCCGTCGACATAGCTTCGAAACGTGGCACCCTCTTCAGAGAGTGCGAGTTGCTTGGAAAGCGAGAAGATCTGGAACCCACCTGAGTCGGTGAGCACTCCCCGTTGCCAGTTCATGAAGCGGTGAATGCCACCGTGATGTGCCATCACCTCGGGGCCTGGCCGTAGCAGGAGATGGTAGGTGTTTGCCAAGAGTACCTGGAAGTCGAGTCCATCAGCGATCGGTAGGTCAACGCAGCGCAACGCGGCTTGAGTTGCCACCGGCATAAAGATAGGGGTTTCCACCCGTCCGTGAAGGGTAGTGAGGTCTAACGCTCGCGCTTTCGACCACGGGTCGGTGGCAATAACAGAGCAGGTGAGGCGACTATCGGATGACATGCACGGTAAGGTACTGGATCCATGCCCCAAATGGAAATCTCTCGCCGAGTTTCGACGTCCCCGAGAGAGCACGCCATCTCCTCATGCCGCTTCGTTCCTACACCTACGCGAAGGCTTCCCTGCTACACCGGTCATCCGGTCACCGTTCGTGCGCGGACGTGAGTCGAATATCCCAACCACTTCAATGCCTTATCTCCATCATCACATCTCGCGCCGCCCCTCCCATAACACCCATGTAACCGGTTCTCTCAAAGGTTGTGTATGACTACATCCGACAAAAGGGTTCTCGTCGTCGAAGATGATTCGAGCGTTCGTGACCTGCTCACCCGACACCTCAAAGACAGCGGCTTTCACGTCACGGAAACACTGGACGGAAATCGCGGACTAGAGCTCGCGCTCTCGGACAGCTACGACCTTGTTATCCTCGATCTCGCCTTGCCAGGAAGAGATGGCATGGAGATCTGTCGCCAGATGCGCGCAAAAGGGGTCAACGCTGCGATCATTATGCTCACAACACGTGGTGAGGAGATCGACAAACTCCTAGGACTCGAACTAGGAGCTGACGACTACATGACCAAACCGTTTAGTCCTCGAGAGGTTGTGGCTCGGGCAAAGGCCGTTCTTCGCCGAACTTCCGGCGAAGAGCTCGCGGTGACAAGACATCTTAAGGTAGGAGATGTCGAGATCGATTTCGCCGCACATGAGGCGTTCGCGCGCGGAGCGAAGCTCGATCTCACCTCCACCGAATTTGATCTCCTTGCCTTCTTTGTCAAGAACGTTGGGCGCACCTTCTCGCGAGAGCAGCTCCTGAACGCGGTTTGGGGCTATACCTCATCTGCGTACGAGCACACGGTAAACACCCACATCAATCGCCTTCGCGCCAAGTTGGAGTTGGATCCGAGTAATCCGACCTACATCCACACCGTATGGGGTGTTGGATACAGGTTTGTAGGGAGTAGCGATGCGCGAGCGGCTGCATAAAACGATCGATACTGCGCGGCAGAAGTTTGTGTCTGCCGGACACGTGGCCTGGCTCACCGTTCGCACGGCACGCAACTACGTTCCAGCGCCGGTGTTGCTCACGGGTGCGGTGATAGTTGGTGTGCTGGTTATCTTTCAAGGTCTGGCTGTAACGCGACTCTCAACCAGGGCGCTTCAAAAAACCGAGTCCACAATCTATCGAAGTGTCGCTACATCGTTGGCCGAACCATTTCGGGTCTACAGTGAGAAGGTCGTCCCCGCTGAACTCCAGATGCGCCTCAATGAGGTTGCGTCCATGAATCCGAACGTCCGTCTCTACATCGTTGATCAACACGGCATCGTAAAGCTCTCACCTCAAGGATATGGCAAAACCGAGCTTCCCTTCATTGATATGCGGCCGGTAAAGCTCCTGCATCAGGGTGCAATTGGGCCACAAGATATAGTTCTCGGAGATGATCCCCACGACTATGAGGCCAAGGTTCCCTTCTCGGTAGCGCCCCTTCGACTTGGAGGTGGAGAGCACTACCTCTACGTTGTAACCTCAAGCGGAAGCATGAAGAGCTACTTTGAGCGGGCCGCGGGCCTCAAGCTCGGTCTCTCGACCTTCGTCATGGCGATCGCCTCAACAGGTGTTATCGTCACTTTTGTTTTCCTCCTGATGTACCGCAAACTAAAAGCCGTATCGACCGAGCTCGCCGTACTCTCTCACGATCTACGAGGACCGCTGACCTCAATTCAAGGCGCGCTTGAGTCGATGCAAGAGAAGGGAAGTCTCTCAACGCATGACCTCAACGTAGCGCTCCGCAGCACCAAGTCGGCCACCGCCATGCTGAACGACCTGCACCACATCTCTAAGATACAGGCGACCGATGATGAGGTGGCGATGGAGCCGCTTTCTCTTGGTGACCTCCTGATGGATTGCGTCATGGCGGTTAAACCGATCTGCGAGGAGAGGCAGCTTCAGATGTCGTTAGGAATCCCCAAGGGAGTTCCCCTCGTCCACGGTAATGTTGAGCTACTAGAGCGCTTGGTACGAAACCTAGTTGACAACGCCATCCGTTACACGCCGCCACGTGGACGGATCGATGTGAGCGTTGCACAGTTGGATAAAAAATTACGAGTGACGGTGCATGACACAGGGGTCGGTATCCCACACGAGCAACTCGAGAGGGTCTCTGAGCGTTTCGTTCGGGGTGCAAATGTGAAGGGGAGCGTTCAAGGTTCAGGGATCGGACTCTCGGTTGCAGCACAGGTGGCGAGGGTCCATGGTGGTCAGCTTAAGATTCTGAGTCGAGAAGGGGAGGGCACCGCAATTATCTTTGATCTCCCCGTGTGGCAGCCAACACCTTCGCAACGGGCAAAGGTCGCCTAGCAGAGGATAACGTTCCTCTCGGACGGCTCCCCCATATGCGGAGGCCCCAGCTCTGTGTGAGCAACCTCTACATAACCACCCCGAATCTCTTTGGTCCGATCCGCGAGCGAGTACAGGTTAGCCTTACTCTACAAATTGTAGTATACAATACATTATGCGCCCGATAGCTGCCGTGGTCCGTGAAATTGTCGACGAGTCTGAAATAGCCCTCAGTGCCTTGAGCGATGGGCTGCTTAATCTCTCCGCGTACGCGAAAAAGATTAAATCTGAGGTGGCGCGCCGTTCAAAAAAAGAGGTCTCCCTGGGTACCATCGTGGTTGCTCTGTGCCGGTATGAGATTGAGGCCAAAAAACGGGCGCGCTTGTTCCCCAAGGTAAAGATCGAAAGTATCTCAACCCGCACCGCGCTTGTGGAGCTGACCTTTGCAAAGACCTCAGCTAATCATCGCAAACTTCGTGCTCTCCATGAAAATGAGAAGCTCTCCGAAGCCGATCTTCTTACTATTACTTCGGGGGTTCGAGAGATCTCTCTCATCCTTCCCGCAGCCCTCAAAGGCGAGGTCCTGAAAGTATTTAAGGGCGAGAAGCCAACGCTGGTGCAGGAGGATCTTGCAAGCCTTTCGCTTCGGTTTCCTGCGCATTATCTCCATACGCCCAACACGATCTTCGCGCTCATTCGCCCCTTTGCGTTGAGCCGTATCAACATCGTTGAGGTGGTGTCGACCTATACGGAGCTCACCGTCGTGGTCGCCGAGCGAGACCTGCAAACCGCCTTTGCGATAATGAGTAAGAGCGCGAGCGCGTAACGCCGGGCTACCAGAGAATAGCCGCCCTTCCGGTGTGCGAGTTCGGTGTGGTTCTACCTTAACGTCGCGTGCTTTCGCCCATAGAGGAAGTAAACCGCCAACCCCAACGCCATCCAAATGACTAATCGCTCCCATGTTTCATACGGAAGAGATGCCATCTGAGCGGCCGCAGATAAGGCTCCAACGATACACACGATGTGTGGGGCAGGGGTTCTAAAGGGGCGATGAGCACTCGGGTTCGTATATCGAAGAACGAGAACCCCAAGACATACCAGCACGAATGCGAAGAGGGTTCCGATCGACACCAGCTCCCCTAAGAGTCCGATCGGAAATAGCCCAGCGACGAGTCCCGCAAAAACACCCGTGAATATCGTGGTGACATACGGGGTCTTGAATTTCGGGTGCAGCTTTGCGCATACCGGAGGAAGGAGTCCATCATGTGCCATCGTGTAGAGGATCCGCGGTTGGGCCATGAGCAGTACCAGCACTACGGAGCTTAACCCCGCAACCGCGCCGATCTTGATGAAAGGTCGAAGCCACTCAAGGGCAGGTCCCGCGGCATTGACCGCGACTGCGATCGGGTCTGCGACCCCAAGTTGGTCGTACTTCACGACTCCGGTCAGTACCAGGGATACACCGATGTAAATGACGGTGCAGACGATCAAGGAGCCGATAATACCGAACGGCATGTCTTTCTGTGGGTTCTTCGTCTCTTGCGCTAGGGCCGACACGCTATCGAATCCGATATACGCGAAAAAGATAACGCCAGCACCTCGAAGGATTCCGCTCCATCCAAAGTGCCCAAACTCGCCGGTATTTTCTGGAATGAAGGGAACCCAGTTGTCGGGGATTACGTGCATCCCTCCAAACACCAGGAAGAGTCCCAACACCGCGAGCTTCACAAAAACGATCAGGTTGTTAAATTTCGCCGACTCCCTAATTCCTACGTAGAGTAGATAGGTGCAGATGGAAACGATAAACATCGCGGGAAGGTTGATGAGCGCTCCGGTGGATTCCCATCCCGTTCCCGGCGAATGTTTGAACGGAGCGCTGCTGAGCGCGGCAGGAATATGTACGCCGAAATCCTTCAGGAAGCTCACCACGTATCCTGACCAGCCGACCGCAACTGTGGCCGCGCCGAACATATACTCAAGGATCAGATCCCATCCGATAATCCACGCTAACAATTGGCCAAGCGTAGCGTATGCATAGGTGTAAGCGCTTCCCGCGATCGGAATCATCGCCGCAAGCTCTGCGTAGCAGAGTGCTGCGAACGCACACGCTATGCCGGAGAGGATAAATGATATCACGATCGCCGGGCCCGCATACGAGGCGCTCGCTTGTCCGGTAAGTACGAAGATGCCGGCTCCGATAATTCCACCAACCCCGAGTAAGAGCAGGTTCATGCCTGTCAGTGAGCGGTGAAAGCCGTGCGTCTCATCAGCGGCCTCAGCCCGAATCATGTCCAGAGGTTTACGGATAAAAAGCCTTGAGAGCATAGCCAGTACCTTCGTTCTAGTAGTTCATAACGGGTTTGTCGCTTGAGAACGGTAACCCGGACGGCAGTGCCTGTCACGATGGATATTCCTCATACGAAAGAGGGCTCGGGGGCCACATCCTACGCTTACGATGTATCGGTTGCCCCTTATCGGGTGTGAGGGTAAGGGCCCCGTGGATATAAGCTCTATCCACGTACAACCCCAACAACTCCGCCCCCCTAAGCTCTCCTCATTTTCCTTAGAGCCCGCACCCGCTACCCCATGGTACAATCATCGGTGCCGTACAACTCACTCGCCTACTCGAACACAGGTTCCGCTATGAAGAGTGCAATCATCCCGGGCTATATGCCTGGCTTCGGAAACGACTTTGAGACGGAGGCCCTCCCCGGAGCGCTGCCGTACGGACAAAATTCTCCCCAAAAGTGCCCCTACGGCCTCTATGCGGAGCAGCTCTCCGGCTCGCCCTTTACGGCGCCCCGGGGCACCAACGAGCGATCGTGGCTCTACCGGATGCAACCGTCGGTGGCCCACGTTGGCCGATTCACCCATGCCAGTCTTCCGTTTTGGAAGACCGCTCCCTGCATCGATGAGCATTCACTCCCGATCGGTCCGTTGCGCTGGAACCCCCCGCCACCCCCATCCGAGCCGACAACGTTCATCTCGGGTATCAGGACCATGACGACAGCGGGTGACGTAAATACCCAAACCGGGATGTCTGCGAATCTCTTCTTCGTTACGACATCGATGGTAGACGAGTATCTCTACAACGCTGATGGCGAGTTGATGATCGTGCCTCAACAGGGAGAGCTTCGTTTTTTCACAGAGCTTGGGAAGATAGATATCGGCCCGGGGGAGATCGCGGTCATTCCGCGTGGAATGAAATTCAAAGTTGAGGTCCTTTCGGGGCCGGCTCGCGGATACCTGTGCGAGAATTACGGAGCCAAGTTCACCCTCCCTAACCGCGGCCCGATCGGAGCTAACTGTCTCGCTAATCCAAGAGACTTCAAAACCCCGGTCGCTGCCTATGAGGATAAACGGACTCCATGTAAGGTGTTCGTTAAGTGGTGCGGTAAATTTTTTGAGACAACGATCGATCACTCGCCGCTCGATGTTGTGGCATGGCACGGCAACTACGCGCCATATAAGTACGACCTACGGACCTTCTCTCCGGTAGGGGCGCTCCTCTTCGATCACCCCGATCCCTCTATCTTCACCGTTCTCACCGCGCCATCCGGGGAGGAGGGGACAGCAAACGTTGATCTCGTTATCTTTCCTGATCGATGGGCAGTAGCAGAGCACTCGTTCCGCCCGCCGTGGTATCACATGAACATCATGTCTGAGTTTATGGGGCTCATTTACGGGCAGTACGACGCAAAACCTGACGGGTTCGTTCCCGGAGGTATCAGTCTTCATAACTGCATGCTTCCGCATGGACCGGATGCGGGCGCGTTCACCAAAGCAAGTAACGATCCCCTTCAGCCGGTACGGCTCTCAAACACGATGGCGTTCATGTTTGAGACGAGATATCCGCAGCACCTGACGAAGTATGCCGCAGAGTCCTCGGCGCTCCAGCAGGATTATGCGGAGTGTTGGAGGGGCCTTGAGCGGAAGTTTAATGGAGCGTTGTGATGTCTAATGCTCGCTTGGCGGCGAGCTCTTCCGCGGCTTGATCTACAGCCGCTTTAGTGATCGCAGACTCTCGCTCTTCAGCGGAGATAGCTGAGAATTGAACTGTGCCGTCGGGCAGTCCAGAGTGATCCTGGATCTCTAAGAGAGCTGCCCTTCGGAGAGGCTCTGGGAATCTGTGATAAGCCTCACCAATTCCTCCACCAAGAATGATCTTTTCCGGAGGCACGCCTTGCTCCGTCATCCCCTCATAGGCTCTCGCGAGGAAATGACCGACATCCTTCCAATATGTCTTCCAAGTCTTAAATCCGAAGTTCGCCAGTCGGCGCTCAGGTGTGGGAGCTGCCTCAAACGAGCCTGTGCATGGACAGGTGAAAGCGAACCGCCAAGCGTCAAAGTTTAGGATGAAGTCGTTGACAGCCCGAACCAGGCGAGAGTTCGAGTTTACAGCCCACCGGGTGAGGTGTTTCGCTGAGAGGTCCATGAGGTCCTCAAGGTCGCTATAAACCTCCTCAGATGTCTTTTTGAGTTGTGGCGCTATCTTCTTCGCCAGCACGCTCATGAGCTCTTCGTCCTCCGTCAATTCCTTTTTCAGGAATCGGACGGCCAACCACGGACCCGCTAAAAGGTTCTCGGCGTATCGCTTTTGAGGTCCTTTGAAGGGGGTGAAGGAACCATCCGGTGCCATTTGAGCTTCATACTCCTCTTGCGACAGCAATCGGAAAAGATTCACAAGCGTTGAGGGCTTATGAGATCCCTCTGGCAGAGACTCCTTTACGATTCGATGGCCCAGCTCATCAAATCGGAAGTCAAAGTTGTTATGTGACCAACCCATGCTTCCAATTCCTGTTCCAAGAATGACAAACAGACCGTTCGTGCACCCAGTCAGTCCGCCTCTGAGAACTTCGCCCTTACATCCGGCAGCTGCGTCGTTAAGGACCGCCACGTTATCCGCAGAGAACATAGGCCAGCTTCTCTCGCGCAGGTCGAGTTGCATCGCTTGAATCGTGCGTCTGGCGAGCTCCTCATTGGTGAAGTGAAGCCCGGTGTTGGTCGTTGAAACTGTAGCTTCTATTCCTTCACCTCGGACCACTCCGGCCACCGAGAAATTCAGGGCCGCTAATTTATCGAAGGGTGGGGGTGTGCCGTTTGGATCGCAGTGTTTGTCCCTAAGATAATCGAAAAAGCTCGTAACGAATGTTGAGAGGACGAGTTCGTGAGCCACGCCGAAATCCAGCTTTCGCTTTTCTAATTCGGGTTCCAGAGTGTCGTGTAGCTCTTGCCAAGTGCGAGAGAAGTTCAGTGGTGTTGAAGCACCCGGGAGAGATACGCATGCGCGAATGTTGGTGCCGCCGACGATGACGGTGATTCCGAACGGTTGATCGGAGTGAAGGCGAGCTGTGACTGTCTGCTCAGTGCCTGCGCTAGGAAGTCGGGAAGCCCCACTTAACGCCGGAGTCTGATCAATTCCAGTTCCCGTCTTTTTGCCTGAATAAGTGGCAGAAGGGTCTGAATTCATATGTATACCTCTAAAGTGCCGACTCGTTCCCACTGCATGTACGCGTAAGTAAAACCAGCTGACCGGGAATATACCCTGGAGTCGGGGGCTAAAGAAGAAAGTTGTGCGCAAAAAATGGGTAAAGGGAGGGCACCAACTCAGAATAAGGGGCGAAAACCCCCTATATTAGGGACTTTTTAGGGGTTTGTAAGGATTTGGTGAGGGGCCTTCGCGGGACGGCGACCTGCCGCTTTTAACGCCCTGGTGGATTTAGTCCGAAAAACCTATGCCAAACGTGATGTAAACGGCTTGCGAGGGTTCGAAAGTGTATCTTCCGGATACAACTCCTCAAGTCGTTTCAAGATGCGGGCTTGGGCGGCTTCGATGTCAGACGCCTCAGTTGAAGGCAGAACGGCGCTCTCCTCTCGAACCACTTCGAGTTTCGTCTCTGAGAGATTCTCAATAATTCTTTGTCGAATAGGCTCTTCGGTGGCCCGTAACGAAAGCGCGAGATCTCGCTCAGGCACCTGTCGAAGAAGGTTTTGGAGGTCCGGTGCAGGTAGGCGTTCTACCTTGCTGAGATCGACCATCCGCCGCTCGAGTGTAGCAGCAACCTTCGGAGCCTCAGCCCGGATCGTGGCAACAAGGTGCTCACGCTCCTCAGCGGGGAACCGACTCAGTATCTTGGCAGCCACTCCTGGCCCATCAATGACTTCCTGTCTCGCCATAATAAGTTCAGATGCTTACCCCAGCTCAAGGGGTGCCGTTATATTACCCGTCCCTAAAAGCGTAGCGGTCTAGGTGGCTTAGGTCGGGAAAGGGGAGGGGGTGGGGTTGTTATTTTGAGGATAATTTGGCACACTTCCGGTCCGTTTCAGGTGTGCCCACGTAGCTCAGCTGGTTAGAGCGCAGAACTCATAATTCTGAGGTCCCTTGTTCGATTCAAGGCGTGGGCAGTCATTTTGGCTATTTCAACCTGGCTAGCGCCAGGATTGAAATGACGCCCAGGGGGCTCTCCCCACCTCTTTGCTTCTTCTGATATTTCCGTTCGCCCCCTGGACCCCTTGTACTTAGAGGGGATGTGAGTGGTTTTTTAGCCTATTCCCACTTGGCTAAAGCCAAGATGCGAATGACGGCCACGGGGGCTCTCCTCGACTCTTTGCTCCTTCTGATATTTCCGTTCGCCCCCTGGACCCCGCACAGTTTCTTTCGCTATCCGGACTTAGCTGCGCAGGATTCGGATAACGCCCGCGGGCTCCTGTCCTTCAGATCTAGTACAAGCGCCTCTGGGCACGTTTTTGACGCGCGTTTGTTGTAAATTTTTACGTATCGGCTCCCTTGTAGAGGTTGCCTGCTGGAAGAATATCCCACGTGAACAATGACCGCATGTGAGCGTCTCGCTCAAGAAGCCTTCGCTTCGCCAGGTCATGAGTTCCGCTTATCACATTTACGACAGCGCTATCGTTATTTCGACGCTGATGCTCTGTTACGGCAGCCATCAGGAGCTCCCTTCCTGCGGTCGCCCACAATTCACCCTCAGCGACAGTAAAATCGTCGATGTGGAGGCCACTAATCAATCGAAAGGCTGGGTCCTTCATTGCGAGACTTTCTGTAGGCAGAGCGATAAGAAATCCACTAAGAGATCCATCGGACGCTTCGGATACGAAGAGGAGGGGAGCTTCCTGTTGTAAGAGCCATCCAAAGAAGCCTATCTGCTTTTGGTCTGCGTCCTCCGCCGGCCGCCAAAAGACCGGTTGATATCGAGCATAGTCATGACGTTTCTGTCGCGAAAGTTTGACCATACTGGGAAGATCGTGCGATCTCGCCAAACGAACTGTTGCGGATGGCGGCCCATGTTGCGTGAGAGCAGATAGAATGTCTTGCGACCGACTGAAATACCACTCGGTCGCGGGACGCATGCGAGCGTCCTCACCCTCCAATTGAAAGAGCTCGCGATATCGCTCGCTACCGAGTAACTTTGAGGTTTTGTGAAAGTTCTCTATTACCTGACGCATGGAAGAATCATGCGCCCAAGTTATACTGCTAACGAATATTCCTTCTGTCTCGCTGAAGTCCTTGGCCCACGTAACAGCTGCATCAAGGAGGTGGGACCCGACGATCGCCACCTCTGCTGCTGAGGTATAGAATGGTTTAACAAAGAGAATTGACCGCCCTGGCTGATAGACTGGAGGCGCCTTCTCCGCATGGCGACACCACATTGCCGCGGTTGGGGCATTCTGTGACATCCCCGCCAGAAAAAAGGCGGTGTCGGCAGAGGCCAAGGCTTCTTGGAGGCCCTCGATCTGAGCCTGTTGGCTTCTCTCCACCGTAAATATATCGCGCACATGTCCGGCCGCATCTTCTCGGTAGTGAGTCACGATGCGCAGAAGTACGGAGAGATCGTTTTCAGTCGCTCTTCTAACATGAATCCTCGCTCCGTCAGTCACAATGGTCTCCATGTCTTCGCTCCCCATAGGCACGCCTCCGGTTTCCCGGATCGTTCCTTCATTCATTGGGTCCCCCGTCAAAGTACATCAAATCGTGCCGGAATTCATTCTCTTCCTGAGGACAAAGTCAGAGAAATCAGCCCCTGCATTTTAAGAGTCGTTAGAGCCAGTTGTCGTGGAATGCGATTTCTTTCAAGAGTTGCCCTGCACCAGAGAGCGGTTGTGATAGACCGGTGGAATGCCACCCATCTATCTACGCAGCTTATAGGGGATGGATTAACGGTCGTGCCGTGGGGGCAGGGGTTCTCTTCGCAGTCCACTCCAACCAAGGAGCTTATGAATCTCCTTCTCGGTGGGAAAGTAAGGCGTGGTGGCAACTCTGTCTTGCGGTCGATGGCATCGAATGTTGCGGTTGAAGAGGACGCGGCTGGGAATCTCAAGCCGTCGCGGCGGAAGAGTAGCGAGCGGCTCGATGGTGTAGTCGCTTTAATCAATGCTCTTGGTAGGCGGATGAGCTCTTGTAATCATGCCCCAACTATCTATGCGACTCGTGGCATCAGATTCTTGTGATGGATAATAAGGGTTTCGCCGACATCAAATTAAAATAGTCACCAATCCTTTATCATCAATTATCGAATTATCGTTATAGGTCTTTTGGGCATAATTATCGTTCTTTTTTGACCGATAATTATTACAGCAGGCAAAACTGTGCCTGAATAAATTCGGAAGGGCTTGGATTTTTAAGGCCTTTAGCAGGTTTCCACGCTGGATCGAAAAAAAGTTATCGTTCTTTTCAAATTAATAATTATCGGACATTCGATGATCGATAAATAATTATGCGGGGCGAAGGATGCTCGAATAGTAAAATGGTTGTGCCTTTGAATGACTGACGCTGAGACCTCGTGATAGAATGGAATCAAGCTTTGCTAGTTTAAGGAAGTTTATGGTTGACCCAACTAAATCTCCTTCGGTGTTGTATCCCGAGGTTAGGGAACCTGGCACCAGGAGTCCCCCCCGGAAAGCCAATGGGCTTTTTAGTAGTTTTTACCCGCAGGACTCTGATTTCTTAATGCCATGACAATCATATTTCATCCCGCTTTGCACAAAGCTGCCGCGCGTTGTTCGTCGTGGGAGGATTTCGTTGGGCGTCTCCGCCGGTTGTCTGAAAAGGAAAAGGGCGATGTGTTCGAGCATCTCGTTCGCGCCTACCTCCTGCTTGATCCGGAATACGCTACGAAGCTGCGGTCGGTTTGGCTTTTGAAAGAGGTGCCAGCCGTTCTGCGGAAAAAAATTCGCCTCCCCGCCGATGACCAAGGCATCGACCTCATCGCGGAAACCAACACCGGCGAGTATTGGGCCATCCAGTGCAAATATCGTGAGGACACTGCTCGCCCTTTGCCATGGAGGGAGATTTCGACGTTCTCCGGCCTTGCTTTCGGTGTGTGCCGGGCAGTGTCTTTTGGTCTCGTGTGCTCGACTACCGAGAGGATTACGCGCGTCCTGAAGGAACAAGATCGCATCGGCTTTTGCGCGCTTGATGTTTGGCAGGGACTGGACGCGAAGTTTTTCGCGCGCTTGCGCCAATTCCTCCGCCGCAAGCCCGCAAAACTTGCTCCTCTCCAACCCCGCCCTCACCAACAATCCGCCATGGCCGACGCGCGCGAGTATTTTGTTGCGAATCGGCAGAAGCGCGGGAAGCTCATCAGCCCCTGTAGCTCGGGCAAAAGCCTCACGGCCTTCTGGATCGCCCGTGATTTGGGTGCGAAGAAAATCCTTGTCGCTGTTCCGAGCCTTTCGCTCATTCGCCAGACGCTGAAAGTTTGGCTTCGCGAATTGCTCGCCCACGGCGATGCCGTTGAGTGGATTTGTGTTTGTAGCGACGAATCCGCCGGGCGATTGGACCAGGATGACGCCGTTGTGTTGCGCCAAGACCTCGGCGCTCCGTGCCTCACCGATCCGCAGGAAATTGCCGCATGGCTCCGGCGCAAAAAGGCCGGCCCCACGGTCGTCTTTACCACCTACCAGAGTGGCGAGGCGTTATGCCAAGCGGCGCGTGCCGCGAAGTTCTCGTTCGACCTCGGCATCATGGACGAAGCGCACAAGACAGCGGGGGGCGGCAACAAGCTTTTTTCCTATCTTCTCCACGACGAGAACCTCTCCGTCCGCCGCCGCATTTTCATGACCGCGACCGAGCGCCGTTGTCGCGGAAAGAGCGACCAGATCCTTAGTATGGACAATGCCGAAATTTACGGCGCCACCTTCCACCACCTCAGCTTCAAGCGTGCGCTTGAGGCCAGGCCTCCGATCCTCAGCGACTACCGCATCGTCACGGTCCTAGTGTCGAGCGACGAGGTCGCCGAAATGGTCCGAAAAAATGTCTTTCTTCGCCCGGACAAAGGCCCTTGGAGCAAAGAGATCGAAGCCGAAATGCTCGCCGCGCTCGTGGCGTTGCGTAAAGCGATGCAGAAATACCCGATCCGGCACGCGGTTTCCTTCCATAGCAGCATCCAGCGCGCGGAAATTTTCAAGGCACACAACGAGGTCTATAACCGCTGGTTTGAAAGCTTCGCGCCAGTCGAGTCGTTCCATGTCTGCGGTAAAACGCCTACCGGGACGCGCGCGCGAATCCTCAGTGAATTCTCCGCCACCGAGCGCGCCCTCATTACCAACGCCCGATGCCTCACAGAAGGCCTCGATGTGCCGGATATCGATTGCGTGATGTTCGCCGACCCGCGCCGCAGTACCGTGGATATCGTGCAAGCCGTTGGTCGCGCTCTGCGACCAACCAAGCAAAAAAAGATGGCCCACGTTATCTTACCGATTTTCCATGGTGCTGATGACAAACCGGAGGACATCTTCGCCTCCGAGGAATTCCAGGAAATTCTCACCACTCTCCGCGCCCTCGCGGCTAACGACGAACGGATCATCGAATACTTCCGTAGCGTCTCGCAGAGTAAACAACGTAGCGGCGGTGGTAGCGTGATCTTCGATATTGACGAAAAACTTGCCAAGCGAATCGACCTTGAACATTTTGCACGCGAAATCGACCTCAAATGTTGGGCTCGGCTCGCAAAGCTATCGTGGAGGCCATTCGAGGAGGCGAGAGCGTTTGTTCACTCGTTGACACTCAAAAGCGTCAGTGAATGGTGGAAGTTCTGCAAAGGCCAGTTTCCTGAGAAGGGTACGCTCCCTTCCGATATTCCAGCAACTCCCGAACGCACATACGCAACGGCCGGGTGGCAAAGTTACGGCGACTGGCTGGGGACGGGAATAGTTGCACCACGCCTGCGAGAGTATCTCCCATTTGAAGAAGCCCGGACATTTGTCCACTCGCTTAATCTCAAAAGCGCAAGCGAATGGAGAAAGTTCTGCAGGGGCCAGCTTCCGGGGATGGCAATCCTACCTTCAAATATTCCAGCGGCACCTAACCATCAATATAAAACCAAGGGCTGGAATGGGTGGGGCGACTGGCTTGGGACAGGGACACTGGCTTCGAGGCTCCGAGTATATCTTCCTTTTGAAGAAGCGCGTGCATTTGTCCACTCGTTAAAACTCAAAAACGGTAGCGAGTGGCGGAAGTTTTGTAGAGGCCGGATTCCCGAGAAGGGAACGCTACCGTCGGATATTCCGGCCAAAACGTACCGAACCTATGCAAAAAAAGGCTGGAAAAGTATGGGCGATTGGCTTGGGTCCGGGACCGTAGCTACCTATAACAGAGCGTACCAACCATTTGAAGAAGCGCGTGCATTCGTTCACTCGTTGAAGCTAAAAAACAAAATGGAGTGGGTGCAGTTCTGCAAGGGGGATCTTCACGAGAAGGGAACGCTTCCTTCTGACATTCCAGCGAGTCCCGAACGCACCTACGCTAAAAAGGGTTGGAAGGGGATGGGTGACTGGCTTGGGACCGGAACAATCGCTACACGACTCCGAAAGTATCTCCCATTTGAAGAAGCCCGGACATTTGTCCACTCGCTTAATCTCAAAAGCGCACCCGAATGGCTAAAGTTCTGCAGGGGCCAGCTTCCGGGGATGGCAATCCTACCTTCAAATATTCCAGCGTCACCTGAGCATCACTATAAAACCAAGGGCTGGAATGGGTGGGGCGACTGGCTGGGGACCGGGACCGTCGCTAACCGTAACAAAGTTTACCAACCATTTGAAGAAGCGCGTGCCTTCGTTCACTCGCTGAAGCTAAAAAACAAAATGGAGTGGGTGCAGTTCTGCAAGGGGGATCTTCCCGAGAAGGGGACGCTCCCTGAAGGTATTCCAGCAAAACCCAATCGCACCTACGCTAAAAAGGGTTGGAAGGGGATGGGTGACTGGCTTGGGACCGGAACAATCGCTCCACAACTCCGAAAGTATCTCCCATTTGAAGAAGCCCGGACATTTGTTCACTCGCTTAATCTCAAAAGCGCAACCGAATGGCTAAAGTTCTGCAGGGGCCAGCTTCCGGGGATGGCAATCCTACCTTCAAATATTCCAGCGGCACCTGAGCATCACTATAAAACCAAGGGCTGGAATGGGTGGGGCGACTGGCTTGGGACAGGGACACTGGCTTCGAGGCGCCGAGTATATCTTCCTTTTGAAGAAGCGCGTGCATTTGTCCACTCGTTAAAACTCAAAAACGATAGCGAGTGGCGGAAGTTTTGTAGAGGCCAGATTCCCGAGAAGGGAACGCTACCGTCGAATATTCCGGCCAAACCGTCCCGAACCTATGCAAAAAAAGGCTGGAAAAGCGTGAGCGATTGGCTTGGGAGAAAATAAGCTACAAACCTCACTGTTCTCACGTTACTTTTTTGTCCGTAGCCCAGCTCCCCCCGCGTACCCAGCCGATCCGCCGCCCGAATCCCCCCTCTCCTAGGAGCTAAAGCGCCCGAGTGATCTGCCCCCCAAATAGCACCAGAATGACGTAGAGTTTTCTCTCACCCGGTGGAGCGAATGAAGAATGGATATGTGGTTTCAACCCGCTCTTTTCGTCTGGTTTTCCGTGTACCACGTACCACCTACGCACCACACGCCACTTAAAAACACCGCCTCGCTCAATACGCCTCAACACATCAACCACCTGAAAAGACTGGTAGTGTTTAGATATCATTGAGCTTTGCGCGCTTCTCATAATTCTTAGGTCCCTTGTTCGATTCAAGGCGTGGGCAGTCATTATCTTAGCCTATTCGCACTTGGCTAAAGCCAAGATGCGAATGACGGCTACGGGGTTGGCTATTTCAACCTGGCTAGCGCCAGGATTGAAATGACGCCCAGGGGGCTCTCCCCACCTCTTTGCTCCTTCTGATATTTCCGTTCGCCCCCTGGACCCCTTGTACTTGGAGGGGATGCGAGTGGTTTTTTAGCCTATTCGCACTTGGCGCAGGTCCTGCTCGGTAGAAGAGCAACGTAGGATGTGGTGAAGCGGTGTGCAAAATAGGGTGTACCGAAGCGCAGTACAAAGGCGGGTAGACTGACGCAGTGGATCTTTTAGAGTCTCCCTTTTTAGGGTTGGAGGGAGCGATCGATAGGGCGAGAGGGTCACCGAGTTTCCACCGCTAACGAGCACTCAAGCTATGCACGAAACGTTGCGTGGGTGTGAATAGCACGCTCTGTCGGAGCATCACGGTATGTTCTTGTTGGATTCAGATATGGTTTCCGAGCGCGCTCACTATATCCCGATTGTAGCCTGAATCGTCGCCAACAGGGACGATTGCTATCCTAATCGCGTCAGCAAACTGTCCTTTCCGAACGGTTTATGGCTACCAGCGCCTTCTTCGGCCACACAAAACGCCAGTATCCGTCGTGTGGCTATCGGTTTTCAAAGGTGATGAACCGGCATGACTGCCTTGAACCCGTCATATTTAACAAAATGCTCTTCGGCAAATTGTTACTTTTGTAGTCGATTTGAAGCCATTCGGAAAAAAAGTCTGAATTCGATTCAGCGAATGATGTTCCAGCAGTGAGTCAGCGAACATGGAGTCGAATGATGATTACGATGCGTCTCAGCTTTGTCACCACGCGATCTCGCACAACCCTCAATCGGACTAATTTTTTCCATCCGCTCATCGGGAAGCCACTGATTTCGATGCGCGGTGGAAACGGTTCAGAGCACGGGGGAGTTTTTCGATGGAGTTCGGGGGTGAGAGGGCTGGCTCTGTTGTTGACCAGGCAGGCTGTTATCTCGGATGCTCGGCGGGCTGGAATCTTCAAGGGACGTGCGCCTGCTCTAATTGAGGGAGGGACAGATTCGCTCGCAGCATCCCTCGATTCCGCGATAGGTAAGCAACCGCTCTGGTTACAGGACATGTTCGGAGCGACCCCACAGGGACTCCCGATCTCGAAATTTCTTTTCAGGAGAATGAATCCTGACCGTAAGCGTCCCGGCCCCGTCACGATATTTATCGCAAAGGATGATTTCGAAGTGGTAATCGAGGTCGATGGTGAGACGCTGCAGGGCGACCGTCCTCTCAAGATGCTCGAGAGTCATTTTCTTGAGCTCGAGGGGGCGTGACGGGAGTGTTGTAGCCCAGCTGCTCTATCACTCAATCACACGCCAATTTCAGAGATAGGTTGAGAACTTTGAGAGTCACCGTACATGCATGAGGGCGAGGTACATTTAGGCAAGTACTGCTCGTAGAGTTTTTAGGCTCTCCGCGAAGATATCAACGCCAGCTCGCTCGTGTTCGCTTTGTCGGGGGCCCGCGATGTTTAGCAAGAGAGGGCGTTCTCGACGTAGCCAGAGCCGGGCCTCCGCTATGTGTCGCTCTCGTTCGCTACCTTGCTCAATCACAAACACCTTGTCGGCGGGGTGGTATTTGAGAGCACTCTCCAAGGTTAAGAGGGTGCCACCCTCAAGCTTCTCGGGATTGATGATAAGGGTAGCGGATGAGTACTTAGCATTTAGTTCCGTCCGTTCGGCGTAGAACCGGAGCCTCTTTTCTACGGGGAGGCCCTGTTGCTCTTGAATAGTACCTTCATCACAGAGAGAGAATGGGGCCTGCGGCTCTCGCATAGCGGCTTGGAGTTCCGGGGCAAGGGGCCCTTGCTCGTTAATGAATCCACGTGGGGCGAATCCGAAGAGTGGAATTCCGAGCTCCTTCGCAAGGGCTATACCGGCGGAGTCCGTTCCGGTTTGTGCACCAGTAACGATCGCTCCCACATTGTATCGTTGATATGCGTTTCGAATGTCGAGGGTTCGTTCTCGGACGGAAGAGGAGAAGGGGTGAGTTGTATCCAGAGCGACCGTGGAAATTATTCGAGATGTACGATCCTCTAGGTTTGCCATAGTAGCTTCTTGGTCGCCGTTCACCCATGGTTGACGGCTCTTTCTTCCATTCCGGACAGGGCGATTAGGTGCAATCAGCGCGGTACGGATATTCCTTATTATATCCGCGTTGGAAGAATTGATCTATCGATTTGCCTAGGGCGGTCCCTGGTCCCTTTCGCCTTCCAACAATACAATGATACTGGTCACTTAAGGAGTACGGACTCCACAAAGCGGATCGGAGAGAGACTGGTCTAAGGGGTGGGAACAGGATATGCGACCCGCTTAAGGGTATTGACCTGTTGCGAGGTGCGGATCGATGCGATCGCGGAGCCAAAGGAATCGATGATATTCTGACAGAAGTCTTCTAGGACCTCCGAGGACTCCGCCTCAAACCGTAGCTCGTAGTCCCATCCACCAGTAGAGACCAGGAACGCACAAACGTTCGGATGGCTACAGACGTAGGCGCGCAGTTGCTGTCGTTGCTGTTGAGACAAGGTTCGTTCAATGATCATGACTCGGTAGATCTGGATCCCAAGCCGTTCGCAGTTGAGCAGATAGGTTTGCCCGAGAATGATACGCATCTCACGCAGCTTATCGATCCGGTACTGAAGTGAGCTCGCCTTCATGCCGGTAGCACGTGCAAATGAAGCAACGGTTCCTGCAGGATTAGCTGCCATGGTCATCAAGATCCGCTCATCTGTTTCGTCCAGGCTAGTTGCTAATCGGTCACGCGCGGTCAACGTTGTCATGTCGCGAGCTTTGATCTGAGGGGCGAGAAAATTGGGAGAGAATACCGTCCATTCACCCGCGATGCCGATGGTCCGATTGGCAAAGAATCCCTTGTTGGGTGGCTGTACCTCAGCAAAAAAATCGATCATCTCGCATGGATCCTTAGCCAAAAAGGTAAGGGCATATTTGAAGGCCCCGGTCATGCGAGCCATCCAGTAGACGTTTCGATGATGAACAGCTCGTCGCTCAAAGTCGAGTCGAACGGGTGTTGGCTCCGCGACATCCGAAAGGAACACCCGAAAATCGGTATACCCGATTCGATAGGTGTCGATTTTATAGAGTGGTTGTAAGATCCCTCGATTAACGAGCGAATCTTTCATGTGTCGCACCGTATGCTCTCGAAGCTCGAGCTTCTCGGCCAGTTCTTTGACCGAGCGGTCTGCATTCAGAGAAGCATAGACGATGAATCGTCGCTCGTTTTCGTTCAGTTTTAGTGTAGGTGCCATGTAGTTCAAATGTGGGTGCTCTGGCTCGATTCGTCAACAATAAAATAGAACATTCAGGGTGTTGGTCTGAGTCAGTGTTAGAAAGTAGTGGATGCTTTTGTTTGCAATCCAGCCGTCACGCCCGCTCATGGAGCACACGCAGCACCTCTAGGGCTAGAGGTGTTCGAGGCTGTAAGGTCGTGAACCGGCCAGTTTGCGAGCCCGATGGAGATCCTTTTGTGTATAGACCCGTGAAGGGCTGGCGGAAACGACCGCTGCTGGGCGGATGGGTAGCCGTTCCGTCTCGTTTTCTTCCACTTTAAACCCACTATTCGGTTGAATGGGATAGTCATTTGCCCACTCATTGGGAGGGGAATACGGTGGTTTGTGGGGAGTACCCCTCTCCGCAACATCTCTACAGGGAGTCACGGCATGACCAGCATAACCCTTAGCTTCGTAACCGTCCGCTCGACGGTGGAGCTCCATAAGACGCTCTTCTTTCACCCGTGCCTTGCCGCAGAGGTGGTATCCCATCGGGGCACCACGGGCTCCTCTCAGACGGGATCGTTTCGATGGAGTTATGGAGTTAAGGCTCTCGCGCTCCTTCTCATTCGGCACGCGATTCGGTGTGAACTTCGAAAAGAGGGCGATCCAGAGGACCTCTCCTTGGCCTTGATAGCCGGATATTCGAATTCACTTGCAGCCTCTCTTGATTGCGCTATGACGAAAAAGCCGAGGTGGTTACGCGAGATGTTTGGGGCGACTCCCCAAGGTGCTTTGCTGTACAAGCTTACACTAAAAAGGATGAATCCAGACCGAAGTCGTCCAGGGCCGGTGAGAATATTCATCCCAGACACCGATCTTAAGGTGGTGATACAGGTGGATGGACAACCTCTTGAAGGCCTCAGTGCCTTACGGAAGCTTGAGATGTTGTTGGACTGTAAGCAAAGCGTCAGCATCATGCGAGGGTGGTCAGAAGCCTCTCGAACAACGGGCGGTATCCCGTAAATCAGTTCCCCGAAGTTGTATGTGTTACCGAGCATTAGGCCCAAAAAAAAACGTGAAGCGATCTGACCTAGTTTGGGTATTCGACATCGTTCTCGGAGACAGTCACCATCCGGTGAAACGTCGCAGCAGCTTACGTTAATGCAACAGACAGGGCGGTGCCTATGTTGAGCTCCTGAAAGACCAGAACCCCGGTAAAGAATTCAGAGCTCTCGAAATCATGAAAATATTTTACCTTAGGTTTTTGTTTCGTGATATTCTTGGCTCACATCGTCGATATTTGCTTGATAATCGGCGGTTTTACTTCGAGAGCTTTTATGAACTGTCTATTTCGTGACCAACAGATCGGTGGAATCGGGGGCTTCCTGAAATGGCCCTTCGCCGGATCACGTATTCGGGCCACGAAATCACATCAGCGTGGGGTCAACCCTACCTGCATGTACGTGGCCGTCACGGCGGATACCACCACTCAAACCACACAGTTTCATATGGGTAGAAGTATAATTGTTCGGTAAATCGCTCGCCGAGGATGTAGCCCATCCTCTCGCTCGTTAACTCCCCATTCATCTCAAAGAAAGACACCACTCTTCCCGGAGCTCCTCTGAAGGATTCCCGCCGGTGTTTCCCTCTATCGTTATCGCTCGAAAGTTCGGCCGCCTCGTCGGCGGGTGATGTTCCGCAGGTTTTACAGGTCCATAACTCAAACAGTTGGAAGGTATACGGCTATGAACGCTTCAAAACGTTTGTCTAGGAATCGGGGATTACTCGTCGGAGCTCGGTGCTGTAGCGTCGGGTTTGCGGCGGGTACTCCAGGTATCACGGCTCTCTGGCACGACAGAGGCTTAACAAAGGGTGATTTCTATCTCTTAGAGATCCTCTTTGCCATTGCGCTCCTTGTCCTTGAGGTCGCAACCGGGCGGTTCGCGGATCGCTTCGGAAAGGTAAAAACGATGAAGCTCGGCTTCATCGCACTCATGCTAGGTGCGTTAACCTACGCAGGGGCCGCCAGCTTTGGTGGGTTCCTCGTCGGTGAGATCCTCGCAGCTCTCGGGATAGCACTTATCTCGGGAACGGATGAGGCGCTCATGTTCAGGAGTGGCGTGGCGCTTGGACAACAGAAGGCCCACCAGGGATGGTGGACCCTTTCTATCGGTGGGTCATTTGTTGCAGCCGCAATCTTTGCGGTTGTCGGTGCTCACCTGAGCGAGATCAACCTCTCGGCGCCGTTTCTCCTCTGTGCGGGGTCTCAGGTTGTCGGGCTTGCGCTGTGTTTCGGATTGGTTGAAACACCCAAAGGAAGATCCTCTGAGACAGAGATGTCCGGGGGCACCCTGAGGGAGGCCGTATCAGCGATCGTATGGAGCTCGTCGCACATCCGTTGGATGGCGATCGCTCCGGGGTTTGTCGCTGGTCTCAACCAAACGTTTCTCTGGATGTATCCAGAGTACCTGGCTGAGTGCGATATTCACCGGGCCGAGTCGGGCTATGTGTTCGCGTTATTCAACCTGGTGGCAGGCGCTTCGGCGATCGGCCTTAGGAAGGTAACGGATACGAGGAACTCAGTGTTGATCTTTTTCACGCTGACGCTTGCTTTGGCTGGTTCGACCCTCGGACTGGTGTTTTTAGTGGGAGGCCTTGCTTGGCTTGTGATCCTCCCGCAACAGATGGTTCGATCCGTAACGGGAGCGCTCTTCAGTGACACGGTCAATGAGGCGATCCCTGAGGCAGTGCGGGTTACGGCTTTGTCCGTCCGAAATGCTTTGCGGGTTCTGCTCTACGTCATGGTGATGGTACCGTGGTGGCTTGGAGTGGATCAGCTGGGTCGCACCGCGATGTTCAGCGTCAACCTGGTAGTGCTGCTCTTGGGCGCTTCCATCCTCTGGGTTACGGCTCCGAGGTCGTTGTGCGCGAAAGGTTAGAGAACATCAACCGAGCATGGGGCGAATATCTTCTGATATTCGCCCCTCTTTTTATCTTTGTTAGGTCGTTTGATTGACCCACTCCTGACCCATACAACATTTTGCGCGCTGTGTGTAATGACCTTCCTATGCCTGAGTATCGCACCTGGTAGAGATCCCTTAATCATTGGCTATTTGTGGATGGCTTGCCCCTTGCTGACATCTAGGTTGAGAGAGGCGCTCAGGAAAGTGCGTAGGGGATATGCGGGGTTGGTCGTTGAGGTCGTATGGCTCGCCAGTTATTGATTCCCTTGGTTGTACTCGTGTTGGGCTTCGCTCAGTCACTTTGCGCGGAGACCCGAATCTCCTATCCGGGTGTTATCATAAGTAACCGAAGCACGAAGAGTAACGAGAACTCCCTTGAAAACGCTGCTCGCACGGAACGGTTCGCCTATCTAAGGGCCGAGCGATTACACCAAGGGGCTATTCATCTCTCCGATGTGCGGGATGCCGATGTACCTCGGGCGGAACGGGGCCGGCCGTACCTATGTCGAACAGCAAAGGTGCGTCGTATTGTGAGAGCAGCACGGGGACACGTCACCTGCTCACCGAATCTTGAGTTACAGGCGAGTGTGACTCCGAACGACACCTTCTATAGCGTGCTCTATCAGCATACTATGATGTCCTCAGCTGAGGCATGGAACATGACAACGGGCTCAAGTTCGGTGATCGTCGCCGTGATTGATACAGGGATTGACTACAGGCACATGGACCTCGCGGATAACATGTGGCGCAATCCGTTGGAAAAGCCGGGTAATGGGGTAGACGATGACCGAAACGGCTATATCGATGATATCCACGGAATCAATGCGATAACGAACACAGGCAATCCTCTTGATGATAATGGGCACGGTACTCATGTTGCTGGCATCATCGGGGCGGTAGGGAATAACGCCAGGGGGGTTGTAGGAGTTACGTGGAAGGTAAAGCTGATAGGAGTTAAATTCCTCTCCTCCTCCGGAGGTGGTAGCACAGCCAACGCCATAAAATCGGTGGCGTACGTAACCGCTCTCAAGCGGGCCGGACACAATATAGTGACGACAAATAATTCATGGGGTGGAGGGTCGTATTCCAAGCCATTAGGAGACGCTATCACCGACGCAGAAAAAGTCGGCGTGCTTTTTATTGCCGCCGCGGGTAACGAGAGCAACAACAACGATATGAGGCCTACGTATCCCGCCAATTTCACCATGGATAACGTGATAAGTGTGGCCTCTATCGATGCCACCGGAGCTGTCTCATCTTATTCCAATTTCGGTCCGAAGACCGTGCATATCGGAGCTCCCGGTCGGTCGATCTATAGTACGGTGCCTTCCAACGGTTTTGGATATAAATCGGGTACGTCGATGGCTTGTCCTCAGGTTTCAGGTGTGGCCGCTCTCGTTTCCTCTGCTTGCTCGACCCTGTCGGGGAGTACTCTCAAGATGGCTATCCTCTCGACGGGAACAAAGACCGAGGCGTTATCGGGATACACCAGTACGGGTGCCATGGTGAATGCCGGAAGGGCGGTAGCATACGCCGCACAAACGTGCCCATCGCCCACTCCGACTCCTACACCAACCGATACACCGGATCCCTTTATCACTCCGACCGTGACTCCTACCGCGACAGTTACCCCGACACCGACTCGTACGCTTACCCCGACCCCAACGGCGACACCCACCCATTACTTCTACGCCTCGCCTCAGGAGATCGAGGCTAAGAAAACGGTGACCTTCACAGCAGGGGCCGGATCGTCTCAGGTTACCTATGGGACCGTTGAGATCTCCCTCTTTGATCTCGCTGGACGCCGGTATGCGTGTTCGACGAAGAGTTACCTGCTTCTCACGAATGGCACCGCCACTGCGAAGGTACGTATACCCGATGCTGCTCGCTATTTTAGATCGATCGATTTTCGGTTTTCGAGTAGGCGGGGCGTGTCCGCCACCTCCGTGAAGATTCTCAATTCGCAGTCAACCTTAGTCCCCTACACCCGAGCGGACCAGGCATGTCGGGAGCTTTCGCGGCAGTTTTCCTGATCGCCTCTGTTGATGCGGGCGAAAACGGGAAGCTGGAACGCAGTGCACCTCTTCCCTCATGGAAGAGCGGTGGGTTCGCGCGAGGCTCAATCCTTCTATAGAGGTATCCGGTTACGCTGAGTTGTCCACCGTCTGCTCCCCCAATCCTTAGTGAAAATGCCATCTCCTCGACGAGTTAGGCCTTAAGCCCAAGGAGAGAGGTTGCAGCGCACAGGAGGGAGATTTGTGTCCCCATTCGTAAAGGGAACCGAGAGGTCGGACGACCCACTCCTGTGCTGCGAGGGGCAGCGATAGCTTTGGTGGGGAGGCTTTCATGAAGGGCACAACTCGTAACGTTTCACTGCTTTCGGTTCTGCTTCTCTGTAATGGCTGCGTGGCGGCGATCCCCATGATGGGAGCTGCCGGCCTCCCTGGACTTGCTGGGCTCTCCTCGTTCATCGATCAAAAAGCTAATGCCAAGGCGGCACCATCCTCAGACAAAAAGGATGATATGGAGCTTGTGGGAATCGACTCAGAGGTTCCTGAGCTCATGAACGAGCTTGTCTCGGGTAAAAAGCTCGATATCGCTTCTGTGCTAGCGGATGATGTGGACGGCGTTGATGAGGCGCTGGCCCGCTCGGAACGTGGGCGTCTGGCGCAGATCCAAGGGGATTTAGGAACGAGTATATCCGAGCTGACGTATGCTGTAGACAAGGTGGAAGATTTTGATAGTCGAGCGCTCGTTAATCTTCGCAATCTCGGGGCTCAGGCAGCAGCACTGGTCGTAAACGATAACATGATACCGTACGAGCCTGCAGGATTTGAAAAGGTCCTTGTCTACCATTTTCAGGCGCTCAACTACCTCATGGATGGAAAGGTAGAGGACGCCGGTGTCGAGGTTCGACGGGCGAACGCTGAACAGGAAGCAGCGCTCAAGGCACACGAAGAGGAGGTTGCCGAGGCGGAAGAGGAGGCAAAGGGTAAGGGTTTCTCAGCGGCAGACTTCCAGGACGGCGTTGCTAAAAGCTTAGGAAGCTCACGTGCGGTAGCTGCGCTCGTGAAGAACTCATTTCAGAATGCCTACACATTTTATATGTCGGGCGTAGTTCATGAGATTATGAACGAGCCCAACGACGCCTATATCGATTATAAAAAGGCCCTTGAGATAGCCCCGACCAACGGCGTCATTCAGCGTGATGTGGCTCGATTAGCAAAGGCGCTCTCGATGACCGATGATTCTGAAGGATTCAAAAAGAGGTTTCCGGCTGCGTTTGGCGCAGCTAAGGACTTCGACCGCTCGAAGAACGAGGTGATCGTCTTCTTTGAGGACGGAGTTGTTCCAGGGAAACAAGCCATATGGTTCCCAATTCCGATACCGATCCCTGGTTCGCCTGGACTGACATCGATCGCCATTCCGACCTTTAAGGCCTCGGTCGCACCGGTACGCCCCCTCACGTTAAGCGCGGGAGGCGCACAGCTCGGGAGTAGTGAGCGCATCTGCGCCATCGATGCTCTCGCGGTGAAGGCGTACGAGGAGAGCGCACCATCTATGATCGCTCGACAGGTGGTTCGAGCAGCCATAAAAGGAGCCGCGTCCTCTCTCGCGAGCCACTATGGAGGCAATCTCGCTGGACTCGCGGTATCCGCTGTAGGAGTTGCTACTGAGATAGCGGACACCAGAAGCTGGAGGAGCCTCCCTCAAAATGCTCAGGTAATTCGAACGCAGGTAGCTCCTGGATCGACGTTGAATCTGGTGCACGACGGTAGCGGCGCGCGTGGCACCATCAGTGTTCCGAATCAAGGCGGCAAGCGCGTCGTGGTTCGGGCTGTGCGACTCGGATCGAAGCTCTTTATCTCTAACGTGGTTATCTAATTGAGCACTCAGGGGGAGGTTGTATGACGAAAAAGTTGTTGATAGCGATGGTGCTTGCCCTGGTTCCCTCGGCAGCGAGGAGCGAGAGCGCCGCGGAGGTCTCTGCCCCGGTAACAGGGGTCGTGCTGCGAGAAAGCGCCCCAGAGCGAACGGGGCCGTTGAGCGCTGCGATATTCGTTCAAAATCACGCCGGCGAGGACCTCGAGGGAAGTGTTCCGATGTTTCGTGACCTGTTAACGGCTCGCTTGACGGAGAAGGGGTTCGCAATCATGGATGGTCATGATGTGGCTGAGCGGTTTCGAGAGACCGAGGGGTCCCCGGACCCGGTGGTCGATGCACTGCGGGCTGTCTCCAAGGGAATCGAAACAGCAAAGACCGAGGCGAGTGTAGAGAGCGTTCTCAACGGGGCCTCAGCTCTGCGCATCGCGCAGATGTTAGATGCGGACTACCTTATCATCGCCAGCTTTGCGTCGATCGGTAGTGACCGAAAGACATTCAAAGGGGAGGGTACGTTGTACAAGACCGATAACGAGGTGTTCACTCGAACGCTTCGTACCTCCATCAAGGTAATGGAGGGAAATAAGGGCTCCACGGTGTACGGGGATACGGTGGTATCAAGGGCTCGTTTGGCTGGAAATAGCCATCTAACCACTACTACGGACGATGGAGATAACGGCCTCATCGACGAAGCGGCGAACACAATCGCTGAAAACATCTCGGCCAAGATCCAACGCATCAAGGAGACGAGCGTCGAAGGACAGTCGTCGATCATGATCGAGGTAAAGGCTAATGTTGAGGGTGCGACGATTGAGGTTGATGGAGCTACCCTTGGAAGTGTGCCCGGCGCCTTCGCTATAAGGCCGGGTCTTCACCAAGTGGCGGTGTCCAAGGAGCGGTACGTCACGTGGCGCCGAACGGTTAATATCGTCCCGAATCAGGTGCTCAACGTAACCCTTGAGCGCTCCGCCATCGGGGATGACCGAAATGAGAACTCGCTCCGAGTTGTGCGTGAAGATGAGCTGATTCGTAAGACTCAGAATGCGAATATCGATATCGCCAAAGAGCAGAGCTCCGCTGACGCCTATGTCAAACGACAGGTTGCTGAGGGTGAGAAGGAGTACCGTAAGAACAGCCACACGCAGATTGAGGGTCCGGTCAATGAATTGAATATCGGCCGCTCAGCCGATGCGCTTGTAAAAATTGAGAGGGAGTAGCTATGACGATCGCACGTTCGGCTCTTGGAGCCTTGTTTCTTGGATTGAGTTTGGTGTGCGAGGCCTCAGCCCAGCTCGCGCAAGGTGAGAAGGATACGGCTTTCATCGGTCCCGTCAAGGTTAATGAAAGCGTCGAGGAAGCTGCAAAGAAGCGCAAGGATGAGAACGGCCTTAACCAGCTTCGTGAGGGGTTACGGACTGAGCTTGTTACGGAGATCAATCAAACTCGGGTGTTTCAGATAGTGGAGCGCGAACGAAAGGATGATATCGAGCTTGAGCAGGCGTTCGCTCAGGTGGCGGTGGACCCAAATGACAAGAATGCAGCCCAAATGATGAAGATGAAGGGGGCCAAGTTTGCCTTCCTCCCTCGGATCGATGCGTTCGAGGATAACTCCTCGACCACGAAATACGAGGCGATTCAACGTAAGGATGTTTCTCGGACGGTGTGGGTGTCAGCGGTCCTCTCGGTCGTCGACACAACCACGGGAGCTCTTCTGCCGGAATCTCCAAGTGTCAAGGTGAAGCGCTCCAATTCGCTGGAGTACGCTCGTCTGGGTGCGGGACTTGGCGGCGATGAGCTTATCAATCAGGTGACGAAGGAGCTCGCTCAGAAGCTAGCCCAAGAGATCGTTACTTTGATGCGTCCTGCGAAGGTGCTCGCAATTACCGGTCCTCAGATTATGATCAATCGAGGAACCGAGGCGGGCTTTGAGCCGGGCTCTGAAGTGGAATTCTTTGCCACAGAGGATGTTAAGGATGAGGATACCGGGGAGATCTTTAAGAACGAGATCTCAGTGGGCAAAGGTGTCTTAAAGCGAGCGGATGCCAAGCAGAGCTTTGCTGAGGCGAAGGGAGAGAATCTCGGAATCTCTAAAGGGTGCGTTGTGAAGGTCCTCAAGAGCGGGGGAGGCAAGGCCGTGGTAGCGCGGAAAAAACCTGAGGAGAAACTAAGTGCAGGGTCGAGTGAAAAGCCACTGTCGTTTAACTAAGGGAGGATGTGTGAAGAAGGTTGTAGCTACTCTTTTGGTGTTGGTGTGTAGTGGGTGTTGGGGAACCTCAGGCACTCAGGCTACTGCTCTAGCGATTAAGGGGCCGAACGGAGAGACCTCCTACTCGACTAAGGTGGAGGCCGCAAATCCTCGCTTGGCCCGACATATGTCGATCGCGAGTATCAATCAGATGGATATCGGAGGACTCACCAAGGCCGCGGTGACCCTTCAGTCGATGACCTCCGACACCGAGGCGCTGCAGTATCGGTGGGTGTGGTTCGACTCTCACGGCTTTGAGGTAAATAGCTCCTCACAGTCGTGGCAACCCCTACTGGTGTACGGAAACCAAACGACCTCGGTGCAGGGGCTGGCCCCCAATCCGAGCGCAAAGAGCTTTAAGCTTCATCTTCGTTATCAAGAGTAATAGTTAGTGAGGGTACTATGAAAAAGGTATGTTTATTTTTGCCATGTCTTCTTGTTATCTCTTTTGGATCCGGTTGTGCCGGTACGAAGGTGCAGTATGGGGACCCCCAAGCTTTGAGTACGGTCTCGACGGATTTCGGCTCCTCCGATCTTCAGCAGATCGCGGCTTCGTTGGTGGATTCGATGCTGACCTTCCCACCGATCGTTGAGGAGACGAGCCGACGGCGCCCGGTCCTCGTCGTAGATCGGGTGAAGAATAAGACCATGCAGCATATCGATACGGAGTCCATCACCGACTCGATTCGGGCTCGCATGTTGAAGTCAGGCAAATTCAGATTTATCGACCGCACTACCGACGCTCAGTCGATCGATGAGGTACGCTATCAACAGGAGAGCGGTTTAGTGAGGAAGGGTACCGCCGTTCGGTTCGGACAGCAGCTTGCGCCAGAGTATATCCTTACGGCGAATTTCTCTGAAATTCAGCAGAGAAACAGCGATACGAAGGACGTGTACTATAAATTCACGATGAATCTAAAGAATCTTACAACCGGTATCCTTGAGTGGTCGGATGAGAAGGAGATTCGAAAGGTGGCCACGCGCTCGACGTTCGGGTACTAGGAGTGAGTGGTAGGCGCAGCGGCTCAATCGCAGTCGCGATTGTATGACGGTTCGTGATTGAGCGGATTGGGAGGATAGGCAACCCCTTCGGCATCTTCCTCCTCAACGAGAGGACCCTCAGAGGATGATCTGGCTGATGAGGCTGCGTTGATCCATGGTGGGTATCGTATCGGGCTAGGTCTGTGCTTCGACCGGGATCTGTACGTACATCACCTCACGCTTCCCCCATGTGGCCTGAGCGATGAGCTGTCCGTGTTTATCCAAGACGAATGCTGGAGCGACGTTGTTGGAGACCAGCAGGGGTGCCCGATTCTGTATAGCGTGTACGCGGGCTATCTGGATCGTCTTCCAATAGAGCGGCTTGGAGCCGTGGAACCAGAAATGGTTTGAGAGGTTGACGAGAAGGCGGGCCCCATGATCGCGGACGAGAGCACGGTAGAGGTGGGGGGAGAGCATATCAGAGCAGAGCAGCCCACCGATCCGCACGTTACGGAAGGTGCTCACGTAGAGGTCACGCGAGATTGGGGGGCCTGCTGCGAGATCGTGGAGGTAGAGTTGAAGCTCGTGGTCATCCAGAAGCGAGAAGAAAGTTTGGGTGAATGAGGGAGCATATTCTCCAAGGGGCATCACCATCTGTTTGATGTAGCGACCGAGCTCTCCGTGAGCTGTACTGTCATACACAAGCTTTTTATTCTCCGGTACTTGGTTGCGCTCCTCTTCAGGATAGAGATCGTTGCGCGTGTTGAGGATAAGAACATCTCGCGTTCCGAAGTGATCGGCAACAAATTGAGCGGCCTCTTTTTTGCTCCAAAATATTGAGGTGAGGCTAAACTCTTCAGGAAGTACGACAACATCAACCGGTGGAACTGCAGCCGCCACCTCTGACAACAGTTGTGTCACATCGTAGTGGGTAGAGAAGTCTCGAACATCCTGGATGTTTTCGGAGATGATGGCGAACCGTAGCGTTTGGTTGTCGTTTCTGCGAGGGGTTTGAGTAGATACGGCGGGAATTATGAGGAGAATAAGAGCAGTTCCAACGAGAGCGGCGCGAGCCGTTCGCTGCGCGGAGGAGGTGATGATGGATGGGGCCACAGCAAGACATGCGGCTACGGTCGCAACACATAGATTCAGAGCGTCGATTCCAAAGGGGTGAGCGAGAGTTGAGAGGATTTGGCTCTCGGTGATCGCGTATCCCACGGAGGCGGCTGAGAAGTGAGGCCCAAAGAGCGATTGCGGCCCCCACGTCGTGAGGGCGAAGGACCACATCCGTCCGACCTCACAGAGCATCCAGATGAACGGTGCGAGGATTGGAAACCAGAGAGAGGAGCGACAGAGCCAAATGGCGATAGCTCCTCCTACGATAGGGAGTCCGAGGCTAATAGCCACATAGCTCCACGTCATACCTACAGCGATCGTTTGAATGATCGGGTCGTTTATTCCGAGAAAGGTGAGCGGGAGGGTGTCCCAAAACCATATCGTGCCGGCTCCCCCCGTTGAGCATCCAAAGATCAACCCGCACAGAGCGGCGCTCCAGACCCGATGAACGTGGGTCCGGAGGATGGTGAAGAAGAGCGCGAGTCCCGGAAAAACGGCGAACCAAAGCGATGGGAAGACTATTCCCAAACAGGTGAGGCATGAAGCTATCGTAAGGAGGAGGAGAACTCTCATCGTGTCGAGGGAACCTCTCTTACAACCTTAGAAGGTATCCCCCGAAGATGCCGCTTGTATCGTGATTGCGCCTCCCGTCACGCTCACCGTCACTCGAGTCGTTCGATTGGATCCGGTAGAGAACTCCTTGGCGGCACGAAGATTTGGGTTGGCGGCATCCTGGGCCTCAACCGTAAAGGCTCCTTGTCGGATGGCGAATTGCGTCACCTCATTGGGGGCGATTCGGCGCAGCGTCGTCTCGGTTGTGCCCGCCTTGACCATGAAGGTTCCTGAGGGAACGCCGGTTAAGTCGTTACTCGCACGTCGAGCAAGACGAAACCCTATTTTGTTTGAGCGGTCAGTCGGGAGCGCCGTTGAGGCAGGGGTGGCATCGTTATTCAATCCTCCCGAGTTCCAAGCGCCTCCGCGGGTTACTCGCGCAAATCCGAAGTCGGTTAGTTTGATGCTATCGGTCCATTCGTCGAGGTTGCCCCCTTGGTCGAATGTTCCGTATGCGCTCGGGCTATTAGAGAAGGTGCTCACGGATGTGAGATAGTTCTGAGCGGGGTCAACAGTCGCGCTTTGTGTCACGGAAAATATCCCGAGTCGGAGGAAATTGGCGTGGTTGGTGTCCGCGCTTGAACTGTTTCCAGGAAAGTCGTTGCTCTGGGTAGGATAGCGCCAGTATCCGGCGTTGGTTCCCCCTCCCTTGTAGTAAGCTGCCTTGAACCACTCATCTTCGCTGGGGATCCACCAAATGGCAGAGGGGTTTTTGGGGAACATCCCCGCGAGAGTACCGTTGAGGGGGTATGCTCCATTCTCAATGTCCGCGCTTTCAGTCGCTCCGTTATGCAGCCAGTTGGCGAATCGTGCAGCGTTGAACCAGGTCACGTATGCGATCGGTTTCGCTGGATCGCCCACGGCCGTGTAGGCGTAGGGGCTCGCTTCAGATCCCGCACCAGTTCGAGAGATCCCGGCGATTGCAACGTCGCTACCCATGCGTGGATCATAGAGCGACTCGATAGCGGCTCCGTTCGCACCATCGGATCGTTTGGCGATTGCGTTGAGAAAGATGGTGTATTGAGCGATCGTTATCTCCGATTTGCTCATGCGAAAGGTGTCGGCGACACCACCCAGAGAGTTGCCATCGATAGAAGCGGGAGTATTTCCGGGGTCTGATATCTCTACGGTATCAGGTGCTACGAGTGGAGTTGCGGTAGTTCCGGTAGCGGAGTTCTTGATTCGAACGAGGAAACGATTTTTAGTGCCCGAGCCACCCCCTCCTGCGTGGATATCGGCGGGGATGGTGACCGCAATCAGCGCGAGAAGGCTCAGAGTTATATTTCGTTTCATACGCACCATTCTGTGTGAAGATATTATTTGTTAGAGACCTTAGCGCTTGAGACCGCTTTCTTATAGAGTGCTATACCGGGATCGCTCCACTGGTTGGGGTCGCAGAGCAACATAGAGCCCACCAATTCATTACTGCTTGTTCTCACGAACTTCGCTGTGCCTCGGGTGGCAGTGGTGCCTACCTTTTGCCACGGCACATTCGTATAGGCGCGAAAGAGAGCGGTGTAGGTCGTTCCCTTGTTTTTCAGCGAGGTTACTTCATAGCCTTGAGCCTCTAGCAGCTGCTTGATAGAGGTGCCTAAGTCTTTATTGCTCTTTGTGCGCTCATCCTTTCGCAGCGGCTCTTTGGTTACGAAGATAACGAATTTCTGGGTAGTGGCTCGTGGCTGAATCGAATACATCAAGGAGGATATTTTTTTCGGCTTTTGGGCTGTCGTTGGCACCGCTAACAGCACCTTGCCTCCGAAGATCTTGGTAGGTGTTGTTTTCGCTTTGGCTCGTGATTGAGCTACGACGCTTGTCGGCGAAATAGTGATAAGTAAGGTCGTGAGAAGCAACACGGCCCAGAAGATGGTCGCGCGCGTAGAGCAACGATGGATGATGCGCTCGGAGGTCAATTGAGCGCAGGATGGGGGTGAGGTCCGCACAGAGTTCTCCCTGAAAGGGTTGCTAGTCAGCCGTATCCCGCCAAGGATGAAGGAACGCCCCTCGAAGGTCAACCTAAAATGGATATCTACCGGGGGGCAGACCCGACAGGTGCGAACGATTGAATCGTTGCGATTGAGAGAGAGGAGCTTCAAAGCCCGATCGAGATGGCGTAGGTCCCAGGGCCGGGGTAGAGACGAAGAGGGGCCACTGAAGCTCGATCGGCGCTGCCGTGAAAGTTTGAGCTCGACCCGTTCGTTTCAGCACCTTCACTTCACAAAATGGGAGTTGTTGCATTGCTCGAACAGGATGGGGCACTAAATTCCGCTCGGGGTTGCCTCCCATGTTCTACAAGTTCCTCGTAGGTTTCGATCTTCGTGCTTGTGATGAGCGCCGAATGCACATGCTTTTTCACGCATGCACCGATATCGATCCCCAGTAGGGTGGAGCGCGTCGCTCCCAGGGGAATATGGCTGGAGTCCCAAAAGGTATTCGAGAGATCTCGCTCGTCCGAGGCGTGCGGTCGGTAGCAAGTCGCTGCGTGGGCATCCTCGGGCGCGTTCTCAAGGGAGGCTCCCGCCAAGACACTAAGATTCCCGATACCCTCAAGATCGAGGTGTTGGATACGTCACTTGGCGTTCTCAGTAACGGAACCCGCAAACTGACAGCCTTCATTTCGGTCGAAAATCTCTCAGGAGAGCTCCTGGAGCGGCTGACGATCTCTTGGACCCTCAAGCAGGATGGCGTAGGTGCCGTGTATGCCGTCGAGCAAGTGTGCGACGTTCAGCTTGCCCCTGGTGATGATGTTGAGATCGATCTCGATCTTGGAGAGGTACCACTCGAGGATATCTCGGTGCGGCTGCGTAGTGAGGTTCGAGTGGTCGGTTCCCGCCACGTCTACAAGGTGGTTCCGACCTATGTACTACCGGAGTCCTCGACAGGTGTGTGCACGATTGAAGAGCCTTTTCTCCTCGTGCAAGGGGTCGTGGTAGAGCGTATCGACATCTCTTTGTCCAGGAACCTCCTCCGTAACAGGGGTTGGGCCCGGGTAATGTACGGGATTCGAATCCACCGTGGCATCTCTCAAACCGGCTTCTCACTACTAACTCGATTCTATTCGATGAGTGGTGTGCTTCTTGGTGAGGCGACTGAGTCGTTTCAGCTCGACGCCCTGAGTGAGAATTCCGTAACCTCCAAGGTGACCTTACAGCAGGCTCGAGGCCTTGGGGCCACCCGTTTCGAAGCGGAATTTGATGGATTCCAGGCTATCGCATCGGGAGCCGTATCCTCTCGAGCTATCGCTGGTGCATCAAGACACGAGGAAAAGCGAACCGAGGTATGGGAAGGGGAGGAGGTTAAAGGGGCGTACTGGGTCGATCGTCCGGCAAGGTAAATGGCCTCACCGATCTGATGTCATAACCGTTTCAGGCAGAGCGCCAATGGGTAGCTTGTCGCAGCGTTTTGAGTAGCTTATCTTCAAATGGTGAATCCTGACACCTTTCTCATCGTTCTTTTCTATGTGATCACGCTCGGTGGTGGTGTAGTCGTTGCGTGCTCGACAAAGTGGTCGAGCGGAGCGTTGAGATCTCGCATCGGACGAGCTGTGGTTGGAATATTGATCGGGGCTACGCTGCTTGAGTTTAGCAGTCTGTTGGCGTTGCGCATTAATTACGGCTACTGGATCTATAGTCGAACTCCTAACCCGAACGCCTGGATTTTCGAGCAACATCCGAACATGGTGTCGGGTGTCAAAAGTAATGAGCAATATGTTATGCGGTTAAGGAGAGGGCCGATCTCGCTCTCCCATAACTCCCTCGGATTTCGAGGATCCGAATTTGGACCGAAGGGAAACCTCAAGAGGATTGTAGCGATAGGTGGCTCTACGACCTACGGAGTCTCGGTATCCGACGCCGAAACGTGGCCCGCCCATCTGGGTCAAAAATTAGGAGAGGGATACGAGGTGCTTAACCTAGGATCCGCTGGGCATGGAACTGCCGAGCATCTCTACATGGTGGGGGCAGTGGCGAGTCGCCTGGTGCCTGACGTGGTTATCCTCCACATCGGACTTAACGATATGCACTGTATGCACGCCCCTGACACTACGCTTCTTGTCAACCGGTGCCACAGTGATCTCCTCTTCCTGTCCGCAGGGCAGTGTTTCGTAAATCGACTCCCTCGTCTGGCTATGATTCACGCCCTCGTCTCCTCTTTGCAGAATGCCGATCTTGTTCCTCGATGCCCTTTGGGACCCGATGGAAAGAACGACTTTGCAACGCTCGACCCTCGGGTTGTCGATGACTTTAAGGCGCGCACCGTTGCCCTTATCTCAGCGGTTGTTGGAATGGGGGCGCGCGTAGTTGTTGTCCCACAAGTTGGTTTTCACAAGGCAGCGCTTGCGCGCGGCATATACAAGTGGTGGACGCCCTACCTTGATCAGAGCGCCCTGAGCGCGCTCATGAAGGATTTCAACAAAGAGCTACGCGGAATCGCGCAAAGAATGAATGTGCCTTACGTCGAATCGGTTGATCAGAGTGTTTGGTCCGATGATCTGTTCATCGATGTGAGCCATCTCAATGGAAAAGGAAATGAGCGGCTTGCCGCGTTGCTGGTTCCCGAGGTGCGGAAGGTCGCGCCGCTTACAGGTGAGTGAGGCGCACACCCAGAGCAGCTTCGAGCTTTTGAAGGGGTTCTGAGTCAGAGAGATCTCCCGAGCCGTTCATCATATCTTCGATCAACTCACATGAAAGTCCCGTTTTCTCGTGAAGATGATAGACGGTCGCCCCTTTGTGGTGCATCGCCTCCCGGATCGCCTGTCCTACCGCTATCTTTGAATCATCGAGTGAGAGGAGGAGCGGCTCTGCAGAGTCCAGGTTGTAACGTAACGCCCGTTGCATCGCATCAACGGGGATAGCGGTGAGCCGATTCAACTCTTCGAGTACATCTCGCTGTTCAGGTAGGTGGGCGTTTCTGTCCTCTAACATCCGTGTTACTCCATCGCATTGAAAGTTGGTACGTTCAGCCGATTTAGATTCGAGGAAGAAAAATAGAGGCTCCACGCAGCTCGATCAAATACGCCGGGTTGGTATTTTTTTAGGAGGGTCGCTTGCATGATAACGAGCGCAAAGACGAATACCATCATACCTTCACTCCTGAGCCGGGTTCGAGTGAAGAGGAGCAAGAGCATGAGGGCGGGTGCTCCGCCGCATATCGCAAGGATCATGAGCATGACCTCCGGGGGTCGTGGACGGTGCGAGCGAGGTGTGCCGGCAACGAGGAAGAACAGGATGACGGTGATAAAGTTAATCGCCGGTAGGTAGGCAAAGATGAGCGGTGTAAGCAGGAAATGAGAAACGAGGTAGGTGGTGATCCCAACCAACAGTGGAGGGGTTAAGCTCGCGACCATCTCCCGAGAGGTGAAAGAGATTTGCGGCCTCTCGTTCAACAGAAACATCTGTATCGCCGCGTATCCCTGAGGCGTCTGCACCACCTCAAAGGAGACCCGTTCGCCAAAGAGTGGTGAGTTCCTGCGCCAATTGAGTACGTCCCCCTCTGTAAAGGAGATGGCCTGCTGCTTCCCGTCGGGAAGCACCAGCCCGGTATGAAGGGAGAGATCGTGGGAGACTATCGTACCAGCAAACGGCATACACCTTACCTTGGAACAGCTTAGGGGAGTTCTGTGGGGTAAAGCAACTTAGGGAAACGAGGGGCGCCTCCTTCCGAAGGTGGCGAGGTCGGTTCATCAGGACCTCAGCCGGGATGGATGGACAAGGATGAGTTCGGAAGTGCCGGGCACGGCTACGAGGTTTCAGGGGTTTAGATGAGGGAAATGTATCGGTATACGATTAATATCCTTGGAATAGTTACGGATAGTGCTTACATACCTTGAAGATGGGGACGGTGAGCGTTCTCAGCCTGTGTCTACCTAACGGTCAACAACGTGAAATTTAGAGATTACTACGAGGTGCTCGGCGTTTCCCGGTCTGCCTCTTCTGAAGATATTCAGAAAGCCTACCGTAAGCTTGCTCGAAAGTACCACCCCGACATCAACAAAACGAAAGAGGCTGAGGATCGCTTCAAGGAGATCAACGAGGCCAACGAGGTTTTAAGCGATCCGGAGAAACGCAAGAAGTACGACACCCTTGGAGCTAATTGGAAAGCTGGGCAGGAGTTCCGCCCCCCGCCCGGATGGGAGCAGGCCGCCGGATTCGACTTTAACGGCGGTGGCATGAACGGGTTTAGCGATTTCTTTGAGGCGTTCTTCGGTGGCGGCTCGCCGTTCGGTGGAGCGGGTGGTTTTGGCCAGCAAGGGTTTGGCCAGCAAGGGTTTGGAGGAGCCGCGGAGCGGATGCGTCGAGGCCCCGAACCTATGGAAGCCGAATTCGAGATATCGATCGAGGACGCCTTTAATGGTGCTACGAGGCAGATTCAGCTTCGTGAGGAGGGGGGCAAAACCCGAACCCTTACCGTCAAAGTTCCCGCTGGCACTAGCGATGGAACCACGATGAAGCTCGCTGGAAAGAAGGGCGAGGCGGATCTCTACCTCAAGGTTCGTTTGGCGCCACATCCGCGCTACTCCGTGGTAGATCACAACTTGATAGTGCGACTCCCTGTGGCGCCTTGGGAAGCGGCGCTTGGGGCGAAGGTGGATCTTCAACTCCCCGACGGCAGCATTAAGCTCTCTATCCCGCCGGGATCGCAGAGTGGTGGCAAGCTGCGTGTTCGTGGCCGTGGGCTACCGAAACGAGGGGGCGATAGGGGTGACGTTCTCGCGGAGCTCAAGGTAGTGGTGCCTACGAAGTTGTCCGACTCTGAGAGAGAGATATTCGAGAAGTTAGCGAGTGTCTCACGATTTAATCCACGAAGCGCGGCTTAACGGTCGAAAAAAGTATTTTTCGTGATTACTAAAGGTAGAAGGCAGGCGTAACAGTAGGGGAAAGATAGCTCATATGGATCTAAACCGTTTCACTCAGAAGTCTCAGGAAGCTCTTCAAGACGCGCAGTCTCAGGCTGTTCGTCGTGGCAATACGGAGGTTGACGTTGAGCACCTCGTGGTCAGCTTACTCAAGCAACACAACGGACTCGTGCCTCGGCTCTTCGAGAAGATGGAGTTACCCGTCGAACCGTTCCTCGCCGAGGTTGATAAGGAGCTCGACAAACGCCCTAAGGTTTCAGGTCCTGGAATAGAGCCGGGCAAGGTATACCTCACTCCGAAACTTGGACAGCTCTTTGTACGGGCTGAAGAGGAGGCGAAACGTCTCAAAGACGAATACGTCTCAGTAGAGCACCTGATGCTCGCCGCTCTGGAGAGTGATCCGAAGGGTGCATTCCGAAAGATCTGTTCGACCTTCAATCTAACCCGAGATCGATTCTTCGCCGCTCTCAATGTGGTTCGAGGTAACCAACGTGTAACGAGCGCAAATCCGGAGGAGACCTACGAAGCGCTTGAGCGATACGGGCGTGACCTCGTCAAGGAAGCGAGCAAAGGGAAGCTCGACCCGGTTATCGGGCGAGATGGGGAGATTCGTCGAGTGATTCGGATCCTCTCCCGCAAAACCAAGAACAACCCGGTTCTTATCGGAGAGCCTGGGGTCGGAAAGACCGCCATCGTCGAAGGGCTTGCTCAACGCATCGTTCGAGGTGACGTGCCGGAGGGTTTGCAAGACAAGACTATATTCG
>JBEGVS010000046.1:0-16603 GCA_041178185.1 Pseudomonadota bacterium
TACCATGGATCGCTATCATTACTTCCCTGTTTAAATGAGTAATCCGAGCTTGCGTTATCCCCCGCAAAGAAAGCCCCAGTAGGGACGTACACCATCTCTACGGCGAACACCCGGATATCGATCGTATCCCCCGTACCAACACCATCCTGCGTATACTTCCAGCTCAGGGAGAATCCGGTCTTTGAAAAAGTTCCAGTACCGTCAGCGCTGCGGTAGATGAAAACGCCGACGCCAGGGTTGGTAGAGATATTAAATGATGCGCTCGTGTCGACTAAGCCAACATCAAGGGCTGCCCCTGAGGGTACGGTGTGTCCTGTGTTGTTAAGACTGGCGTGCGCCCAGTCGCCGCCGTTCTTGCGAAACTTTACAAACACCCATGCCGCGTCCCAGTTGTTTGGAGCGGGGGCGCCCGAATCTGTAGACCTCCACGAGTTATTCCACGAGATGTCGAAATTGATCGGGGCATTGCCCGTACCAGCGTCGCGAGTGCCGAGAGAGATATTCGCTACGCTAATCTCGTTGCAGACACCTTCCGAGGCGGATAACACCACCGCAGCAAGGAGCACGAGCGCTTTCAGCCAGTTCATAAGTTTAATATCGGCTCATAGGAGGACTAGCTCAAGGGAAATTTGTAAGGGGCTGGAAGGGGGGGCGATTATTTCCCGCCTTGCGGGGCTTCTCCGAAGTCGACGAAGACGAGTACCTAGACGTTGACGTTCAACGCACACTTTTGGGTGTCGCAATCGCTAAAGAGAGATGGCGCCTACCCAATTCCCTGCCCACGATCTTGCACGTTTTGAGCGTCGCCCTGCTTGAGAAAAGCACATTTTACAGGCGTTTTCCGCACATGACTTCAATTCCAACGACGATGCGCCAGATAGCCAATTCAAACTATTCGAGAGAAACGTGGGACAGTAGTGCGCAGTACGTCTTAGGGCAACGTCAACGAATTGAAGCAAGCCTCTGATTGAAACTCAAAGCCGACCTACCGAAAAATCGGGTACCCCTCCGGCACCGGCAATCCAAGAATCGTTCGCCGAACGAGATCAAGCGCCACATACGACGCGTAGCTGCGAACGTTCTGACGTTCGCTCACGTAGAGACACTTCATCTCAAAAGAGCGCGCCTCTGAAGCTATACCGACAAAGAAAGTTCCGACCGGCTTCTCTTCCGAGCCACCATCCGGCCCGGCAACTCCACTAATCGACACACCGATCGAAGTTTTAAACCTCTCTCGAACGTTCCTCGCCAACTCACGTACCGTCTCCGCGCTCACCGCTCCGGTTTTTTCTAAGGTGTCATGCGTGACGCCGACGATCCGTTCCTTAATTTCGTTACTGTAGGCGACAACGCCCCCTAAGAAGACAGCCGATGAGCCTGGCGTACGCGTTAAGATCTCCGACACCATCCCTCCCGTGCACGACTCAGCCGTGGCTATGGTGAGCCCTCGTGCGATCAGTAAGTTCTGAAGTGTGGTAATGAAGCTCTCGGCCGGATCCTCTGTGAAGATCGTATCTCGCTGCAGCGCAGCTTTCACGGCGACCACGTGAGGTGCAAGGTCAAAGCTCTTCGGAGCTTTAAGAACAACGTGCACCTCAGGAAACGCCGCTCGGTACGAAACAACTATCTCTTGTGGGAGCTTCAGCCCCTCAATCAATCGCCCAACCGTCGACTCAGGCAATCCAAAAGTCTTCATCGTCGCGCGTTGAATCGGCTCAACACTGCCCCGCCGCGCCTCGATCATGGGCAACACGGTTTCGAGGAACATCGGCTTGAATTCGCGAGGAACCCCTGAAAGCGAGACAACCGTAGGTCCGCCATCTTTTGTCATCGCGAATCCGGGCGCGGTGCCGTTCGTGTTCGGAACCATCGTCGAGCCGATCGGCAGGAGCGCCTGCCTTCTGTTTTGTGGGTCGAGCACCCGTCCGCGCTTCGCAAAGAACCCCTCGAGGTGCGCGAGCGCATCGGGATGCTCTGCGAGCCCTACCCCAAAGAAGGCCGCGACCATATCACGGGTCAGGTCATCGCTCGTTGGACCGAGCCCTCCAGAGGTGATGATGAAATCACTCACAGTCGAGAGCTCTCGCAAACCTTGTACGAGCTCGCCCATGTCGTCATCAACGACGAGCACTCGTTTAAGTTTTAAGCCCCGCTCCGAGAGCTCCTTAGCGACAAAATTTGAGTTGGTATCAACGACCCGACCATCAAGAAGTTCAGAGCCAGTCGCCAGAATTGAGACCGAACGCATTATACTTTCTTCTTAGCGCTTGTTCTAAGAGCCGCAACGTTAACAGAAGCGTGGGCTTTCTTGAGGTCCTCGATCATAGCCATAACAGCAGCGGGTGGACGAATCTCAGATGGAGCGTCCATGATCTTGGCCTTCATGGGATCGACGTATTTGCCCTTATCGAAGAGTCCGAAGTGGAGATGAACGCCACTTGAAAGTCCCGTTCGCCCTACTGTCCCGATAACATCACCACGACCAACGCGAGAGCCCTTACGCACGTTCTTCCCGATAGAGTTGAGGTGCATGTACTCAGTTGTATAGCGATCGTTGTGCTTGATGCGCACGACATTACCGGTGCTTGGTCCGTACCCAGCCTGAACAACCACGCCATCACCGACCGTTCGAACCGGCGTACCGAGCGGAGCGGCGAAATCAACACCATTGTGTGGTCGCGATATCTTTAACACTGGGTGAAAGCGGGAGAAGGCAAATACGGATGAGATGCGGCTGTACTTGAGCGGATAGCGAAGGAATGCTTTCGTCGGCATCGAGCCCTTCTCATCGAAGTAACGAACCGTGCCGTCCCTCGAGACATCACGCACAACCGCCAACATCTTTCCACTAAGCTGAATGGAAGCAGCCTTGATCGCGCCTGGCGCAAGTCGCTCCCCATCCTCAGAGACCCGATCTTCGTAGATAACGGTGAATGAATCGCCTGGCTGAATGTCCTTGGTGAACTCAACTCGATTACTGAAAAGGTCTACGAAGTCGTCAACGAGAGAGAAGGGGATCTCCAAACCGGACGCGGAATCACCGAGTGATGAAACGATAGTGCCGGTCACTCGCCGCTCATTGGTGATAACTTTTAGTTTATCTACCTTTACCGCGTAGTTGCCGTGCTCATCTCGGGTCAAGATAACGGTGGTATTCTCACCCTGCTTCTTTCGAACCTCAACAACCTCTCCGTTACTGTGGGTTACGGCCAACTCCTCACCAACCCGTAACGAACCGGCGTTTACCCCCGAATCCTTTAAAGCGTCAAGAACCGCGGTAACCTCATCTGCATCCCCTCCGATCTCCCTCCACAAGGAGCTAAAGGTAGCACCCTTTTTGACGGTGTGCTGAAAGGCACGAATAACCGGTTCGCGAGGAAGGGGCGGAGCTATCTCCGCCGGTTGATCGTGAAGGGTGTCTGCAAGTTGATGAATGGGACTCTCTTCGTTGTCCAAGAGCTCCCTAGATAACGCCCCTGTTCCGGCCCGGCCGAAAAGAAACTCATGGGGTAGAACCCCTTTTGTGAGGAGCGCGGCGCCGGCCACTACGATGGTAGCTCGGGCTGCCCAGACGTACTTCTTCATGCAGACGGGACTCTACCCTGTATATGAGCCCGCTCACAACCCCTTGAGAAAGAGCTATCCCCCTAAAACAATGGATAATGTTGAGGTCGGTAGGAGAAAAATACAGGCCCGAGCCGCCACGGTCCGTGCGACTCAACGGGGGTCGCTCTCGACGACTCCCTGCGACGCACGCTCAGCTTCCGAACTAGCCGTCCCGGAATAGCCGAACAACACAACCGCGCTGACCGCCAACCCAACCGCCACATAGTCCTTAGCGGAGAGCTTCTCCTGAGAGACGACCACCCCGAGTAAGATCGTGATAATAAAGGAGAGGCTCCGGATGGTTGCCCCGGCCGAGACGCTCATGGTCTGTACCGCGATGTTGAAAGAGAGGACGCTCACAAAGAGAAAGACCGCGATCAGAGCGGGCCACACTAGGGCGCCCCGTGGAATCGGTGCCCTCTCCCGAAAGAGTATCCAAACCACACCAGCTATGACCAAACTAAAGAGGTAGTAAAAAAATGTCGTAGTAATCGGGCTCATCAGCTGCGTACTACGTTTATAGAAATAGGTGCTGATCCCTAAAGCAACCATCGATACGAGAGAGAATCCCAAGCCTTTCATTTCGAAACTACGCCTTTTGCTTTCCAATCACATACACATGCGTCCCTACCGATGGCGAAAACTGCTCACCGATCCAGTTTCGCACTCGCTCTACCGCCAATCCAGCCTTTTGCGTCAAGCTGTGCATTTGATACCAGTCATGCGAGAACCGCTTGTGCCGCTCCCGCCACACCTGACCTTCGGAGAGATCTTTCAAGGAGAGGGTAATTACCGCCAGCAGCACCAAGCTGCATTCACTGCGCACAAAATAACGGATCGTATCGCAACCTCTCACAGGCGCCTATAATGAAATGGTCATTCAACAAGTGGAGGGGCATGGTACCCTCTGTTGCGACATGTTGTAAGGGTTCCTATAGTGTTATCGGCCCGGGGAGATGTGGGACGAAAGCAGCTTTTGAGGCACTCGCTGTAGCAGGGTGGCGAATGAACCTCTCACCCCCCCTCGGGAGATACTATGACGATAATCGGTGTGGACGTAGGGACGGTGAGGGTAGGGGTAGCAACGGCCGATCCAACTGTCCGCATACCATTCCCTGTGGCGATCTGGCCCCGAGCTCAGTACGAAGCCGAAAAGAACATCCTTAAACTCATCGAAGAGCGCCAGGGTACCGTTTTGGTCGTTGGTCTCCCCCTCGATGTAGATGGCAACCGAACGGATATCTGCGAAAATATCGAGGCCTTCGTTCGTCGTCTTGCCAAACGTACCCCCATCAAGATTGTATATATAGATGAAGCATTCTCCTCGGTTGAGGCGTCTGAAAAGCTGTCGCAGACCGCACGCTCTGCTCAGCGGGTCGATGCTGCTGCGGCGTGTCTCATTCTTCAACGGTACTTCGATCTACATCCTTGAAATCGAGGACTTTATAAAGCTTCCCTATGCGAAAGTTTGCTATCATCGCCCTGTACCTCCTGCTTCCACTAGCTGCCGCGGTCGCAAGCTACCGGGCCGTGGAACACTATTTCTTTGCCCCCCTCGATCCAACCTCAACGACCACATCGATCTTTGAGGTCTCACCGGACAAAACCTTCCGGGAGATAGCGGCAGATCTTGAGGTTAAAAACTATATCAAGCACCGATACGCCATTCGCGTGCTCGCCAAGTATCAAAAAAAGGACACCGCTGTAATGGCGGGTGAGTACGAATTCTCTCCCTCGATGACTCCTCAACAGATCCTGGATGCCATGATCGAGGGCAAGATGATCCTTCGTAAGATAACCCTCAAAGAGGGGGTCACCCTGAGCGAGATCGGCCCTATCCTTGAGGAGGCGGGGATTACTCAGAGAGCTCTCTTTGAACAAGCCTTAAACGATCCGTCACTTCGAGAGGAATTACAGGTTCCCGCATCAAGCTTTGAAGGATACCTCTTTCCTGAAACGTACCGCATCCAACGCAATACTCCGCCGCGAAAAGTTATCCAAACGCTGCGCAATCAACTCGATACTACGTGGTCACCTGAGTGGGACGCACGTTTACAAGAGCTCCAAATGTCGAAGCATCAGATCCTTACTCTTGCATCGATCATCGAGAAGGAATCTGGCAACGCAGAGGAGCAGCCGCTGGTGTCCTCTGTGTTTCACAACAGACTCAAGATCGGGATGCGGCTTCAGTCCGATCCCACCGTTATCTATGGAATTCCCAACTTCAATGGAAATCTAACTAAGGTCGACCTGCAAACACCGAGCCCGTACAACACCTACGTCATTTCGGGGCTTCCTCCAGGGCCGATAGCAAACCCAGGCCTCACTGCAATCAAAGCAGCCCTCTATCCAGCACAAACGACCTACTTTTACTTTGTTGGAAACGGTAAAGGTAAGCACATCTTTTCAGAGCATCTTGAGCAACACAATCAAGCCGTCAACGTTTTCCAACGGGGTATCGGAGCGTCCGCATTCGCAGATGCCGAACCCACAACACCGACACCTCAGGAACCCGTGCCTGCAGGACCTCAAACATAGAGCGATGCAAAGATGACAACGGAGCTTCACTCCTTAATCGAAGCAGTGCGATCCAGAGAGGAGCGACGACGGCGCATCGCTCTCACGATTAACGCGGGCCTGTGCGTCTCCTTCATCCTCGTTCCCTTGATCCTCGCGCTCTACTATCCGGCATGGCTCATTATCGCCTGGCTGCCACCACTTCTCGTAGTTGCGTTCTACATCTCTCATTCAGAGTACCAATCCATCCACGTCACTCGGGACGAAGCCTCTGAGATACTCGACTCGGTACTACAAACGAAGGAGCGCATTCGCACCTTCGCGCTCATCTCCCAATCATCGGCGGCGCCCGACCTCATCAGGAGCGAGTTCATTGCGGGCCAGATCCGAGAGTATCTGCCCCTTCATTGTACCCCTGACAATCTTGTGGTGATCAGCCTCACCAAGGCACAGCGATGGGCTTTAGCCGCCACCGCTGCAGCGATCGCGATCGCCACGGTCCTTCTCTGGCTCCGTCCGTTTGCTCCTTTAGAGCAGGCTGCGGCCACCCTTCACGCTGTTGTCGAAGCACATCCGGAACTTCCCGAGCGGGTAAAACGTGCAGCCCAAGAAAGTATGAGGAACCTTCAAGCATCGGACCTCGCCGCGGCGCAGGAATCCCTCCAAAAAACTCAGCAAGAGATCGCTCGAGCGCTGTCACAAAGCTCGCAGCCCTCAAAGGGGGAGCGTACGATTCAGCTTTCCGAAGAGCAGCGACGTGGGGAACAACGCGGCGATACGCGCCAAGAGGAGACGCGTCAGAAAGAGAAGCCTCCGGAGCAAAAACACCAAGATGCACAGAAGCGGCAAGAGCCGCGCAATCCTTCCTCCGACAGCGAATCAAAAGAGAAAAAGAGCTCCTCGGACCAACAGAAGGAGCAAGAGCAACAAAAGAAAGAGAAGCAGCAATCAGAGGACTCAAAGGAAAAGTCAGAGCAAGGAGCCTCCGAAGAGGGCTCCAAAAATCAGGAGCAAGAGGGCCAAAGCAAGGAGGAGCAGGACTCAAAGAGTGAGGGCAAATCACAGAGTGGCCAGTCCAATAAATCCGAGGACGGGAACGGAGAGGGCTCCGGACAAGGAGAGGGAGCGAGTGGGTCTGGCGCTGGCGATCAGGGAGAGAACAAAGAGCAGGGACAAAATTCTCAAGGCTCCTCGGGGGATTCAAAGGATGGTCAGGGGCAGGGAGAGGGAACCTCTCAAGGCTCAACCGGTGCTCAATCCCAACCGCAATCGGGTTCAGGAAAGGAGGGGGAGCAACAACAGGGCAGCACCCCAGGTTCAAGCGGTCTCGAGCAACTCAAGGACGCCGTTGAAAAAGCCGAACAAGCGCTCGCGCAGGAACAACAACAGAAACAGGGGCCCGAAGAGGGCAAGAACGGCGAACAAGGAAAAGGGGAAGGCAACAAACAGAGCGATAGCGGAAAGAAGGCTCAGGGTCAGGAGCCCAAGGACGATACCGAGAAGGGCGACCAAAAGGGACAAGGCCAGTCGCAGCAGAAGCAAGAGAAAAAAGGCGAGTCTCAGGGCAAACAGGGCTCAGGCGATACAAAGACCTCCGCTGCTAAAAAATCGGAAGAGGATGCAAAAGAGCAGGGGGAATCGGGCAGTTCCGGAGCGGCGAAGAAGCAGGAGGAGCAACGCAAGCCCGAGGAAGATCGAGAGTCCAACGATTCGAAATCGGATGGGGTAGGGGACCGCTCTTCGATGCCAGATCGTTCAGCCCAAGCCGTTACCAACGAGCCGCCCCCAGACGGCCTCGGAGGTGATATGCCTAACATCCCCCTCTCCGGGAAGGAATCATCAGTAGAGGGTAAGGACGAACAACTCGATTCCCGTTTTACGGGCACTGAGACAACCCTTGAGGAAAACAAAGCCCCCGCTCAAGCGAAGACCTCGCTCGATGATGTACTACTCGCCAAGCCACAGGGCTCCAACCAAAAGGGACGCCAACCCATCCCTCTTGAATACAAAGAGATCCTACAATAGTTCCGTTGCGACACCGATAAAAAGGAAGGAAACTGTAGCCCTATGGACAACCTCGACCTTCGCGATACCGCATCGCTTACCCAAGCCGTCAATGACTTTCAAAACACCTTCACGGAGCTTGAGCGAGAGGTCGGCAAGGTTATCGTGGGTATGCAAGGCGTTGTTCGCAGCACCCTCGCGGCGATCTGCGCCCGCGGGCACGTTCTTCTTGAAGGTGCGCCCGGTCTCGGCAAGACCTCACTTGTAAAAGCTATCTCAACAGCGCTTGGTTTAAGTTTCAAACGTGTTCAGTTCACCCCTGACCTTATGCCATCGGACATCACCGGAACACAGGTGCTCACCGAAGAGCCGGGCGAGGGGCGACGATTCGTATTCAAAGAGGGTCCCATCTTCGCCAACATCGTTTTGGCGGATGAGATAAATCGTGCAACCCCAAAGACACAATCCGCGCTTCTGGAGGCGATGGAGGAGCGGCAGGTCACCGTTCTGAACCAAACCTATCAATTGCCGAAACCCTTCTTCGTGCTCGCGACTCAAAATCCGATCGAGGTTGAAGGCACCTATCCACTTCCCGAGGCCCAACTCGATCGATTCCTTGTGAAGGTGCTCGTTCCATCTCCCTCATCAGCCGAACTCAAAGAGATCCTCTCGCGCACGACGGGGACGGTGACAGCGCCGCTCAAGCCCCTTTTCTCAGAGGCCGACGCGCCTCGACGCCTTGACGCGATGCAAAGCTTGGTACGGCACGTTGTGGTCTCTGATCCGATTCAAGAGGTGATCGTTCGGCTCGTTGCAGCACTCACACCGAACTCTCCATTCGCCACACCAAACGCCAAGCGCTACATCCGTTTCGGACCAGGCCCTCGCGGAGCGCAATCGCTCGTGATGAGCGCCAAGGTCGCAGCGCTCCTCGATAAGCGCATCAATCTCGCATTTGAGGATATTCAAAATGCGATAACGGCGACGCTTCGACACCGACTGATACTTAACTTCCAAGCGGAGGCCGATGGCGTGACCTCAGACGATCTCATCGAGGAGGTTCGTTCAGCTAAGTAGAGTAGGGTAGGGACCCTTCATGGCTTTAGATGCGCACACCCTGCGGCTCCTCGACACCTTCGCGCTCCGCACGCGACGGTCCTTCTATGGTGCTCGACAAGGCACTCATCGCTCACACCGACGGGGCCACGGCGTTGAATTCGCCGAGTATCGCTCGTATGAGCTTGGCGACAATCCACGTTACATCGACTGGAACCTCTACGCCCGCAGCGACAAGATCTACGTAAAGCGCTACCTTGAGGAGGAGACGGTAAGCGTCTTCATGGTGATAGACGGGTCGCGATCCCTCACCCATCCGACTCTTCAATTTAAGTGGCACGCTGCGGCGCACCTCGCAACGTGCGCTTCGTACATCGCGCTCGCAAGTCATGATCCGGTTACGGTATCCGTACTAGGTGGTCATCAGAGTCCTCAATTTTGGGGCCCCCGATCCTTTGCGCCCCTGGGGGCATTTCTTGACGCAGAGGGGACTCAGCTCATTGAAAGCTCTGCCGCGAAGGTAGATCTCGTTGAAGCCGCTCGCATAGCCGCAACTCGGGTGAGGTTTCCGGGCATCTGCGTCGTGATCTCAGACTTTCTCTACCCGATCGAAGATGTTGTCACCATGCTCTCCTCCTTTCGAGCGCGAAACATGGAGATACACGCGGTGCAGATGCTTGGCGCACAAGATATCAACCCCGAACCTAACAGTAGTGGCAGCACACTCGTAGACAGCGAAACCGGAGAGGAGATCGGGCTCTCGCTCGATCCATCATCTCGCGATCAGTATGCACGACAGCTCACCGCGCACACAGAGGCGGTCCGAGAGCACTGCCTCAGCGCTCAGATAAAGTTCGTTCAAGCGGTGGCTCGCGAGCCCCTCGCTGAGAACTCCATCTCCATCCTCAGCACCATGGGGCTCTTCGTATGATCTCCCTCTTTGGAACCACTATCGCGGCAGCCTCTCCGTGGATCCTTGTTGGAATCCCCTGCGCGATCGGGTTTCTCGTCTACATCTTTCGTGTGCGGGGCACCGCGCACCAAGCGGTGGTCTCTTCGCTCCTCTTTCTTAAAGAGCTTCCGCGCCGCCCTGTGGGGCGAAAGACGTTTGTACCACCGCTTCAATTTTGGCTTGAGCTTGCGATACTCACGCTGCTACTCCTCGCCGTCTCGGGCCTCTACCTCGCTCGATCCGGAAAGCATATCGCCATCGTCGTCGATTCCTCCCTCAGCATGGGCGCCCTCTATGGGGCGGGTGGGACCCGTCTTGACCAAGCAAAACGGATAGCAACACTGGATATCGAACGGGCTCCTAGTTCGACCACCTATACGGTGCTCTCGTCGACAAAAGAGCTTACTCCCATCTCTCAACCTCATGAGTCAAAGACCGAAACCCTCACGAGCCTACAAGCAGTACAGCAGTCGCACCGACCTGACGCGCTGCAACAGCACCTCGCCTCTCTCGTCTCCGATCCTCAGTACGATGCCGTTTGGGTCTACACCGATCGAGAGCTTGAGGGATACCAACCATCGCCGCGTCTTATCGTCAATAACCTTCCTACCGATACCTCAACGTCGATAAATGCGTGGCTACAAAGCATTCAGGTCGCAAGCACCTCGGGTAGCGACATTCTTACGGTTCGGATCGGGTATGGCGGGGCATCAGCTAAGGACGCCGTCGTTGCTGGCGAGTGCTACGAAAGCCCCTCTACCACTCCATCCCTCATTCCTGGAAAAACGATCCGGCTAGCTCCTCACGAGGGAGCTACCACGACCCTTACGCCACCCCACACCGACTGGAGCTACTGTCGCGTCACTATCAAACTCCAAGATTCATCGCTCTTCGATGCCCTTCCCCTTGATAATGAAGGATGGGTAACGAGGGCTCCCTCCGAACCTCGCGTTACTCTTGTAAGCTCCCTTTCTCCGCAGCAGCTCGGACTCACTGCGATACGAACGATTGCGGTAACGACCACGGCCTCGAACGGAGGTGCAGAGAAAAATCCCGCCATCTACCACCGCGTCGCGCCACCAAGCCCACCCGCTACTCCCTCGCTCGTTATCCTTCCCCCGGTAGGCGCTCTCCCGTGGGGTGGATCCCTCCTTAATCAAACCGCACTCAACAAAGAGGTGACACGATGGGATGCCTCGCACCCGCTCCTTCAGTATGTAAATCCTGCCCTCGTCGTCTTTCCTGAGATACGCCCCCTTGAGTGCCCGCCCTCAGCGACACCGATCCTCTTCTCCACGGTTGGTCCGATCGCCTGCGCCGGAGAGGAGCGGGGCGCTCGATACCTCGTTACAGGATTTGAACTCTTTCCCTTCGATGGAGCGAAGAATGCTACCATTAGCATCTTCACCCTGAACGCGATCAAGTGGCTCTTCCTGCAATCAGCGGGCCCTGCGAGCGGAGAGCTTCCCCTAAGCCTGCCCCTCTCTGCAGCGGTCACCGGTGCTGGATACATCCTACCAGAGAATCTCAAACTAAAACTTGAGGGCTCAAGCATCACACCACCAGCCCCCGGCATCGTTCAGCTTGAGCATGACGATGGGAGCGAGCGGTACATAGCGCTCAACTCATTTGATGAGCATGAATCGAATCTTGCTCACCGGTCGACCCTCTCCATCTCACAAGCTCCATCACGAGTAGCAACGACCTCCGGTCCTCAGTCTACACGCTCCCTTATCTCGACGTTGGCGCTCCTTGCGCTCATCGTTGTTGGCGCCGATCTTATCCGACGACTTCTCCGTCGCGTTCGCTGGGGGGATGCATGAACGTTGAACATCCCCTGGCGCTCCTCGCGATCGTGCCGTTCGCTGTGGCGATTGCACTCTCCCTGAAAGATCCGAAAACCCGAACCCTCCGCGCTCTTACCACCGCATTACTTAGGCTCCTTGCCGTCAGCGCCCTCGTCGTAACGCTCGCCCAACCGTATCGCTCCGATCTTGCGCCCTCGCAGGGCGCTCTAGCGCTTGTCGACATCTCCGCAAGCATGACAAATGAGCAGGGCCAAAGCCTTCTCGCCCAAGCTCGCGCATTAGCTGGTCATATCGGAGCTCCGCTCAAGGTACTTCCCTTCGCGAAGCAAAGCGCTCCCAATCCCCAATCGTCAACCTCCTATACAAGCCTCCGCTCAACAGCAGCATCCCTCGATCCGAGTGGAACGAATATCGAAGCTGCGCTGCTTGCGTCACGACAGGGGCGATCTCCGATCGTCTTCCTACTCTCGGATGGATACGAATCAACAGGCCACGCCCTTGCCGCCGTTACCGCCGGCGCATCACCCCGGGTGTTTCCGCTTACGATCGAGGGTTCCCGCGATTCGCAAGGGATCTCAATCTCGCAGCTCTTCGCCCCCCAGGTGGTCAAATCGCTACAACGGGCAGAGGTCCGAGTAACCCTCTCAAATCCCGAAACGAGCGATTCTCTGGGAACCCTTACGATCAAGCACGGACCAGCACAGATACTCTCGAAGCAGGTATCACTACCCGAATCTCAGGACACTACCTTCTCAGCATTCAGCGATCCAAATCTTGAGGGAGTTCACCCGATCGTAGCGACCTATTCGTGGAGCGATGCGACTGGCTCGCATTCCGTTTCGAAAACAACATGGCTCTCTAGCGAGAAGCGCGACAAGGTGCTCCTTCTCTCTGGTGCACCCGAAGATGACCGCTACCTCTCGCAGATTCTCAAGGGACAATCGTATCAACTCCGTAGTGAGATAGCTTCGCAGACAACCTCCGCTGCGCTTGGTGCACCGAACGACTACCGGACCATCATCCTCAACAATGTGGCGGCGAACGCGATCCCATCCCCCTTCTCTGAGGCGATCCCTCCCTTCGTTCGAAACGGTGGTGGCCTCCTCACAATCGGAGGAGATAAAAGCTACGGTCTCGGTGGATATATCGGATCGCATTTTGAAACCCTCCTTCCGGTTAAGCTCGTCCCTCCACACCTCGAAAAGAAACGCCTTAACGTTGCAGTACAGCTCGTCATCGATAAATCTCGCAGTATGGCGATGGATTCCCGTCTTGAATTCGCCAAGAGCGCCGCACGCGAGGTTCTCAATTCCCTCAAGGACGACGACTACATCGGAGTAATCGGATTTGATGATGTCCCATTCATCGCGCTGCCGATATCCCCAGTGGAAAATGTTAGAAACTCAGCAGCCGAGCGTATCAGTCGGCTCTACCCCACTAAGAAGACAAACCTCTTTCCGGCACTCGACGAAGCTCGTCGAGGCATGGCGCGTATCAACGCCGGTCGAAAACACGTTATCGTCCTTACCGATGGAAAGCTCCCGGATCCCGGCCCGTATTACTTCGACCTCGTTCGCCAAATGCGAGTTCTCGGCGTGACCGTCTCTACCGTTGTCGTTGGCAACGACGCAGACGATGGATTCCTTGCACAGCTCGCGGAGGTAGGTGGCGGATCTTTCTACCAAACCGTCAACCCTGAAAACCTTCCTAAGATATTCCTCTCCGACGTGAAGGTCGCCTCGGGTGAGAGAACCCTCAAGGAGGTTCAAGATATCCCTGTATCGATCGGACCCTCCGGCATACTCTCAACCCATACCTCCGAGTTTCCGACCCTGCGCGGCTTTGTTGAGACCCTGCAACGGGAGAACGCAAGAACAGAATTGATCGTCACCGCTGAGGACAAATCGTTTCCCCTTCTCGCCTCGTGGGATGTCGATAAAGGCAGGTCTATCTCTTTTACCTCCGACGCAAATGGTCGGTGGTCCTCGTTGTGGATGCAGTGGCGCTCCATCAATGAGTTTTGGTCAGATATTGTTGAAGCAACGATCACTCACTCCAGTGGAGCTCGGTCAAACGTCGATTTCGAGCTCCGCTCGTGGGTCGAGGGTGGCGAAGTCGTTGTTGACCTCGCGCTCTTTGATGACATCGGCCCAGCTCCCCTTCGAGGAGAGGTGCTCGTGCCCTCGAAGGAGAAGCTGCCCCTTTCCTTCGCCCAAGTCTCCCAAGGCCACTACCAGGCACGCCTTCCAAAGGCTGCCCCCGGCACCTACATGGCAACCGTATCAATCGGCACCGCGACACTCCCCGAAGTTGGATGGGATATCTCAGACGAGACGTTCTCCGAGCGTCAACATTTTAAACCAAACATGCCCCTCCTCCAGCAGATAGCCTCTCGCTCCGGGGGACTTGTAAACCCTGACAACGAGGCGTTGCTCAAGTACCTCCAGATGACGACCGCCAAAAAGGACCTCTCCCGAACATTCTCCTCGTTAGCGCTCCTCCTCTTTGTGCTTGAGCTACTCATTCGAGAATTCGGCCGGAGGCTACGTTGGCATCGCCCTCAAAAAACGACCTAGTCATCACTAAAAACTTTCCTTTAATTTTGCCGAGGGACCGGCTACAACTATTCCTATGACTCAGCCATTTACCATCTACTTCGCCGGTGAGCTGTTTAGTTTAAAACATCTCCTTGGCAACGCCGTCCTGGCCGAGCAGATTCACCTCGAGTCGCAAAATCGGTATCGGTGTGTCGTTCCTCAAGATCTCGAACAACGAGAGACAACTCCGACCGCCATTAGGGACCAAGATCTCTTACAGGTAGTCTCGTGCGATGTAGGTCTCTTTCACTTTGATGGGCCAGAGCTCGACTCAGGAACGGTGGTCGAGTTTATCATCTCGAAGATGCTTGATATCCCCTCCGTAATCATCAGAACCGATTTTCGACTCGGAGGTGACTCCCGGCTCGACCCATGGAATTTGATGTGCTCGGGCTATCCACGGACCAAAATACTCCTCCTCGATGCCATGGCGTCCTATCAGCAACAGCTCCGCGCTGAGGGACTTTCGCCTACCAATGCAGCTCACGAAGCTACCCGACGCTTCGCCTGCGATGTGGTCGCGGCCCTCGATGAGGTTCGGGCGATCCCAGCGCGGCTCTCAGGCAAGCATCGAGAGGCTGTCTATGAGTGGATGCGACACCTCCCGGGAGATACTTTTGCCACAACCCTATCAACAGACTCACTGCAACAGATCGTCTCATCGAAACGCACTCGAGGGCTCCTATGACGCAAGCTAAACTCGCCGTAGTCGGAAGTTTCGTTCAAGATCTCGCCTTTACCGTAGGGAATTTTCCCGCACCAGGTCAAACCATCATCGGAAATTTCTTCACCGGACCAGGAGGAAAGGGCTCAAACCAAGCTGTAGCGGCTCATCGCCAAGGAGTGCCAACAATTTTCATCGGCTGTGTCGGCGACGACCTTTTCGGTCACGGATACCAAGAGTGGTGCAAAGAAGAAGGGCTGCCGATTCGACTCCTCACAGCCGCCGGATCTCCCACGGGTGCCGCCTCAATCGTTATCAATGAACGGGCAGAGAACGCCATCGTGGTTGCTCTTGGAGCTAACGACGCTCTTACCCCGGAGCACGTCCGTAATGCACTAGCTCAGGAAACATCGCTCTCTGTGGTGCTCCTACAAGCGGAGAGCAATCTTCAAGCAGCGCAAGCTGCTCTTACCTACGCGCGCGAGAGGGGGATCACATCCATCCTTAATCCTGCGCCAATAAACCCCCACCTAACAGCATCTCTGCTCTCCTCAGCGAATTACATCACCCCAAACGAAACCGAGCTAAGCTTTCTGCTCAAACATATCGCGGGAGTCAACTGTAATGAAGACATCAGCAAACTCTCCGACCAATCGATTCGAGAGCTATGCGACCACCTACCAAGTACCTCGGTGCTCATGACGTTGGGAGAGCACGGCTCTATTCTCTATCAACGCGAGGCGCTTCCGCCCGGACTCCATGGGATGGTGCGCGGAGAGGTCCTCCGTACTCCCGCCATTCAGGTGCAGCCGCGCGATACAACCGGTGCCGGCGACGCTTTCAACGGCGGACTGGCAGCGGGACTCATTCGATGCAACGGAAACCTACCCCAAGCGATACGGTATGCCACCGTAGTAGCCGGCCTTTCGACTGAAAAGATGGGGACCGCTCCGGCGATGCCAACAGAGGTCGAAGTATCCCGCCACCAATCGTTTTATCTAAACTCATAAAGGAAAATACTATGCCCTACATCGGAAGAAAGGATCGAAAGCAATACCAAGATGTACTTAACGCGCTCGCTGAACTCGTGCCTCAAGATCGCATGCAGCGACCTGGACATATCAACTACATCGTAAGCCTCTTAATCGAGAAGGTGTATGGCAAGGAGCTTCGCTACGCTGATCACAATGAGGTGGTTGGAGTCCTCAACTGCATCGCGCTTGAGTTTTACCGCCGCAAAACGGCGCCGTATGAGGATGTGAAGATCGCCGAGGAGGGGGATCTTACCGAACTGTAAGGTGCATATCCGGAGGGCCCGTCTCCCGACGGGCCGGAACTCGCTGTAATGTCTGGTGCGGGTTCCGGCTCGTGAGGACACGAGCCCTCCGGGTTCATCGCA
>JBEGVS010000047.1:0-10004 GCA_041178185.1 Pseudomonadota bacterium
ACAAGTCCATGGAGCGCCAAGGTCCGGAACGGAACCTCTCCGAGCAACTCAAGGCCCGCCATGATCATGCGAGCGTCCCAGAAAAAGAGGATGTCTCGGCCGGACATGAGCCAGTTGTTAGGATACCAAAACGCAAGCTCCTCAGTTTTGTCAGGCCACCCAAGGGTGGAGAACGGCCAGAGCTGCGAAGAGAACCACGTGTCGAGCACGTCTTCGTCCTGCCGAAGCTTTGCGTTCCCACACTTTTCGCATGAGGATGGAGCCTCAACCTTGGCAGTTACGTGGGTGCATGAGTCACAGTAGTACACAGGGATTCGATGTCCCCACCACAACTGACGGGAGATACACCAATCTTGGATGGTATCCATCCAGTGGAAATAATCGTGCTTCTCGGAGTCCGGCACGATCGAGAGCCGTCCATTGAGCACGACCTCCTTTGCCTTCTCCGCGAGTGGGCGCATCTTTACGAACCACTGGTCAGACACCTTAGGCTCAAGAACGCTCTTACACCGATAACACTCCCCGACCGCGTGAGAGTGCTTCTCGATCTTCTCAATGAAGCCGAGCGCTTCAAGATCCGCCACAACTTTCTTACGAGCCTGGTAGCGATCGAGCCCTGCATACGGGGCGCCAGCGGCCTCGGTCATCTTGCCGTCATCACCGATGACGGTCTCAAGGGGAAGATTGTGCTTCAACGCCGCTTGATAATCGTTCGGATCGTGGGCCGGAGTGAGCTTAACAACACCGGTTCCGAATTTTCTATCCACGAAATCATCAGCGATAACCGGGATAGTCCTGTTTTTGATCGGAAGGAGAACCTTACGACCAACGATCGAGGTATATCGTGGGTCCTCTGGATGAACCGCAACGCCGGTGTCACCGAGCATCGTTTCAGGACGGGTGGTCGCTACAATCAGGAACTCATTCGTGGCGTTCCCTTTCTCGTCTGCAAGCGGATACTTGAGGTGCCAGAGGTGGCTGCCGTGCGTGCCGTGCTCAACTTCGTCATCGGCAAGTGCCGTCATGCACACGGTACACCAGTTTACCATTCGCTTGCCGCGATAGATGAGCCCCTTGTCGAAGAGCTGTACGAACGCCGTTAGAACAGCTTTCATGAGCCCTTCATCCATCGTGAAGCGCTCCCGCTCCCAGTCACACGAACATCCAAGACGCTTGAGCTGTTCGATGATGATACTCCCGTGCTTTTCTTTGAACTCCCAGACGCGCTTTAAGAACTCCTCGCGTCCGAGGTCGCGCATTTTGATTCCCTCTTTCTCAAGGGCGCGCTTAACTACGTTTTGCGTAGCGATACCGGCGTGGTCGGTGCCTGGAATCCACACCGCCGCGTATCCACGCATACGGTGCCATCGGGTCATGACGTCTTGAGGAACGTTGTCCAAGACGTGTCCCATGTGAAGAATGCCCGTCACGTTTGGAGGAGGAATAACGACGCAGAACGGCTTCTTGGTTTTATCCACGGTGCCACGCGACACCTTGAGGGTATCCCACATCTGGGAAATTCTTTTTTCTGCCTCTCCGTGAACGAACTGTTTGGGCATCTCCTCAGCGGACATGAGCACTCCGTAACGATTAAAACTCTATAAAAGCAATGGCTTTGAGACCTTAGAGGCCCCAAACGTCGCTCTAGCCTACCACCGGAGCGGGGGCGTGTCACGGTCGAGCTCCGCGTGACCGGAGCCTCACGTAACCCCCCTCCACCCTTACTTTTGCAACTCCTCGCCGAAGAGGCTGTTTTGCCTCCTAGCGGCAAGCCGAGGGCCCGTATACCTTATGAGAGCACTATGAAAAATCAAAACCTACTTCTTGCCGCCCTTCTCTCACTGACTCTTCCGGCCGCCCCCGTGCGCGCCGAGGAGGTTCAGAGCGCTATGCAAAAGCTCCTTGTGCCGCTCCGCACGCTCCAACCCTTTTTGGCAGACGAGGACAAGTTCACCGATTCAGATAATGAGGACACTATCCATGAGCAGTTGGTAGATCTTCGCAGGAACTTCCACTCTCTTGAGAGAATTCCGACCCGCTATAAATCCCAACCTGGATTTCAAGAGAGCATTAAAAACACAGCAGAGCTTCTGGATGACTCCAGCCGTCGATTCGACGAGGGACGCAAAGAGTACGCCTGGTGGAGACTCCAACGCCTTCCGACCGATTGCTTCTCATGTCACGCAACATACAAAGTATCGAGTCACTACTCGAACACCGCCATGGTTGACGAATCGTTGGCCCCTCTCGATCGCGCGCGCTTCCTGATGGCCACCCGTCAGTTCGGTGAGGCGAAGAGGACCCTTTTGGCCGCCCTTGGGGACCCCGCCTATCGTCTCTATGACGACCAAATCCTCCGCAGTCTCTTGCTGATCGAGACGAGGATCTCGAAAGACCCCAAGGAGAGCCTTGGGATGTTCAAGGGAATACTACAATCCGATAAGCTTCCGCTCGATGACGCGCATATGATTCAGCGCTGGTTGAAAGGTTTAGAGGCGTGGTCGAAAGCCCCCCCTGTTGCAGCGGCAAATAAATTGGCAACGGGAGAGAAGCTCATTCGAGCCGGAGCCACTCGAGGGATCGATTTCGCGCAAGACGAAGTCGCGCTCCTACGGGGAACCGCGCTGGTGCACGAGAGCCTCGATGGTGGAAATCTAACCGAACCGCAGCGTCGCAAGGCCGTCTATCTCCTTGGATATGCTTATAGCTTTCTCCCTCAGTTCTTCACCGAGGGATGGGATGAACTCTACCTAGAGAAATGTATAGAGGAGTTCCCCAATACTCAGGAAGCCAAATGGGCGTACAACATCTATAGCGACAAAATCATGAATGACTTTACCGGTAGCGGGGGAAGCAATATTCCGCCTGAAGTTCAGCTCCATCTTGAACAGCTTCGAAAAAAAGCGTTCGGAGAGGTCGATTTCGCGCCAAAGGCCTAACGACATCACTTAAAACGGCTGTGGGCGGGCAACCGTCCACCACTCTTTCACAAGCCCGATAGAGATAGCCTCCCCCCACGCTCATCCACGACGAGTCTTTTTGCGATCATATCGTCTCGTCTGCAAAGACACCTACTCTGGCCGTGCATGGCTAGCAGGATGGGTGTCCGTGTCTCGAACTCGAGCACTGGCACCACATTCGGCACAAAAGAGGAGGACAGCACATGGCACAAGAAGAGAAAGGCACAAAGCGCTTACGAGGATTTGCCGCTATGGATGCTGAAAAGCAGCGTCAGATAGCCAGCAAAGGAGGCAAAGTCGCCCACCAACGTGGAAATGCCCATGAGTTCACACCTGAAGAGGCTCGCGAAGCTGGACGTAAAGGCGGGGTTGCCGTAAGCAAAGATAGAAAGCACATGGCCGAGATAGGACGCCTAGGAGGAGAGGCCCGAAGTCAGAGTCGTGGCCAACAACAACAGCAGCAACCACCGCAATAGAGAGGCGGTTGCCAAGGGGGAAAGGAGGGGATGGTGGGGTCCCTCGCCTTACTTCCAAGAGTTTTCGAACACCTTGGCTCCGAGTGCCTCGAGGGCTGTACGGGCTTGTCGACTGACGCGTCCCCTGATCCGCATCTCTACCGAGGAGAAACTCTCTTCTTTGGTGACGCGATCCCTGAAATCATCGAATATCCCGGCCACCTCTTTGGTCCAATAGAGGTAATCAACTGAGAGTGGAACTATCAAAACCCCCTTCTTCGTAACACCTGCTGGAATGTAGAGAGAGCTTACGATCTTTTTGAGTGGGGTCTCCTTCTGAACCTTCTCGAAGTACTCAGCAACGGAAACAAAGTACAAAGTCGACGGTTCATTCTTGGCTTGTAGCGCCGCTTTAATGAAGAGTGCCCGCCCTGCAACCGTTGGTCCAAGCGCCGTCATCGACGCAGTTACGAAACGACGCGTCCATGGATTGTAAACTTTACTACTCTGAAACTGCTCAATCATCTCATCCGGCACCTCAAGAGCGCGGAGCTCCGCTTTATTTTTCTCTTTTATGACATCCGGATCCTCATAGAGAGAGAGCTGCTCGGCACGACCGTACCATCGGTTGAAGGTGCTTAACTGCCCAAGGAGCCCAAGTCCCGGCACGAATCGGAAGGCGAATCCCACCGCGGTTCCGAGTCCTGCCACTCGCACCACCTCATCTTGAAGCACCTGATTCGAGCTGTAGGGGTTTACCTGTAGTTTACGGAAGAGCTCCCGCTCCCGACTCGTATAGCCGATAAATTTGAGGCCGAAACTTTTTCCGGCTTGCAGCGTGGAAGTAGTCCCGTCACTGACATCCTGTGAGGAGGTCTCACTATCGCCGGTGACGAGATCAGACACACCCCGAGCCGCCCCCTTTGCTTGACGGTAGGCCCACGAGAAGACCTTTTCCGCTCCCTCTGGAACGGCCTTCACCGTGTCATACATCTTATCGGGATCTGAGACCGTATTGGCGACCTTCTTCACCACATTTACCGGAGCAAGCACCGTAGCTTTACCCCCTTCATACACCGCGTCGCCGATAACTTTGGAGCTCGAGAGTTGATCGAGTTCATTGAGCGCGTTCAGCTCTCCGATGCGAAGCTCAAGGAACTGCTGTCCCTCTACTGTAAAATTTCCGAACTTTGACCTAACCCTAAATTCGTTAAAGTATCCATCATTCGAAACTCTCGAGTCGACCTCGTGAAAGGGGCCCTTGATCAGGGCCTCAGGCAAAACATCCTTGACCTGAAGGACGGCGGGTTTTTCGAAATTCGCCTGCGTGCCTCTGGATTGCGCAAGTGCACATGAAGATCCGAGCACGACAAAACTCGCAACAACCGATGAGAGGTGCTGAGCCCAGACCCATTTATTCATAGCTATCGATCTCCAGTTGGGATGCTCTAGTACGATGCCAAGCGACTCAGCGCTTGAGGAGATCCCGGATCTCCGTCAGCAGCTCCTGATCTTTGGTTAGTGCTGGAACTGCTGGAGCAGCTGGAGCCTCTTCAGCTTTGTTCTTCATCACCCAGCCTAAAAATTTCACGATGAATAGAAAAAGCGCCGCTGCAACGATGAGGAAGTTAAGCACTTCCCCGAGGAAGAGCCCGTAGGGCACATCCTTCCCGTTAATTACGAACTTCCACCCAAGATACCCCTGTTCACCTGGAAGCAAGCATCCGATGAACGGCATAATCACGTTCTTCACCAGAGCGTCAACGATCTTACCAAACGCCCCTCCGATGATAACTCCCACCGCTAGGTCTACGACGTTGCCTTTAAAAGCAAACGCTTTGAACTCATTAACAATCGACATCGCTTTGTTGGCGGCTACCTTCATGGCGCAAACTCCTCTTAAGGTTTGAAAGAATACCCAACGACGACACGCTTACGAGAAACTGCCGCTCGCCTCGCTACGTCATACCCCTACCCGGGTTGGCAGGCTGAAGCCTACCCTCCCTCTCAAAAAAATCAACTAGTAACCCTGATTGATCTGCGTTAGCGGTCCCTCTTGCTAAGAGCAGTTTGCTTTTGGATGCCAGGATGGCCATATCGCTAACGAGCGTCCCGAATTAAACTCCCCGCACTTAATACTGTTGTAGGGATACCTCATGAACGCCGCTCACCTCCACATAGTCCTCGTTCACCTACCGGTCGTCTTAGTCCCTACCGCGACTATCGTGCTACTACTGGCCCTTTTGAGGAAGCAAAGTTCCGTTGCCAAAGTAGCTCTCTCCCTTTTTGTCACTGCTAGCCTCTTCATCCTACCGGCTTTCCTCATAGGCGAGGAGGCTGAAGAGATGATCGAACACCTGCCCGGGATATTCGAGGAGACGATCGAAGAGCATGCGGAGAGCGCCAATACGGCCTTTTGGCTTACCCTCGCAGTTGGAGGCATTGCGATGTGTAGCCTTACCCTTCAGAAGCGAGCCCCACACCTGACTCAATCTGCGCTCAGATTTTTGGTGGTAGCAGGAACACTCACCTCAGGAAGCTTGGCCTATACTGCCTACGAAGGGGGTAAAATTCGGCATCCTGAAGCCTATGAACGTTCAGGCCAACCTGAGCACTCTGAGGAACACGAGCACGATTGACCGCTCGAAGCGATTATTCCGAAAGATGCAGATCAAGAATTGGTGGCACCTTGGTTACACTATCCACTACATAGTCAGGCTGCGCCGACATCAGCACCTCGTGGGAGTGTATCCCGTGTAACAATCCGATACGTAGCCCAAAACCGCACGAACTAGAGCTGCGCATGTCATCAAGTGAATCACCCACCATCATCGCTTTTGAGGGATCAATCCGGTGCTCCCGACACAATCCGAAAAGCTGTTCTCGCTTTTCGGTCCACCCAGTATTCCACCATGTGGAGAGAAACTCGACATGGTTGGTAATCCCCGTGGGGCGTAATATCTCGCGCAACTCCTCTGCCTGCACCGTGCGGGCGGTCGCGATAGCGAGATCGAATCCCCGAGCTACCATCTCCTCAAGGGTCGCTAACGCTCCCTCGATCAATCTCGGCGCTGGTATCTCCCGTGCATCATAGGAGTGCCAATATTTATGGACAGCCTCTTCACGGGCTTCGGGAGGGAAAAGCTCTTCAATCGTGTGGCTGTGCATCAATTGGCGAATCCGCTCCCTGGTGGGCACAGGAAACCCCAAGCTCCGCGTGGTCTCTACGGCATGATCGATGAAATGTTCGATCTCAAGCTCCACAAGCGTTCCATCGAGGTCAAACACCGCCAAGGAGAGATCTGAAGGTTTACGCGTACCCATACGGTGTATGGTACCACATTTATTGGTTCACGGAAGGCTTGCCCCGTTTCACGCTTCGACCTAGTCAACAACCCCATGCCGGTCACACTCTCGGCCCTAGCGGGGCTTGTACGCACCATAATGACCTACCTCACACTCAGCCGATTCAAGGACTAGTACCATTCACAACTCACCATTCTTCAATGCGGGAGAGAAACTATGAAAGCTCAAGATATTATGACTAAAAATCCAACCCTTTGTGTTGCGAGCACTAAACTCGACGAGGTCGCTCGAATGATGGTAGAGAGCGACTGCGGGGAGATCCCAATTGTTCGCTCTAAGGAGAAAGCTGAACTCCTGGGAGTGGTCACAGATAGAGACATATGTTGCCGAGCGGTTGCAACCGGCAAGAATCCAGCTCAAACCTCAGCCAGCGATATCATGTCATCGCCGGCGGTCACCGTATCACCCGATACAGATATCTCCCAGTGCTACAAGCTCTTTGAGGAGCGCGAAATCAAACGACTCCCGGTGATCGACCAACGGGGGCACTGTGTCGGTATCATCTCACTAAGCGATGTAGCAGAAAAAGCTCCTGAGCAATACGCGCGGGAGCTTTTACGCCACTCAGTGGGACTCTCAGGGTCTCGACCTGCTGCACACTAAGACAAAGGGGTTACTGCGTCCGTGAAAATAGGTAGTACTCTCACGGACGCTACCTCTGTCCTAACGCGCCTCAACTCCCAGGAATTGCATCAACCCAAGTTGCGCGGCGAATACTATGAGGAGCACAAACTGAAAAGAAGCCTTGCGGGTTTTATGTTTAAACACACGAACACCAAGAAGTATCCCACCACTCCCGCCACACAGAGCTAACACTAAGAGCAGAGCCTCCGGAATACGTAACGCATGTGACCGAGCGAAGGATTTATCCAGACCCATACAGATAAAGGCGGATGCGTTAACCCCTATCAGCACACTCACCACACACGAGGTATGCGCGTACCTCCACGCAAGGTAGCCGACGACGATGGCGAACCCCAAGGACAACAGCCCATACAAACAATACGGTCTCCCCTCAATCTGTTGCATCCTATCGATCTCTCTGGAGAGGCTCACTCATTCAGCCCAGACGTTACTTCCCTAGTGACCTATGTGGGAGAGACTATCGACAATAAAAGCGGGCGCCAACCCGTTAACGATGATAACGGCGAGGATCGAATATATGACCAGGCATTCCCGAGCAAGTAACTTTGTCTCCGAATCCTGTCCAAGGACCGGTTGGCCCATGAAAACCCGGGCGAAGAGACGAAAGCTTGAAAATCCGTTCAAGGTGAGCGCGATAGCGATAACCGACGCTAGAAGATTGTGATGTCCCACCGCCTGCCCAAGGAGCACCTCCTCTTCGATGAAGCATAGGATCGAGAGATTCCGCTTCGATCACCCAGGAAAGCTCCACGGCATCACCCGCGTCGGCGTGAGAATAATTGCGATATACTTGATTAGCGAACTAACCGCGAACTAACGCTCGGCCGAAAAAACGATCGGAAGGTGCTGAACGAGATGCTGCTCTGTGCTCACTCACCGGGACCAGTCGATCCAGTCCAACCATGACAACCTTTCCTCCCCTTTGAGTGACTTCACGTTCAAGCGCTCGAATCTCGTGCATGAACGTATGGTCGGCGTGAACGGTACTCCTGAAATCGAGTTCGATATCCCCCTCTTGGATAGCGCTCACAATCCTCTTAAAGCTAATAACATTTCCGAAGAAGCATGTTGCCGGGAGGCGAATACCTTTCACCTGCCCCGCATCCCCCCGGCCCTCTGTTACAGGGGTGAAGAGTGATGACACCGGGGCTCCCATGAAGATGCAGCACAGGTACTGAACCCCTACTCCGATGAAGACTCCGACAAGAAGATCCGTCATAAGGGTGCCGATAATCGTGGAAAGGAATACCAACAACTGTTCTTTGCCGATCTCCCGGCAGTGCTTAAAACGAGTAGGTGCAGCTAAACGATAGCCCGTCACGCACAATACTCCTGCCAACGCTGCAACAGGCACAAGGTGAATGATATCAGCGAGCGCGAGTGCAAAGAGGAGTAACCACGCACCGTGCATGAAGTTAGACCAGCGCGTTTTAGCACCATAACTGACGTTCGCATACGACCGCACAACCTCGGAGATCATCGGTAGCCCTCCGATCAGAGCAAGGATCATGTTTCCAAACCCTACGGCCATCAGATCCTTGTTGAGGTTGGAACGTCGCTTGAAGGGATCGACAGAGTCTACTGCTTTGACCGTCAATAGTGATTCAATCGATCCGATCAGCGAGAACATGATAATGAACTGAATCGACGAGCTCGAAAGAACGTTAGAAAAATCGGGGAAGGTCAATCCAGCAACAAAGTTACTAGGGAGATTCACCAGGAACTTTTCATCCAGAGGATACTCAACGGAATACCAGGTGTACTTATGGGGATGTGCAAAATCGAAGGAGAGGCAGAAGCAAATGCCAGCAAGAACCGCCAGGAGTGGGCCCGGGAAATACCGAGAGAGACGCCCGAGCAACATTGGGGCGAGAATTACGATCAGAACGCTCGTTACGCCAACTAATGCAACTCGAGGATTCATAACCACTAAGGAGTGGGGAATCTCAAGAATAAGATCGATCGGGTGCTGACTAAGTGGTTTTACTCCTAGAAGGGGATGGATCTGCTTGGAGAAGATAATAATTCCGATCGCCGCAAGCATGCCGTGAACGACAGAGGCCGGGAAGAAGTCCCCAAAACGACCTAGCTTGAGGAACGCAAAAAGGATTTGAAAACCAGCGGCCACCGCCAAGACGGCAAGGGTGTACCGATATCCAGCGAAGTCGTCCCCCTGTCCTAAGGTCTCAACCGAGGCGATCGCGATAGCGATGAGACCTGCTGCTGGCCCCTTAATAGAAAGTTGGGAGCCACAGAGTGGGGCTACAATCAGCCCTCCCACGATCGCGGTAATCAAACCGCCAAATGCGGGAAAGCCGCTCGCCATCGCAATTCCCAAACAGAGCGGGAGGGCGATCAGCGAAACCAACAATCCTGAGGTTATTTCGTTTCGAAGATTTTCTTTGAGACCTTTGAGGCCATCTGGGGGAACATAAGATGACACGGGCGTAAAAGCCGCCGAGCGCTTCATCATAACAACTCCAAAAACTATAACTTTGAGAGCTAATAAATAAATTTATCAGGCCTTAAGTCGAGTCTAGTCGTTGCTTTGGTAGGCTATGGCTCGGCTGGGTCGATG
>JBEGVS010000048.1:0-19401 GCA_041178185.1 Pseudomonadota bacterium
GGCGGGTGAGATGAAGAGCCATAGCTGATGAAAAAGAGCAGGCGACATGAGAAATGCGCCAGCAACCACCGATACCTTGAGCTTCAAGACCCACGCTTCGGTGGGGGAGGTGCCGATCAGAGGACTGTTCGGAAACGCTTGAAAGTAGGGCGCGCATAAAATTCCGAAAAGCTCCCCCGCAAACCAATACGAGGCCACCGCTCCAACGGAGATAAGGCAGAAGGAGATGACTAACCGCTTACGCAGTTCCCGCAGGTGCTCCATAAGGTGCATCTTATGTTCGGCGGGGTCGTACTCCTTCATGCGTCGCTCGCACCGTTTACATCGGAGGCTTCAGAGCTTCGTTGAGTCGTCGGCTCAGTTGCATGGCGTGCCCGAGAGGGCGAACCTACAGATCCTGTCGGGGGCGCTACGATCTCCGCTTTGAGGCTCCGAAGATCTTTTATCTCTCCGTTCAGAGCGTTACGAACGTCTTGACCTGGAGGATACGCCGAGTTGTAGAATTCCCGCCGCAAGGAGTCTGAGGTGCGTTTGACCTGGCCGGTCACCTTCCCTAAGGTGCGCGCCAACACGGGAAGCTGCTCAGGTCCAAAGAGGACGAGCGCTACGAGAAATATGACCGTGATCTCTGTTATGCTTACACCCACGGGGCGACATACCTTGAAAGCTACAACGTGAATAATAATGGCAGGATAGAGGCTCTCGGCGCAACAGCGCGAGGGTGAAAACTATGGAACTCTCCAAGACATTGATCCTTATCGGTTTTAGCTTCGTTGTTGCGGGGCTGATCGTGTGGGCGGCTCAACGTACGCCCTGGGTCTACTCATGGTTCGGTAATCTTCCCGGTGATCTCCGTATCGAGGGAGAACGGACCTCGCTCTATGCTCCGATTACGTCGATGATCGTGGTGAGCATCGTTGTGAGCGCGCTGGGATGGTTGGTGCAGCGCCTTTTCGGTCGGTAAGCGGATCCAAAAATGAGCGTTTACGACCCATGCTTGTAGGTGCAGACCTTCACGCTCGGTGCGTAATCGTCCCGTACGTCTATGGGTGTTGCGGTAAAGGTCGAGACCGCCCCGGTTGGGGGCTTCGCTAACCGGTTGGATCGCTGGGGTGTCCGGCCCGAGGAACCGCACAACGACGGTCGATTCTTCCATGAGTCTCCTCTCTATGGTACCTCTGGGAGGGGACTTCGTAAGGCGGTAGGCAATCATGTACAATCCGGGGTTACACTTTCACTTTATCGGGATCGGCGGGTCGGGAATGTCGGGGTTGGCAGAGATCCTTCTCACCTCAGGCTTTAAGGTCTCAGGTTCCGATGTGAAAGCGTCCGATGTGTCTCGACGACTTGAACAGCTTGGTGCCCAGGTTTCTATCGGGCATGCCGCCTCCAATATCCCGACCTCTGCGTCGCTCGTTGTCTACTCCTCTGCCATCACCGGCACAAATCCTGAGATTCGCGAGGCGAAGAGGCGCAAGCTACCGGTCGTTCGGCGCGCAGAGGTGCTGGCTGAGCTGATGCGACTTAAGTTCGGAGTCGGCGTCGCTGGTTCCCACGGAAAGACCACTACTACGAGTATGTGTAGCGCTATCCTTGATGCCGCCCATCTCGATCCCACCGTGGTAATTGGCGGACAGGTTAAATCGCTCGGAACGGGCGGCCGTCTCGGAAAGGGCGACTTCCTTGTAGCCGAGACCGACGAGAGCGATCGCAGCTTCCTTCTTTTGAAGCCCACCGTCGCCATCGTCACTAATATTGATGATGAACACATGAGCGCCTATCGCTCCCGTCGCGACCTTGAGGAGTCATTTAATAGGTTCGTGCAGTCCGTGCCGTTCTACGGACTGGCGATCTTGTGTGTTGATGATCCCGTTGTTCGGGAGATCGCTTCGAGCGTCAAGCGTCGGGTGCTTACGTACGGTTTCTCTCCTGATGCCGATCTTCACGCCACCGCTATCGAAGCGACCCCACAGGGGATGCACTTCGACGTGATTCGAAGGGGCGAGTCGCTTGGACGATTCACACTTCCGATGTGGGGGCGCCACCTCGTTCAGAACTGTCTCGCAGCGATCGGTGTTGGGCTCGAATTCAACGTGGATATCGAAACTATTCGCAGTGCCCTAGCCGGCTTCGGTGGAGTTAAGCGACGTCTTGAGGTTATCGGTGAGGCTGGGGGCGTTACCGTGATGAGCGATTACGGACATCACCCTACTGAGATTCGTGCTACCTTGCGGGCTATCCGTGAGTGTCGCGCGGGATCTGAAGGAAGGATCTTCACCGTATTCCAACCCCATCGGTACTCGCGCACGCAACAGAGCTGGAATGAATTCCTGGGCGTCTTCGGCGACACCGATCATCTCGTTGTTACCGAGATATATGCCGCAAGTGAGAAGCCTATCGTTGGCATTACCAGCGAACGGTTCTTCGACGCTATCGTTCACCCTTCAAAGAGGTTTGTGCCGGTGTTGGAGGATGCGGTCTCCGCTATCCTTCCTGAGCTGAGAGCTGGAGACCTCGTACTCTGTCTCGGTGCTGGTTCCGTGGGAACGTTGCCAGAGAGGTTCCTCGCGGCGATTAACGAAGCGCCCCTTCCACAGGCTGCCGTCGATGAGGCGGTCGCCCTTGTCGCTGGCATGGGAATCTGAGGTGCGAGAGGGCTAATGTCGTCAGCCTGCGAGCCGCTAGCAAACCATCCTTTTGCAGATCGTCTCCTCCCGGTCATACAAGGGGCTGTCTCGGCGCCGATTCGTGAGAACGTGCCTGCTTCCTCCTTGACGACGTTCGCTATCGGTGGCGCTATTCGAGCGGTAGTTACCGTGGAGAGCGCTGATGAGCTGGCGAACGTGGTGGCGCTTCTCTCCCGCGAGGGTCAAGAATATCGAGTGCTCGGAAACGGGAGTAACGTTCTCTTCGGCGATGAGCCGCTGGCGCTGTGGGTAATTAAGCTTGGGAGTGGCTTTCGCCGGGTCGAAACTATCACTCGCGGCGAGCTCGAGGTGTTTGGCGCCGTTCCTCTCATGAGTTTCGCGCGAAAGGTGTCGGATGATGGCTTAGCGGGACTTGAGTTCGCGGCCGGCATCCCTGCAACTATCGGGGGAGCTGTCTTTATGAACGCAGGGGCGCACGGGAGCGAGTTGTGTTCTCGCATCGTTGAGGTCCGGGGAGTGCTCGCTGATGGGTCCAGGGCGCTGTGGAAGCGGGATGAGCTTCCGTGGAGGTATCGTCATTCCGGGTTGCCACAGGGGGCCGTCGTTACCTCAACTCGGATCGCCCTCGTTGAGGGTGACCGGCAAAAGATCTCTGAGCGGTGCGCTCACAACCTCGCCGAGCGCAGGGCTCGACAGCCGTTATCTCAGCCCTCTGCAGGCTCGGTATTTAAGAACCCCTCGGTGGATCTGCCGGCAGGAATGCTTCTCGAGCGTATCGGGATGAAGGGGTTCACCGTCGGCGGGGCGATGATCTCCGAGCTGCATGCGAACTGGATCGTGAATCCTCGGCGAGAGGCTTCAGCGAGGGATGTTGTAGCGCTGATTGAGGCGTGCAAGCGCAAAGCTCTCTCGGAGGCGCGTATCGTACTCGAGCCGGAGGTGCGAGTGTGGATGAGCGCTGAGGTAAGCGCGTTGTAAAATACCCCCTCGGCATAATCTGTTCGTCCTAGTATACTTCCGTTATGCGTGTGCTCTTCACCTCCCTCATAGCGTCAAGCGTTGTCCTGATTCATGTGCTCGACAATCCCGGCCGGATCTCAAATGGACTCGAAGCAGCCAAGCAGCGAGCTGTAACGCTCTTGAACACCAAAGATATTCGAATTGAGGGATTGCATACCCTCTCTCGCTCCGAGATCGAGCGTGTTCTTCCCCTGAACCGTTCGGTAGGGTGGTGGATGTTCAACGAGACGAGCATCAAAGCCCGCATAGCGGAGAATCCGTGGGTTAAAGGCGTTGAGCTTGAGAGCTGTAAGGGTGGGCTCCTCCCAACCTTCGGTTGCTTTACCATTACGGTCGAGGAGCGGCAGCCTCGCTTTATCGCCCTCGTTGATGATGAGCGATGGATCATCGGCGCCGATGGTTCGCTCATTATCCCCGCGAACGGAAATGCTCCGGGAATGACCGATGAGACCCTGCGAGCCTTGGTGCCGTTATATGGACTCGCTTCCCGGGTATCGACCCCTGAGAGGTCGCGGGCTCAGCTTGACCTCGCACAGCGAGCGATCACCGTTCTTGAACGCTCGGTTGAGTTGCCGGTTGAGTCGATCAGTTTTGAGGGGAAGGGGGATATCTCCGTTGATTTCGACCGACTTCCGTTTCCGGTTGTGTTCGGCTCCTCGTCCTCCGATTCATCAGCTGTGATTGAGGACCAGGGGCGTCGGTTGAAGGCTCTTCTCGTTCAGCTCAAAGAGCGGCTTCCGGAGATTGAAAAGGTCGATCTCGCCTTTTCGAAGGTGGGGATAGTGAAATTCAAGGCCGCTCCCCCAGAAGAAAAATGATTGCGAATTGTACCTTGAAACTATTCCAGTTTTAAGTTACTTAAATTCAGCTGAGGCCCCTTCAAAACTGCGTTACGTTGTTTTGATCCTCAGGCTACAAGCGAATTACGCCTAGGCTAGGTAACCTTTATTTCTTAGAGCGGTCACATGCCAACCCCTTCCTCTCTAATCGCAGGTCTCGACATCGGCACGTCTAGTATCAAGGTCGTTGTAGGGGAGCGCAAAGCTGACGGTCGGATAGATGTTATCGGTGTTGGCACCAGCCCATCTCGCGGTCTCCGAAAGGGGGTTGTGGTCAATATCGAGGGAACCGTCAACGCCATAAGCAAAGCGGTCGCCCAAGCTGAGACCATGGCGGGATGTGAAATAAGCACCGTCTACGCCACTATCTCTGGGAGTCATCTCAGGTCACAGAACAGTCACGGAGTTGTGGGTGTAAAGGCCAAGGAGGTCTCCGCCCTTGATATTGAGCGGGTCGTCGAGGCCGCTAAGGCGGTAGCTGTTCCCATGGATCGGGAGATCCTCCACGTCATTCCTCAAGAGTTCGTTATCGACGAGCAGGATGGAGTTAAGGACCCGATAGGGATCTCGGGAGTTCGTCTTGAGGCGCGCGTCCACATCATCACCGGTGCGATCGCCAGCGCTCAAAACATCGTGAAGTGCGCAAACCGCTGCGGTCTTGCGGTGCAGGATATCGTGGCAGCTCCCCTCGCGTCTGCCAGGGCTGTGCTCTCAGAGGAGGAGCAAGAGCTCGGGGTATGTTTACTCGACATCGGTGGAGGCACGTGCAGCATCTCGGTGTTTCATGGGGGAGCGGTGAAGTTCACGACCGTGCTTGCGGTTGGTGGCAATCACATCACCAACGACATCGCCGCCGGCCTTAGGACCCCGCTTGCTGCGGCCGAGAAGATTAAGTGTGAATATGGATCTGCCGTGACCGCTGGAGTTCGAAAGGATGACACCCTCGAGGTGCCATCGACAGGGGGGCGCGCTGCTCGTGTTCTCTCCAAGTTCGTGCTCGCTGAGATCATCGAGCCCCGTGTGTCAGAGATGTTTGCGCTGATTCAGCGAGAGCTCCAGAAAGCTGGATGTCTCGATATGCTCACCAGCGGCTTTGTTATCACCGGTGGATGCGCCAATCTGCCTGGTATCGCTCAGGTAGCTGAGCATGTCTTCAATCTTCCCGTCCGTGTTGCATCGCCCGAAGGGGTGGGTGGGTTAACGGACCTTGTCAAGGGGCCGGAATCTGCTGCGGCTGTTGGGCTCGTCCTGCACGGCGCGGCCCACACCGGCAGCGGCCGTACGATCTCAGGAAGGGGTCCGGTTTCGCGCACGGTGCGACGGGTGGTTGGTTGGTTTACGGAGCATTTTTAGTAAAAAATGTGGGGCTGTTCCCGTGGTCCTTCTGGGGGTTAGGAGGTATCTTCCTGAAGAGAAAACGGCGTCTGCCTCGGTGGTTTTTTGAGGGCGCCTTGCGCTCTGAAAAACCGTTCCCAAAGAATGAAAACACGTTTGGTAAGTCTTTACTTTTCGTGTCAATGGGGAATAATGGGCCGGCTTGCGTTCAGTGAGGCGCCGTAGGAACGGCGCTCTCGAACGAGATGTTCTCTGGAAGGTTGGCTTCTCTGTTGATTTGGTAACGATTGCCAGGGGACTGGGTTCGAAGAGGTCGTTCGAAAACAGTCGTTCGAAAAGAGTCGTTCGAAGAGATACGAGGAGCAGTGTGGCGGACTGGGAGCAGATCGATTTTGATTTTCAAGGTAGTGCGGAGGGGAGTGGCATGAGCGATACAACCGGCAACAATAATGCAGTGATCAAGGTCTTCGGAATTGGTGGTGGTGGGTTAAACGCCGTCAACAACATGATCCGAAGCGGTCTTACCGGTGTGGAGTTCTACGCCGCCAATACAGACTCTCAAGCGCTCGCTTCATCTCTTCCAACTAATAAGATCCGCCTCGGTGATGACATCACCAAGGGTCTCGGTGCAGGTGCCGATCCAGAGGTTGGTCGTGCCGCCGCTCGTGAGAGCGTAGAGGCGATCCGTGAAGCCCTTCAAGGCGCTGACATGGTGTTCATCACCGCTGGAATGGGTGGTGGAACTGGAACGTACGGTGCAGCAGTTGTAGCCGAAGTAGCTAAGAGCCTCGGTTGTCTCACCGTAGGTGTTGTGACCAAGCCCTTCCTCTTCGAAGGAAAGCGGCGGATGCGCAACGCTGACCGCGGAATTGAAGAGCTTCGCAAGCACGCTGACACGCTCATCACGATCCCGAATCAACGACTTCTCTCCATCGCTGGTCGTAACACATCGCTCCTCGACACCTTCCGCAAGGCTGACGATGTACTCTACCAAGCCGTTAAGGGGATCAGCGACCTCATTATCTGTGAGGGACTTGTTAACGTAGACTTCGCAGACGTGCGCGCCGTTATGTCCGAGATGGGCATGGCGATGATGGGAACGGGCGAGGCAAGCGGAGACAACCGCGCAGTTGAGGCGGCTGAAAAGGCTATCTCAAGCCCACTTCTCGAGGATATCTCGATCCACGGTGCTCGTGGAGTTCTCATCAACGTTACAGCTTCGCCGGATGTTACCCTCCAAGAGGTTAACGAGGCAGCTGAGCTTATTCACTCTGAGGCCCACGAAGATGCAAACATCATCTGGGGAATGGTGATTGACCCGAACACTGAGGATAAGGTTCGCGTTACCGTTATTGCGACCGGCTTTGGCGGAGACGCTGCGGCTGATGACTCAACCGTTACGGTTACTCCAGTCGCTCAGCAGATGGCTCAACAGCCAGGGCTCAAGACCCAGAGCATGGATATCCCAGCGTTCGCTCGTAAGCAGCTCGGTGCTAACGCAGGAGCGTCTGAGGTTATTAAGCTCAAGAAGCTCTCCGTTCTCTCTACTTCAGAGGACGAGGAGAAATTCGAGATCCCGACATTTCTGCGAAAGCAGGCTGACTAGTTCGCTTGGAACGATTCCAAGCTGACTAGTGCGGTGCCCCCGAATCATCCCCTCCCAAAAAGGTTGGTTGATTCGGGGGTTTTCTTTTCTGGGGGTGAGGACCGGTAATACGGGGCGGCACTTGCCTGATTAATGGCTTAAGTGGAGATAGAGTGCTCTTTCTACTTTTAGTAGAAAGCAGACCGATTTCTTGTTGGCTCGGATACTCAGTATGGCCTCAGGATATACTGGCGGCGACTGTGAGCGAGCCAGAGCCTGGCTAAGGCGCTTGTCCAAATCTGAATCTGATCAAGGTGGTAAAAGTGGTCGATAAGCTTTCGGTGGATCGGAAAGGTGAGGTCTTCGGTGCGACAAATGAGGGGGTCAGACCCAATGACGAGGGTGGCTGGGAGCGTGCGCTGCTGGTCCCTCAAGCGCACCTGACGATCGAGCAGCTTCGTGAGTTTGATCAGGGGGCACGCGGAGACAGTGGTGGCGTGACCTCCCGCCGGTGCGTGAACCTCGGTGATGCACTTCCCTCCTCGAGACTATTCAAGGAGCTCGGGCACACCAAGCTCCTGACTCAAGCACAGGAGATTCAGATTTGCAGTGCGATACAGGGATACCTGAATGATCTTCGGACTCAACTTTTCTCTTTCATGCCGATAGCTCGAGAAGCGGCTAGGCAGCTCACTGATTCCCTAAGTCCGAATTACGAGGTGCACATCAGCAAGCTTCTTCTGATCGGCCCTGCCGATCCTGTTGCCTACAAGACCTCAGCTATCGAACGAACCCGCTCGAACATGAAGACCGTTCAAGCGCTACTCGAGCGCTGCACGAATGATTCGACCCGTCTCACTGCAGGTGACGACCATTCGGGGTGTCGGGCAAGCGCAGAGCTCCGTGGGGCCGCAGATCGTGCTAAGATCGGTGCCCTTTTTGCTGAGCTTCCTTTGCGGCCTGAGTTCGTGCGGAAGTACCATGCCGATTTTCGGAGTTTAATGGACACCATCGAGGGGCTTCGAGGGGAGATTGCGAAGACCACCGACGGGCAGATCGGGAAACGTATGGCCGAACGTCTCCACGAGCATCTATCGTCGACTCACGAGACGCTGGAGACCTCCCTAAAACGAGCGGAGCTCATAAGAAATGCCCATGAAGGTTACGCCCTGGCGCATTCGATCATGGTCAAGCGCAATCTACCGCTCGTTGTATCGATAGCGAAGCGATTCGTTGGCAGCGGGGAACCGATGGACGATCTCTTTCAGGACGGTGTGAGGGGTCTAGCGACCGCCGCTGACCTGTTCGACCCGCAGCTTGGTTACCGATTTACCACCTATGCGACCCCTTGGATACGACTGACCATCCGTCGTTCTCTCGAAGAGGGGGGAGGACCGGTTCGTTTGCCAGGAAATGTTGCCTCCGTTTTGCGAAGAATATACGAGTTCGAAACCGCCTTTCGGGCCGAGCACAACCGAGCCCCCTCATTTGAGGAGATTGCGGCCAAGTTTGCAGACGAGTCGGTCTACCCGAAACCAACTGTGGAGTGGTTGCGTGAGGTTATGCCCATCGCTCGGTCAGTCGGCTCAATTGAGTCGCGCGTGTCAGGAGTTAGTGACAGGTTTAGAGTGAAGGATACTATCGTCGATCGGTCCGAGTCGCCCACTGATGCTATCAACCGTAAAATCATAGCGGCGGATATCAAGGACGTTTTACAGCAGAAGCTCAATGCCCGACAGTGTGAGGTTATTATGATGCGCTTCGGCCTCGATGGGGAGGAGCCGCTTACCCTTGATAGGGCAAGCCAGATTCTACAGGTCACCAAGGAGCGGGTACGTCAGATTGAGAAGAACGCGCTTGAGATCCTCCGGTCGTCACCGCTCGCACGATACGTTGCGGTGAATTAAACCCTCGTAGAGGGAGGTAAAGGATCCCTTCATTCTAGGACCGAAGCGCCTTGAGACCTATGTTTCGATCTAGTGATGCCCCGACAGCATGATGCCGTAGAGCGCTCTCAATCATATCGTGAATCAGAGCGGTGTAGAGAACTCGGGGGTGAGATTTCACCCAAAGATAGAAGGAGCACGATCCTGGAAAGGCGTTGAGCTCATTGAAGTAGAGCTTCCCGCTCGCAAGATCGACGATGAAGTCGAGACGGGCAACCCCTGAACAACCGAGAACAGAAAAGGAACGGATCGCGAGATCTATGACCGACCGTTTAATCTCGGGATCAAGGTCTTGAGGATCGATGACTCGCGTAAGACTCGCCATCCCCTCGGAAGCTCCCGTTTTCTTCCCCCCTCCACGGAGATACTTCTCCTCGTACGAGAGAACTCCGGACTCAGATACCGGGATCTCTACCACGGAGGCGTGGATGCCGTCGTGGTCTCGCACCGAACAGTTGATCTCCATAATCTCACTGACGCACGGCTCAACCAGGGCGTGGGTGTCGTAGCGAAAAACTTTGGCGAGCGCAGGGGCGAGGTCCTCAGCTCGTGTTACCCTCGATACACCGATACTTGATCCCAGATTGCACGGCTTGACGAAGAGGGGAAGGGTTGAGAAGCCTGGCGCTTCGAGGATCGCGTGAACAACGGAGCGAATATCAGCTTGACTCTCATGGCGCGACACGAGGCGCGCAGGAAGTACGGGAACGCCGTGCTCCTTAAGGAACACCTTGCAGGCGTACTTATTCATGGTCATGGCTGAGGCCACGACGTTACTTCCGGTGTAGGGCACCGCGGCCATCTCAAAGAGCCCCTGGATGCATCCGTCCTCGCCGTACTGTCCATGAAAAGCGGGAAGGAACACATCGATCGGGATGATGGAATTATCAGAGAGCTTTGTCAGTCCTCCGATGCCCGGCTTCGGAAGAAGCGTTACCTCAGGAAGTGATGCGAGGTTTCCCGGCACCTTGGCATAGAAGGCGCGGTTGAGAAGTTCTGAGCCGGTGTGCCACGTTCCCGTTGGCGCGATGTACACAGGGGTGACCTCAAACGTGGCTGGGTCGATCGCTTGCATCAACTGAAGCGCGGTGATGACCGAGATCTCGTGCTCTACTGAGCGTCCACCGAAAAGCACCGCTACGCGAGTTCGTTTTTCCGTTGTCACCTTAGAACCTCACCTTTCCTTCGTGGAGATCGCCGAGATCGTTCTCGATAAGAACGAGATCCCCTGGGGCGCTCTGCTCTGTGAGGAGCCCAAACGCCTCATCCCTCGTGTCGGCGATGATTGTTTGTGTTCGGGGAAAGTTGGCCTCAGCGAGTCCAGCCATCAGCGCGTCGCGGTTGGTTGTGCCGACGACGTACACTAGGTCGCACACCCCGGCGGCCATCCGAGCGAGCCGTTTATTCTCCTCATACTGCATCGATCCCAGCTCAATCATTCCTGGAGTGATCAAGATCCGTCGCTTGGCGGAGAGGTTCTTAAGCACGTCCAGCGCTGCCTCAAAGCCGGTGGGGTTGGAGTTGTAGGCATCGCGGAGGTACGACACACGCGCCCCTTTGTCGAGTACGAGTCGATTGTCGACCGGGGGGAGGTTCCCCATGCAGGCTACCGCAAAGGCCGGCTCAGCTCCGAGTGCGCACGCCATAGCCAGCGCACCGAGTGCATTGGAGAGCGCTGGGCGCCCCAAGAGGGGGGTCTTTCCGGGAAAGCGTTGGCCTTGGTAGTGAATTACAAATGAGGTGCCGGTTTCATCGTAGGTAATGTCGGTGGCGAAGCAATCGAGGGGGCCCTTAGAAAGGTCGAAACCATACAGGAGGGGAGTTCTACCCTTGTGTTCCTGCGCCATTCGCCGAGCGTTTGGACTATCACCGTTGCAGACGAGGATCCCATCAGGGGGAAGGGCGTGCGCTATCTCGCTCTTAGCCAGAAACACGTTCTCAGGGCTTCCGAACCGCTCAAGGTGCATGATGCCCACTGCGGTTACAAGCGCTGCCTTGGGTGGGGTAAAGGAACAGAGTCGTTCTATCGAGCCGATGTTGTAGGCGCCCATTTCAATCACGGCGTACTTGTGGTGGGGTTGGAGCGTTTCGCGGATCGTCCGGGTGATACCCATCACCGTGTTGATGCTTTTCTTCGGCCAAAAGGTACTGCCGAGTGTTTGCGTGAGAAGGTCGCCTAGGGCTGCCTTGGCACCGGTCTTCCCGTAGCTTCCGGTGATTCCGATCACGAATGGATCGACCTCTGCGAGGATCCGTTTCGCGTCGTTGTAATAGTACTGCTGAAGGCGCTTCTCGGCGGGGGACAAGACCTTGGTTGCGAGCATGAGCGCTACCGGGGTTAGTTGAGCGACGATGATACCTGATAGGGCCGTAAGGGTTATAGGTGCGGAGCCGTGCGAACAGGAGCAGCACACCCCCCAAAGTGGAGCGACACAGATCGTTGCGAGCATGCCGTAGGCGACCCAGGCTGTCTTGGTGGCTCTCTCGGTCATGTTCAATCGGATCTTGCCACTTGATCGGGGATCTCCCTCGATCGCGAACGCCACCACGAGCAGGCCTATCGCCGCTCCCACCGTTATCAAGAGCGAGGCCCAACTACCAGGAAAGGCAAGATGAGCGATGAGTGCCAGAAGTAGGATGAGGGAGCCCCTGGTGTCGAAGGCTCGATTCTGTTTAATCCAGGAGATGAAGCGAGGGGTGGTATACTCCTCCTGCTGAAAGTAGCGAAGGTATGAGAGCGTTCTTCTCCACGTGAAGGTGAGAATAGCGGCGATGAGTAGGAGGGTCGTTGCCTTAGCGATCACAGAGACCTCTCGATGATAGGAACTGCGCGATGTACTGGGCAAGGAGATGACTTCCTACATCCGCGAAGGGCTCGTGCCCCTTGTTTGGAAAGATGTGTAGCTCGGAATCCTTGATGAGGCTTCGAAAGCTCCGAGCGAGGTCGAGAGGTGTCTCTGCGTCATTGGCCCCCCACAAGAGAAGTGTTGGGGCTGTGATGGAGGATGCCTCTTGGGTGAGGTCCTCGTTCACGGTTTTTACCAAGGTTTTTCGGAGATCGCCCGCAGCGTTGTAGTCACGAGAGCCGAAACGGGGCGCTAGATAGTGCGCGAAGAGGCGCGTACCGGTCATACCATCGATCGCTTTGGCCGTTTTCGTGAGGAAGCGAATCGCCGTGACGCGGAGCTCCTGCTTGAGGGGACGCTTGCGCTTGAGGCCGTGGCTACCGACCAGGATAAGACCCTTTACGAGCTCGGGGTATCGCGAGGCGAGCCGCAACGAGATTCGGCCTCCGAAGGAGTGGCCAACCAGCACGCACGTATCGATTCCCAAGCGGTCAAGCAGCTCCTTTATACGCTCGCTGTATTCCCGTGTACCCCATCCGCCGCCCTCATTGGACGCTGGAAAGGGAAGGGGGGAGCGTCCAAAGCCAGGTAGGTCAACGAGTACGACGCGACAGTCCATGGCGAGGAGCTCGCCGAGCTGACGCACGGCCTCGAGAGAGCGGCCCCAGCCGTGCAACATCACAACCGTGGGACCGTGCGAGCCGAGGGTCTCTGAATGGATCGGCGGAAGTTCCTGTTCCTGACGTACGACGGGCGAATTCATGGCGACCATAGTCGCTGATGGAGGCCGTTTGGACAAGTAACCTTGGGTATTTGATGGTATGGGACGGGCTGTTGGTAGTGGCTGATAATTTAGCTTCCAAGCCGTTTTCTGTCTGGCAGGCGCAAGGCCGCGCTGGCATAATCCCGTTATGGATTTTACCTCGGCGCTCCCATCAAGCCGCTTCAAAGAACTTCACGCCCCATCCCCGGTAGACTACCTCCTGGTGGTATCTGTGCTTTTGCTCGTTGGGTTCGGGCTTGTCATGGTGTACTCCACGACCGGGATCGTCTCCCAAGAGAAGATGGGCGATTCCCTCTTCTATGCAAAGCGTCAACTGATCTCAGCCGTTCTCGGGGGGATCTTCATGGTCACCTGTATGCAGATCCCCCTCGGTATCCTGCGCAGGGTATCGCCTTACCTCCTTGCCGCTTCGCTCTTCCTGCTCCTCCTCCCCCTTACCCCGGGGATCGCTGATAGGGCCGGTGGTGCTTCCCGCTGGGTAAAGCTGGGGCCCGTGCGATTTCAACCCGCCGAGTTCGTGAAGGTCTTTATGGTGGTCTTCATGGCCGGCTTCCTCTCGCGCCACGAGCAGAGGCTCTCGACCTTTCTAACCGGTATCGTTAAACCCTTCTCGATGGTTGCCCTGGCGGCGGCGCTACTCCTGCTGCAACCAGACTTCGGGTCTACCGCGGTTATCGTTGTCGTAATTCTCGCGATGCTGCTCGCATCCGGTGTTCGTCTCGCGCACATGGCCCTCTGTACGGTGGCCGTGGCGATGATCATGGGCCTTCTCGTCTACATATCACCCTATCGCATGATGCGGGTCGTGAGCTTTCTCTCCCCATTCTCCGATGCGTCCGGGAAGGGGTATCAGCTTATCCAGTCGCTGATAGCGGTAGGAAGCGGTCAGCTGTACGGCGTGGGGTTAGGAGGGAGCCAGCAAAAGCTCTTCTTCCTGCCAGCTGCGCATACCGATTTCATCTTCGCCGTCATTTCTGAGGAGCTCGGGTTTGTAGGTGGGCTGTGTGTTATCTTTGGTTTTTTGGTTGTGATGTGGCGCGGTCTCCTGATCGCTCGAAGCGTGCGGCACGATACCTTTTTATTCGCGCTCGGTGTTGGTCTCACCATGATGATTGCGGCACCCGCGCTTCTCAATGTAGGGGTCGTTATCGGTCTCCTTCCGACTAAGGGGATGGTGTTGCCCCTGGTGGGATACGGCGGTTCCAGTTTGATAGCCTGTATGGGGGTCGTTGGACTCTTACTTGGTATTCGCAAGGATGCAGGTGAGCACCCCCACGGCTCGTTGTAAGGTGTGGCCTATCGTGGGTACAAGGGTGCGATATGGGAGAACCGTTGAGTTTAAGTAGTTTTGAAATGGGAACATCAGAAACCCCACAGCCCCGTCAACGACGTATCCTTGTTGCCGCTTCCGGTACGGGAGGTCACCTCATTCCGGCTATGCACATCGTGTCCGCTCTTAAAAAAGAGGACCCTACGTGTGTGATCGAGTTTATCGGCGCGGGTCGCCCCCTCGAAGAGAAATTGATCGTTGAAAAGGGGTTCACCCGTCACACCGTGGCGAGCGCAGGGGTGAAGCGCCGGAAGCTCTTTGGTATCGTCCAATTCTTAGTGCGTCTGCCCAGGGGGGTACAGCAGATCCTCTCGCTCTATCGCTCGTTCAAGCCTGACGTTGTCGTGGGCGTGGGTGGGTATGTATCGGTGCTTCCGGTAATTCTGGCTCGTGTGAAGGGGATCCCTACGTGGATTCACGAAGCCGAGCGCTCACCGGGTTTGGCGAACCGTGTGCTTGCTTATTTCGCTGATAAGATGTCGACGACATTCTCCGACACGACAGCACGCGGCAGGGTTGAGATCGTTCACACCGGACACCCGGTCCGTGAAGAGCTCGCCACGTTTGATAGCGTCACGATTCGGCCCGATGCGCCCAAGCGTCTGCTTATTATCGGTGGCTCTCAAGGTGCCCGCGGGCTTGATGAAGCTGTACCGGCGATCGCCCCCCTGCTTGCCGAGAGAGGGGTGGAGGTCGTGCACCAGTGTCGAGCTGATGCCATGGAGCTCGTGGTAAACTCGTATCGAGCTGCGGGGGTTGCGGCCCACGTTGTCAGTTTTATTGACGACATGGTAGGCGCATACGACTGGTCGGATGTGATTATTAGTCGTGGAGGGGCTAGTTCCGTGGCCGAGATCTCGTGTGTTAATCGGCCGGCCATCTTCGTACCGTACCCATTTCAGCAAGGGACCCATCAAACGGATAATGCGCGGGTCCTTGTTGATAAGGGGAAGGGGTTTCTCGTAGAGGAGATTATCGCCGACTTTCCGGGGCGTCTGAGGGAAGCGCTGGAGAAGCTCTTAAACCCCACTGTTTTCAAGGGGATGAAGGATGCGCCCGGCGAGCCGCGAGTAGCTCATGCGGCCTCAACAATCGCCAATGGAATCCTTGAGCTTAGTAACGCACACACCAAAAAACGGTGACCATAACCGGAAATACCCCTAGAGCCTGAAGCAACCCTCGCCATCGTGCGGATAAGGGGTTGTACTGGCTACTTGGTCGGAGTTTTGTGCGGTTATGTCGGATTTTCGTACTCGAGATATGGCGGGCTATTTCTCACTCACGCATATCGGGAATGCCGCTGCGGTCTCTCTTGATAATAGTCACATCGCTCGCTCTACGCGTCCCTCCCCAACCGGCGAGCTACCACGAGCCGAGACGGGGTGTCTTTGGAGGGAGTGTCTCCGTCCCCGGCACTTCGACTTCGAAGGGTGCACCATCATTCGTCCTATCACTACAACTCGAGCTGATATCGTATGTCACGCGGTACGGTGTACCGGATCTGGTCGCTTCCAGGAGAGCGAGACAAGCCCACCGGTGGAATTTCATGATGGAGGAGTAATCGTCAAGTGGAGGGATCGGTGCAGGTTCCTCTCCTTCGAGACCCTTCGCAAGAACTTCGTTTTAGCGGATGGAGAGCCGATAGAGAGCATCTACCAGATCGATTTTCACGTTCCGAAGCTGTAAAAAGGTGCCCGAGCGTAGTCGCCGTTTTGGTTAGGCTGCGTGCCCGGTATCTCCCTGGTGCTCTGCTTCGATACGTTAGCGACCGCCACCTTCTCTCTGCATTTTTTCCCGAAAATCCCCCAGACATCCACGGCAGAGGCCCTTTTTATGCCGAAGCCATAAATTCGACCGAGGGCCACGCACCACTCCCCCTGGGTGCGGCATCGAAATCTAGAGAAGGGGGAGGGTTTCCCTCCTTTTGAACGGTTAGCGGGGTTGGTGTGTCGTCAGCGTACTACGGCAGGGGGAGGTTATGAGCACGATATTCTCGACGCTCGTAAAGGGGGTGCCCAAGCCCTCTGGCGAGCTTAACCTCTCACAGGGCTCTCCTAAGGATTATGCTATGATGCTCTTAGAACAGGCCGGAATAACCAACCTTGAGTCCCTCAATTCCGTATTTTTGGGCGATCCTGGCTTTGAAGTCGGGGTGCGTGAGCGCGCGTTCGGTCGTGGTTTGGAGTTTGAAGATGTCGGAGTATCCGCGAGCGGACGACAACGGGGCACGTGGTTTCTCTTTGAGCGGATGCCTGGCGACGGTGCTGATTACCTCAGGGCGCGCGTATTTAACACCTTTGAAGGGGCTGCAGCAGAATTTGCGGTAAAACTTAGGCTGCATCCGGACGGCGATGTAAAGATAACCGAGTCCCTCTCTAGTCCGGGGGCGTGGCAGCTCTCCTTCTCGGGTGAGGGGCGACAGATGGTTATGGCCCCCCTCGACACCTCACGCGAGACCGGGACCACCGGTCGCTAACCCCTCTTAATCCCGTACCCTGTACGTTTCTGGGCTCTTTTCTGGAGCCTACCGTGACGAAAAGGCGGGCGTGTAGTATGACTACTCCTCGGCGCGTTAGTGCGCTGTTTTGAGGGGTTTCTCATGACCGTTTCGCCGTATCTCACAAGCATCTATCGAACACATACCTGCGATGACCTTCGCGCCTCAGACGCCGGTTCCACCGTGACCCTTTCCGGTTGGATACTTCGAAAGCGAGATCACGGCGGTGTCGTCTTCATCGATCTCCGAGATAATTACGGGCAAACACAGGTCGTGTTCAATGAAGCCGGGCGCTCAGAGATCCAGGACGTGCGCGTTGAGTCTGTCGTCAAGGTCACCGGGAAGGTTGTTAAACGTGACTCGACGATGATCAACACGAAGATCCCAACCGGAGAGGTTGAGATCCACTGCGAACATCTCGAGGTACTCACGACAGCCGATGTTCTACCATTTCAGATCGCAGAGGATGATAAAGCTCCCGAGCCTACTCGGTTGACCTACCGCTTCCTCGATCTCCGTCGTGATAAGGTTCACGCCAACATCCTGCTACGCTCCAAGGTTATCAAGCGGATCCGCGAGCTCTTGCACGAACGGAACTTTCAGGAGTTTCAGACCCCGATCCTCACCAGCAGCTCGCCCGAGGGTGCGCGCGATTTCCTCGTGCCTTCGCGCTTTCATCCTGGGAAATTTTTCGCTCTGCCCCAGGCCCCACAACAGTTTAAGCAGCTCCTGATGGTTGCTGGCTTCGATCGGTACTTCCAGATAGCACCGTGCTTTCGGGATGAAGATCCACGAGCCGATCGTTCGCCGGGTGAGTTCTACCAGCTCGATATGGAGATGAGCTTCGTCGAGCAGGAAGATGTCTTTAAGGTTGGTGAAGAGGTTCTCTCAGAGCTCTTTAAGACCTTCGCGAAGGAGGCTGTTACTGCGACTCCATTCCCTCGTATTCCCTACGATGAGGCGATGAGAACCTTCGGATCTGATAAGCCTGACTTCCGAAACCCGCTGCGACTAGCGGACGTTTCAGGTGCGTTCTCGGAGTGCTCCTTTCAGGTATTCAAGAAGGTGGTAGATGAGGGGGGAGCGATCTTCGCTATTCCGATGCCCGTTATGACAGCTCCCGCGCGGAAGTACTTTGACGATACGGTCGAGCTCTTCTCCAAGTGGAGCGGTCAGGGACTCGCGTATCTGATCTATGAAGAGGGTGGCTGGCGCGGCTCGATACAGAAGTTTGTCGGTCCCGCTGAGCAACAGAAGCTTATCGAGCAACTCGATCTGAAACCTGGGCAGGTCATCTTCCTTGGAGCCGGGAAGCCAAAGCAGATCCTGACACATCTCGGACGACTTCGTAACAAGCTCGGTGAGGACTTTAACCTCCTTACGGGGGGCTACCACTTCTGTTGGGTTACCGATTTCCCGATGTTTGAGTATGACGAGGATCTGAAGCAGATTGTGTTCAGTCACAACCCGTTCTCGATGCCGCAGGGTGGTCTTGAGGCGCTCAACACGATGGACCCCCTGGCGATAAAGGCCTACCAGTACGACATCGTCTGCAACGGCTACGAGCTCTCAAGTGGCGCAATCCGAAATCACCAACCGGAGATTATGTACAAGGCGTTCGAAATAGCCGGGTATACGCAGGCTCAGGTTGAGGAGCAGTTCGGTGGCATGATTAAAGCGTTCAAGTTCGGCGCGCCTCCGCACGGTGGAATGGCTCCCGGTATCGATCGGATCGTGATGCTTCTCGCCCAAGAGAACGCCATCCGCGACGTAATCGCCTTCCCTATGGCGCAATCTGTCGAGGACCTCCTGATGGGAGCTCCGGGCGTTCCAAGCGAAAAAGCGCTGCGCGAGGTGCATATCCGAGTGGTCATGCCGGAGAATCCCGCAAAGGCGCAAGGGGCGTAGCCCAGCGGGGCTCAAGCGCTCTTTTCTCGGTCGAAAAAGTATTCTACAGTCGCCAGGCATCCGCCCGGATGGCGAAATTGGTAGACGCACAGGACTTAAAAGAAAGTGACTGAACGTATGCCCGAGTGATGAAATGGTAGACATACAGGACTTAAAATCCTGGGGGAGAAATCCCGTGTCGGTTCAAGTCCGACCTTGGGCAGTCTAATCAATCACTTACGGTCACTTTCTTTTAAGGCTCGTGCCACTGGTTTCATTCTCACTGAACCGTCCCGACGTTCAGACGATCAACTAACCATCATTCTCACTCATTCTCATTAAGGTTCGCACAAATAACTCCGATATTCTCATCGGTAAGGAGCGAACTAAGATGACTGAGGCTACGTTACATCATGTGTGCGAAGGGGCTGTCATTCTCTATAAGCGAGATGGCAGCAATACAGAGTGCTGGTATGCACGATTCAAGAACCCCAAGACGGGTAAATGGAAGAAGTTCAGCACCAAGGTCACCGACCTCGAAAAAGCGAAGCAGATCGCTCAACGACAGTTCGATGTGCGGGTCGAGCTAATCAAGAACAACATCGACATCGACACGAAACGGTTCTCATACGTCGCTGATTACGTCACCAAGCAGCTACAAGCTGATATCGATGCTGGCACTGG
>JBEGVS010000049.1:0-80729 GCA_041178185.1 Pseudomonadota bacterium
GGCGACCGTCCCCGGTCGCCGTGCTCGCCAGGCAACGGCCGTTTAAGAGCCTGAACCCACACGAAGATAAAACGCTAAACATCTGTGCCCAAACAGCCGATCCTCCTATCGGGGAGCTACGCACATACGATGGCAAGGGGACCGAATCAAAAAGATACCAAAGCGCAAAACGGGACCACCCCTACCCAAGGATCGGCTGGGGCTCAGTGTGTCTTTAGGTCTCTCGTAGTGAGTAGATCAGCGACGTCATCACAAAGCTATCCGAAGCCGAAAAGCTCTCATGTCGTGGAAAGATATCCTGGGTGCTCAAAAACACCCGATATTCATTTCTCCAGATCAGGTCAGGAAGGATCGTCGTATCGAGGTTCACTGAGAGGCCAGTGGTGTTGAAGCTCTTGCCAGAGAGGGTTTGGATCATGATCTGGTGGGGATCGTCGTAGCGCTCAACCCGTCCGGCGATAGCGTAGGTTTCATTGATGCGGTAGTGAGGCACTATCGCCCAGCCGTGCCACCAGGCACGAGAATCGTCACGTCGGTTTTGGGCGCCGAGGTCAAAGCTCGAGGAGATGCCAAAATCGTCGGTAAAGAAGCTCTTGATAACAAAGTTGTTAAACACCCGAGTGCCATCCTCATCCCCGATGAAGGTGTTGTAGATGATGCGGAGGTCCTTCGTCGGCGAGTACGCGATCTGAGTGCCATAACATGGCTCCCTGTCATCAGAGATATTTTGCCATCCCCGAACGATATGAAACTCAAGGTGAAGTTGCTCAGAAACCTCGTGGACACTTCGAATCCCCATTTGATAGTAGGGGGAGTAGTCAGCGATTAACGACCGACTTGGGGTGTAATCATCTCGAGAGATCCACGACTCCATCCCGAGGTGAGAGAAGAATATCCCCGTATCTATCTTCCACGAATCAGAGAGCGATACCCCTGCGTATGCCTCCTGCAGGTAGCGTACGAATTCGTGGGGCTCATCGGCGTAGTTAGCGATCACCGAGGATCCGTACTGAACGGCCAGCCGCCCATGAATCCTTTCGGTCGATAGGATCGCATCGACATACCCGAGATTGAGCGCACCTTCATCGGTGTAGTACGGCTGCGTCGTATAGGGACGGTAGCGGGTTGGAAGGTGGTTAAAGTCGTGGGCAATGTAGGTGTCGACAAAACCTCCAAATGAGAGGGGATCGGTTGGTTCTCCTAGCGCGAGGTGGGGAAGGGCTAAAGCGATGAGGGTCGCTACCACGGAGTTCCATCCACGTCTTGCTTGGGACCGTGATCGGCAAGGGGCGCGAGCTATCATGATGCCGGTGTCCTCTTCAGGCGTAGCGGGGTGTTTACAGATTCCTAGGCGCGTGAAATCGTATACTACATTATGTCGACAGAGAGGAAGCGAGCGCAGGGTGGTCTTGTTATTTGGGCAGCCACTTCGCTGATGGTTGGTCTTGGTTTGTGGGGTGGGGTATGCGACTCGATAGAGTACCGGACCTGGGATTGGCGGGTTCGTTCGGTTGCTCACCAGAGCGCGCATAATCCGAACGTTAAAATCATCACCATCGACCAAAGCTCCCTCGAGTACGTGTCTCGGGAGATGGGATTGGGATGGCCGTGGCCGCGCTCCGTGTACAATCCTATCCTTGAGTACCTCACCACCTCAGGGGCAAAGGGGGTGGCCTTTGATCTCCTTTTTACTGAGCATTCCAATGAGGCCCACGACGATGCTCAGTTCGCTCAGAGGGTAGGCGGCTCGCTTCCCGTTGTGAGCGCGGTTGCGTTGCAACGAGGTGGTGGTGATGAGAGCCCGCAAAACCTAAAGATTTTCAAAGAGCGGCAGGAGTCCGTTCGGGCCGTCATCGATCCATACCTGGCGGGGAAAGCCCGACCAACCTTTGCAAGCGGTGCGCTCCCCTTTGACGAATTGCTCCAGACGAGCGCCGCATTCGGAAACGTGACCTCCACCGCCGACGAGGATCAGATAGTACGACATACGCAACCGGGAGCGTATCTTGGTACTACACCGGTACTTTCACTTCCCTTTGCCTTGTATGCCACTACGCACGGTGCCAGTGGCGCTGGTGCGGGGCTTCAGGAGCACCAGAATTCGCTCGGCGAACTACTCATTCGCTACTACGGCCCGGCGCAAACCTTCAGAACCTATTCTTTAGGTGCGGTGCTTTCAAGTGCGATCCGGGTTGCAGAGGGGCTAGAGCCTCGCGTTCCACAGAGTGAGTTCAAGGACGCCTTTGTGTTTATCGGAGGGAGCGCGCCGGGACTCCTTGATCTTCGGGGAGTGCCCTTTGATGACGCCTATCCAGGTGTAGAGGTGAACGCCACTATCTTTAGTAATCTCTTAGACAGCTCCTTTCTGCGTGAAATGCCCACGGTGGTGGCGTTCCTCATCTCATTAGTCGTCCTTGCGACCTCGTGTGTTGCTGGATTGTTTGTTAAGCGTGGCGGTGCGATCGCTCAGGTGGTGTTGTTTGCGGCATGGATTGGGGCGTGTTACGGCGCCGCGCACCTCGGATGGTGGATGCCGATGGTAACAACCCTGCTGGGTCTGATCCTCGTGACCATCGGGACAGCAGTTCTTCAGTATCAGCTCGAGGGACGACAACATCGCTTTATTCGAAAAGCTTTTAGACACTACATGTCACCGGAGGTGATCGAGGCGATCGTGAAGGATCCTTCCAAGCTTAGGCTTGGAGGTGAGCGCCGCGAGTTAACCATCTTTTTTAGCGACATCCAGGGATTCACCGGTATCTCTGAACGTCTGCCGCCTGATCAACTCGTACAGTTTCTCAACCGATTCCTCTCCGAGATGTCGAACATTATTCTCGAGAGTGGTGGCACCCTCGATAAGTATCAGGGGGACGCGATTATCGCCTTTTGGAACGCTCCACTAGCCGTCGGCGATCATCGGATAAGAGCGGTGCGAGCGGCGGTAGCGTGTCAGCGACGACTCGACGAGCTGGCGCCCGAGTTTGAGAGAAGCTTCGGCATACGACCGCGCATGAGGATCGGTATCCACACAGGTGTGGTGTCAGTTGGAAATTTCGGTTCAGACCTTCGCTTTAACTACACCATGATTGGTGACGCGGCGAACGTGGCATCGCGTCTTGAGGGGGTTAATAAGGTATTTGGTAGCTATACGATCGCTTCCGAGGCAACCCGCGAGCCGCTCATCGAAGGGATCGAGTGGCGGAAGCTGGGAAGTGTCAAGGTTGTGGGGCGAGGCGAGTCAGTCGTGATCTATGAACCGGTAGATAGTAGTTCCGCTGCGGATCTTGTTCGCAGCCTCGGTACGTATCATGATGCTCTTGCACTCTTTGAGCAGGGAGAGCTGCGTGAGGCGCGCGCGCTTTTTGGACGGCTTGCGAACGATCCGGTTAGCGCGGCGTATAGGGCTCGTATCGATCGAATTCTGAATGGTGCGGTGCATGAGTCACCAACGTGGGATGTGAAGGAGAAATAGAGATGACAGCTACCGTTATTCGATCGCAGGGGAACCTGGAGGGTGCCTTGCGTCAGGTCGCTCAGAAGATATTTGCCGTCTGCAAAGCTAAGGGTTCCGATGAGCCGCTCGTAGTTGGATTGTGTGGCGGTCGCAGCGTCGTTGGCCTTCTCGGGGCGCTCCAGATCGAGTCCGCTCATCAGCCTCGTGATCTTCTTGGACGTATCCAATTTTTCATGGTCGATGAGCGCCTTGTGCCGTTGACGGACGATCAGAGTAACTATGGTGGATTAAAACGACTTCTTTTTGACAAACTCGTTGAACATGGGGTCATCTCTCAAAGGCAGCTTCATCCATTTGTGATGAATGCTGCGCACAGTGATTTTGGGTGCTCGAACTATAGGGATGAGCTGCGGTCGTTGGGTGGAAAGTTCACCGTCGTAGTTCTTGGGGTAGGGGAGGATGGGCATATCGCGGGACTTTTTCCGCATCATCCGGCCCTCGCAGAGAGGTCAGAAACCTTCCTCTACTTTCATGATTCGCCGAAGCCCCCTGCTGATAGAATGACAGCGAGTTCGGCCCTTATAACGGGCGCTGACCTTAGCATTATCCTCGCTTTGGGAGAGGGAAAGAGAGCTGCATGGACCGCCTTCAATGACAGCTCGGTCTCGGCAGAGGCGTGTCCCTCCAAACTCGCCCTCGAAGCGGGAGAGTGTCTGGTTGTTACGGACCTTGAGTAAGGGTTCTACTGAGTAGACCACAAGACAGTGGAAGCCTATCGGTCCTCGCTTCCGGGGCGAAGACGAGTGATGTCCGACACTTCGACCGGCAAGAGCCCGAAAAAGCGCGGTAAAACGGAATCCAATATCCCGTTCTTCTCATCATACTTAGTAGAGAGGTTCTAAGAGCGAACCTTTCCAAGGGTTGAAAAGGAGGGGTGTCTTGAAAGAGGACTCCACGGCTAATTCCCGCGACGTACTGTTTGAATCCCCTGGCTCCAATTTTGATGAAAGCGCTGACCCTGCTCAGCCCCGTGAGCACCGCCGTCGACGCCACAGGCACCAGCAACGACAACATTCCAAGAGAACCGAATCAGCCGAGATTACGATAGATATCGCTGTCGCGAATTGCGCTGATCCTGTGAAATTTTGCTCCCGATCCGAGGCGATCTGCGCCTCCCTCTTGCAACAGTTCGTTCCCCACTTCGACGTTCAGCAAGGGGTCACATTCCAAGTGCCGATAGGGGAGGATCGTAACGGCAACACTATCGCTGTTGACTTCCTCGTAGACGGGGTGCTCTTTGAGTATCACCCGGTTCGCTTTTTTCAGAGCAGGAAACGTTTCGGTGACTTTAGTAGTCGAGAGGAGTATCGGTCGTATGCGAAGGTCTTTCACTCCCTCAAGGCGGAGAAGAGAACTTTCTTTCATGAAGCGATGCGATCTCGCTTGACCCTCAATTACTACAATCGTCGACGCGCCATCCTGGACCAACACCCGCTCTTCCGTCGCACGGAGCTCATAGTGGCCACGAGCCCTGAGGAGTTCTACGAGCGAGTGATCAAGCGCTTTGGCAAGGGATATCCAAAAACGCTCGAGAGATTTCTCAAGATGTTTGATGAGCTGATGCAGACCTTGCCGGAGTAGGGCCGAATACCGATTGCTCAATGAAGCAGCCTGTTGATTAACAGTCAACGAATGCGGTGCTCTAGTTCCTATTGAGTGTGTAGCGCACTTCGAGGAGCTCCTTGTCTCCGATGGTTAAGTTCTTAGCTGCTCCATCGAGGAGACAGCCACACCGCTCATAAAATCCACGAGCATTCAGATTTGTATCCAGAACCCACGCCGAGACCTGCGTCAGATTGCGGCTACTCAGTTCATCGACTGCGCTCCGCCACAAAGCTGTGCCGATCCCACGCCTCTCGCAACCGGGGCGTAGATAGATGGCATACACCTCTCCGGTTTGGTCGAGGGTTTTGTCGCTGTCTAAGGAGAGACCAAAGTAAACAAAGCCTTTTAAAACCCCAGTATCTTCAAATATGTGTATGTTTTGCGATTCGGCGGTCAGTGTTTTGGTCCAGGACGCCTCTCGGGTCGCTACTGACAGGGTATCGAGGAAGTGTTGAGGAACCTGACCAGCATAGGTGTGCTTCCATGAAGCAACATGTATCTCTGCTATGGAGAGACTATCTTTGATGTTGGCTACGCGAATCATGGTTTGTCAGATTGTAGCACGAACACAATTCTTGGTGTGTATTTTTTGGAGGGAGCGCGTTTCCGAGCGTTGCGCATGCCCTGTTGCTGCGCTCCGTGTTTGGTGGAACGCGCGAACTATCCCGAAATAACAGGGGGACTTCTTCGCCGGGGTGACCTATCAAGTATTATTGAGCCGTCATAAGAGATGGATCCAGCTCAATAGCAGATCGACTCTTGAGCAGCTCAAGGGTTGAGGTGACCATGTTATTAGCAACCTGCTGAGTTGCTTGTGCACGATACTTCGCCAATTCAGCGACGTTCTTGGGGTCGGAGAGGTTGGGTGTCGTAATCTCTTCAACCTTGAGAAGGGTGAATTCTTTGGCGCCAGGAAACGCCCGGGCGATGACCTGTTGTGGCTTTTCAGTAGCGAGCACAGCGGTTCGCATCTGAGCGGTTATAGCGGGCAAGGCCTCAGAGGCTGATTCCTCTCGAGAGATAGTAACGGGACCTGCAAGTTTAGCGGCCCGGGCTTGAGCCTCAGCGCTAAAGCTCGAAGGGTTAGCTTGAGCTGCTTTCAGTATGTCGTTTGCCTTGGTTTCAGCGAGTTTGCGAGCTTCAGCAGCCTTCACGGAAGCGATCACTCTATCCTTCACCTCTTCGAAGGGCGGAGTCATTGGCTCTTTGAATTCCTTCACCTGTACGACCACCGTAGTGTCTCCGAGCTCAATCAGATTTGGTTGAAGTCGCTCGGAGGTGGGAAGCATAAAGATATTCTGAGTAAGACCTGAGAGGGATAGCTCAGGATCTTTGGTTTGCGACAAGAACCCGCTTGTTTCCTTGAGAGCGCTGCCTGAGGGCAGTACCTGCGCAATTGTTTTGCCATCTTTTTTGGCTTGGAGGATCACCTCGCGAGCTTGATTGGCGGCGTAAGCCGGGGCCTCGCGAGTGCGCAGCTCCTTTTCGATCTCGGCGCGAACTTGGTCGAGAGGTCGTGGCTGGGGAGACTTCCTCTCTTCAATCTTGATGATCTCGAAGCCGTAGTCGGTCTCAATGAGTTCAGAGATGCTTCCGACCGAAGTTGTAGTGAGCGCCTTATCAAAGGCCTCTTCCCTATCTCCCTTCTTTAGCCATCCGAGGTCTCCACCGGTGAATTTCGTAGGGAGATCGTCAGAGTATTTGGTCACAAGATCTTCAAATTTCGCTCCAGCGATCGCCTCATTCCGAGCAGCAGTTGCCTTCTCACGCACGGCAGCCATCTTTTTCGGGTCGCTCTCTTTAGGATAGAGCAGCTTAATTCCTCGAACTCGTGATTGCTCGGGAAGTTGAAACTTCGCGGCGTTTTCTGAGTAGAAGAATTCAATGTCTTGAGGGGTGATGTTCACCGCTTTTTCAAAGTCGACCGGCGCGAAGACGCTGTACGAGTAACTTACTTGGGCTGGAGTCTCATACTCGGTGGCATGGCTCTCGTAATACTTTTTGAGATCCTCATCGGAGGGCGCAGCCACAGCTGCTGGATCGACCGGTATCGTAGCTACCACGACTGAGTATTTCGTCTTTTGCGTTTTCAGAAGGTTTTCGGCGTCCCTGGTGGAGGGAACCGCTACGTCCCGTAAGATATTGACGAGGGTGGTGCGAGCGATCTCGTCCTTGATCTCGTGCTCGAAGTCGGGGGCCGACATGCCGAGACTCTGGAGTAGGTTTCGGTAGTTGGCTGCTGAGAAGTTGTTCTCGCCGTTCTTCCCTTTGAAGAAATTAGTGAGGAGGTACTGGCGAACCGCTTCGTCGGATGCTGTAAAGCCCTGCCTGTCGGCTTCCTGGTCAAGAATGGTGCGGTCAACGAGTGTATCGATAGCTTGTTGGCGGATGTTTAAGTTTAAAGTTCCCGCGAACTGCTCGTATTGGTCTCCGAACATCTGACGGTATCGAGACTCGACGCTCCGTTCTGAACGAGCGATATCCTCTGCGGTCAGTTTGTGTCCGTTTACCTCTCCCGCTGGGCGTTCCTTAGTAGCTCCACCGTGAAGGATGTCGAGACCGACTCCGCTAATGGCGAAACACACGGCGATAAAAAGAAATACGACGCCGATGAACTGCTGATTGCGGTGGATAAACTTAATCATGTACGCACTCCTGAGAGGGTAAACGGTGGCTCTATGAAGCTTCGGTAGGGGGCTCGGAGCACGGGACCCACGAGACATGTTCCCGAATCGCCTTCAAGACACCTATACAGTCCTGAACTTGAGATGGGGTCGTGAGTACTCCTACCACAGCGCCATCCTTGTCCAGTGTTCGCACGGTGCCAACACCATCGTAGAGCTCAAAAAACACTGTAAGTAGTACTACGTGGCTACGTGGAACCTCAAGATAAAAGGCTACCGCATCTCCATCTATTGCAACAGGAACTGGTTCAAGTTGGTCGACCATAGGGATATAAACAAAGCGTCCGCCACGGGCCTAGTCAGTCTCAACTGAAGGTGTGGTGGGGCGCCCCGGCGAAGGGGATTAGGAACCCTTGCGAGCGGCAGCCTCCTGTCGGATGAGATCGTTAACCTTTTTGGGATTAGCAGATCCGCCGGTCGCTTTCATGACCTGACCGACGAAGAAGCCGTGTAATCGCTCGTTGCCTCCGAGGTAGCCTGCGAGCTGAGTGGCGTTAGCGTCGAATTCCTTGCGAATGATTGCAAGGATTTCATCGTCATTGCTGAGCTGTTTGAGCCCCTTTTCATTGACGATAACACTCGGAGCTTTGCCGGTCTCAAACATCTCCTCAAATACCGATTTGGCCATTTTTCCCGAGATGACATCATCTTCGACGAGCTTAATGAGCTCCCCAAGACCCTTGGCGCTGACCGGTGACTGCTCAAGCTCTAATCCTGCTTTGTTGAGAGCCCCAAAAAATTCTGAGGTTACCCAGTTGCACGCTGTCTTGGCGTTTCCGCACGTAGCGACCACCTCTTGGTAGTACTCAACAAAGGCGCGCTCCGTTGTCAGGACGGTGGCGTCGTAGAGGGAGAGGCCGTACTCATTCACGAGCTCCGTCGCCCATTCAGCTGGGAGGCGCGGGAGTCGCTCCTTAACCTCTTGTATCCAGCTCTCCTCAACGACTACCGGTGGAAGATCAGGATCTGGGAAGTATCGATAATCGGCCGACTCCTCTTTCGAGCGCATCGGACGGGTCGATCCGTTTTCGCTATCGAAGAGGAGCGTCTGTTGAACAACCTTGTTGCCAGCCCTGAGGATCGCGGTTTGCCGGGCGATTTCATACTCAAGGGCGCGCTCAACGAACTTGAAGGAGTTCAGGTTCTTGATCTCAGTTCGAGTTCCGAACTTCAGTTCTCCGACCGGACGAAGAGAGATGTTGGCGTCGCACCGAAGGCTCCCTTCTTCCATGTTGCCATCACTGACGCCGAGGTAGCGCACGAGTTGTCGAATAGCGCGCAGGTAGGCGGCCGCCTCCGCTGGAGAGTGAATCTCTGGCTCTGACACGACCTCAAGGAGTGGAACACCTGCTCGGTTAAGGTCTACCAGCGATGACTGAGTGCGAGAGTCGTGGAGGTTCTTTCCGGCGTCCTCCTCCATGTGGATGCGCTTCAATCCGACCGTGCGCTTCGTGCCATCCATATAGAAATCGACGTGTCCTCGCTCGCAGATAGGCTCGTCGAATTGGGAGATCTGATAGCCCTTGGGAAGGTCTGGGTAGAAGTAGTGCTTCCGCGCGAAACGGTTGAAACGTCGGATCTCACAATGGGTCGCGAGCCCCATCATGATCGCGTATTCAACAACCTTCTTGTTTCCGACCGGCAGTGCTCCGGGGAGCCCAAGCGTCACAGGGTCGATATATTCGTTTGGCTCACCACCGTAGGCGGCAGAGGCGTTGCAAAATATCTTTGACTGGGTCGAGAGTTGAACGTGAACTTCAAGTCCGATGACGGTTTCAAATTCCATGGCGAATCTCCGTTAGTTCCTTTAGCGCACAGTCGCTGGACGTTTTGAGTGCCACTCGGTGGCGCTCTCATAGGCTGATGCCGTTTTGAAGAGGGTTTCTTCATCCCATGGCTTTCCGATCAGCTGCAGGCCGATCGGAAGTCCCGACGAGGTGAACCCACACGGAACGCTCATGCCTGGGAGTCCCGCAAGATTTACAGGGATTGTGAAGATATCGTTTAGATACATCTGCAACGGATCGCTAATCTTGGCGCCGATCTTAAACGGCGCGTTCGGAGCGGTTGGAGCCACGATTACGTCGCATTTGTGTGAGAACGCCTCGTGAAAGTCCTTGGCGATGAGCGAACGAACCTTTTGAGCTTTGAGGTAGTATGCGTCGTAGTAGCCGGTCGAGAGTACATACGCTCCGACCATGATACGACGTTGAACCTCTCGACCGAACCCTTCGCTGCGCGACTTAGCGTAGAGGGTTTTAAGATCGTAGTTTCCTTTGGCTCGATGCCCGTACCGAATGCCATCATATCGGGCTAGATTTGATGAGGCCTCCGCAGGTGCGAGGATGTAGTAGACCGCAACAGCGGCATCTGTGTGTGGGAGTGAGATCTCAACAGGAATCGCGCCCAGCCCCTCAAGCACTGAGATGGCTTTTTTGAGCGCCGCGTCTATCTCGCCATCAACCGCCGACACGAAGTACTCCTTCGGAAGACCGATGCGGAGTCCCTTAATGCTCTGCCCGAGACTCTTGGTGAAATCGGGGACCTCGCGTTGTGCCGAGGTGGCGTCGTTTGGATCTTGGCCACAGATGGCTTGTGTGACGAGTGCGCAATCCTTCACATTGCGGGCAAAGCCACCTACCTGATCAAGGGAGGATGCATATGCGATCACGCCGTAGCGGCTTACGCGCCCGTAGGTTGGTTTAAGGCCCACGATTCCACAGAACGAAGCTGGCTGACGAATTGAGCCACCGGTATCTGTTCCGAGAGTTATTGGGCAGATGCCAGCGGCAACAGCGGCCGCGGAACCTCCACTCGACCCTCCGGGAACATACTCAGGATTCCACGGGTTCTTCACAGGACCGAAGGCCGAATTCTCATTCGATGAGCCCATGGCGAACTCATCCATGTTGAGCTTGCCGATTGAAACCGTTCCAGCGGTTTTCAACTTGCGCACAACGGTCGCATCGTACGGGGGAATGAAGTTCTCAAGGATCTTGCTCGATGCGGTTGTGCGAACGCCTTTCGTGCAGATGACATCCTTGATTCCTACGGGAATGCCCAGCAGTGGAGCCGACTTGCCTTGTGCGAGGAGTTCGTCGATGTGAGCCGCCTCTTTCAGTGCGTTCTCTGCAGAGATGAGGTTAAAGCAGTTGAGGCCAGAGTAGCTGTCTGCTGTGTCCAAGCTCGCCTTAACCAACTCGGTGCAGGAGAACTGCTTCGAGTCGAGACCAGCGCGCATGTCGGAGATAGTGAGGGATGCGATGTCTGACATAAACCTTGATTACTCAACGATAAGTGGAACGCGAATGAACGTACCGGATGAATCTGGAGCGTTCTGAAGGAGCGCTTGCGTATCAAGCATCGGTTGTGGTGGGACCGTTGGATCTCCGAGTGGAGTAGCATCAGGAACGCTACCGGGCTCAAGAGCTTTGTCCTCGCGAAGCACATTAACTGCGCCATGAACATGACTCATCGCCTCAGCGCCGGTCGTGTCTACTTCATCCAGACGCTGCACATACCCAATAATCGAGTTTAGGTGTCCAGTAACCACAGGGGTGAGGGCTGGATCTAACTCAAGGCGTGCAAGAGTGGCGAGCTTCTGTACCTCATCTTCGGAAATCATAAGAAAACCAATGTCCTTAGGTGGTTATTGGATAGGTCATCCACCGATTTAGGCAGGTAAAATAAAGCACCTTTGCCCCCGGGAATCAATGTCAGGTTGGGGATTGATCCACTACCTCCTGATGGGGCGCTCAGGTGGGAGCGATACGGTGGTTTTGAGGGGAAATTGCGCTATGGCGGTAAAAACCGGTTCTTTCGACTACGACCTTCTGGTCATCGGGAGCGGACCGGCGGGTCAACGGGCCGCCGTTCAGGCCTCTAAGATTAGAAAAAGGGTTGCCATTGTCGACCAACGGGAGGTGGTAGGGGGGGTGTGCGTCAACGTCGGCACCATTCCGAGCAAAACCTTCAAGGAGGCTGTGGTTTTCCTCTCGGGGTATCGGCAGCGTTCGATCTACGGCATGGGCTACCGGGTGAAAGGGGACATCACGATGTCAGACCTCACCTTCCGGTGTAATTGGACCATGGAGGCGGAGATTGAGACGATCAAACACCAACTGCAGAGGAATCACATCGATATCCTCCACGGACACGCGCGTTTCGTTGATCCTCATACTATTGAAATCTCATCGCTCGCGTCATCAAGCGAGATTAGACGATCCGCCGAAAAATTCGTTATCGCGGTCGGGGCACAGCCGCACCGCCCCCCAAACATAGAGTTCAATCAAACAAGCATCTTTGATAGTGACAACATTCTCTCGCTGAAAGAGCTCCCTCGCGAGCTTACCGTAGTGGGCGGTGGCGTAATCGGCACCGAGTACGCCTCGATGTTCGCCGCGCTCGGTGTGAGTGTCACCATCGTGGATACGCGAAAGCGTCTCCTTGGCTTCATCGATGGAGAGATTATCGAGTGCCTCCAGTATCAGATGCGGACTATGGGCACCCAGTTACGATTAGGTGAGGAGGTGCAGAGTTGCACGAGCAGAGAGGATGGACAGGTCGTCACGGTTTTAAAGAGTGGCAAAGTGCTCGTTTCGGATTGTGTTCTGTACTCTGCTGGACGCTCAAGTGCGACCAAGGATCTCGGCCTCGAAGCTATCGGCCTGAGCGTGGGAGAACGGGGTAAGCTTGAGGTGAATGAGTTGTATCAAACTGCGGTACCTCACGTATACGCAGCGGGAGATGTAATCGGCTTTCCTGCCCTGGCGTCCACTGCAGCTCGTCAAGGAAGATTGGCCGCGTGCCACGCCTTCGGAATCGATGAGCCCATCATGGAGATTCCGCTCCCCTACGGCATCTACTCGATACCGGAGATCTCATATGTCGGGCATACCGAGGAGGAGCTCACGGAACGAGGCGTTCCGTACGAAACCGGTATCGCTCGCTATCGGGAGATCGCGCGTGGCCAACTCCTTGGAGATGAGAATGGCATGCTCAAGGTTCTTTTCCACCGCACCACCGGCGAGGTTCTCGGTGTTCACATTATTGGAGAGTATGCCACTGAGCTCATCCACATCGGACAAGCGGTGATGGGGCTGCATGGTGGTCTGACCTATCTCAAGGACGCTGTCTTTAACTATCCAACACTCGCTGAATGCTACAAAGTCGCGGCTTTGGATGGGTGGAATAAATTGAGGGCGTAGATGCCAGTTACGGCCAGGAACGACCGTCGCTGTCGTGTGCCTAGCCCGTGACGACGGGAGCATCCCCCTACGTGGAATTCGCGCTAAAGAGGGACGGGCATTCCTGGTCGCGGAAAAACCGGGTAGCGCTACCGACCTCCCCCGAAAAAAGCGTGTCCGAATCTGTTCCAATGTGACCGCATCCGTGACTACCCCATTTTGAATTGAGCCTAAGGTGTTACAACCGTCGCTCGTAACTCTTGTACGAGGAGCGAGCATGGCGGCGGATACGACACGTGGCGAAAGTGAATTCACCCTTTTTAGCCGTTTTTCTCGCGTTTTGAGCCACGTTGTTCGAGGCGACCTCTCCGTCATTACCAATGAGGTATCGTACCTCGCTACCACGATCCCCTCCGAGGATTTGCAGCGTGTGCGCAATCGGTGCTCTCAGATTGCGGCTACCGTTTCGAAGATCGCCGGTCTCAAAAGTGAGATAGCTCCGAGTATTGTTCCCGCCCAAGATGCCGCGAGGATATTTGGTGCACGTTTGCGCTCAGCAAGCCTCGATCAAGTTTCACTAGACCGAGTGAAGATAGAACGACTCGCTTCTATCGTTCGTCAGATGTTTACCGAAGTTGAGCTTGTATGGACGGCCGATTGGTCACCTGAATACGGACTCACCCTTTCGACAAAGGTTCCTAAGTCTTTTCCATCAACTCGAAGGTACGCATCGTGGAGTAGTTATGCTGCTGGAGAGCTGGGCGAAAGAGCGGTGATCGATGCGGTCGTTGCAGATCTGATCATGCGAGCGCATGCGTGGCGGCTTGGAATTGTTCTAGATCAGGGCCTTCTCACCTGTAGCATCTGTATTCCTCCTCTCGTGGATACCAGGTGTGACCGTCAATGCGCGTGATGCCACGGTATGTCTGACGTCCTTCTGATCGACGATGATGGTGAACTGCTCAACAGCCTAGCTCGGGCGCTCTCACCCCGCATCGCGCCTCTGAAAGTTTGTGGAGCTACAACCGCCGGTCTTGCTCTGGAGCTCTTTCGTCGACACCGCCCCGGGGTTGTGGTTTTGGATCTCTGTGTGGATGACCGGCAGGGGACGGAGAGTGGATTTCAACTACTCTCGCAACTGCGTGCTCTTGATGTCTCAAGTAGGGTAATCGTTCTGACGGGACACGGCTCTCTCACGCACGGCGTGCGTGCCCTGCAGCTTGGAGCTGCCAGTTTCATCGAAAAGCCCGCCGATCCTGAACACCTCGCTCCCGTTATCACCGATGCTGCAACGCATGCTGAGCTGCGAAGGGAATTTGACAAGTCTCGGCGAGAAGGTGGAGCGGCGCCCTGCTCGGCATTGATCGGTCGAAGTGATGCGATGAGGATACTTCGCGACCGTATCTCCTTTATTGCAACCATTCCGCAGCCCGTGCTCATTCTTGGCGAAACGGGAACCGGCAAAGGTTTATGTGCCCGGCTTATCCATGAATGTTCCCCCCGACATGATGGACGTTTTGTTCACTATCAACCAAATTTTGCGGGAGGTGATCTTGCACAAAGTGAGCTCTTCGGACACATCAAGGGAGCATTTACCGGAGCAGTTGAAGCACGGCTCGGACTCGTTCCAGAGGCTCATCACGGCACGCTCTTTCTCGATGAGCTTGATGAGGTGCCGTTACCACTGCAGGTTCGGCTCCTCGATGTGATTCAGGAGCGACGGGTAAGGCCCGTTGGTGCGGACGCCTTTAAGCAGGTGGATTGCAGATGTATCGCTGCGATGAATCGCCCTTTGGATGAGGCGCTAACCGGGAACAAGGTTCGGAGAGATCTCTACCATCGTTTGGCGCACAATGTCCTTCATCTGCCCCCGCTGCGAGAGAGACGTGAGGACATTCCCGATCTGTGTGACGCGACACTGGCGTCGATGCGCGCACGAGAGCAGGCGCAGGTCTTCGAGGTGAGTTCAGATGTTCTCGACCACTTTAAGATTCAGCAATGGCCTGGAAATGTGCGAGAGCTCCAGGCGGTAGTAGAGAGCGCCGCCTATCATGCGCACTATGAGGGACGATCCTTCATATCGGCGGAGGACCTGGCCATTCCCCCGGAAGTCACAATCGGTGAGGGCGAAGGATCGTTTCATGAGCGAGTAGAGAAGTTCAAGATGGGGCTCGTTGAGGAGGCCCTCGCGCGGTGTGACGGCAGCCAAGTACGGGCCGCTCGACTGCTGCGCCTCGATAGGGGAACCCTGCGAAGGATCGTCAGTAGAACGACTGTTCCTCACTGAGAGAGGTGTACCTCGGCCATATCCATGTACTATAACGACCTCCAGGGGATGGAAGTAGCGCGCCCCGGTTGAGGTATGGTGTGAGGCGTATCGTAGAGCTCTTCGCGTATGTTTTGGTTCGAGGGTTGGTGGCAGTATTGGGCGCCCTCCCTCAGTCTGGGCGGGTGTCTCTTTTTGGTGCGATATTCCGGCTCCTGTTCCTGGCCGTTCCCCGTTTGCGACGGACTATCGATCAGAATCTGCGTATCGCGTTTCCTGACAAAGATGCTTCCTGGCGTCGGAGTATCCGGCGTAAGAACGCCACCGAAATGGGACGACTCTTGGCGGATACCGTACGCCTGCCGTCCCTTACTCCGGAGTGGGGAGAGTCGCACGTCGAGATTCCAGCGCTTGAGGCGTATCGCCAACGCTTGAAAGAAGAGCCATCGCGAGGAGTGTTGATCGCCACGGGGCATCTTGGAAGTTTCGAATTACTTGGTCACGCGATCGGTCTGCGTGGATTGCCACTCGCAGCGGTAGCGCGAAAGTTTCAATCGCCACTCTTCGACCGATGGTGGACAGGCTTGCGGGAAGCCAGGGGAAATAAAATTATCGATCGACGTGGCGCATTCAAAGAGGTGGTGAACACCATCTCATCCGGTATGTCGGCTGCGATTCTCTTCGATCAGAACGTCACGCGGAATCACGCCGTGTTTGTGGATTGGTTTGGGGTGCCCGCAGCAACAACCCGTTCGGTTGCTCTTGCGGCGCTTCGCACCGAGGCCCCCGTATTCGTTGCGTCTATTCGATATACAGGCAACGATCAGTATGTGGTTGATGCCAGTGAGTGTAACTACGGAGATGTGTTGCGAGACGAGAGGATGACAACGGACGAAAAGATATCCGTCATTACGCGACGTTTAGCGGATACGTATTGCGAGATGATTCGAAATTTTCCGGAGGGATGGTTTTGGATGCACCGCCGTTGGAAAACGAGACCTGAAGCGGGGGATAAAAAGGTATATTCCTAAGATTTGCTTACCTACCGTTTGTCTTCTTAGCTTTCTTTCTTTTTTGAACCAACTCAAGGTCGAGATAGGTGGCGATACTTTCGGCGGTCTTTAGTTTGATATCACGCTCCCCGTTCATGAAGCGTCGAAGCACCGCATGATCTATCTCTGCGCCGCGAGCTATCGCATAGCGAGATTGTTTGGAATTTAGAATCGCAGCTTTGAGACTTTCTGAAAGGGTCATATTGCGGGGGGCTCCTTAAGGCCATTGTCTGAACCTGTCGCTGGAACATAGTCGAACGGCTTGGAGGCTAAAAGTTGGTCCGTTGACCCATATCGCGCCGTTTTTACGGGCTTTATGACGCTGCTGAGGGGGAGATAGCTGTTACAACGGAGACCGGCTAGAGCTTTAGAAAGAGCTCATGGAGGGAGGCATCCTCACCTAATTCCACGTGAAAGGAGCATGCCCATACCCTCCCATAGGAGAAGAACACGGGTTGGTTGTCGAGTTCAGCGAGCACTTTGATCGTACTATCGGCCTGGGGTGGGGGGGCAGCTTTGAGGAGGGGGGCGCGAATGAATTGAGCGGCGATCGGCTTCGATAATCCCGTTATCGAGAGCGGGACGGTAAATGAATCAAGTTGGGAGCCGTAAAAATTTCGGTGCGCTGAGATAGGGAGAAGGTTCAGGGAGTCCTGGGAGGGGTGGCATACCTCCGTCGCGGCAAGGATCGCCCCCGCACAGATCCCCCACACCGGCTTCGTCTTGGCGAACTCCTGCACGGCTGGGATCATATCGTGTAACTTCAAAAATCGAAGCATCGTTGTGCTCTCTCCTCCGGGCAGGATTAAGCGATCGACCGATTCGAGAGCCTCTTTTGTGCGAACACGAACCGTTTCCGCTCCCAGCGTATGGAGCATCTTTTCATGAGGTTCGATGCATCCCTGAAATCCGAGGATACCGACGCGCACGGTCACAGCGTTACCAGCCTCGATTCGCCAGGAGGGCCTCGGGTGCAATCTTGCTTATCTCAAGCCCTCGCATCGCTTGCCCTAGTCCACGAGAAACTTCCAAGAGCTTTTTCGGCTCATTGTAGAAGCACGTTGCTTGCACAACAGCTTTGGCGAGAAGAGGCGGATTTTCCGACTTAAAAATGCCTGATCCAACAAAAACCGTTTCGGCCCCAAGTTGACGACACAACGCCGCGTCTGCTGGTGTTGCTACGCCGCCGGCTGCGAAGTTTGGTACGGGAAGTTGTCCCATCTCTCGCACCTGCTGCAGTAAGGAGAGGGGAACGCGATACTCTTCGGCACGCTCTGCCATTCGGTCTGAGGAGAGGGTTTGAAGCTCGTCAATATTCCGACGTACCTCACGAAGGTGTCGAACGGCTTCGATGATGTTTCCTGTACCTGCTTCACCCTTCGTGCGGATGAGCGCGGCTCCTTCATTCACTCGACGAAGAGCTTCTCCAAGATCCGTTGCTCCACAGACGAAGGGGGTCTTGAAGAGGTGCTTATCAACATGCAGATATGGATCTGCTGGCGTGAGAACTTCTGACTCATCGATAAAATCTATTCCGATCGCTTCAAGGATTTGAGCTTCGGCGAGGTGCCCTATGCGAATCTTGGCCATCACCGGAATACTTACAGCCGCCTTGATCTCTTCGATCATTTTGGGGTCGCTCATACGGGCGACACCACCATCTCGGCGGATATCGGACGGAACGCGCTCAAGGGCCATGACGGCCACGGCACCGGCGTCCTCAGCTATGCGGGCCTGCTCGACGTCGATGACATCCATGATGACGCCGTTGCAGAGCATCTTGGCGAGTCCGACCTTGATTTCAAATGGATTTGAAGAGGAGCCGTTTTTTGTAGTCATGGCTGCGTACGTTAATCAGACAATGTTCGTGAGGAGGAAGAGTGTTTGCTCGACAACCGCTCTGGTTTCAAGCCTCTCCAACCGCTTCGATTGTATTATCAAAATCTAAGTTTTAGCAAAGAAACTGCCGGCGTAGCCAGTGAAGGGAACTCAGAAAAAGGTGGTGACCCCAAGGGGACTCGAACCCCTGTTTGCGGCGTGAGAGGCCACCGTCCTAACCACTAGACGATGGGGCCACACTTTTTTAACTCCGGGGACAGTACCATGGCTGGTAATTGGTTTCAACTTTAGGGGGGCTTTCGGGGGGATCAGTATCAGACTGGTTAAATCTCTTCGTGATAGGGTAGGGTAGCCAATAACACCGCAGAGTTGGGCCCTTTTTCAAAGGGTGCCGCGTATTGAAGAGTCCTCTGCTGCGTGGTATTGTGACGAGTTCAATTTGCTTGGAATTGAAGTGAATATTCGCCCGTGGTGCAATGGCAGCACGTCAGGTTCTGACCCTGAAAATCGAGGTTCGAGTCCTTGCGGGCGAACCATCTCCGTACTCCTGCTGGACAGGCTATTCGTCCAGAAATCTTCAAGAAAGTTACGCCGAAGTGTACTTGCCCGCGTATCCCTCGTGGTCGCGAGCTCCCTGGCTATCGGATGTGTCAAATCAGCGCCCTCGCCGAGCGCCCAGCCCGATAACGTAATCCTCATGGATGTCGCTAACGCGAACGTTAATCCCTTCACAGCAGAAGATCGGACCCGCTCGAGCGCTCTCCATCATTTTCTCGTCGGGCAGCTATCCCTGAATGATCAGGATTTTAAGAACGCCTTGGATAACTTTTCGGCCGTTGTGGAGCTGACGGATGAACCGACACCGTTCGTCCACGCGAAGTTGGCGGATCTCTACCTTAGGTTCGGCGAGCTCGATAAGGCCCTTGTAGCCGCTGATACAGCGTTGCAGGAAGATCCCTCCAATCCCTCGATTCGCTTGCTCTACGCCGGAGTGCTTGAAGCGTTAGGTCGCGATGCAGAGGCTGAGCCACAGTACAAAAAATTAATTGAGGACTTTCCCGGTAAGTTTGACGCGTACGTCTTACTCTCGAACCTGTATGTGAAGCAGGGCAGGTTTCAAGACTCGCTTGATCTGCTCAAGCACCTTGAGCGCATAGAGCCATCGGATAGCCTCGCGCACTACTACTTGGGGCGCACCTACGAGTTGATGGAGAGGTATCCTCAAGCGGAGGCCGAGTACATGAGGGTCTTTGAAAGTGATCCTACCCTTTCTAGGGGATCCGTTGAGCTTCTCCGTGTGCTCTTGAGGAATAAGAAGACTGACAAAGCGAAAGCGCTGTGTGAGCGCATGCTTCAAAAAGACCCAACGAACGCCCTGGCGCGAAAGGTCTTGGGGCACCTCATGCTCGGTGAAAGCAAGCTTGATGAGGCGTTGAAACATCTCGTTGTTTTAGAAGGGATCGAAGCTGATGCCTCAGATACTCGCTTCAAAATCGCGCTCATTCAAATGGAGAAGCGCAATTATGAGGAAGCGACCCGCGAGCTCAATCTAGTTCTTGCGACAAAGCCTGATCACTCAGAGGCTCGCTACTACTTGGCGTCGATCTACGCTGGAAGTGGAAAGCGAACGGAGGCGCTTGAAGAGCTGCTCGCCATTCCCAAGGGCGATCCGATGTTCGTAAAGGCGCACACGTTTGCGGCCTTCGTTTTGCGACAGGACAATCAGCTTCAACGCGCGCAAGATGTTGTTGCTGAGGCGAGAGAGATAGAGCCCGAGAACAAGAATCTTCTTCTCTATCACGTCTTGATCATGCGTGATCTGCAGCAGTATCGGAAAGCTGAGTCCATGATGCGGGAAGCCCTAAAAAGCGATCCGAACGATGAACGCCTCATCTTTAACCTTGGGCTCGTCCTGCATGAAAGGGGCAAGGAGGAGGAAGCTCTCGGTTTGATGGAGAGGGTGGTAGAGATAAATCCTCGGAATTCAGACGCGCTCAACTACCTCGCGTACGGTCTTATTGAAAGAGGAAACGCCCTCGGACGTGCTGAGGAGCTTGCTCGTCGCGCTCTCGAGGTGAAACCACAGGATCCCTACTACCTCGATACTCTTGGCTGGGCTCAATTTAAAGCGGGTAAACTTGATGAGTCTGAGGCAACGCTGGCGAAAGCTGCCGGACTTGCGGGAGATGATGTCGTTGTTCTCGATCACTACATAGAGGTTCTTCTCGCTCGAAAAAAATACGACAAAGCGGTTGGGCTTATGAAGGGTGTCAGCGAGCGTGGCCTAACCGAAGAGGAGGAAAAAGATGAGGATACGGTTGGTGCGTACGAGCGAATTAAAGAACGTTTGAAACTCTTATTGCGTGAACAGCCAGCGCTCTCCTCCGTCGAAAAGAGCTCTATGAGTAAGAGAACCATGCCGGTCGCTGAGCAGCAGACCTCCTTTGATACAGAACTTCTGACCGGCGTTGTGCCGTAAGGCGTGATGGGGTTGTCTCTCAGGAATACTATGGAATTGCTGAAAAGTTTGAGAATCCCCCGCGCCGTCACTGTGCTGATAGCTCTTTCCGTTTTGACCGGATGTTTTCGACCCTCCTTTCAGCCAGAGGGCGCATTAGTACCGACGAGCTCTTCGCAGCAGGTATGTGCTGAATTAAATAGGAGTCGCGGGCAGGTGAGGTCCGTTCGTGTGCTTGCGGATGCAACGATCTCCTCGGTCGCGGAGCGGGCTTCGTTTCGGTACGTGGTGGTGAGCCAAGAGCCCTCCAGCTTTCGCGTTGATGTCCTTCCGTTGAATGGCGCGTTTACCTTAGGACTCTTAGTTTCTCACGAGGGACGAGCGATGTGGCTCAATTCTCAAGAGCGGACATACTCAGAGGATCGTGACGAGCGGCGGTTGGTGGCCGAGTACCTCGGACTACGAGGGGTCTCGCGCGAAACAGTGGTAGCGCTCATGACCGGTGTTCTGCCAAAGCTGTCATGCCCTGATGTAACCGTGTATGAGGTGGCGAACGGTGACAGAATACTTGTCGACCAGCGCGCACGTGTGGCGTGGCGTGTTGCCGGGCCGAGCTCTGAAATCATTTCGGCGCAGGTTCTTGATCCGAAGGGAGATGCCGTTGAGATGGAAGCGGTCGTGGCTAGACCGCAAGGAGGAGCACCTAAAACTCTTGCGCTTGAGATATTCGCCCCTGCTCGAGCTCACGTAGATTTGGCACTGACAAAGGTCGTTCTCAACCCCACCATCTCTGAGCGGCTCTTCGAGGTGAAGCCACCGTCTCACTATACGCTCGTTGATTGAGAAAGTTCGTTACTCAATCTTAGTTTTCACCGTAGCAAGGCCGCCATCTACGCCCACTACCTGTCCGGTGATCCACGATCCTTCGTCAGATAAGAGGACGGCTGCAAGGGGTGCTATATCAGCAGGGTCTCCTAATCTTCCGAGGGGATGGAGGGAGCGTGAGAAGGCGGCAGCCGACTGGTTCGATGTTATCTTCTCGCTCATCTGAGTCTGTACGAGCCCTGGGGCGATACAATTCACACGGAGCTTGCGAGGCGCGTAGGTAGCCGCCGCCGAAAGGGTAAGCCCGATGATGCCGGCCTTGGCAGCGGCAATCGCCTCGTGATTGGCGAGTCCGATCCGACCTGCCGCCGAGGAGAAGAGGAGTATGGAACCGCCCGATGTCATCGTGCGGGCTGCGGCCCGTACGACAAAGAAAGCCGAGGTGAGGTTTTGGTGAATGACAGAAGTAAACTCGGCTTCAGAGGTAAGGTGTGCTGGCTTGAGGAGTATCGAACCAACACAGTGAGCCACTCCCGATATCCCATCAAGTGCAGTTGTTGCCTGCGCGAATGCACCTTCGACCTGTTCCAAATTGGTAGCATCCGCAACCGCATAGCCTCGAGCACCTACCGTTGATGCCGTAGCGCGAAGACGCTCCTCTGAGCGAGAAACGAGGAACGTTGATATGCCTTTCTTTGAGAGAGCCTCAGCAATCGCTGAGCCGATCCCACCCGTTCCGCCGAATATCACCACGCCACTCATGTGCTCTCCTCTAATCTTAACAACGATACTTTACCGGTAGTACGTCCGCGACGCCAAGCGAACAACTGTGTTCGTTCAGTATACTCAAGGTTTGGCTTGTCGCCCGATCTGTAACGAGAATTGGTTCGGTTCCTCCTCGATTCTGCGCAGCTCAAAGTCTCGAGCAGGAGATAGCACAAGCGGCACTAATTCCTTGGTGACGGAGCTTGTGTCCAAACCGAAGCTTCGTTCCTCTGTGAGGCTGAGCTTGCGAAGGAAGAAGTAGCCCTCCATGAGCATTTTATCGACCCACGGAAGATCGCTCTCAAATGAAAGCTCCTTGTGCAGCACGACGAATCGAGCATCTCCTTGGATCTCATTGGCGCGCAACGATCCATATCGACTGAGAGGATCGACCTCTCCGCGCTCGGCCATATCCTCGATGATCTTTTTAAAGAAGAGGTTCACACGTGGTTCAACGCGAAATCCTAAGTTGAAGTCGATGCGGAACACCTTCTTCGGTACGAGGGTCGTTACCTCGTACTCGGTGGTGTATGGCACATCGAGCACGTTCACGTGAATGAACCAGTAGACGTCGGCCCGTTTGGGATGGACATGGAAAAGGGAGTAGACCACTTTGCTCTCGATAAGCTTGGGGAAGGGCGCACCGGTCATGTAGATGAGGTGTGTAGCGTACTTCGGAACGCTCTCGTCGTTACTGAGGGACTCAAGAGCAGCTAAGTGCTGAGGGAGTGATTCATACTCGGTGTAGGCCATCTTGAGTCGTGAGCCGGAGTTCCAGGCGTACATGATGAGGCCGACGCCTGATGCGACGAGAACGGTAAACCATCCGCCGTGCGAAAACTTGAGGAGATTAGCCAACAGGAATCCCCCCTCAATGGTGAGGTAGATCCCCAAGAAGAGAACAACGAAGAGCTTCGGAACCTGTTTCCGTAAAAGGTAGTTGGCGAAGAGCACGGTTGTCATGAGCATGGTGAGCGTAATAGCGAGCCCGTACGCTGCTTCCATGTGAGCAGACTCTCGGAAGTAGAGAACAACTAACACACAACCAACGAAGAGAAGGAGATTCACGGCGGGAACGTAGATCTGTCCCTTAAGCTCGGTCGGATACACTATTTTGGCCTTCGGGAGAACTGAGAGCCGCATCGCCTCGGTAGCGAGTGTGAAGGAGCCGCTAATAAGAGCTTGGCTGGCGATAATGGCAGCACATGTCGATATAACAATGCCCGGAAGCAGGAACCAGTCCGGCATAATTTCGTAGAATGGGTTGTGGTCTCCGAGGTTACCGCCAACCTGCGTGAGCATCCAAGCGCCTTGCCCGAAGTAGTTCAGCAGAAGTGCTATCTTCACGAATATCCATGATACCTGAATGTTTCCCCGTCCGCAGTGTCCGAGGTCGGAGTAGAGCGCTTCCGCTCCGGTGGTGCATAAGAATATCGCCCCGAGGATCCAGAAGCCGTCCTTGTGGAAGAAAAGGAGCTGCAACGCGTATCCCGGATCGAGAGCTTTGAAGATTGAAGGCGTTGTTAAAGCCCACGAGGCTCCAAGAATGGCGAGCATGGAGAACCATCCCAACATCACTGGGCCGAATGACCGTCCCACCAACGTTGTCCCGAAATGCTGGATCGAAAAAAGAATGGTGAGGATTGTAAGTACGATCGGAACAGTTTGAATCTCGGGATGGAGCTTGCGAAGACCCTCGATCGCTGAAGAGATGGAGATCGGTGGTGTAATGATGCCGTCAGCGAGCAGAGAGCTTCCTCCGATGATGGCTGGTATCAAGAGCCACCGAGCGTTCTTACGCACGAGGGCGTAGAGAGCGAAGATGCCACCCTCTCCTCGGTTATCCGCTCGAAGGATGAGCGACACATACTTGATGGTTGTGAGAAGGGTGAGTGTCCAAAAGACGCACGAGAGGGCGCCGAGCACGACCTCCTCCTCAACGGCCGTGGATCCCGTAACCGCCCGCATCACGTAGAGCGGAGAGGTACCGATGTCGCCATAGATGATACCCAGAGCAACGAGGAGCCCACCGGCTGTTACCTTGTTGGGATGGAGTCTATCGGACATGAATGGGCCTTGGTCCTGTACGTTATTCAAAGTGCGTAACGTCGGGTCCGCCACGACGTTGCCGAGGTTGAGATTTGCAGCGTCATCCGAAAATCCCTTCCGTGATCGGTTAGATGAGCTGGGGCGCCAAGTTTATATCAAAAATGAGTAGGTTGTGCGTATAACTTGGCCAAAAAAGCCCCACAGGAGGTACAGGTAGGTATGCGCGGGGCCAATGAGGCGCATAGTTAGAACGGTTTTTTGCTTACGAGCGATAGAATGCTAGTTGATCGGTGAGTCGGGCGCTCTGGAAAACTGAAAGGGCAACGCATTTCACCCCGTCGTACCGTCCGATCTCTTGCTCCCGATCGGAATGAATCTGCCTCCGTCCGCTCATCATGGAAGGTTAGGGTTGCGGATTATTGAGCTACTCTCTAGTGCTTCGACTGACCGTCTCCATTCAAGATCGCTTTCGCGACCTTATTCGAGTCTACCTGATAGGTTCCTCGTTGAAGCTCCTCTTTGATGCGATCTGCTCGACGCATCTTTTCGGCCAGCCATTGAAGAGCCACTGAGGTGAGCCCCTTTTTCCGTCCCTGTTTTGGTTGGTTGTTGTTTTCGTCGTTCATATCGAGTTCCTCTCGCCGGGGCGGCGCTCACCCTTCAACAATGAAGGTATGTGCACCAAGCCCTGTACATAAAGTAACGACATTTTCTGCAATTTCTTGATGTTTTGGGGCGTAAGAATCCCCTGAAAACCCGCTATATCTCCTTGAGGAAATTCGACGTTTTTTGTTCAAATATCTTGCAGGGGAGGCTTTCAGCCATAATTTACTTGATGTTATCTGGAGTGATACATTGACCCTCCTTCCAGGGGTGGAAGGGGCTATCCGAGAACCTCGGATAGCAATAGTAGGGCAGACCGTACGTGTGACCGGTCGAAAAGGATTGGAGCCTCATGAACACCAAACAAGTGACAGCTATTTCGCCTCGACGAGAGGATGATTATCCAGAGTGGTATCAGCAGGTCGTAAAGGCCGCTGATCTTGCGGAGAGCTCTGCTGTTCGAGGGTGTATGGTGATTAAGCCGTGGGGTTACGGGATCTGGGAAAATCTCCAGCGGCAGATGGATAAACGCATCAAAGAGACGGGGCATAGTAACGCCTACTTTCCTCTGTTCATTCCCCTGAGCTACCTCGAGAAAGAGGCTTCTCACGTTGAGGGCTTTGCAAAGGAGTGTGCTGTTGTAACGCACCACCGACTCGAGGCGCGTGATGGCAAGCTCGTTCCGACGGGTGAGCTTGAGGAGCCGCTCGTCGTTCGGCCGACCTCCGAGACTATTATCGGTGAATCATTTGCAAAGTGGGTACAGTCCTACCGAGATCTTCCTATCCTGATAAATCAATGGGCCAACGTGGTCCGGTGGGAGATGCGCACACGTCTCTTCCTTCGCACCGCTGAGTTCCTGTGGCAAGAGGGGCACACCGCGCATGCGACATCGGAAGAAGCGGTTGAAGAGACGATGAAGATGCTTGAGGTGTATCGCGAGGTGGTTGAGGATGTGCTCGCGATTCCGGTGATCACCGGAGAGAAGATCCCAGAGGAGCGGTTCCCTGGCGCGGTCGATACATATTGTATCGAGGCGATGATGCAGGATCGCAAGGCTCTGCAAGCGGGAACCTCTCACTACCTCGGTCAAAACTTTGCGAAGGCTTCGGATATCAAGTTCCTCAATAAAGATGGAGTGGTCGAGCATGCCTACACTACATCGTGGGGAACGTCGACTCGTCTCATCGGTGGCTTGATCATGACCCATGCCGATGACGATGGTCTTCGGGTTCCGCCAAAGGTAGCGCCGAAGCACGTTGTTATTATTCCGGTGGTTCCAAAGCCTGAAACTGAGGCGGCGGTATTTGAATACGCGGAGTCCTTGGCTAGCGCTGTTCGGGCGCAACACTTTAACGGCGCTCCGATCGAGGTTGTCGTCGATCGTCGCGATATTCGCGGCGGCGATAAGAGTTGGGAGTGGATCAAGAAAGGTATCCCTGTTCGACTTGAAGTCGGTCCTCGAGATATCGAATCACGAAAAGCAGTTGTCTATCGTCGCGATCAAGGACCACGTGAGAAGGCGTTCGTCGCGTTCGATGAAGTGGCTGCTGGTATGCCCGCTCTCCTTGATTCTATTCAGAAGAGTTACTTCGAGCAGGCTAAGGCGTTTCGAGATGCCAACATTCGTCGCGACATCTCTAACTTTGAAGATTTCAAAGCGTTCTTTACGCCGAAGAGTGAGGACAAGCCTGAGATTCATGGAGGTTTCGTACTCGCAAAATGGTCAGGAGATCCTGAGGGCCTCGCCAAGCTGCAGGACCTGAAGGTCACTATTCGTTGTTTGCCGTTTGAGCAAAGCGGCACAACCGGTACGTGCGTTGTGACCGGCAAGCCGGCGACGAAGGACGCTATCTTTGCGAAGGCGTACTAAGGCACTCCACTGACGATCTGTCGGTAAACTGCTCGACGTCCCTGTGGACGGAGGGGCGCATGGGTTGAGACTCTCAAGGAGAGAGTACCTTTCGCTGTCACCTCTCTTTACGGTACGTCGGGAGATCCGTGCAAAAAAATCTGTCTATCCGATCGGAAGCTACGACACGGCCTCATACCTGCTCGTGAAGGGTCTGCCTCGTGCGAATCCTATCGAATGCGCGCGAAGCTATCTGACCCACTCTGGTAGGCGCTGGAGCGGGTTCGCTCTTAGGCCGCCATCGACGCAAGCGACTCTGGTGAGTCGATATTAACGCGACTCACGCTCGAATTGATGCGTTTGACGAGACCCGTAAGAACGTTACCCGCGCCGTACTCCCATACCGCATCTGGAGTCTTTTCCTTCAGTACGTTCTCGACGCACTCAACCCATCGAACCCGTCCACATACTTGAAGCGCGAGGTTTTCGCGGATCTGTTCCGGATCGTTGGTGAACGATGCGGAGTAGTTCTGATAAATAGGGAATTTTGGAGTTGCTATCTTGATCTTTGCCAGATCGACACGGAGGCGCTCCTCGGCTGGTTTCATCAAACTGCAATGGAACGGTGCGCTTACTGGCAGGTCGATCACCTTAGCTGTGCCAAGTTTCTCAACGAATCCGGCTACCCCTTCAACGGATCCGGCTACCACTATTTGACCAGGAGCGTTGATGTTCGCGATCTCGGCAACTCCTGCTACGTTCGCGTCGATTGCTGCTTGAAGCTCCGCTACTTCCTTGCCAAGTACGGCGACCATGCGTCCTGTTCCAACGGGAACTGCTTCCTGCATGTAGCGACCACGCTTGTTAACGAGTCGAACCGCGTCCTCAAATGAGAGAGCCTCTGCTGCAACGAGAGCCGAGTACTCACCGAGCGAGTGCCCAGCAGCGGCGACGATGGTGTGAGTGCTTGCGTGTGGCTGCATCTGAGCGAGTCGGAAACAGATCGTGCTTACGGTAAGGATAGCTGGCTGAGTGATCTCAGTGAGGGTCAATTTCTCCGTCGGCCCCTCAAAGCAGATCTGAGAGAGGGGGAATCCAAGAGCCTCATCAGCTTGAGCAAAGAGCTCCTTTGCGATGTCGTACTGCTCGAAGAGCTGACGACCCATGCCGACCTTCTGTGAGCCCTGTCCTGGAAATAAAGCAAAGATTTTAGACATATACACCCTCTCTGAGCCCCTCTCTATCTCATATCAAGCATTTAAGGGGGACGGCCGATAATTCAAGTAAGGAGACCCGATGTCAAGAGACGGCGTTGGCACATATTCTACAGATAACGAGGTCAGGCCGCCCTCTGTGCTGGTCATTGACGACGATCCGCTCATCGTCGCACTTCTTACCGGATTGCTAACGTCCAAAAACTACTCAGTTATAAAAGCTTATAGCGGACAGGACGCGCTGAAGGTCATTCAATCACAACATGTCGACCTCATTATTTGCGACATCGTGATGCCCTCGATGAGTGGATACGATCTCGTGACCTTGATTCGTCAGGAGAGGGAAGGAGCACGCATCCCTGTCATCTTCATGGCATGCTCCGGACCTGATGAGGAACGAAGAGCTAAATACGAGTACGGCGTAGCTCATTGCATCTCGAAACCTGTAGCTTCACAGGCGCTGCTCTCTGCCGTGCGAGAGGAGATCGGTCGGAAGGCGTTGTCGGAGATACTCACAAAGGGCGATTTTGATGCCTATCGCAAACGGGTAGCGCGAACGCTCTCTCATGAATTTCGAACTCCTCTCGGCGTTGTTAACGGCGGGATAGAGCTTCTCATGGAGCATCGCAACTCACTTGACTCTGAAAAAGCGGCGAGCGTGCTCGAGGCGGTCCGGCGCGGAGGATTACGGCTTGAGAGATTAGTGAGGGACTTTCTTATTCTTCAGCAGATGGATGCAGGTATTACCGATGAGGTGTTTGCGTCACATGCATCCGCTGTTCCCGTAACCGAGATCGTCGAACACTTTGTGAACTTCAAGGTTCCTGCACACAGGGATGAGGGGGCTTCCTTCTCAGTAACGGTTAATGCGGGAGCTCGTCGTGTCCACGTTGTTGAATCGAATATCCTCGACTGCCTCGATCGATTGGTATCGAATGCGGTCAAATTCTCAGAGAACACAAAAGAGGTCGAGCTTGATGTCGTCGTGGATGGATGTGAGGTGCGCTTCTCGGTAAAAGATCGAGGATGCGGGATAGATCTCGCGAAGGTAGACGCGGCATTTGACCTCTTCAGTCAGATAGATCGAGATTCGAAGGAGCAACAGGGGGGAGGAATAGGACTCGCCATAGCCCGGCGCTACGCCACGTGTCACAGGGGGCGACTCGAATTCAGGTCCCGGGAGGGTGGGGGATCTAGTGTAACCCTTGTTCTTCCCCTTGTGGATGAGGCGCGTGTGCCCAAAACCGATCCGTTGATGCGAGAGCAGTAACCGCACATACCCTCCCCTCCGACGTAACGACCCGGTAGCGAGCGACCCACGACTTGGGAGGTCGCCCCATGGCTGCATCGGTCGCAGCTTGTGGGTCATGCTCGACAACCCCCGAGCACTACGTGAGCTACCTCTCTCTTGTCTCTTGATAGCACCCTCAGTAATCTCTTACTGCCCAGTGTACGGCATTCCGCCCTTCGAAGGTTTCATAGGTCATGAAGAAGATAGCTGCTCGAGTCGCGATACATAGAAGCATCAGCATGTTCCTTGCCGCGGCGCTCGCCACGCTGACCGTGATCGTGCCCCCTTGTCACGCGGATGACTCCTCGAGCTCGCTCGCCTCGATGGTGTCCAAGGTTCACTACGAGACCCTGCCGAATGGGGTTCGGGTTATCCTCTATAACCGTGGCATCGCTCCGGTCTTTTCTGGTGCGGTGGTGGTACGAGTTGGGGGGAGTGATGAAACCGTTGGTGAAACCGGCATCTCGCATCTCTTCGAGCACATGGCTTTCAAGGGAACGCGCAGTGTTGGGACGAAAGATTTCGGTAGAGAGCAACGACTGCTCGCTCGACTCGAGGAGATAGCCCTCGAATCGAACGCGGCGCAAGATCTCTCGCCTGAGCAGCGTGAGGAGTGGGACAAAATTCATGAGGAGCTCAAAGAGATCTGGGTGTCTGATGATTTCAGTCGTCGCTACGAAAAGCAGGGCGCGGTTGGACAGAACGCAACGACAGACAAGGAGTTCACTAAATATTTTGTTGATCTTCCTCGCTCCGCCTTCGAATTTTGGTGTCAGATGGAGTCGGATCGTTTGATTCGTCCGGTGATGCGGCAGTTCTACCAGGAGAGAGATGTTGTGCTTGAGGAGCGTCGCATGCGGTTTGATGACGATCCAGGAGGACGACTCTATGAGCTTCTTCTCGGGGTTGCATACCAACGGCATCCCTATCGCGCCCCAGTTATCGGGTACGAGAAGGACATCCGCAGCCTCACCGCCTCGAAGCTTGAAGAGTTCCGTAAGAAGTACTACGTCCCATCTAATATCGTGGTAAGCGTGGTGGGCCGAGTTGATCCGAAAGAGGACATGAAGGTCATAGCCAAATATTTCGGCGCGTTGCCTAAGGGACCGGAGGTTGTCCGCGATATACCGGTTGAGGGGGAGCCGGAAGGAGAGCGCCGCGTCACGATACGAATGCCTGCTTCGCCGCAGGTGATAGTCGCGTACGCCAAGCCCAACTATCCCCATCCCGACGATCCCCCTCTGAGCGTCGCGGCAGAGATTTTAAGTGGCAGCAAGATCTCGCCGCTCTACGTTGAGCTGGTGAAGCGTCGGCAATTGGCTGCTGGAATCGGTAACGAGGAGGGGCCAGGAAATGCCTATCCAAATCTCCTAATGTTTGGCGCTACCGTGAAGGCGCCGCATACGACTGAGCAACTGCTTCGCGCGTTTGATGCTGTTGTGGATCGTTTCCGTCGAACTGGCCCAACTCCAGAGCAGGTCGATATCGCCAAGCGTGCTATCGGGATGAGCTTCTTAGGGCATCTGCAGTCGAGTCAGTCTCTTGCGCTCGATTTCGCTTCCTCCGAGTTGATGTATGGTTCGTGGAAAGCCTCAGTTGAGTGGTACGACAAGATGAGTCAGGTAACCGTGGATGATGTGAAGCGTGTTACGCAGAAATATCTCGTTCCGGATCGCCGAACTATCGCGACCATTGAGCGCAAGTCATAAGGAGGACGGTAAGAACATGAGCTCACGAATTTTGACCGCGTTTCTTCTCCTCTCGCTCACGGGTTCGATTGGGTGCTCACCAGGCCACCTATCTCCTGAGCGTGCCACCATATCTCGCGCTGACGAAGTTGCGCAGTTCAAACCGATCCAGCCTGAAGAGTGGCGGTTGGAGAACGGTCTGCGTGTCATCTACCTGAAGGATGACGAGCTCCCCTTGGTTCGAGGACGACTCTTCATTCGGGGTGGCTCGTTGTGGGGGCCTGAGAGTCCCGTCGGCGCGGTGAGCGCGATGGGAGATCAGATGCGGCAGGGAGGGGCAGGCAGCCGTTCAGCTGACATGCTCGATCAGGAATTAGAGGAGCTTGCTGCATCGATATCGAGCTCGTTTTCGACAGAGTTCGGAGGCGTTTCGTTCTCATCGCTGGCCTCTGACATCGACAAGGTTTTTCCACTCTTCGCTGATGTCGCATTACGACCCCGGTTTGAAGGGGAGCGTCTTGCATTGTGGAAGGGGCAGTCGCTTGAGAGTATTCGGCGCAGGAAAGAGGATCCGAGCACCGTAGCATCGATCGCCTTTACGCAGCTTCTGTATGGAGATTCTCCGTACGGAAGGGTCTCAGTGGATCGGGATATCCAGTCGATCTCGCGGGATCTCGTTGTGTCCCTTCATCAAAAGTTTGTGAGGCCTGATGGAGGGCTGTTGGTGATCACTGGCCGGATTGAAAGACCGGTCGTTGAGAAGCTCGTCGAGCAGCACTTTGGCGGCTGGAAAGCGCGTGGAGAGCAGCTTCCGCCTGCACCGCCTGTGAGCCATGATCCCAAGCCGGGGATCTACTTTGTCGAACTTCCTTTTTCACAAGCCTCTGTTCAGATGGGGCATCTCGGGGTTCCCCGTTTAACGCCCGATTATCCCGCAATCGACATGTTTAACGAGGTATTCGGCACGTCGGGTTTCGGTTCGCGGTTGATGCAGAGGGTGCGAACCGAGCTGGGCCTCACCTATGGTGTGTACGGTGGGATATCTCCCGCGGTGGTAAAGGGAGTGAACTACGTTTTTCTCCAGACCAAGGCTGACTCGGTCGCTCCCGCTATCCATGAGTCGATCGGGGTGCTCGCAAAGATGCAGTCGGCTCCTCCAACTGAGGATGAGATGGAAGAGAAGAAGACCGCTATCGAAAACTCATTTGTGCTGAATTTCGACTCCATCGATGATATCGCGGTACGTAATGCCCGATTGAGGCTGCTCGAATATCCAGCGGACTACGATCAGACCTACCTACAAAAGGTACAAGGCGTAACGCCGACCTCGGTTCAAGAGGTAGCGCAGAATCGGTGGGATCCGAGTAAGTTCGTGATCGTAGTTGTGGGAAATGAGACGGCGTACCAACGCCTCCAGAGCGCCTTGGCGGACAAAAATAACCCCCTCAGCTCGTTCGCCTTGAGCAAACTGCGTTTTGAAAGCGCAATTGTGATGCCCTAGCTCCCCTCTCGTCATCGTATAGACATGCCCCTCCGACTCGTAGTGAGGGGGAACAGCCGTAGCTCATGTCTACATTTGGAATCGAAACGATGAACAGAGGAAAGATCCTCAAAGACGTGACCACCTTGGGTCTTGGGGTGTGTGTCGCTCTCACCTCGATAGGTTGCTCATCTCAACCCGTTCCTGGCCCGGACAAATTGGGGCGAGATGAAGGGTTGGGAGCTATTCAAGGAGCGGGTGCTGGAATGGTGGTAGGGGCTCAAGTGGGCGCCGGCACCGGTCCAGGAGCTGCTATCGGTGCGGGTTTTGGTGCAATAGCCGGGGCGATTCAGGGGCTGATGAAGGACACCCTTGAGGACGTTGATATGAAAAACGAGCGGGAATTACGGGCGACGCAAAGTCGACTCGTAGCGCAAGATGTGCTCGCTAAGCATTACGAGATGCGCATGCAGATGCACCCCGGTCGTGACATTTATCCAGCAGACGTCTTCTTCCAGGGCGATTCCTCAAAGATGTGTCCGCAAGGGGTTGCTATCGTCAAAGAGATAGCGCGAATGAATGAGTTTCGACTTCCTTATTCCCGCATAATAGTGGCATCCTATGCGAAGTCGATTAATGCGGAGTCCACATACGTTTCGCATCTGACAGAGCGTCGGGCTCGAGAGTTTGTGAACGAATTGGTGCGGGCAGGTGTAGAGCCGAGACGTCTGGAAACGAGAGCGGTTGTGGTCGATGCTCCGGTGTTGATTGATCCGAACGACAACCCGACTCGTTATAACCAAGCTATAGAGATAATCCCTGTTGATAAGTAGGAGCTATGAAAGGAAAGAAAGACCCAAAAGCAAAAGAGCAGGATGCCGGTGGCAAGGAGTCCAAAGAGTTGTCTAAAATCGGGACTAAGACCGATCTGAAGGCATTCATCACAGAAGTTCATGACAAGATGTTAAAGGAGCAAGCTGCGCCTATCTTTGCGATGTCTGCCATGCAGCAGATTATGAGCTTGGATAATATTTATGATCTTCTCGACAATCAGAGTAAGGAGATCCTTCAAGAGATCTGGGTAAAATTGCAGCAATCCGGATTCCATTTGCGGAAGCCGCCGCTCCTCTTCGGAGAGGGTGAGGCGTAGTTCCGGTCTCCACAATGACCCTACAACGGCGACCTCGGTCGCCGTTTTTATTGGGGGCCCATGCACCACGGTATCTCGGGGATTCCGTGTGCCAAGAGGGCCAAACCCTGCTATAAAAAGCCCTCACGAGGGGGAACCGCACGAATTATGGCAGCAGAGAGTACCGGCATACACAAGGCACGCCTCATCACGATAGCTCTGAGCGTGGTTGGATTGGTGCTGTCATACATCTCCCTAGACCAGCACGTCTTGTATTCCCATGGATTCGCAGCTGGCCCAAGCTTTTGTCATATTAACGCCCACCTAAACTGCGAGGCCGTTAATACGAGCGAATGGTCGATGTTTTTCGGATTGCCGGTAGCTTCCTACGGGCTCCTTCTCTATTGCGTCTTGCTTATAGGATCTCTGGCAGCATCGAGCTCGGGTCGGATCCTGGAATTGAAAACATGGTCGGCGGTGACCTTGCTCGTATCGTGTGTGGCGTCCCTCCTCTCAGTAGTCCTATTTGGAATCTCCGAGTTTCTCATTGGAGCGCTCTGCCTGATGTGTCTCGGCACGTATATCGTGAACTTTCTCATCTTGGGCGTTGTGTGGAGGAGTCTGTTTCGAGGGCGGTTTGTCCAAGGGATCAGAGCTGGAGTGTGCGAGAGTGCACGGCTTATTGGGGTTGTGCTCGGAATCGCGAAGGCCCCGGAATCCGTTCGACCGTGGCGTCTTCGAGTGCTCAGTCTTCTCGTTGTCTTGAGCGGTTTCGCAAGCGCGGTACTGCCCGACGTACTCTTTCAGGTATACGCCGCTCAGGAGATGGTGGAGGGCGATCCGGTTGAGGGGTGGATGATGTCTCCAAGCACGACCTTTAATCTTGAGGTCGGAAAGGGAGCTTTTGGAGATTATTCGCGGGGAGATCCGAGCGCTCCTATCCAGATTGTCGAATTCGCCGATTACGAGTGCCCAGCCTGCAAGCGGATGCACGAGCTCATGCAGGAGCTCCTTGAGAGATATCAAGGGAAGTACCACTTTGTTTTCAAGAATTATCCACTCGACAAATCCTGTAATCCGGAGATGAAGGAGGATCTTCACGAGTTCGCGTGTGTTGCCGCACTCTATTCCCGCTGCGCGGGGGAGCAGGGCAAGTTTTGGGAGGCTAATACCGTTCTTTTCCTCCGTGATGCTGATAAGGGTGAGCTCAAACGAGAGAGCTTGTTAGCTGATGGTTCCAAGGAGCTGGGGCTCGATGAGGTAGCGGTTCGTGAGTGTATGGAATCAGGACGATATCGGGAGGCGATTCTCAACGATATCAAGGCCGGAACCGCCGCAGGATTACAAGGAACGCCGTCGGTATGGGTAAACGGCAAGCTCGTAACCCAGCCCAGCCTTGAGGCGTTTGCGCGAATATTCGACACGATTCTAAAAGAGCGGGGCATCCCAAGGCCCAACATAGGTGAGCGACAAGAGCCTCGGGATTAATCGACGCAAGTGTATGACGAAGCGAAGAGTTCTCATCCACATCGTGACCTGGAATAGCGCCGACACGATCGTGCGGTGCATCGAGTTCGCTCGAGCACAGCGGGGCTTCACACTCGGCGACGATCTCATCATTCGGGTGACCGATAACGCTTCGTCGGATGATACCGTTCATCGAGTCGTGATGCTCGGAGAGGTGCAGGGCCTTGAGCTCGAAAGAAATGCGGCAAATCTCGGATTTTGTGGAGCCCACAACCAGGGGGCAGCGCAGTGTCTTGAGGGTGGATTCGACGCGATGCTTATCCTCAATCCGGATGTGGGGCTCGCTCCAACCTGTCTGGAGCGAATGCTCGAGGCGCTTTCGAGTGAGACAAGAAGGGGAATCGTTACTCCCAAATTACTGAGGGCCTCTGACGACCTCTCACCTCTTGCGTCCCAGACGATAGACGCCGCCGGAATGATCCTAACCCCATCCATTCGACACTTTGACCGGGGGAGTGGTGAGGTTGATCGCGGAGCTTATGAAAGATGTGAGGAGGTCTTTGGAGCTACCGGAGCATGTCTGTTGATATCGCGTGAATGTATTTCAGAGTTAGCGCTATCCGAACGGGTGTCGGATGAGCCGGTTTGGAAGATATATCCAGAGCTCAAAGAGGGGGCAGCGAGACGGGCTCGTCTCTTTGATGAGGCATTTTTCGCGTATCGTGAGGACGCCGACCTCTCGTGGAGAGCGGGGCGGATGGGCTGGCGATGCGTCTATACCCCAACCGCGGTTGCAAGCCACGTGCGGGTGGTCACCCCCGAGCGACGCGCGGCGCTTCCAGCGATCTTGAATCGTTTGAGTGTGAGAAATCGCTTCCTGCTTCAGTGTAATAACTGGGATCTCTCCTGTGGACTTGCCTCGTTATTCTTAGGAGTTCTGTTCAGGAACGTGGTAGTTATCTTGGGGGTGCTCCTGAAAGAGTGGAGCTCCATCCCGGGTCTTATCGAAGCTATCCGATTGGCGCCGAGGGCTCGGGCTATCTATCGGACTACTCACCATAAAAACGCACCATCATGAGCTGGGGGCTTTTGCTACGATGCCGAGGGGAGGTAGGGTTAACGCATGAAAGAGATCGTCGCCAAAGAGATAGCTAAACGAGTGAAGGACGGGGATGTTATCGGTGTTGGTACCGGTACCACGGTAGACGCTGCGCTGGCTGAGATCGGTAAACGAGTGAAAGCTGAGAAGCTACGTATCACCGTGGTTCCAACATCCTATCAGAGTGCGTGGAGATGTCAGGAGCTAGGATTCATCGTCATGTATCCGGGATATCGAGGGCACCTCTCATGGGGATTCGATGGTGCTGACCAGGTCAACAAGAGTCGCTGGGCCATCAAAGGTAAAGGCGGCGCGATGCTTCAAGAGAAAATACTCGCGAAGCGATGTAAAACATTCGTGCTTATCGTCGATGAAACGAAGGTCGTTGAACAACTTGGAGTGGGCTGCGCCATACCTGTTGAAGTAGTGCCAGAGGCCCTCATTCTCGCGGAGGAGGGATTAAAATCCCTCGGCGCGCACGAGGCGGTGATTCGGGTTGGAACGGGTAAGCATGGGCCGGTCATCACTGAGCGCGGAAACATCATTGTAGACGCGACCTTCTCAAAGGTCACCGAGCGACTTGAGACCGATATCAAATCTCTTATTGGAGTCGTTGATAGTGGGCTCTTTATCAACTATGCCTCTGAGGTTCTTGTCGCAAACGCGAGCGGTGTGTATTCGTTGTAGGGAAAAACACCTCAACTAAATAAAGTGCTCAAGAGAAGCAGTAACTGTGCCGACCCTGTCGATCGGGAACGGTATACATGGCAAAGGGACCGACACAGGGAAAAGGCACTGAACGAGCATCGACCGATGCTACCCAAGCGGTGCAGCAAGAAGGTGCGAACTTACCTTTGGGGCTTTAGCCGTGGAAGGATACTACCCTAGATCCCACAGAGCGGCTGAATGCCTATAAAGCGTTTCTCCATGAGAAGATCGCAGTGACCCTAGCTGCCGTGGATGCAGAGCGCTTCAAGTGGTACGAAGACAACCTACCGGCTCGGGATATGACCCAGCCGAGAGAGGTAACAATTATAGCCGTTGTGGAAGGAACTGCGGACAAAAATCGAGCTGACCAAGAAAAGGTGCTCGCCAAGCAGGGATTACGGTTTGCAGACGAGCGAGATCAAGCGTTGGCGGCGGCGCTTCATGCTTGTCTCAACGATGGAAGGGACCTGTTCAAGAGGTATTGGGTGCGGGGTTCTGTCCCTGGGTTCGTGCTGAGCACCGATCGGAGCAGAGGCGTCTGCGTCGTCAGATGCATCGACGTCTTCGACTTCAACCTTTTTGCTGCGTCTGGCTCTCCCTCCCCGGAATAGAAATAATGTGAGCGGGACATACTGTAGCACTATCAGGCGACTTTTAAGGGAAGCGAGGCAAAAGGACGTTCTGCTGTGAAAGTGGTTCTCGAGCTGCTCTTTGATTTTAGGGTTCCGCCCTAGGACCCGCCTCAGTCTTATTGATCGTGTAGTAGATCTTCAGATCCGCTTCATCTTTCCACTGGGTAAAGTAGATCTTCATATCCGCGTCGACGGCGTACCCCGTATAGAACCACATCCCTGGTTGGGCTGCCTCGGATTTTACGGAGGTAACATAGACCACCATGGTGGCCTCTTCTCTCCAATTGGTGACATATACCTTTTTGTCGGCGCCGGATCTCCATGGAGTAACGTACACCTTCTCGGCAAAAGAGGTGCTGGGCACTACAAGGCCAAGCCATGTGACAAGATGCAGGATGGGACGTTTCATATTCCGATTGTATACGAAGCGGAGCGGTATTACGCCATAGCAGTTTAATCGGGGATAGGTGCCCCTTGTATCGCTAGTTGGCAAATGACGGGTTCTACCCGCTATCTTCTTCCGTACCAACTCCAGGCGTTTGCTCTATGACGACACCACCGCAGTGACGACAACGCCACACAACATCTCAAGTTACGAACGGAGGTTCTTTGGAAGGTCCATGGACATTAGAACCTCGCTCAAAAACTCTCCGTTCACGTACAGTGCGTCCTTATCAAAGCCGTACTCCTTGAATCCCAGGGACTGATACAGTTGTAAGGCCGGCTGGTTTGAACTCACCACCGACAGGGAGAGGTTGCGTAACTTCCCACAGCTAGAGGCGCGACTGATCAGCTCCTTTAAGAGGAGGAGCCCTACTCCTAGACCTCGGACTTCGGGCGCGACGTATACTCCCCATACCAGACCCCTGTGCGCGTCCTTGGGTGTTACTCCAACCGCAACTGAGGCAGTTCCGATAAAGCCCGCTTCAGCGTGTTGTGCGACAAGGGTAAATCCCCCAACCGCTTGCGATTCTCTGATGCGCTGGGCGATCGCCTCAACGGGCCGAGCCTCAAACGCTTCTGGACTCTCCATGAACGCATCTGGGTGGTCTCGAAGGGCTCGCAAGCGAAGCTCTTTGTACAGAGGGACCTGATCGTCCGAGAGCGTAGATACCGTTACGGCGGGGCATGCAAGATTCATATGTCATCGTTCTCCCGAGCTCTAGCATAGCAGAACGTGTGACGAGGTGCAGAAAATGAGGGGCATATCTGAATCTCGGAGCGCCTAACCTAGCCCGGCTTTGTAACAGGGGAGCTGTTAGATGCCAGCCCATCGAGATACACTGACGAACCATGATACCCAAACATCCGCAAGGGCTGCCCTACATTATCGGAAACGAGGCTGCTGAGCGCTTCAGCTACTACGGCATGAAGACGATCTTGGTTGTTTTCATGACGAGATACCTCATGGATCGTTCGGGAAACCAGGCGCTGATGTCCGAGGCGGAGGCGACCTTCTGGTATCACATCTTCAGTATGGCGAATTATGTCGTTCCACTCGTGGGAGCGATCGTCGCTGACGTGCTTCTTGGAAAGTATAAGACGATCATTGCTCTCTCGGTGGTATACTGCCTTGGACATCTCGCGCTCGCCATTGATGACACGAGACTTGGACTAGGTGTGGGACTGGCTCTTATCGCCATAGGTTCAGGTGGTATTAAGCCGTGCGTATCGGCGCATCTTGGCGATCAATATCGCGATGGGAGTGTGCGTCACCGTTCGGAGGGCTACAGTCTCTTCTATATCGCCATAAATCTTGGAGCTTTCCTCTCAACGATAGCTACGCCGCTTCTGCTCGAACGATATGGGCCGAACGTCGCTTTTGGCGTGCCGGGAATCCTAATGGCTCTCGCGACCGTTATCTTCTGGAAGGGGAGGGGGCTCTACGTGGTGCAGCAACCAACTCCTTGGAGGGACTACCTTCGCGAGTTGGGGGAGGCCGAGCATCGGCTCGCTACGATACGGGTGCTCCTTCTGTTTGTTGCGCTCTCGGTGTTTTGGGCGCTCTTCGATCAAACGGGATCGTCGTGGGTCCTCCAAGCGGAGCGTATGAATAGAGAGGCTTATCTTCCGCTTCTTGGAACCTTCGAGGTTCTCCCCTCACAGATACAGGCGCTCAATCCGATCCTGATCCTGATCTTCGCTCCAGTGTGCACCTGGGTAGTCTACCCATGGCTCACAAAGAGGGGAATTCTATCTGCCCGAGGTAAGATAGTGACCGGTATGGCGGCTGCGGCTGTCGCCTTTGGTGTTGTTGGATATGCTCAAGGCCTGATTGTAGCCGGCTTCGTGCCCTCGGTGGCGTGGCAGGTGTGCGCCTTTCTCATCCTGACCTTCGCCGAGGTGGTGGTCTCGATCACCGCTCTTGAGCTCGCGTATACCAGCGCTCCTACGACGCGGCGTTCTCTGATGACCTCGTTCTACCTCTTATCCGTAGCTTTGGGTAATGGGCTTACTGCGCTGATTATTGGACGTCTCGGGGGCGTTGTGGGGAGCCCTTCGACACCGGACTACTTCTACTTTTTCGGAGTTGTGTCCCTCGTGGCGATGCTTCCGACTTGGCTCATTCTCGGAAAGATTACACCTAACGAAGAGCCCTCGTAGTAAAACTCTACGGAGCTTGTCCTAATGGGTCGCTCGCTCAAAGCTTTCGAGCACCTCGAGTACGGTGGAGAAGGTTGTTGCGCTTTCCCCAAACCTCTTCTGGTGGCGTGCGTCGATAGCGGGAGCGAAATCTCTTTGGTACTCCTCATACTGGGTTCGATTCTCGCTCACGTACTGAACGGAGTAGGTGAGAGCATCTCGTTCGAAGGCGTGGACACGCATCAATCGAGCAGAGGTAAAGAGACCAGTTTCAAGGACCTTCGGAATCTGTACCTCTCGCATCCACTCGAGCCACTCGTCACGGATCTCCTCTGAAACAGCTATCGTTATGTTGAACACCAATTGGCTCATAGTATTCCTGTACAAACTCTTTCCCTCTCCCTCTATTGTGCAGCGTTGAGGCCGTAGAAACAATGCAATCTACCCCGATTAGTAGCGCTAGACCACGCAGACCGGTAAAGCGTGCATGTTATGTGGGGGTTTTGCTTAGGAAATGCAAGTTTTGTCGGGTGAAAGACCTCGAGCGTATCCACGGGAGGGGCTTACTGCACGTCGCTGTGTTTTTGTTGAACAGTCATTTTTTAAAGGGGCCATGCTTGAGTAATGTATGGGCAAAACCATAGCCCCCATCGAATGAGCTGCCTAAGGTGCCGTCATTTTGCATGGAGAGTATGTATGAGATCTTTTATCGTTTCAGCGCTCGTGACAAGTGTTATCGGTTTGTACAGCGCATCAACCGCAGTTGCAGCACCCACCGCCTCGATAGGAGGTGGAGCAACAACGATTCGATTAACCCAACCGTTTACCACGACCCTTTCGTCCCTAAATATCTCGGTTTCTAAAGTTGAGGAGTCGATTACTCGCAACGGTGCGATCGTTTCTCCCGTGATAGAAGGGGTGCTTGATAGAGCTGATGCTCGAGGCGAGGTTGAACATTCGGGGGGAATTCGATTCGGAAGAAGTCCGATATTCGTTCGGTTCATGAATTTCAATCTCGAGACCACTGGAGTCGCTCCCGTCATTACGGCAGAGGTGGTGGTTAATAATTCCGTTATCTCGCGGCAACCTGTTTTTGATGTCGTATTGCCCACCTTGTCGCTTCCGATCGACCCTGCCCGTCGAACCCTCTCTATTCGAGCTATCTCTCTGACCTTACGGTCTGAAGCCGCCGATGTATTGAATTCCGCATTCACTACGAGCGCGTTTGTGGGTGGAACCGTGGCTGGGCGAGCTTCAACGTTTCTCGTCTTTGGGCGAAGTCCACAAGGAATACTGCGCGGAAGATCGGAGCAATTTTAGATAGTGACCTGCGGTGCGCGTCCTGGAGTCAGAGTTATGACTCCAGGAGCGCGATTAGCTCTTCACCATAGAGCTCCAATTTTTTCTCTCCGATTCCACTGACGCCCCGCAGATCGGTATACTTTTTAGGCCTCTTAGCGGCGACGGCCTGAAGGGTTGCGTCGCTAAATACCATGTACGCGGGTATTCCCTTCTCTCGTGCGATGCCGGCACGCCAGACGCGCAGCCTGTTGAAGATAGCCTCGTCGAAATCCACCGCGCCCAAGTGTCGACGTTGCTCCTTTCTCTTGTCTGCTGAGAGTCCTGAGCTTACTAGGGGCGCACGGAGACGAATCGCTCGCTTTTCCTTGAGCGCTGTGAGCCCCTCTGTCGTGACGTCGACCACGTTAAAGCGGTCGGTGTTAATAGTGAGGAGCCCAGCGGTTACCAGCTCACGGCCATAGTAGAGCCACTCCGCCTTCGTTTTTCCCTTTCCTGCTCCGTAGGTAGAGAGGGAATCGTGCCCCCACTTTTTTATCTTTTCAACCTGAGCGCCCAGTAACACATCGACGATGTGGTTGAGACCAACCGAGAAGCCGCTATGCTTCTTGATGCGAAGAACGCAGGAGATCAGTTTCTGAGCGACCTCAGTGGCATCAACCTCCTGTCGTGGGGTAAGGCAATTGTCACACGCCCCGCATACGAGAGCGGGCTCGCCATCAGAATCTTTGTATACCTCCCCGAAATAGCTGAGGAGCGACACCCGCCGACACTCGGAGCCTTCGGCGAACTGTAACAGACGGGAGAGTTGGCGACTTGAGATCTCTCTCTCAGTTGGATCTGTAAGTTGATCGATGAACACACGCAATTTCGCCGCGTCTGAGGAGCTGTAGAGCATAACGCACTCGCTTGGCAATCCATCGCGCCCCGCTCTTCCCGTCTCTTGGTAGTAGCTCTCGATGTTTTTCGGTAAATCGTGATGTATCACGAAGCGGACATCTGGTTTATCAATTCCCATGCCGAATGCTATGGTAGCAACCATGACCTGCGTTTCATCCTTGACGAAACGCTCCTGGCGCTTGGTTCGTTCCTCAGCGGTGAGCCCTGCATGATACGCCTCGGCGTTAATCCCTTTCTTTACGAGGTCTGCAGCCACGGATTCGGTGCGCGCGCGACTGAGGCAGTAAATGATGCCAGACTCATCGCGAAAGCCCTCAAGGATCTCTAGGATCTGCTTAACTGGAGAGAGACGGGGAACGATACGATAGGAGAGGTTTGGTCGATTGAAGCTCGCCACGAAGTTTCGTGGGTTTTTGAGCTCCAACATCTCAACGATGTCGTGGCGGACTCGCTCGGTCGCTGAGGCCGTGAGTGCTAGCATCGGCACGTTCGGAAATCGTGCTCGTACCGCTTTGAGCGCTCGGTACTCGGGTCTGAAGTCGTGCCCCCACGAGGATATGCAATGAGCCTCATCGACGGCGACGAATTCAAGTTTGATCTGCTCTAAGGTGTCGAGCATCCCCTCGACCAGGAGTCGTTCAGGTGAGAGGTAGAGAACCTTGATCTCTCCACGGTAGAGCTGGCGCCACGTGTCTTTTGATTCGTCCTCAGTGAGCGAGGAGTTAAGGTAGGCCGCTTTCACACCATTTTGGAGAAGGCTATCGACTTGGTCCTTCATGAGGGCGATGAGTGGAGAGATGACGATCGTTAAGCCTGTTCGAACGATAGCCGGGAGTTGATAGCAGAGCGACTTACCACCTCCGGTTGGAAGGAGCGCGAGCACATCTCTTCCGGCTAGGGTTTCTTCCATGATCTCGCGCTGTAACGGGCGGAACGAGGAGTAGCCGAAGGTGTTCTTGAGGGTGGTGGAGAGGATATCAACGGCTGGTAGCGACATAGCGTCACCCAGTGTCGTTGAGGTTGCGCTAAGTGTCCAGTACTAGCGAGGGGTGATTATTTCAGAGTTTTACCACGAAACCTTTACATTCACTCCGATGGCCCCCCGGCCGGGAAACCATGGGTTAACCACGGAATCTCCAGTTGCCAGCGATTTTATAGTTTCAACGGTTGGTGAGCTTGGTTTTTGGAGGTTGAGTGGCTGGTCGAGTAAGGGCTTTGAATGGAGGTTGTACGAGCTCGACTTTGAAGGCTTCCCTGGGGCAAGACGAGCCGTTCCACCCTTCGTCGAGGGACCTACTGCAGTACGTTCAGTTGAGGGTCGCTGACTTCCGGTCGACGCGTGAGCCACGGAGGCCACACACACCAAGCACGTCAGGACGCCAAGAGCTAACCATCTCATGCTTCAACCATCGGAGGGACATACCCGTCCCTTAATTAATTGGAGCACAATCGTCGCTCGTCCTTCAAAAGGATCCAGCTTTCTAGGGGCCTAGAGGGGAAAATACGTGGCGCTCGTTGGGTTTTTTCAACATAACCACGCCAGCTACGAGGAGAACGTAGAGGGCCGCAAAGGTCAAAAAGCAACCTCCCCGGTAGTTCTGAAAATTAAGGATTAGCCTACTTAACCATCTTCAAGACGTTATCAGTAACGTCCGCGGAGGCATCGCCATAGAGGATAGGTCCGCGATACTTGTCGCTCTTGTCGATGATCAGGTCGTAGTTGTTGGCCTTGGCGTATTTCTCGATTTGAGCGTACACCTTCTCGGTGAGCTCCTTGTTGACCTTCATGTATCGCTTCTCAAGGTCTGCCTTGGCGTCACCACGCATACGTTCGAAATCACGCACCTGATTGCGGAAGTTCTCGGCCTCTTTTGAATCCGGAGAAACCTTTGAGTCCTCTAATTTCTTCTTGAGAGCTTGCAACTCTTTGCCCTTAGCCTCGAGCTTCTTCTTTGTCTCCTCGGAGAATGAATCAAGGTCTTTCTTTTTCGCGAGAGCCTCAGGGTTTTCGTTCACGATCCGGGAAACATCAACGGTAGCTATCTTTACCTCCGCGTTAGCAGCGGATGCATACGAGAGGAGCGCGATGGTAGAGAGGAGGACTTTTTTATACATAAAGCTAGGTCTCGATAACCGTTAATCGAGCTGGATCATAGTCATCTTTTCGCATCAGGGCAATGTTAGCGATCTTGGTATCCGCGTCAGGTTGAGAGGTCGGACTTTTATATTGCTAACGACCCTAGCACCGGTGTCTCTCTACGAAAGGCCAGTTCATTCAGGTGTTTTTGGGTTGGGGTAGGGTTGCCCGCGCGGGAGGCGCTCGCGAGATGTGCCTGCTGCGCCCTCTCAGAGGGTGGCTTCCCTAATTTGGGGCACGGCGCCCGCCGGAGCGGTGCGGAACCAGTTGACGATAGTATGGATGGGAGGGCTTATGAACATGCGCTTAGAGCGGGATTCTATGGGGGAGAAGCAGGTGCCGCAGGAGGCGCTGTGGGGCGCCTCTACGCAACGTGCTGTAGAGAACTTCTCAATCTCCAGCCTTCGGCTCTCCCAAAACTTCATTGCGTGTCTCGGAATGGTTAAGGCGGCCGCAGCTCAAGCCAATACTTCTCTTGGCTTGCTGGACCGAGAGAGGGGGGACGCGATTATCTTGGCTGCACGGGAGGTAGTCAGCGGGCTCCTCTATCGACAATTTGTGGTTGATCTTTTTCAGACAGGCTCAGGAACCTCGACGAACATGAACGCCAATGAGGTGATCGCGAATCGAGCTCTGGAGATACTCGGTCGGGAGCGTGGCTCCAGGGCGTTTATCCACCCGAATGATCACGTGAACATGTGCCAATCGTCGAACGATGTCTTTCCTACAACGATTCACATCTCCGTCTATGAATCGCTTTCGAAACGGCTCATACCGATTGTGGGGCGGCTTCAGACGGCCCTGGAGTCTAAGCAACGTGAGTTCTCGGAGATTCTTACGGCGGGGAGAACACATCTGCAGGATGCGACCCCTATAACGCTTGGTCAGGAATTTAGTGGATACGCCTCACAGATGAAGCAAGCGATCGTTCGATTGAGCCGCTCAGGGGAAGGGCTCTTAGAGCTCGCCCTCGGTGGAACAACCGTCGGGACTGGGGTCAACGCGCATCCTGAGTTCGCTCGCAGGGCCATATCGCACATCAATCAAGTAACGGGCTCGTCCTACCGAGAAGCTGAAAACCATTTTGCGGCGCAATCCACGCAGGATGTCGTGGTCGAGGTAAGTGGGCAGCTTCGCTGTATGGCTGTGGCCCTTATGAAGATAGCGAATGACATCCGATGGCTCGCATCAGGTCCTCGATGTGGACTGGACGAGATCTCGTTGCCAACCCTTCAGCCCGGCTCGAGCAGTATGCCAGCGAAGGTGAATCCCGTTATCTGCGAGGCAGTGATGATGGCGTGCGCGCAGGTAATTGGAAATGACGCGACGGTGGTTGTCTGCGCGCAGCATGGTAATTTTCAGTTGAATACGATGATGCCGGTGCTCGCCTACAATATCCTTCAGTCTGTTGACCTTCTCTCTAATGCGATTGCCGCGTTTGATCGTCTCTGTGTAGAGGGGATCGTGGCGCATCCTGAACGGTGTCGCGCGTACGCCGAACGTAGTCTTGCAGCAGTAACCGCTGTTGCCCCAGTAGTTGGCCATGACGCAGCCGCCCAGATCGTCGCTCGAGCTCTCCGCGAAGACCGGGGGCTCCGTGAAGTGGCGAGCGAGATGGATATCCTCTCAGATGAGGAGATAGTCCGGGTGTTCGACCTCATGGCGATGACCCGGCCGGGGGTCCCCTCTCAACCTCTCTCCCCCTTGAGGGGGGAGGGGGAGGGATCGCACTGAATGTAGGCCGACCCCATCGGAAGATCTCCTACCAAAGTCCAGCTAGTTAGCGGGGTTGCGACAAAAAAAGTACAAAAAGACCCTTATTTGTTTAGAATATAAAGAAAGTGTCGATCATCTTATTGATAAGGATAGGTACCTACCTTCATAGAGAGAGACGATGCCAAAGTTTTTTAACATATTTGAAGCTCTCGTAGCCGCCCTCTTCGGGCTCAAGCCCGTGCCCGTTCGGGTGCGCAGCAAACGTTCGCGGTAGCCCGAAACAAGTGCACGCTGTCGAGGCTAATTGTGAGGAGAGCTCCCATGTGCTCTCATCCGATGTATATGAAGACAGCTTCTCTTCGCGACGCTAATCTCTTAAATCCGTTTGGTGGGTGCAACCGCCTGTTGGAACAGTATCAGCAGGTGGGACGCTCTCTTCTCGACTATGAGCAACGGATCTGCGGTGCCCTCATACCGGGCCCGCGCTTTAGTCGTGAGTTCGGTCATGCTGTTGCGTTTGTACCTGTAGAGGTGCTCGAGTCGTATCTCGATGACCTCCTCGACGTGGGGGTCAGTGATGAGAGTCTCTTCATCAGAAAAGTTAAGCCAGCAAAGAGAGCTCTTGCGTTAATCGTGATAGGACTCGCGGCGTTTGCAACTTCCGCTGTCGAGGTTTTACATGGAGCGACCCTTGCGAGCCTTACAGCGTTGATTCTCGTGACCTTCTTTTCAGGTTTGGGAGCGGCCCTCTATTTCATTCCCCGAATGAGGGTGCTTCGTCGCTTTAGCTTCGCCACCGTTGTGTCAGGAGAGATAGCGCGACGTCGCGGATACGACCGAACGAACGTTGGTGGTTTCGCGACACGGTTGCTCATGCGTGATCTGTGGCAACGAGGCGAGGGGCAGGGACCAGCTCTTCCGCTCCATCCGGCGCGCATCGCTGCCCGCTACTACCATTAATCACTAGGCCGCCGCCGATTGGTGTTTGGTGAAATACCACGGGGCGACCTTCCTATTGCCGCGTCGAGGCATGGATTTAATCTTTGCAGCGATCCGTTTCGGGTCAAGGTCGAGCTGTTCGCACACCCACTCAAACGAAAAGTGCTCATTTTTATTCCCGCGCTCGGAGGCGAACAGCCACTGCTCCGCTTGCTCTAGTTCGCGCGCGTCATTTCCCACGAAATCGAGAATCGCTCGCTCTAGTATTGCAAGAAGGAGTCGGCGCTCAGGGCTACCCGTCATGTTGGGCTGGCCGATCATGTCATCGAATTCTCTATCAACTCTTGGAAAAACACTTCCTTCGCTCTGTTCCATGTGTCCTCGCAGATGGGATGGATGAGTTCGGGCGTTTACAGTTTAACCTTGCACACGGGGTGTGAGGACCGTTATACCTAAACCAAACCAATCGTTACGAACTGTACGACGAAGTCCCTATTTCGATATTCATGACATGAGAGCGAGAATTTTATCTTTTTATTTGCCGCTTGGGCTCCTCTCCCTCGTGTTGAGTGCGCTCGACGGAGTTGCTGAATTCAGGTGTTCCGCGGATATCTCTTATACCTGGGTTAAAAGGCCCTCAGTCGCGACGGGGCACCAAGGCCTGGTCGGAGGGGGCCCGGTAGGAGGGGGCCCGGTCGGAGGGGGCCCGGTAGGGGGGGCGACGACCCATAGCCCGGGTCAAGCACCGACCCAGGTCCCCCCGACACCTACCCCGGAACCAACCATCGTCCGGCTTTTGGGGCTAGAGCGGTCGGGAGCTGATGAGGTGGGCGCTCGAGCCGCCCTCCAGATGGAGACGGATCGGCAGCGAATCAGAGCCTCCGAGGCCTGCAAGAGGGAGCACGAGGCCTTTGGTACCTGCGTCGCCTTAAAGATGAGTGCGCGAGCTACGGTGCTGAATTCCTTGAGTTTCTCGGCTCGGTCCGAGTTGGAAAGGGCCCTCGCCGAAGAGTGCCGCCAGCAAGAGGGAACGTGTCTCGGGGTCGAGGTAAGTGAGCCAAAATGTCGAGAGATCGTGGCTGCGAAGCCCTCTGCCTCTCCAGAGCCGGAGAAGCCCGGTGATGCCAAGGGGGCCAAACAGCCCCCTAAGGACGGAAAGAAGAAATAGCCCCTATTTTAGGTACCTATTGATTCGTGCCGATGCAGTGGTTAACGTAACAAACGGCGCCGTTGTGTGCCGTATAGTACCCAACCCATTTATGGAGGATCTTTTTTGAAGCCTTTCAAGCCCGGTTTCCGGGGCGGACGATTTAACCGCCCGGTCGCACCCCCAGATGCGCATCGCATCAACGAATTCATTACAGCTAAAGAAGTTAGAGTAATCGCGCCAGATGGCGAACAGCTCGGTGTGTTGCAAATTCGAGACGCGCTGCTTCGAGCGCAGGAGTTAGAGCTCGATCTCGTTGAGGTCGCTCCGCAGGCAAAGCCCCCGGTTTGTAAGATCCTTGATTACGGAAAGTTTAAGTACAAGGAACAGAAGAAAGAAGCTGAAGCGAAAAAGAATCGCACTGAGAATACGATCAAGGAGCTGCGCCTCCGTTATCGCACTGACTCTGGCGATCTTGAGGTCAAGCTCAAGCACGCACGAGAGTTCTTAGCCGAGGGAGATAAAGTTAAGTTCGTGATGCGCTTTAAGGGCCGAGAAGCGATGTACACGGATCTTGGCAAGGAGAAGTTCGATCAGATCGTTGAACGCCTCGCGGACGTGGCTACAGTGGATGAGCGCTCTCCGACGCAGGGTCGACAGATCCACATTACGTTCGCACCTGCCAAATGAATTCTTCCGATTCATCAGCGGTATCCCAATTTCGTGGGCATACCTGCAGGGATCTCTACAAAGCAATCTTCGATGCAGATGCTCCTGAGCAGGTAGTGAGGCAACTACCCGCTCAGACGCTCTACATGGTGGTGAAGAGCACCGGACTCCAAGCTGCCTCGGACGTCATCATGATGGCTTCGATGGAACAGTGTCGCCTTTTAACGGATTTCGATCTGTGGACGGGCGACACATTACATGAGGAGGCACTGTGGGAATGGCTCGCTGTTACTGATGAGACCGAGTCCCTCGAGCTGCTCCAGAAATTCCTCAAGATCGTTGACCTTAAGCTGATCGCCATACTGATAGATCGGTATGTTGAGATTAAGGTCTTCGAGGAGCCTACCGAGCAACCCCCAGCGGCTGGATTTCACACCCCCGACAAGGGATATACGTGGCTCGGAATTAAAACAGAGGACGCAGACAAGCACTTCCTTCTGGCGCGTCTTTTGGCGCTACTATTTGAGTCGAGCGCGGAGCTCTTCTATCAGCTCATCTCCATTAAAGGAGTGGCGACCCCTTCGATGCTTGAGGAGGAGTCATACCAAGAGAGACAAAAGCGACTTGCTGCTGAGGGAGTTCCTGAAGCGGAGGTGGCCGCGGCCGTTCACGCCCCATACTCTGTAGCTGAAGCCAAGGCGGAGGTGGATGCCAAGAAACATCGCAGGTGCGTTGATGATATTAGAAGTATCGAGCCTCTTATCTATGAGGCGCGCGTAACCAAGCTCTTCGCTGATCTTGTTCGGGATGTCTCTGATCGTGATGAACTTGAGATGGAGTTCACCTATCTCATGAATGCTGCTGTCGTTCGGTGGGGTGTCGATTTCTCTAACCAGGACAACGTCCTTGATTTGGCCGAGCGTATCAAGGGGGCTATTAATATCGGTCTCGAGCGACTCACGATCGGCACATCCTTGTCCCTCAAAGAGGTTTATGAGGCGCTGGGCTTGGGTAAATTGTATCGATTGGGGCTGACCGAATTGATGGCGATTCGAACGAAGGCGCGCAAGATTCCGTTAGAGTCAGTTGGGACCTTGAAGGACGCGGAACCCGTTCTCTTCGGGGTGGTGGCGTGCGCTCGTGAAGCCTTTCCCGTCATGCCGATGTATCTTAATGATGACGGCTCTACTGAGTACGAGCACGGAGTGCTCCCAGCAGGACACCGTTCGTTGACCACAGTTACGAGCGTCGTGACCGTTAATGACCTTCTTGATAGGGTGAAGGCGAAGGCGCAGAGTTAGGGTACATAATCTTGTCTCGGGTGTGAGGAGTTTTTCATGGGATTGGCAGCGGAAGTATGGAGTGGAGAAATGCCGATGAAGCACGATTCGTCGAATGTGTTGATTGAGGGCGTCATCATCAAAGATCTCAAGACCCACCATGACCCGCGAGGGTTCTTCCGTGAGGTCATCCGAGCAACGGATCCCTTCTTTGAAGGGGGCCGCTTCGGACAATGGAGCCACAGCAAGATGGCACAGGACGTTGTGAAGGCTTGGCACTATCATCACATTCAGACGGACTGGTGGTACTGTCCGATCGGAAAAATTCAGACGGTGCTCTACGACAATCGGCCCGAGAGCCCGACGTACCAAAAGAAAATGATCTTTGAGATGGGTGATTCTAGTGAGCATCCGGAAGCCCGAGAGGTGTGTGTGAAGATACCGCCGGGTGTACTCCATGGTTGCAAGGTTCTCTCGCGGCAGGCGCACCTCTTCTACATTACGAGTGAAACGTACAATCCGCAGGATGAGGGCAGGGTGCCCTACAATTCAGCGCTCGTTGGTCACGACTGGGGGGATAACGCCCTAACTGTCGAGAACGACCGCCGCGAGTTTACGCCCATGGTCGATCGTAGCCCATTGAAATAACTCATAAAGCTTCTTATCGGTTAAAGTTTTTCCAGGTTTCTGCCGACCCTTCCGGTAGAATAATGGGAGTGTGTTCGCGGTATTTCCGTGAATGCTGACGCCGTTGGGGACTGGGAATGACCACCAATTACGACTCAAAAAAAGGGATGAAGATTTTAGTCGTTGATGACTTTCCGACACAGCGGAAGTTGATCAAGCGCACGCTCCTGGACCTCGGATTTGAAAATGTTATCGAGGCCTCAGATGGCGTGGATGCCCTAGAGAAGCTCCAAGTAGAGGAAGTTGAATTCATCATTTGCGATTGGCATATGCCTAACATGATGGGAATCGATCTCCTCAGAGCTATCCGTGCTGATAACAGACTTCGAAGGATGCCGTTCCTTATGGTTACTGCTGAGACGAAGAAGGAAAACATTATTGCGGCGGCGAAAGCGGGTGTTTCAAACTATATCGCCAAGCCCTTCACCGTAGAGTCCTTGCAAGAGAAGATGCAGGACATCCTCAATCGCTAAGTGATCCTAGTTTTTGTGCCAGAACTCCTTCTGACTGCGGCGATTCGTCCCTCGGATGTCGTAGTGCTGCCGAAGGCGGCGTGCTGAACTGTTCAGTGTGCCGCGACCGATAGAGTTTTTTTCTCCTCGTCAATCATCCTATCAGGTGGGGGAGCTCTATCACTCGGGTAGCCACGCGTTCTAGGAACATTCTGTCGTGCGAGACGAAAAGTACAGTGCTGCCCTGTGCGAGAAGCGTATCCTCAAGCTGCTCGATCCCTTCAACGTCGAGATGATTAGTGGGCTCATCCAACACCAACAGGTGAGGTTGTAGCAGCTTAAGGATGAGAAATGAGAGACGGGCTCGCTCTCCACCGCTCAGGGTGTGAACGAGCTGTGAGTGCCGCTCGAACGGAAACCCTGCGGTAATCAACTCACTAACTACCCGCTGTTGAGTGACCGAGCATCGAGATAAAACCGACTCTGCTATTCTTTCGTTCTTTGTGAAATGGGCCAGTTCCTGGTCGTAGTAGCCCAAGCGCGTCGCAGGATTGAAAGAAATTGTACGTGAGCGAGTTCCCTGCATCCATTGCGAAACGATCGCCCGTAGGAGCGTAGATTTTCCACAACCGTTGCGCCCTACGATAGCTAGACGCTCGCCCTTCCGGAGGAAAAGTCTCTCAATTGCGCTGAGCGATCGACCCTCAGGGGTCGAGAGCGTCAGCTGATTGATATCCAGCAAAAAGGAAGAGCTGGATTCACTCGTGTTGAGCGAGACCTCTGCTCGACGCGCTTGAGGAACACACGATAGTTGCCCCTCGAGTTTCGCAACGCGTTTTTCCATCGATTTGGCTCGGTATGAAAATTTTTCGTTGCTATATATCTTGCCCCACTCCGCTAGTCGGCGAGCTGAATTGCGGAGTCTTGCAAGTTCTTTTTCCTCATCTTCTCTACGTGCAATCGCCGCTGCATCTGCCGCAGAGAGCGCCTCTCGTGCTTTAGAGAAGGGAAGATTAAATGCGCAGATTTTTTGATCTCGCAAGAAGAGGGTCTTCGATGTGACTCCGTCAAGGAGTGCGCGATCGTGCGAAACGATCACCACTGCAGCGGTAAGCTCCTCTCGTAGAAACAGCTCGAAAGAGGCCACCTGCTCGATATCCATGTGGTTGGTCGGCTCGTCGAGTACCACGAGGTCAGGTTCGTGGACGAGGGCACGCGCTAACATTACGCGATTTACCTCGCCCCCACTCAAAGTGCCGAGAGCTTGTCGGTGACGATCTGTTTCAAAGCCTGCTGCGCACAGTTGGTGCTCGATGAGGTGCTCAAAGCCCGAAAATCGATAGTTCTCGGGCAACTTTTGAGCCACAGCATCGAAGAGCGTCACGGTGCGCAGATAGTCCGGAAGGGACTGAGGAACGTACTCAATGACAGCTCCAGCTCTGCGAGCGATCACGCCCGAATCGGCCTCTAGGTTCCCTGCCATAAGCTGGAGAAGGGTTGATTTTCCTGCTCCGTTAAGTCCGACTAGGGCCACCCGTTCCCCGGGCTCGATAGCAAACGAGAGACCAGAGAATAGAGTTCGCGCTCCCAGGGAGTAGGATACGTTGGAAAGAGATATGAGTGACATATGAGCCTCGCGGCAAAACGTGACGAAAATACGAGCACAGACCTGCGAGCGTATGAACGCAAACGCAAAGCCTTGCTATCTGTGTAATGTAGGGGAAAAAGTAGGGGACGTTAGATACACGTATCCCGTGATTAGGCGGATAGTGGGCCACGACGGCTGAGACCCGCTAAGATAGGGGGCATCCGTCGTGTCGTCTCCTTGGACACTGAAAGCTGAAGTGATGATGGTACCAGAGGCGCTTTCATACAAATCTCACGCTAGGCGGTCACTGTGAGCCGGAGTGAGAAGATAGTCAAATGATAAGTAGTTAAATCTGAATGCTCTAATAATCAGCCGGTGAGAGGGGGCGGTGGTGGAGCTAGATCTAAGGTACAAACCTTTCAGCGACCGTCCTCCCAAATCACGGGTCGCAGCAGGGGGGAGGGCGGCCAGGAATGGCCGCCACAATATTTCGCATCGCAAGATATCTTTGCCTCACGTAACAGGGCGGTCAGGAATAACCGCCCTCCCCACCACGACGCCGATGCACTGCCCCCTCAACTCCCTGTACCCACTCGCAGATAAAAGGCTAAACATCTGTGCCAAAACAGCCGATCATCCTATCGGGGAGCTACGCAGACAGGATGGCAAGGGGACCAAATCAAAAAGATACCAAAGCGGCAAACGACACAACCGCCACCGAACGATCTCCTGCCGATCTCTCTCACCCCTCTCACCTTAAACCCTGGGAGGACCGAAGCCTTCCCCCCGAAGAGCGTTTGAACGCGTACAAACAATTCGTGCTAGAAAAGGTAGCCGAGATCCTCGCCGCAGCTGACCGCGTGAGTGATGACCCGTCCAAGGTTTTAGAGATTCGAGACGATCCTGAGACGACGCGGTGGACGTCAGAGGCATCAGACCTACGGAATCTTTCACCCCAAGATTTCTGCAAGCGAATTGACCGTCCCGAGGTCCGAGAGCTATTGGGGATGAACTTCTTAGGCTCTGAAGCGTGGAGCTCTCAAGGGGTAGAGGTAGGAGCAGAGCCTCGGATTCCGATGACGATAACAAAAGAGCTACTTGAGTCTGAGTGCCCGTTTCATCCTGGAGAGAAGATTAAGGATACGCATGTCTTGATGCTTGTTCCTGAGACTGTGAACGGGGAGGCTTATACAGCCTTTAAGCTTGATGAGCTGAGTGCTAGGTGGGAGCAGCCAGAGGACAGGTTACTAGATGACGACTGGCTTTCGTGGAAGAGTGCGGTTTGGGCTACAGCTCCCCAAACTGCAAGTGAATGGGTGCTAATACCAAAGAGCGATCCGGAACCGAATGCGGTTGCCCCTGAGAGGCACTTTCGAGATAAGAATAGAGTGGAGCAGGATGAGGTTCATAAGCTCTATCCTGAGTACCGTGAGGCAAAAGCGCTTGAGGTTATGACCCTTGCCCTCATGTATTACCTTGTGAAGAAGGAAAAACTGCTACCAGATCACTATCTTCGTTGCGAAGATACAGATGATGCGTGCGGCCGCGTCTGCGTTGGTTTCTTTGCTCATTTTGGCTTGCAATTCAACCAAGATGACGGCTTCGACAATGATATTACTGGTCGTGCTCTCGCCCGGAAGTTGTAGCGAGTGAGTTACGCTCATCGCGCGGCAGAGAGTGGTCCCTGCACAAAGGTCACAGCGGGATGGTCCGTCTCCCGACGGGCCGGAGCTCGCTCGAATTTTGGTTGAGGCTTCCGGCCTGCCCGACGATGGTAACATCCGGCACGACGCCATCACACCATGTGGCAACATACCCGGAGGGCAGGCCGGAACTCGCATGAATCTACGGAGCCGCTTCCTGCTCGTGAGGAGACGAGCCCTCCCTGTTCTCGGGCCGTACATAGTCATCGAGCCCAAAGAGTAACGGGTATAAACTGAAACTAAAGGGCGGTATGTATGCGCTATCGCAGTAACTCAGCGATGCCTCGTAGATCTTAATTCTTGGCAATCTGGTCGCCGTCGCTACTGATGACTCGCTCGAATGAGTCTATCCATGATCGCCTCGCCCAGGCCTATCGGCTCACAGGTATCGACAACGATCAGGTCTAGGTGAGCTTGGTCGAGCTCGCGCAGGGCGCCAAACAATCGCGCTGCAATCTCCTCAAGATCGCCACACTTACTGAGCACCCTCGTTTCGGTTGTGGGAAAGTTCGGCTTCCAATCTGAAAAGATGAGCGCGCCGATTCGCGGCGGGAGTTTCTCTCCTTCCTGAAGAGCGGTGCGCAATCGGACCTTCGTTCGGGGCGCGTAGTGTTTCGCGAGAAGTCCAGGAGAGAGGAGAGCTTCAGGTCGCGTCTTTTCCGATGGCAGTGGACCGTCGACAGGACATCCGAGCAGGTGTCGAATCGTATCGATGGTGATAGCACCGGGACGGAGAACGCGTGGTGTTGGGGTCAGGAGCGAGAGCACCGTAGATTCGAGACCGACCTCACACGGCCCCCCATCGAGGATGAAATCAACCTTATCGCCTAAGCTATCGTGTACATGCTGAGCGGTGGTTGGACTCACATACATGGAGGGATTTGCACTCGGTGCCGCGACCGGTCCCTTGAACGATCGAAGAAGCTCCAGTGCGACCGGATGGCGGGGGATGCGCATAGCCACCGATGGCCCTCCAGCGCAGACATTTCCCGCTATCTCTTTGCCTTTGGGAAGGATCACAGAGAGTGGCCCGGGCCAGAGCTGGGCAAGTTTCGAAATCCACTCTTTGACGACCGATGGATTCCACGCGGAGTTAACATCAGCATACCGAAAGAGGTCCTCGAGTGCGGCGACATGAACGATGAGGGGATTATTTGATGGCCGACCCTTGACCTCATAGATCCTAGCTATTGCAGCTTCATTGCGGGCATCTGCGCCGAGTCCGTATACGGTCTCTGTGGGGAACGCAACGAGCTTCCCTTCGGCGAGGAGGGTGGCTGCCTTTTGTATCTCAGTTTTTGTAACGTCTATACCCATAGGGGTGCCCGCATCGATGCCCGTACGAGGGCAGCCCTGGGAGTATGCCATTAATGGGGTGCCCTTGGAAAATGACGTAGATATTGTGTAGTAAACGGGGTAGTTTAGAGTTTTCGGCGGATAGGCGGGCGCGTCCCTCGTTGAGTGTCTCATCAGGAATGCGTGGCGATGGCGAACGTTTCTTTGTTGTTAGGGAGCTGTGAATGGGCGCGTATGTGAACATCCTTGTGGGACTTGGAGTTGGCGCGCTGGTTGTTATCCAGGGTGGAATGAACTCTCGCGTCATGATGGCGCTGGGTGGGACCATGCCTGCCACGTTAATTAACTTCATCGTTGGAGCCATCTTTCTTTTCGCGGTTATGGTCGTGACGGGCCACCTTACCTCTCTGCAGGGGATCTCTGAGGTTCCCCGCTGGGGTCTCTTCGCGGGTGTGGCGGGAGTCCTGCTCGTGATGGGAACAGCTTTTCTCATCCCCCGTATCGGTTCTGCGCACACCATTGCCCTTCTCGTCTGTGGACAGGCTTTGAGTAGTCTGATCTTTGATCACTTCGGATTGCTGGGTATGCCGACTATCCAGGTCTCTATGAGCCGCTTGATCGGGTGCGGGTTGCTTGCAGCTGGCGCTTTGCTGATCGGACGTTAACTGAGTTTCGGAGTCGCGAAGATAAGAGTCGCCCGTGCCCAGCCTGATGATTGGGAGGCGGCTGGAGCTGCTGCTGAGAGCTCTTTTGGAGTAGTCGCATCGGTAAGTGCGCCCTGCATCAAGATACGGAGCTCTGATTGAGCGGGTGAAGCACGGACGAGGCGAAAGGGCAGCACCGCGGTTCGGTTCTTATTCATCCACGAGTAACTACCGCGTGCTCTATATTCGTTTCCTTCGAGCGACTCTATCGACGTACTTTGAAATGTGGCCACTCGCTGGTTAATTCGAGCAATCACCGAGTGAAGGAGTATGCCTTGGAGCATCTGATCGGGTGGCAGTTGCGCTGAGTCAAGTTGAACCGTCATGGCCATACGGGAGATCGCCGAACCGTCGGCACTGAGGGTGATCGTGCCAGAGAAAGTTTTGAGATGACCGTTCATTTGCAAGGCAGGGGAGGGGGAGTCAACGCCGAATCGTATGCTGGACGAGGGGCGCACGAGTTTTTGGGTGATCGGTGCCGCAAGGATTGGTGAGGCACCACCCACACAGAGAGCTCCTACAAGAAGTGACAGACGGGTCAAGCTCGTGAATGTGCGCACCATAGAAGTAACGTACAACCTTGCCTCTTAGAGGACAAATACGAAATGGGAATAGCTCTCGAGGAGCGATGACAGTCGTTGAAACGGGGTATCGCCGTAGTCGTTCGACCTAAAGCAGATTTCCTGGGTCCGTTTTTTTGGGTACGAGCGACCTGAGCGCATTCTCCGTCGATTCAGAGGGATTCAGCAGGGTAATGTGCCCCAGCTTTCTTCCGGCACGGGGCGATTTTCCGTACAGGTGAATCTTGGCGTCCGATATCCCGGATGCCTCTTGCAGGTCTGGCAGTGTCCCAACGAGGTTGTACATCACCGAGCGTGCCCGGGCTTCAGCGGATCCGAGGTGCATGCCTGTAATCGCTCGGATGTGATTCTCGAATTGACTCGTTATCATCCCATCGATAGTCGCGTGCCCGGAATTGTGAACTCGAGGTGCCATCTCATTAACGAGAAGGTGCTCCCCAACCTGGAACAGTTCGATAGCGAGTGTCCCGACGTACTGGAGATCTTCGAGTATCTTTGTGGCTATTGCTTGCGCCTCTTGCCGAAGGGTTTGTGAGAGCTCGGGCGCTGGTATCTCTGTGCGATAGAGAATTCCATCGACATGTTCATTATGAGCAAGCGGGTAGACAGCGATATCCCCATGCAGGTTTCGAGTAGCGATAACCGAGAGCTCTCGTGAAAATTGGACGAATCCCTCAACGATCAGTGGGGTGCCACCGAGAGCTTTCCAGACAGATGCAACGTCCTCAAGGTCTGATATGCGAGCCTGTCCCTTGCCGTCGTACCCAAAGCGGCGTGTTTTCGCGATACAGGGCACCCCGACCTTCTTGCATGCTGCAAGTAGCTCGCTCTCAGAAGAGGCTGCTTCAAATCGTGGTGTGCCGATCCCAAGATTTTGTACGAAGGTTTTTTCGATAATCCGGTCTTGAGAAACCTCAAGCGCGCGAGGAGGGGGATACACAGGCCGTTTTGTCGCGAGAAAGTGCGCGGTTTCGCACGGAACGTTCTCAAATTCATACGTGATAACGTCACATTCCTTGGCGAAAGCGGAGAGCGCCTGCTGATCGGAAAATGAGCCAACGTGAGTTGTGCCGAGGCCACTCGTTGATTCCCCTTGGGATTGATCAAAGAAGATGAAGGAGTGTCCGAGCGGATAGCCCGCGAGGGCTAACATCCTTCCCAGCTGTCCCGCTCCGAGAATTCCTATCTTCATAGCTTACTTGAGAGTTGGAGGGGGAGTCTGAAGCACAGCTTCGGTTTGTTGCAGGCGATAGCTCTGTACAGCTTTTGATACCTCGGGATACTTGATCCCGAGGATGCTTGCCGCAAGGATCGCTGCATTAGCGGCACCGGCTTTGCCGATCGCTACCGTAGCGACCGGAATCCCTTTTGGCATCTGTACAATAGAGAGGAGTGAATCGACCCCTCGGAGAATATGTGACTCGACCGGCACTCCGATGACGGGGAGATGGGTCATGGAGGCAGCCATGCCAGGAAGATGGGCAGCTCCACCGGCTCCGGCGATGATCACCTGCAGTCCCCGGGAGGCTGCTTGTGTCGCATATGTTACGAGAAGCTCGGGGGTGCGGTGTGCGGACACGATCTTGGTCTCATACGATATGCCAAGGGCTTCGAGGGTCTCGGCTGTTACCGAGAGGGTTTCCCAATCGGATTGGGAACCCATAATGAGACCGACAAGGGGAGTGGAAGAGTTTGTCATGGTGAGAGGCTACGTTCCCCCGCCCGTTACGTCAATTGTTAGCGACAATGAAGAGCTCTCCCCGGCGAGTGGGGTGTGAGAGGGTAAAAAACCTATGGAGGCCGGTGTAGTTAGAGCTGCGGCATGGCAGGAGCATCAGCTTGAGCGCACTCATCCAGGGCCGCAGAGAGTGATGTAACTGATTTCTGTGACAAGGAACCCTTCACCAGCGCTGCTGACCAGGTGGTATCAAAGTGCTCCAAGCACCGACGATCCACGATCTGGGGGCCAAGGAACGCTGGGCCTTCGAGGGGGAGCTGTTTGATTGTAGCGAACTGAGCTCGTTTCGCGACTAAGGTGTGGATGGTTGAGGTCTCGCAGACGGAGGCGGCTGAAGCTGTTTGGATGCACGTGTCTCGATCTTCCGGCGAAGAGACGAAGCAGGCAGTAACCAGGTCCTCGCAGCTGCTTGACGCTACGGCAGTACTGCAGGGCAGAAAGGTGCCCGCAAGGAGCGCCATGAACAGAGCGATGGAGTGCGTGTGTTTCATAATTTCCCTCAGAACGTCGCCAATACTACCAGGTTGTCGATTCTTTAGCCAAATTATTTGACCGCTGGAACTGCTCTAACATCCTGTATATTCACACAGTTCTGTCAGTACTCCCGAAAATGACTGAGGCTCAAGGAAGGCGATACGCGTTCCTGACGCCCCCGGACGAGGGGTGGTATCGATTAGCTTTGCCCCGAGTTGCTGCAAACGCTCCATCTCCCTAACGATGTCATCCACCTTATAGCAGATGTGGTGGAGCCCCGGTCCCCGCTTCGCCAGAAAACGCGCTATAGGAGTATCGTCCCTGAGGGGCATGAGGAGCTCAAGCCTCGTTCCTCCCGTGTTGAGAAATGCGAGCTCCACTCCTCGATCGGTCAATCTTTCTCTCGATGTGACCGAGGTGCCAGCGGTGGATGCGTAGAGTGCGATCGCGATGTCGAGGTTGGGAACTGCGATTCCGATGTGATCTACTGTCCAAGTATGGGGGGCGCTCATAGTAGTTACTGAATAGCATAGACAGCGGTTACCGACACCCGTAGATCGACCGGTTCTGCGTCGATCGTTGGGCCGATCTTCTCCATGCCAGCATCCTGCGCACTCATTGCAACCGCGCCCCTTCCCATCCATGGGTGTATCGATTCATTGGTTCCCTCGGTGACGGAGAGGAGCTTCCCGAGTTGAATTTCTGCGCCCGCTGCTATCTTGAGCGCTCTTTGATGGGCATCTTTGGTTGCTATTTCCAGGCAGCTTTCGCGCTCTTTCTTGAGAGCCTCCGGGGAAACAAAGACCTCAAGGCGGGAAACATTCTCAGCCCCGTGCTTAGACGCGATACCTATGATCTCCTCAAGATCGACAACGTTCGGAGTTTCGAATCGAGTCGAGATCGTGGTTCGGTACCCTTCGCACACCCGTCCCGCAACCTTCCCAATGTAGGGGCACTCCTGATCAACTGAGTAGAGTGCTGTGCCGATCGAGAGTCCGGTGAGGTTGAGCGCTCGCACCTCCGATTTGATCTTCTCATGCGCTTCGTTCGCTTTTTTCGATGAGTCCTTTGCGTTCGCTGCGACGATCGAGGAGGAGATGGTAATAGCCGCGCGATCCCGGGTAACTTTTCTGAGGCACTCTCCCGTGACAGATATGCCGGTGGGTCGCTCCTCTGCCTGAGCAGGGTACAAGGTGAGAGATAGAGTCGCTGCGACCATGGTATACAAGGTAGAGCTCAAAATGCGCATAGATTCTCCCAGCAAATAGCACGTGACTGCTTTAATCGTCCGCTACTTCGGACGAAAAGACAACGATAGAGAATGGGGGATGCACGGGACCGGCGACGGGCATCACGTCAAGCGTTTGGTGCGGTGGATCCTCGTTCAGGTAGAGCGCTACCTTTACGAGTACGGTGCCTCTGAGCATTCGCCAGCAAAAAAAACGCCCACCGTGTGCTCTACGGTGGGCGCTAAGAGTATCGAAGGTACGTTGTGCTAGTTCTTCGAGCCTTTGAGGTAGGTATCAAGCTCTGCAATCTTGAGCCCCTCAGCGAACTTCTTTAAGGCCTCGCCGTCGACACCCTCTCCCGAAGAGGTGAGTTGCATGAGAGCGCCACTCTCAAGGAAGATAGAGAGCTCTGGAGAGTCGTTGGTAGTATCGAGATTCGCCGTTCTCCCGTTGATGCGGAATTGCTGGCGACCGGATTGAGTCGCTCCCATCATCATTCCCATCTTGGCCAGTCCCGCGAGTCCGCCCATGCCCTCTGTGCCTCCGGTCCCGGTGATTGCGATGCGGATCGTCTTCTCCCCGTTTGAGTATTCACGCTCGATATTCGAGAACCCCATCATCTGTTGAACCTGGGTCTCTCCTCCCTTAAATCCGTTTACTTCGGCGGGCAGTAACTCTGAGAGTCTCTCTTGATGAAGCTTCTCAAGTTCCTTTTGAGCCCATGAGAGCTCTTCCATCGCCTTTGGATAGTTCTTTTGTTGCACGTACTCGTTGACCTTCTTGAAAACGTCGTTGATATCCTCCCCGAAAACGGTGGAGGGAAGCAAAAAAGATGAGCATATCGACGCGATGATAATGGATTTTTTCATAGGGCCTCCAGACCAAGTAGTTGCTAAAAAGTACTCCTCAGGGGCCCGATTGACAAGTCATAGCTGAGTGGGAGAACGGCCTTTGTAAGGAGCCGAGAGCCCAGGGCAGGTGGGCGTGGCCCCTAGAAATCCGGATCCAACCAGAACTGCTCTGCCTCCTCCGAGCGAGTGTCTGAGGAGACTGCGATCGGTATCCCATCCCCCCGTCGCAGCGCTTCCTCAACCATATTCAAATCTATCTCGAGCCCCTCTCGGATGTACGGCCGCAGCAGTTCGAATGTCTCCTCGCGGCTTGGAAGCGACTCTCTCGGATCTTCATTCTCCATGAGGGGGTGATGGACCTCTAGGAAGACCTCGCCGTTACGCAGCCCCACCTTGATCGGCTTGTCGATGATTTGAACGGGCGTTCCAATCGACACCATTTGATACAGATGCTTGATATCCTCTGGATAGAGGCGAATGCAGCCATGACTGACGCGCATGCCGATACCGAACGACCTGCGCTGGTCGGTCCCATGAATGAGGTAGCCGGGAAGAGCGAGCTTAAGCGCGAACTCGCCCAGGGGATTATCCGGATCTCCGCCGGGTATCATCGCGGGCAGCTCCTCGCCGTCTTCGGCATGTTCCTGGCGTATGCTCTTTGGGGGATACCACGGAGGATCGATCTGTTTGGATACGATCTTGGTGGTCCCCTGGGGTGTGCGCCAATCATAGTCACCGATGCTAATCGGAAACGTGTGCACAACCTGCTTGCCGGGGGGAAAATAGTAGAGGCGAAGCTCTGCGAGGTTTAAAACGAGACCTCTTCGCTCTCCGGGCGGGAGTACGTAGAGAGAAGGAATTACAACCTCTGCGCCAAGACTAGGCAACCATCTATTGAGCCTTGGATTCGCAAGGATTATCTCATCGTGTCCGATGTCAAAAGCCCTCGCGATATCGAGGAGCGAATCTCCTCGCCATACGTGCGTCGAGCGAAGTTCTCCAATGACAGTATCCCGGCGCGAGGGTGGAAGAGCGAATTCCTCCCCCGCACTTGAACTCATGGTGAGGCAGACCCATGCGAATGCGATTCGTAGAACCCTGCATCGCATGAGATGCGGTGCACGCATTTACTTGCGCATCGAGTGGCGGAAGCTTCTATTCACCATCTCCTCAGTTCGGATCGAACGATTGTTCGCTTCCTGCGCGGTAGTGAGGGCCTGTTCCGCGATACGGTGTGCGTCGCGCGCCTCGTCTTTAGCTTTCGCTACAGAAGATTTGGTCGCGCATCCAGAGATGGATACCGCTGAAAGAATGACGGCTGAGAGAAAAAGAGAGTGAGAGCGCATATTCCTCCGAGACATTGCTACATAGTTCTCTGTGAACAGGTGTGGGTGTAGCAAACAAAGGGGGGGGACGCTGTGACTGTACTCATGACACGGAGTACGCGTGGAATATGAGGAACGTGGCCCAAGGCTGCCTGAGCAGGAGGAATTACCTCAACCGTAATTTGTCTATCTCGTTTCGAGCGAGCTCGTCGCATCGCTCATTTTCAGGATGGCCGGCGTGTCCTTTGAGCCAGTGCCAGTGAATGGTGTGTTGTTTGACCAACTCATCGAGAGCGACCCAGAGCTCCTGATTTTTAACGGGCTTTTTGTCAGCGGTCTTCCACCCGTTCTTTTTCCAGTTGTGGATCCATTGGGTGATGCCCTGCCTGAGATACTGTGAGTCGGTGTACAGATCTACGATGCAGGGTTCTTTGAGCGCTCGTAATGCTTCAATCGCTGCCTGGAGCTCCATCTGATTGTTTGTGGTGGTCGGATGCCCTCCGGAGAGCTCTCTCTCTTTTCCTTGATATCGGAGAACCGCTCCCCAACCGCCGGGCCCCGGGTTTCCAGAGCATGCGCCATCTGTATAAATCTCAATGGTTTTTGTTGCAGCGGGCGAGATTGATTCGGACATAGCGTTACTACTTGGACCTTTCGCCCAAGTGTAGCGATAACGCACGCTCCCGGAAAGAGTAGGAATGCTGGGTTTCTATTGGACCGGAGAGGTCCCCTCTGGCATCGGAGGTGTTAAGAGGTTTTCCACGCGTCGTACTCCCCGAACTCTCTCTGCTACCCGGATAACCACACCCGCTTCGTGAGCAGCGAGAGGGCCCTTCAATGATACGCGACCCCGTTCGACCGCGACCGTAATGGCATGGGCATGTTGAGTAGCGCGGCCCAAGGCTGAGCGAACGCGTGCCTCAATCTTCGCGTCAGAGTCGAGCCCCTCGGCCCTTACGATATCGGCTGTAATAGAGATGAGACCCTGTAATCTATTTCGCAGGTGCCGTGAGAGTTTGCCGGATATGATCCGCGAGCGATGGGCGAGGCTGATCGCCTTATCTCGCAGAATTGCTTGTCGTCGTAATCGGGAACGAGGCTCTAGGAGGTACATGAGGGAGGCCCCGAGGGCAATACCACCTAGAAACACGAGGCTGATTCGCGGATTTCTTACCGTGCGAAGGGGGGAGTATGGTTTAAGAGTTTCTTTCATAAATCACCGGCTAGCGAGCGAGTTGCTCTACTGTGTGGGGGGAACAATGAGCCCTAACCTTGATGTAAGCTATGAGCGGGGAAAGGTTGGTCGACACAATTGAGGAGGGAAGTATGAAGAGGCGCATGTCTCATCATGCTGAGTAGCGTCATAATTCCTTATCAAACCGTATCGGGAAAAAGATATATGACCGAAGTAGGACATTTTTCCGTTGTGTTTCACTCCATGGAACCCTCAGAGGCCGTTCGTCAAAGGGGAGAGGCGCTCTTGCAACGGCTGGTGCGACTCTCGCCTGGGATCATGAGCGGTAAGATGGTCATCGAGGCGCGGCACCGCCATCATCATCAAGGAAATCTCTATCATGTCTCGATCCGGTTGCATCTTCCGGGCTTAGACGTCGAAGTGACGCACGACCCGGAGCTCAACCACGCTCATGAGGATGTCTATGTTGCGATGCGAGATGCTTGTAGGTCAGCCCGTCGTCAATTGAAAGCCTACGAGGAGAGGCGTAGTTCAAAAGCCTCTCGTCATGAGCGAGAGAGATTTAATAACCGTCCCGAGCAGCAACGGGAGTAGTCACTCCTCATAGTCACGATAGCTTGATGCGATTGATTTCAGGGGAGACCCTGCAGAGAGAGGACTGAGCATGTGTCTCAATCCTCTCTGCCTGGCCACTTGCTAGCGCACGGTGATTCGTCTTGAGCGAGCGCCCGTAGCGTCTTCGGCGTAGCAACGTATCGGTCGAGCAGGTCGTCTGAATACGAACTCGTAGTATCCTTCTGTGTCGGTCCGTCGCGTCGCGACTGCTCGCCCTCCGCAGATCATCTTCACCAGTAGATTGGACTGCGGAGTATCGTCGTAGCTGATGATGTCACCGAAGACATACACTCGGGTACGGGTGCGCTCCGTCGAGATAGACACGGTATTCGGATCTGGTTCAGTCTCTGCTGGAGGATCCATTGGTGGTGGCGTTTGTGTGGGAGTAGCAGTAACCGTAGGGGGTGTTGTTGGCGTCTGCGTCGGTACCTCGGTTGGCGCCCAGGTGGGGGTGAGCGTAGGAGTTGTGGTGGCGATGGTAGTGGGCGTTAACGTCGGCGTAGCGGAAGGGGTCGCTATTGGGGTCGGGGTTTGACTGGAGCGAGCTTGGAGTACGGCCTTGTAGAGATTGCCCCGACCGCCAGAGACGAGCTTGCCGGCCATGGCTGGGATCGGATCTACCGTGCTGAGTAGGATCGATTTGATAGCGGTGTAGGAGAGGCTTGGATTCACTGCTAGTAGCAGCGCAGCCATACCGGCGACGTGCGGGGTTGCCATCGAGGTTCCACTAGCATAGGCGTACTGGCCACCAAGGTAGGTGCTCAAGATGTTTTCGCCTGGTGCAGCAAGGTCAACGGAGGTCGCTCCGTAGTTCGAGAAAGACGCTAAGGCATCAGTAAAAGAGCTGGCGGCTACTGAGATCACGTTATCTTGGGGTAGCGAGGCCGGGTACTGAGGAAGGATATCGTTGTTCGATGAGCTGTTGCCCGCTGCTGCAACGACAAGGGCTCCTGCGTTTCGCGCATTGATAACCGCATTTTCTAGGGTGGAGCTGTAAGAGCTGGTACCCAAGGACATGCTCAAGATCTTAGCGCCTCGCTTCACCGCATAATTCATTCCCGCCGCGACTGATGCTAGGGTTCCGGACCCATATGAGTTGAGCACCTTCACAGGCAGAAGTTTGACGGTCCAGTTGACACCTGCCACGCCTTTACCATTGTTTCCCTTTGCACCGACGGTCCCGGCGCAGTGGGTACCATGGTAGTGGTCGTCCATGGGGTTAGAATCGTTATTCGTAAAATCGTACCCGTAGTAATCATCAATGAAACCGTTGGCGTCATCGTCGACACCGTTGTTCGGGATCTCACGGGAGTTCGTAGCGATATTATCCACGAGGTCTGGATGGTTGTAGTCGATACCGGTATCGATGATTGCTACTACTGCGCTCGTTGAGCCGGTGGTGATATCCCATGCGGCTGGAGCACTTATGTTTTTCATCCCATAGAGGGAGGCATATTGAGGATCATTCGGAGTAGCGGCCGACTCAACGATAGCGTTCGCTTCACATTCAAGCGTGACCCCAGGATTGGCGGCTCTAATCGCAGCACACATCTTTTTAATGTCTGCCTCATCTATCTCGATCGGTCCCGCGGCATTCGCTCCGAGGGTATGTGTTGATGAGAATACCCCCAGTTTTCCCTCGGAGAGTGACTTGGCAAGCGTTGTACCGTTACCTGCTTTGAGGTTGGTTACCTTAGCGGATGCTCGAGCAGAGAAACCTCCAGACATCGAGGGAAATGACACCACTATCTCTTGGCCCCTAAAAACCCTTTTTGGTGTGCCTTCTGGCGTGGCGTTAGATTGCGCTGAAGCGTCTTGAATTGCTCCGACAATGAGGCCCAGAAGGGTGGCTAGTTGAAGGACAACGATCGGGAGAGAGACTTGAAAAAACAACATAGCAAATCTCCGAAGAATGGGCGCGTTTTTGGGGCGCCAAGAGGGGTGGGCAAGCATTGAGCCAAGAGGAACATCTGAGTGGGGTTGGACACTTAGTCGAATTAAAAGCTAGGAAAGTGGTAGGGGGATTCCGTGATCAAACCTTTTTGCGCAGGGTGCGGTGCCCTTGCAGGCGTGCCAAAAAGGAGGTGCCATGGTGAAAGTCGGGCATCTTTCGATGCGAACGATGTTGGCCGCCTGCTAAGGCCCTACCTCAGAGAAGTTCTTAGTTCTCTTCAAGAACAACACGATCGGTTCGTGACGAACTCCACTTCTCATGTTTCGTTGTAGTCCGGGGACCGTAGCATGACATGTCGTGGAGGAAGAGTTTTACTTGGTTGGAACCTAAAGAGATTGGGGAGAGAGCGTCGCACAGCCAACAGATTTGGACTAGTGCATCGAACCGGTGAGCCCTCTGTAGCATCGGACTAGAGTATATGGCCTCACCGGGGTGACGGAGGATGATATGTAGCTTCCCCTTGTTGAACCCACCGCAGAACAGGTCCAGGAGTTTATTGGAGCGATCTCTTTCGCTTTAGAACAAGCGTTTAAAATCCCTCCGCTAGACTCGATCGCGCGCCTCTGCAACTCCCTCGGAATGGGCGCAGTGGGCCCCGCAGAAGAATTTCTCCTCATGCTCGACCCCATGGCCAATTATTCGACATCCGCAGTGGAGACAGGTTGGAGCGAGGGCCTGAATCGCGCATTCAAAAGAGTCGAAGGTATAGGTGCGACCAGCCTGAATAATGTCGAAGGTCTTATCGTATCTGTTTTTACATATAATGCAGGTTCCCATAGCGGACGGAGCTCCTTTGAGGCGTGGCGGCGTAGTCATTTCGACGAGGAGTTGAGGTTAGCCAGAGGTGTGCTGCAAGGGGATGAGGATAATCAGGGGCGCAAAAACTTGACTCTCTCTGTTGTCCTAGCCTCGATGAGAGCGGCATAGTAATCCAAAGAGGAAAAGAGAGCGTTTTTGTTATGGCCCCTAAGAAATGCGTATTCGTCGTGGCAACACCTGGATGGCAAACCGCCATGTGCGATCTTACCTTGCCGAACCTGAAAGCCTATGCGGATAGGATCCGAGCTGATTTTCGTGTGATAGCCGAGCGAAAGTTCCCCGATTGGCCCGTGGTATGCGAGAAGCAGCAGATATACGAATTGGGCAAGGAGTACGACTGGAATATCAGCATCGACGCTGACATGCTCGTTCATCCACAGATAGACGACTTTACGGAGTGGCATCCTGCTACCAGTATAGGGAATTGGTGGTACTACGACCTTCGTGACTTCTTTCACGTTGAGGATGATCGTTATTTCACTCGTGACGGGCGCTACTATGGAATTGTGGAGTGTCTCGTCGCGACATCAAGACATACCCATGATCTGTGGGAGCCGCTGCCAGGAACTTTCGATGATTGGAAAAGAGTTTTTAAGAAGCCCGAATATTGGCGTATGGGAGAGTTCACGCTCTCCCGAAATATGGCGAAGTATGGATTGAAAATCAGTGGCATGTTGCGCAAGGGCGCTAATATGTTTCACATCAATACCACGAGCGATAAGATTGAGCGTCCTGAGGACGTCGCTCTCGCAAAACTCCGAGAGTGGGGTGTTCGATAGTACTGGGGGGTGAGAGGCGCTATCTGTCAGAGCGGCTCAAATGCTCCTTAGCTATCTTTGGTCTTCACCTTGGCATGCGGGGTGTGGTAGTCAAATCAGCAACCGCGGACGCGTCGAGCTCCGCTTTTCTCAGGAGGCCTTTGATAACTATGAGCTCCCTTCCAAGTATCCTCTCCCTCGGTATAGCTGTGAGTGCTCTCCTGGTGAGCTCGATGACGAGCGGATGTCGCGCCAAAGCTCTGCCGGATGCGGGCTTTCTTGACCAACCTCAGCTTCTGCAGGCTGACAAAAAGATTCCGTTTAACGCAGCCTGGATAAAGGAGGACGCGGACCTTCTCTCCTATAAGAAGGTCTATGTTGCGCCGGTAGACACAACGCATCTTCTCAAGCTCGATTGGTGGCAGAGCACATCCCTAGAGCCAGGAGATCAGAAGCAGTGGGCCGATGAGCTTGCCAATGACTTCAGAGACAAGATGAAGGCCCAGTTCGCGGACGATGATCCAAATAAGTACCAGGTAGTTGATAGCCCCGATGATGAAACGCTCATTATAGAGCTCGCCATTGTCGAGGTTGTGCCGACGAAGACATGGTTAAATGCGATCGGATACGTCGTGGCAGGTGCGCTAGATCAAGGCGAGACCGGATTTGAGGGTAGGCTCCGGGATGGAAAGACCAAGCGAGTAATCGCTGAATTTAAAGATCATGAGTACGGGCAGTTCGACATCGTGAGTGTGCGGGATCTCGAATGGGCCGGTCATTCACGTCATACCCTCCAAGGGTGGAGCGAAGAACTGGAGGAGATCTGTTATCGGCAACCTGACGAGGTTGTATCCCCGATGTCCCCGGTTACCTTGATGCCCTGGTAGTCTCTGAGTCTCTGGGGACACGGTGGGCTTCTTGCTCCGCTAGCAGCAGGGCGCGCTTTCTCTCGAGACCCCATCGAAAACCGCCGAGAGATCCATCGCTTCGGACTACTCGATGACACGGAATGAGGAGTGCTATCGAGTTACTTGCGCACGCTCGAGCCACCGCACGAGTCGCCTGTGGTGCCCCGATAGCTTGAGCAACCTCTGAATACGACCTGACCACTCCTACCGGAATCGAGCGAAGGTGCTCCCATACCACTTTTTGGAAGGTGCTTCCGATCGGATCGATAGGAATCCTTTCAACAGCGAACCCCTGTATAGCGTTGGTAATGGTCTTTTGTAACTGAGCGATCCGTGAGCTTGTTGGATCGGATAGGGGGATGAAATCGTTGTCGGGTACGTGCTCCTTTAGCTGCTCAATGAGTTTAGCGGAGGAGTCTCCAAATTGCAGGAAACATATCCCCCGAACCGATTCCCCAACCAATACCAACCCAAGTTCGGATGTGAAGATGTGGTAGTGAATTGCGATGCAGTTCGGCATATGGTGCACCATCACCCAAAGGGCTTTTGCGCGTAGAGTATCCCAAGACAAGGCTCGTCTGCCTCAAGCTACCCGAGATCGGCGGGCGGATCCATGTCGACGCAGATTGGTGTGGTTGTTTTATTCCGTCACGGGGCTGCAGCAATAGTGCCAGGTGCTTACGCGCTCCTTGGAGGTCTCGAGCAGTCCCCGCTGGAAACAAAAAAGTGTCCTAAACCGGGAAGCGCTACAAAATCTTGGATTATTGTTTGGAGGGTTCTTTACTCACGGTCAAGGGGTGGTGAATAGTGTTACCGTTGAAACTGCTTCCGTTGGATCGATAGGTACTAGTTCAAGGTCCTTACCTGGGACAAGGGGAGCATGACCGGAGGTTTGCATGAGGTCCATGCCACGATTCGATATTCGATGGGTGCTAGCACTGTGTGCTGTTACAACTTTATCCGCCTGTGGAGGAGGTGGAGGGGGTGGTGGTGGCGGTGGTAGTTCCGAAGGGGACAGCGCCTATGGAGTGAGGGTTCTCCACGCCGCTATTGACGGAGCGCCTGTCGATATCACGTCTTCTGCCTCAACATCTCCACTCCTCTCTCAACAGGTCTTCGCTGGAACAAAGGGATATCGCTCCATGCCAGGCGGTGCGCAGACCCTCTCGCTCATCCGAACTCGGACCCCCTCGGCGGTTATCGCAAATTTCCCGATTGAGGGTTCCTCGAACGCTCGCTACACCATACTTCTGTACGGGGACAACGCCACCTTCGGGCTTCGTACGCGTCTACTGAATGATGAGATCCCGGAGGCGAATGGAAGCGCGCTCTTGCGGGTGGTAAATGGTGTGACTCAGGCAGCTGATGTGACGGTCTCAGTCGGTGCCGCGCCGGCTCAAACGGTTCCCTTCGGCGGGGATACCGGTTATGTGTCAACGAGCGGTGGAGCGGTTAACGTTTCAGCCGTTCGAGCGACCGATGGGTCTCCCATCCAATCCGGCCCGATTACGCTTGAAGCTGGCAAGGCCTACACCCTCCTTCTCGCTGGTGAGATCGGCTACTACGCCAAGAGTGTGCTGTTTACCGATGTGCGGTAATCTTTCAGACAGGTCAGATACGGGATGGGGCAGCTAAAGGGGTTTAAAGAAAAGCTGCCGACTAAGGTATGTCCCGTATGCAAGCGGCCCTTCTCATGGCGGAAGCGATGGCGACTTACGTGGGATCGGGTTGTATACTGTAGCGAGCGATGCCAAAGGCAATCAAAACGAAAGGACTCGTGAAGAAACCAATACTTCGCCTCATACTTGGCGATCAGCTTAACATCAACCATTCTTGGTTCTCGGAAGATCCCTCTGTCGCCGAGTACGTTCTCATGGAAGTTCGTGAGGAGGCGACCTATGTCAACCACCACATCCAGAAGATCATCGCCTTCTTCCTTGCAATGCGTGCTTTCACGAAGAATTTGCAGGATAGAGGATTTAAGGTCAGATGTATCTCGTTAGATGATCCGAGCAATCGACACACCTTTGCTGGTAATATTGAGTCACTCGTGTCGAGTGGCGCCTACGCTTCTTTTGAGTATCAGACCCCGGATGAATACCGCGTGGCGCAAGCTCTCAAACACGTATCTTCGCAGCTACCCGTGCCGAGTCGCGAAGTGGATTCGGAGCACTTCCTTACCTCCCCGGAGTTCTTTCAAGGGGTGTTTAAGGGCCATAAACGGTATGTCATGGAGCTCTTCTACCGAGAGGTGCGCCGGAGATACGATCTTCTGATGGAAGATGGTGAGCCGATAGGAGGTCGATGGAATTATGACGCAGAGAATCGGAAGAAACTGCCGCAGGGGGTCACCCCTCCACCGCCGCTAGAGTTTCAACGCGATGTCTCCGACCTCGTCGCTTTGTTAAAATCCTCTAAGGTGCCCTCAATTGGTTCGGTCGATCCTCGTCGTTTTACATGGCCCGTGACACGCGAAGAGTCATTGCGCTTGCTCAGCTACTTTTGCGAGGAGCTCCTTCCAGATTTTGGTTCATATCAGGACGCGATGCACACCGAGCATCGCTTCCTCTTCCATTCAAAACTTTCCTTCTCGATAAACGTCAAGCTGCTCTCTCCTTTAGAGGTTGTTGAGGCCGCTATCACGACATGGAAGAAAAGCAACGGAGCTATATCCATCGAGCAGATTGAGGGGTTCGTTCGGCAAATCGCGGGTTGGCGTGAATTCATGCGCGGTGTCTATTGGACTCATATGCCCCGTTATAAGTCGCTCAACTTTTTAGGCGCAGAACGCGCGTTGCCCCACTACTTCTGGGATGGCGACACCAAAATGAGGTGTGTGAAGCACGCTGTCGACCAATCTCTCGAGGAGGCCTACGCGCATCATATTCAACGCCTTATGGTTACTGGCAACTTTGCTATTCTGGCCGGTATCAATCCCAACGAAGTGGACGCGTGGTATCTTGGAATCTACGCTGACGCCGTAGAGTGGGTCCAACTTCCAAACACTCGAGGTATGAGTCAGTTTGCTGACGGCGGAATCGTTGGAACCAAGCCGTATACATCTAGCGCTGCTTACATCAACAAGATGTCAAACTATTGCTCAGGATGTTTCTACAACTACAAGGAGAAATATGGAGAGAGGGGCTGCCCATTCAATACCTTGTATTGGGATTTTTTGATGAGGAATAGAGAACACCTTGAGAGGAATCCCCGTATCGGAATGGGATATCGTCAAATCGATAAGATGAGTGATCGGGAACGACTTCAAATCACCACGAAAGCCGCTGAGATATTAAGTCGTATCGAAGAGCTTTAGGCTCTACGAGGATGGTGGCGAGTACGCCACGAGCGTGTGGTCTTCGCCCGCTAGCTCCTCATCAATGATCTTCCCTATGATAGCCCAATCACCACGAGCGAGGCCTGCACCAAGTTTTGGATAGCCGAACCTTCTTCCAGAGAAATCGCGCTTGAGGGACCGCATCACCCGTCGAACTGCTGCATAATCGACAAGGACACCCGCACCCGACGGGTGAGCCTGACTATAGGCGTTAATGACGTGGATGGTGTGGCGATTTCGCTCGCACCGCGCAAAGGAATAGGTTCCGAGCTTCGTCGTATCTCCAGGCGACGTTGCTTGGTCAGCCTCAAATGCTTCCGGAAAGTGTTCGCGAATGGCCCTTGCGATACCAGCACCCATAATGCAGTCACAGTTGCACCCATGAATGATTACGTCAAAGTGGCCGCTGAGAGCTAACTGTATGAGGTCTCCTTGCATGAGTTTCATAAGAGGGGTAATTAGTAAGCTACACGTCGGTTGGCCCCAAGATAACCATTTTCTACCGAGGAAGAATTGAAAAAGATAACATTCTCCAAGCTCCGTACCTCTGACCAGGAACTGCTGCTCGCTGCTCGTGACGCTATGGAGCAGGCATACAACCCGTATTCGAGATTTTTTGTGGGAGCGGCACTGCGCACCTTAGCTGGAGAGATCATAACCGGCGCAAATGTAGAGAACGCTGCGTACTCAGCCGCAATTTGTGCCGAGCGTTCCGCTCTTGTGCGAGCCGCAGCGATGGGCCATACCGCATTTGCGCGTATAGCAGTGATAGGAAGAGGGGCAAAAGCTCCGACAACGGATGTGATCTCACCATGTGGCGTCTGTCGGCAGATGCTTTTTGAGTCAGCGCAGCTTTCGAAAAAAAACATTGAAGTAATCATGTCATCCACCGACATGAAACGGATTGTGAAAGCAACCATTCAGGAGCTCCTCCCTCTAGGGTTTGGTCCTGTGCATCTTGGTCTGGATATTGGACGATTTCGGCGCTAGTCGAGAAGCGCTAGTACCACGCCCTCCGTTATTTTCACGCCAGAGGCAACCGGTTACGGGTCCGAAAGTGCATCGGTAGGGCTCATCGGTTTGGTTCGAGTATCTTTTGGAACCGTGACCCATTCCACTGAAAGAAGATGTTGAAGGTCACCTGCCTCTCCTTCCAACGAGGATCGCCCCACGTTGCGATGCTGGCTCGTGGTGTTCCAGAGCCGTCTAAGCTTAGTAATACTCGTTGCTCCATTTCTTTGGGAAATTTCATCTGCTCTGAGAGGAGCTCATTTTCACCTATCTCTTCAAGGCCGAGGGTCTTGAGTTGATTATCGGAGAGCTTAACAATTGCCTCGGAGTGTCGAATAACCCGATAAAAGAGCAGTTCGAAGGCTCGGCCCGAGGATCGGTTGCTTTCAACTCCCACGAGCGTATCCCCGGATGTTTCACGGAAGAGTTGTATGTAGACGGACGAGTCGGGGCAGATTTTCAAAGTGAGAGAGGAGGGGGATTCATCTGCGACACCCCAAGCTTCGCAGCTGAAGTCGGGGGAGCGACGAAAGTTAGACTTTAGGATCGCTTCCTTGTCGGCCGTCGTCATCTCAACCTCGGTATAAAAGGTCTCCGGGGGAGCCTTTGCGAAGAAATCGCGGGCGGAGTACTCCGCTGTTGCGGTCGTCGCGGAGAGGAGCAAAAAGCTGAGACTTGCCGTGATTGCTATAGTTGATGTCGCATTCATGTGGGAACTCTCGTCGAGCGGGTGTCCATGGTCAAGTCACGGAATAAAGCATGCCCGGACGCGTGCCTCGTGACAAGGCTTTTGATAGGCCTGCCCTGCGTGGGTGTGTTTGGGAGGGGCGCGCGGAGAGGCATACTGGCAGAGACGCTATGGCAAGGAGCGATGGATGCGCTGCTCTGAAATCGTCCGCTAGTTCGACGCTGTGATGGGGCGTCAGATTGATAGATAAATGACTCTATACGGCGATGGTATGGCATAAGGATACAGAGCTTACGGACTCAAAAGCTTCCTCTTGTAGTAGACAACCAGTTACTGTGTTTCGAGGAAAAAGGCGTGAAGTTGCGTCCGCGCTGTCACTGAGACAAAGGAGGACGGAGGGGGACGTTGGAATCGTTCTGAATGGTTGACATGGTAAACAACCGTATCACTAGCGGGGGCTCACTACGCCACGCTTGGGAATCCTTATTTACCATCTTTTCCGTCCGATCCGGTCGGAGTAAAAGTACTCGGAATCACACAGGAAGTTCTTCTATGACAACTTTTGCAGCTGTAGATATTGGTTCCAATGCCATGCGGCTGGCCATCGGGACCTTTGATAAGAAGGGTAACCTAACGATCCTAGCCACCCAACGAGCTCCCGTACGGCTGGGGGGGGACGTTTTTCGGACCGGCAAGCTATTACCCGCCACCCTGGAGAAGGGGGTCGCGGCGTTCATTGAATTCGAGTCGCTCCTCAGATCGTATAACGTGACGGTGTGTCGAGCCGTGGCCACGAGCGCCCTGCGAGACGCAAAAAACTCGCAGACATTTTTAGACAGAGTGCGAAGAGCTACCGGGATAGATATTGAAATTATCTCCGGTGATGAGGAGGCTCGGCTCATTTACGGGGCGGTTTCCAAGCTGGTGCCGTTGAGCGTTGGTACCAGTTTACTGCTCGATATCGGTGGCGGTAGTGTTGAGCTAACCCTGATCAATCGTGGCGCCATCATCTTCTCAGAGAGTGTTAATCTGGGCACCGTACGGTTGCTTGAGATGGTTCGAGAGAAGAAAAACAGCGAAGTTGTGATGTCGCGAATGTTGAGGCAGTACGCACAGCGCATCCGGACTCAGATAGCTCGAACGAACAAGGTGCGGAAGATCACTCGTCTTATCGGTACGGGCGGTAATGTGGACACCCTTGGGGATTTACGAAAGACCGTACTTAAGAAGAAGGGTAGCCGACGCATTCATAGAATTGAGTTGCTGCGACTGATGAAGATCCTTCAGGGGATGAGGGTCGTTGAACGGATCTCGGAGTTGAAGCTTCGGCCGGATCGAGCGGACGTTATCATGCCAGCAATGGCGCTTGTCGCCGGGGTGATGAATGAGAGCAAGGTCTCGACGCTTACGATCCCTCGAACCGGATTGCGTGACGGCATCCTGTTTGACCTGTTTGAGCAACATCGATCATCCGAGGAGATTACCTCTCTTCAGCGGAACCTTGCAAAAGTCCTGCCATACGCTGTTGAGTTGGGGCATCGGTACTCGTTCGATGAAACACACGCGAATCACGCCGTGAAGCTTTCCCTACAGATTTTTGACCAGTTTAAGGGTGTTCATAAGCTCGGAGGGGAGGAACGTGCCCTCTTGGAGGTCGCTGCGCTTCTCCACGACGTGGGCTACTTTATAAATTCGAGCGATCATCACAAGCACTCTGAGTACATCCTGCGTTCCAGCCATTTTCCAGGGCTGTCTGACCAACAACGTGAGCTTGTCGCTTTGATCGCCCGCTACCATCGGGGAGACCTGCCATCAAACCGTGATAGTAACTTCGCGGCGCTATCTAAGTCGGCGAAAAAAGTGGTGACCGTTTTGGCGGCTATCATTCGACTCGTAGAGGAGCTCGATCGTGAGCACCTCAAGCGAATTGGTACGCTCAAGATCCGGAGACGAGGTGCTTTTGCAACGTTGAGGTTGCCCAGCCGATCGTCGCTCCTGGTGGAGCGTATTGGAGCTGAGTCTCGAAAGACCGCTTTGGAAGACTGTCTGGGCTTATCAATAACTATCGAATAGAAAGCGCTGTAGATCTTTGGGAGCTAACGAGCGTCACCTGTTAAGAGACGACTCGTGAACCGGAGCGTAGCCTGTCTTTGGATATCTTCATAAGAAGATCCTGAGAGCTTAAAGCTACCGTTTTATCGTCGGGCTTGCGGAGAATATAGGAGCCGTCTGGTTGAAGGTCCCATCCGGAGACGGAGTCGTGAAGGCATGCTGACAATATTTCCCAGCATCTAAGACGGGCTTGGATGTCATGGATCGGGACCGCTACCTCCACTCGGCGGTGAAGATTTCGGTACATGGGGTCGGCCGAGCTCATGAACATCGCCCCACCAAGTGGGTCCGATGAGCCGTTCCTGAAGTAGTACAGCCTCGAATGCTCTAGGAACCTCCCGACAATTGAGACCACGCGCGGATTCATGACGCCGTTGTTTGCCCTTGGTTTAAGGCAACATATTCCACGTATAATCAGATCGACGGGAACGCCAGCGTCTGCCGCTCGTGAGAGCTCTCTGCAGGTTGAGGTATCCTCAAGGCTGTTGGCCTTAATCAGGATGTGAGCTGGCAATCCGTTTTTCTGATTTTCAACCTCTCTCTCGATTAGGCTGTGGAGGCCCTCTTTGAGGGCCACCGGCGCTACGACAAGTTGGTTGTAGTCCCGTTTTAGCGAGCGTCCAGTGAGAAAGTGGAAGAGCTCTACCATGTCATCACAGATCGTTTTGTCACACGTGAAGAGACCCAGGTCCGTGTATAACCGAGCGGTGGTCGAATTATAGTTCCCCGTACCCAGATGGCCATAGCACCGGATAGAGTCATTCTCCTGCCGTGCTACAAGAATAAGTTTCGCATGTGTTTTGAGTCCTACAACCCCGTACATCACATGCACGCCAGCATTCTCCAATAATTGCGCGTGTCGAATATTCCGAGCCTCATCGAAACTCGCTTTGACCTCAATCAAGCATACGACATGCTTGTCGTTTTCGGCGGCCTTAATAAGAAGGGGAATGAGAGAGCTATTATCGCCGGCCCGATAGAGCGTCATTTTAATGGAAAGGACCTTCGGATCCTCAACCGCCGCCCGCAGGAATCGTTCGACGCTACCGGTGAATGACTCGTATGGGTGATGAACGAGAATGTCTCCGGTCCGGATCACAGAGAAGATATTCGAGTCCTCATCCACTAATTGAGGGGCTGCCACCGGTGTCCAGTTCTCATATTTGAGGTGTTGAACTCCTAACTCAGCGACTTCCTTCAACGCAGCGACCTCCAGCGCGCTCGAGGAGAGGTAGACATCTTGGTCGGATATACCGACCTCCTCCATAAGAAATCGGAGTATTGGCGCACTGGGGGATGGTCCGTGTTCGAGTCGCACGACCTGCGCGAATTTTCTCTCTTTTAAACTCTCGGCGATAGACTCAACAATATCGTCTGCCTCGTAGTCATCGACATCTAACTCCGAGTTTCGAGTGATTCGAAAGGGAAGGACATCCTCGATCAACATTCCTGGAAAGAGGGCACTTAAGTTGTTGCGGATGATCTCGGTGGTTGTAATGGCTCGGAAATGGTCTTTGGCGCTTGGTTCAAGCCGGAATAATTGTGGCAGAACAGTGGGTATCTTTACTCGAGCAAATAGCTCCTCATCTCTATCTGGATGTTTGAGGAGGATTCCGAGCGAGAGTGATAGATTCGAGATGGCGGGGAAGGGATGTCCAGGATCTATCGCTTGAGGGGTGAGCACGGGAAATATATTCGTTTGAAAATAGGTGTTCGCCTCATGTCGCTCGGAGCTTGATAGCTCGTTCCATTCCATGAGGCGAATTCCGTTTTGGGCGAGACTTGGCTTTAGCTCGTCCTCAAGTATGCGATCCTGTGTGTTGATCAGATTCATGACGGAAGCTCTGATCTGTTTCAGTAATTTCTCAGGTTCCGCCCCTACTCCTGTGAGTCCCTGACCTTTGATAGCGTCTAACTTCTGTTGCAATCCACCAACTCGGTTCATGAAGAATTCGTCGAGATTGGAGGTACAGATGGTGAGAAAGCGCACCCGTTCAAGGAGAGGGCACGATGAGTTATGGGCTTGGGCGAGAACCCTTCGATTGAATTCGATCCAGCTCAATTCTCGGTTAAAGAATTCGTCGGAAGTAACGAAAGCGGCCGGAGACAGTGAACGCCGCACCTTTATTTTTCGTCGCCTTTTTGTCGAAGACTGGACCATGTGAAGACGTTGCTATCCTTTCAAGCGTTAAGGTAAAGAGCCACTGGCAAGTAAGGATAAAGGTCGGGTGGCTGTCCCGCTCTTCGTTTCCTCACCATAGCACGTTATAGAATCGGCAAGTGTGAAAGCCGCCTAAATAGGTAAAAAACATAGTGGTCTGTGACCCTTAGGCCCCTTTTGTGTCTTAGAAATGGGCAAAGAAGATATTGGTACTTTAGCTCGCTTGGAGAGAAGCAGAGGAAAGGGGTCAAACGAAAATACCTAGCCCTTCAACTACATAATCACCTTCAGAGTATCGGGAAAATCAGCAGTAGGTTGCTTACGCGCTGTCTCTGAGACGAATGAGGGGACGAATACGGGCGAGAAATGACGTGGGTCATCGAGCCCAACTATGCGCCACTGCCCCATATTTTGTGTCCTTTGGTTTGCAGGACCCTTAATGGTATCTTGGGGGGCTATGAGAGACAGAGTAACGAGCGCGGATCTTTCGCTTCCTATTGAGGGAATGTCGAGCGATCTTCGGACGGCCAACGGCACGGAGAGTTCATACCCCTATCAGTCTCTTGTCGCCCCCCAGCAACGTCCCCCACTGAGCGCCTCTGAGATCCTTGAGGTGTGTAGAGGTAAAAGCCTCGTTGCAAAAGCTGAGCTCCTCTTCGAAGCTCGCTCCAAACTAGCGGAGTATCAATGTCAGGAGGATATCGAGGGGTCCTCCTTTCAAATCGGTCAGATGGTTATGCTCCCAACCAAGGGGACCGCGTATTTCATGAGCGATCTCGAGGGACGGAGTGACCTTGTCGCACAGCTCATTGATAGGGAGCGGTTAATCGAGAGGTGGCGGAAGAATGATCCCAATGACCAGGTCTTCCTGTGTATCTTGGGAGACATCGTTGACCGCAACACCTCAAGCTCCTTATTAGTCGACCTACTTCTCGAGTTGAAGTGTCGACATGGATTCTCACGGAACATCCTTATTCTATCGGGTAATCACGAAGTAACGCCGAGCGTTCAAAAATTTGACGGGCGCGGCTTGTATCAGGAGATAACGACGGGACGAACGCTCCCTCTACCGCCCGCGGAGTTTAACGATCCTATCGTACAGGAGCTTATCAACATGAGCGGGTCTCCTGAAATTCAAGATACGGATGAACGAGAGAGAGGGCCTGGCCGGCTGGAATCCGCAAGAGAGGGGCTATGGAAGTTGTACAATGAGGTATTCTCCCTTTTCCCAACCTCTATTGTAACCCCCCAAGGGGGCTATTTCGCTCATGCGGGTTTTCCGGTGCGGGGAAGCTTTGAGGGTATCTACAAGGATATCACGAGAACTGAGGATGAGAACCGACGATATCTTACATCTCTCGCTCGTTACGCAGAGGAGCCCCATTCGCGTGCCACAAGGGATACTACGGCGGACATTACGTGGAGTAACCTAACTCCAGAACTCGATGATGTTGGAAGTGGTGGCATGTTCGGCCCGAACTGGAAGCGTGGCATAGGCGGGAAACCGGGACCCGGCGTTGCTTTCGGACTCTTAGCATTCGAACACTTCGCTTCGATTGGGGGATTCACCCTGTTCCTTCGTGGGCATCAGGTCACGAGACCGGAGCACCCATCTGTACAGAGGGTTACCTCCACGGTATGGAGGTACGGCCCCATACTGACCATCGCAAATGGGATGAAAGGTGGTTATGCGGTGCTTGATCTCGCGATTACAAACCCGGATCCTGACTCCGTTGGTCTTAAAAAGCTCGATGACGACGTTGAGTTGGATTTCAGTTTAAAACTGTAACGCCATGCGCCTAAGCTCCTACACCCTTGCACGATTGCGAACAGAGAGGCGTTATTGGTAGCTGACTTGCCCCCAAAACGACAGATCGCAGCACGGTTACGACACACGCCTTCGGCTGTCTCTCATATCAAGACGACAGTCCGGCAAGGGAGGTCGGCAGCCTGCGAGAGGCACGACAGAGAGAGCATGCGCCGGTTGTATCTCTAACGGGGATGGGAAACTATGGGAGCGGATCCTGTACAGGAGTCTAGAGGAGATGATGCACTAGTGCCTAGTGGCGTTCCTGCTTTGGGACAGCCGAAGGATGCGATTCTTCCCTCAGCCAACCAGCCGTGGAGAGATACCAGCCTTGGCCCTTCCGTTCGTCTTGCGGCGTACAAGCAGTTTGTTGGCGCGCAGATCGAGGCGATATTAGCTACAGTTGATGGCCTTGCGGGAGATGCCGCAAAGCAGCTTGAGATACGGGATGCGGCCGAAACGAAGCTCTGGGTTTCAGAGGCTACGTGGTTGCGGGCTGTTTCCGCTGAAGACTTCTGCCGACGAATGGACCACCGTATCACCCCGCTGGAGATCGGAGCAGAGATGGTCGCCTCGTACCGTTTTGACACGGCAAGCGGAGTCTCTACGTTTACGATACCCGCTGGGGTGACGGAGATGGAGGCTATGAAGGCCGTTAAT
>JBEGVS010000050.1:0-109938 GCA_041178185.1 Pseudomonadota bacterium
AGAGAGAGAGGCTTGAGGTCTGATTAGCGCCGATACTAGCGTTAACGAGGTTCAGAGCGCTATCGATGCTCGAGGAAGAGTTGGAAAGGGAGAGGCTAGAGCTCTGATTCGTGCCGATACTGGCGTTAACGAGATTAAGAGAATCGTCGATGCTTGAAGAAGAGGTAGAGAGGGACAGGCTTGAGGTCTGATTCGCAGTGATGTTGGTGGTAGTCGTATTGAGAGCGCTATCGAGGCTCGACGAAGAATTGGACAGGGCGGTGCTCGTTGTCTGACTGGTATTAATCCCCTGGTTAATTACCGCAAGGGAGGCGTCTATCGAAGAGGATGAGTTCGAAAGACCGAGGCTTGAGGTCTGATTTGTTGCAATACTCCCGTTTGTAAGGCTCAGCGCATCGTCAACGCTCGAGGAGGAGTTAGAAAGAGAGAGGCTGGATGTCTGATTGGTGCTGATGCTGCCATTAACGACATTGAGAACATCGTCGATCGACGACGATGAGTTCGAGAGTGCAACGCTTGAGGTCTGATTAGTGCTGATGGTTGCATTTGTCAGGGTGAGTGAATTATCGATGCTAGAGGAGGAATTGGAGAGGGCGAGGCTCGAGGTCTGACTGTTCGAGATACTTCCAGTGACCTGATTTAGGGAGTTGTCAACGCTTGAGGATGATGTTGAGAGCGAGAGGCTCGATGTTTGATTTGTGGATATGCTGCCGTTCGCGAGGTTTAGTGCGTTGTCGAAGCTTGATGAGGACGTAGAGAGCGAGAGACTCGACGTCTGCAACGTGGCGATGTTAGTGGTTGCGGTAGCGAGGGATGCGTCAATACTCGAGGATGAATTGGAAAGAGAGACGCTTGAGGCTTGGTTGGTAGCGATAGTCGCGTTAACGAGATTAAGAGAGGTATCGATACTTGAGGATGAATTAGAGAGTGCGAGGCTAGAGGTCTGATTAGAAGTGATCCCTGAGTCCAATTGATTGAGTAGCGGATCTATACTTGAAGATGAATTTGACAAGTTGGCGCTTGAGGTTTGGTTTGTGGCGATACTCGTATTGGTGAGGGCGAGGGCCCCGTCGATGCTTGACGAGGAATTAGAGAGTAGGAGGCTGGAGTTCTGATTTGTGCTGATACTCGCATTCACCAGATTGAGACTGCCATCGATGCTTGAGGATGAATTGGAGAGTGCAAGGCTGGACGTCTGGTTGGTGGTTATGTTCGAGGTTACGAGATTAAGTGAGTTGTCGATGCTCGATGAGGAGTTGGAGAGAGCGATGCTGGAGGTCTGCGATGCGGTAACGTTAGCGTTAGCTTGGGTGAGCGAGGCATCAATACTGGACGAGGAATTGGAGAGCCCGAGGCTTGAGGTCTGATTTGCACTGATAGTGGCGTTTGCCAAGTTGAGAGAGTTGTCGACGCTCGATGAGGAGTTTGAGAGCTCGAGGCTTGAGGTCTGATTCGCACCGATACTTGCGGTCACGATATTGAGCGAGGTGTCGATGCTTGAGGAGGAGTTAGAGAGTGCAAGGCTTGAGGTCTGATTCGCAGCGATACTTGCGTTCGCCAAGTTAAGTGATGTGTCGACCGACGAGGATGAATTCGAGAGGCTTAGGCTCGAGGTCTGATTGGCGCTTATGCTTGCGTTAGCAAGATTCAGCGAGTTGTCCACGCTCGACGAGGAGTTTGAGAGGGACAAGCTGGAGGTCTGATTTGTGCCGATACTGGCATTTACCAGATTCAGGGAGTTATCGATGCTCGACGAGGAGGTAGAGAGAGCAAGGCTTGAGGTCTGATTCGTGTCTATGCTCGCGGTAACGAGGCTGAGTGAATTGTCGATGCTTGACGATGAGGTTGAGAGAGAGAGGCTTGAGGTTTGATTGGTGCTAATGTTTGCGTTTGCGAGATTTAGGGAGGTATCGATACTTGACGATGAATTCGAGAGAGCGATGCTTGAGGTCTGATTTGCGCTTATGTTCGCGTTAGCCAGACCAAGAGAGGTGTCGACGCTGGAGGATGAATTTGAGAGCGCGAGACTAGAGGTCTGACTTGCAGCGATGCTTGCATTAACGAGGGTGAGAGAATCGTCGATGCTGGAGGACGAATTCGAGAGAGAGAGGCTTGAGGTTTGATTGGTACTGATACTCGCATTAGTAAGATTAAGTGCGGTATCAACGCTGGATGATGAATTTGAGAGGGCCAGACTTGAGGTTTGATTTGCACTGACGTTTGCATTGAGAACGTTGAGAGATGCATCCAAGCTTGAGGAGGAATTTGAGAGAGAGAGACTCGACGTTTGATTGGTGCTTATGCTCGAATTTACCAGGTTAAGGGAGTTATCGATGCTGGAGGACGAGGTCGAGAGGGAGAGGCTGGACGTTTGATTGGTACTAATGCTTGCGTTGACTAGGTCTAGGGAAGTGTCGACGCTTGATGAGGAGGTCGACAGTGAGAGGCTCGATGTTTGGTTTGCGCTAATACTGGAATTTACGAGATTGAGGGAGGCATCGATGCTCGAGGAGGAGTCTACAAGGGAGATGCTTGAGGTCTGATTCGTCGAGATGCTGCTGTTTATGAGATTGAGCGAGTTGTCAATGCTCGATGATGAATTCGAGAGGCCAAGGCTGGAGGTCTGATTCGTGCTGATGCTCGTGTTGACCAGATTGAGCGAGTTGTCGATGCTGCTCGACGAGGTAGAGAGTGAGAGGCTCGAGGTTTGATTCGCGCTGATGCTCGCGTTGATGAGCTCAAGCGAGCTATCGAGCGATACAGATGAGCTTGAGAGTTCAATACTTGAAGTTTGATTGGTGCTTATACTTGCATTGACCAGATTGAGGGAGGTGTCGATCGACGAGGAGGAGTTAGAGAGCCCAAGGCTGGAGGTTTGATTGGCGCTGATACTCCCGTTTACCGCGTTTAGGGAGGTATCAACGCTGGACGACGAAGTTGAGAGGGAGAGGCTTGAAGCCTGATTCGTGCTTACGCTTGCATTAACGAGGTCGAGTGAGTTGTCGATGCTTGAGGATGACGTCGAAAGCGAAAGGCTCGAGGTTTGATTGGCACTGATGCTCGCGTTGACGAGGTTTAATGAGGTGTCAATCGAGGAGGAGGAGTTTGAGAGGTCAAGGCTGGAGGTTTGATTTGTGCTGATGCTTGCGTTCGTGAGTGTTAGGGATTGATCGACGCTTGATGATGAGGTCGAGAGTGAGAGGCTGGATGTCTGGTTTGAGCTGATGCTTGCATTAACCAGGTTTAGCGACTCATCGATACTCGATGATGAGGTTGAGAGTAGGAGACTCGATGTCTGGTTGGCGCTTATGCTGCCATTCACCAAGGAAAGAGAGGCGTCGATGCTTGAGGATGAGTTTGATAGCGAAAGGCTCGAGGTCTGATTGGCACTGATGCTCGCATTGACAAGGTTGAGGGAGTCGTCAAGAGAGGAGGAGGAGTTCGAGAGCTCGAGGCTAGATGTCTGGTTAGTGCTGATGCTCGTGTTAACGAGATTGAGTGAATTATCGATTGATGAAGAGGAAACGGAGAGCTCAAGGCTTGAGGTCTGATTGGTGCCGATGCTTGCATTGACGAGATTAAGAGAGTTGTCGACGCTCGATGAAGAGGTGGACAGGGATAGGCTTGACGTTTGATTGGTGCTGATGCTGGCGTTGACCAGGTTAAGGGAGGTGTCGATGCTCGAGGAAGAGTTTGAGAGGGAGAGGCTTGATGTTTGATTGGTGCTGATACTTGCATTTACGAGGTTGAGGGAATTATCGACGCTCGAAGATGAGTTAGAAAGTGAGAGGCTTGATGTCTGATTAGCGCTAACACTTGCATTAACGAGGTTAAGTGAGTTGTCTATGCTGGAGGATGAAGTAGAGAGTGAGAGGCTTGATGTTTGATTAGCGCTAACGCTTGCGTTAACGAGATTAAGTGAGTTGTCGATGCTCGAGGATGACGTTGAGAGTGAGAGGCTTGATGTTTGGTTGGCGCTAACACTGGCATTGACAAGGTTAAGCGAGTTGTCGATTGAGGATGACGAGTTTGAAAGATTGAGGCTCGATGTCTGATTGGTGGTTATGCTGGAATTAACAAGATTGAGTGAATTATCGATGCTCGAAGAGGAATTGGAGAGAGAGAGACTTGAGGTCTGATTGGTGCTGATGCTGCTATTGACCGAGTTGAGAGAGGTGTCGATGCTTGATGATGAGAGTGTGAACGGGCTTGATGAATTTTGATAGAGAACGATGCTACTGCTAAGGTTCGATATAGCCGAGCCGAACTGTGCTTGGTCACTTTGATTATACCCCGCGGCGGTGCCGCGTAGTCGGTTGTACTCCTCCTCAAGCGCCTCCAACTCTTGGGTAATGGCTGCCTTCGTAAGCCGATTATTTGCTTTTGTGAAGAGCTCTGAGAGTGAACTCGCGCTAGCGAGGATCTGAGCCACTCGCACCTGTGCGGTATTAGCTTTTGCGAGGATGTTGAGAGAAGCTCCGTCGGTATACGGGAGCGCTTGGGTCGCTGAGAGAGAGCTTGCAATATTCTCTCTGCGCGCAGCTGGGACGACGGAGCTAAAGGATGGAAGATTGAGGCGAGCGAAGGGAGCGGAGTTGTTCGAGGACGCACCAAAGCGACCAGCAAAGCCGCCGGACGTGTTCAGTCCACGAAAGCCTCTGATAGTAGCCATGGTAATGTAACGGTGCTCTCTTGCCTCTTGGTGGGGTCTCTCAGGTCCCTCCACAGACTTAAGTCGGCAAAACTACAGCGAAACTTGAGGATTTGAGGCAGCTTTATGAAAATAAACCCGAGTCAGATCAGTGGGTTAGCAGCCAGCTGCGTCTGACACCCACGTCATAAGGGTATCTTCTAGCCCCTTAATGCAGTCGGGGTCTCGATAAGCTCTTGAAAGATTGGCCATCACCTTGGTTCTGATCTCATGCAGTGTGACCCGAGAGCGCGCGAGCGATATGGCTCGCTGCACGAACTCTTCCGGAGACGAAACGATTAATTGGGAGCAATCGATCGTACTGAGGATTGCAGAGGTGTGGCGAGAGCGCATGAAGGTACCCGGACAGGTAAGGATCGGAACTCCTTGTGCAAGGGTCTCAAGTGTCGAGTTACAGCCTGACCAGTCGAACGAGTCTAATGCGAGGTCGCATAGGGAAGCGATAGTAGCGAACGTATCCGGGTCGAGCCCGTGGAGATAGACTACGAACGTGGAACTGACGAGCCCTTTGTCTTGAAAGGCCTTTTCAAGACGTTCGCGTAGGATAGCCGATGCCTCGCTCTCAGGTTGAGTCTGAATAAACACGAACTGAGCTGTTGGAACTTCTCGCGCTATTGCAGGAAATATCCAATCGTATTGAGGGAGATATTTGTAGTTAGTTTGACAGCACCAGTAGACAACGGCGTCGTCCCTGAGACCAACATCCTTTCGAGATGTTGTTAGCTTTCGTCGGATAGGCGGGTCATAGCTAAAAGATAGTCTAGGTAGCCGTACTACCCTCTCTGAATAGAACGCGTCTGCTCCTGGTGGTTCCATGAGCTCACTACTCAAGAAATAATCGATCGTTGGAAGACCAGAGGTCTCTGGATGTCCCCACGAGGTTGCTTGAACAGGAGCTAATCGAAGACTCGCTAAACGACAGGTCATGGGATCCATTCCGATCTCTGGATAGATCAAGATATCCGGCTCGTGTGACCGGATAAGAGCTACCCACTCAGCTAGGGTTTTAGGTCCCTGTATGAATGAGTGGCACAGAGATTCAGCTTCTCGGGTTGCAGCATCTAAGCGTGTCTGAGTGTGATATCCGATAATCTGAAATTTTTTTCTATCAAGATTCCTAAGCCATCCCCTGATCGGAATCTTGTAGTTTGAGTGATCTCGAAAAAATCCGGATACGATTCCAACTTTGACTGGTCTTCCCACGATCGGCTTGGTAGGAGCAGGCGGCGGAAGCTTCATCGCGCGTTGCATCGCTGTAGCTATCATCTCTCCATAGATGGTCTGTAGCATCCGATTGTTCATAGCCTGATAGGCGAGAAAGAAGGGCTGTGTTGTACCGATCAGGTTTTCGATCCCCAGAATCGAGTCATCCGGCAGTTCGTCGAGGACTCGTTTGAGGTGCACAAGCAGGCTCTCATACCGTTGTCGAATCTCAAGGATCTCTTTCTCAGAGCGATAGGCTGCTGGTAGTTCCAAGAAACAGCGCGCAAATATGTAGTTAAGATTGGTTGGCGATGCTTCTAGGAGCTGAGCAAGACGCGCACGAGCCGACGAGCTATTCCCTAGTTCAATGTCGACATTGATAAGTTCCGAAGTCGCCTCCTCATGATGAGGTTCGATAGTAAGTACTCCCTCCAACACTCGCTTTACTTCTCCCTTTTCTCCCCCTTCCCTAAGGGTCCTGGCTTTCATGAGCAGTAGCGGGACGGATTCACTTGGAGAGAGCTTCGAGATGCAGTCATTGAGAACGGAGAGGCATTCCGCCGTTCTGCCTGATTTAGCCAGAACGTTAGCGTAGTTCAGCACAACTGGCGGTGCATATGGTTGTATCGCCATGAGCTTTTTGTACACCTCCTCGGCCTCTGGGTACTGCCGCAAGGCCATAAGAAGGAGTCCGTAATTGTTTAGAGCTCCTGTATGATCCGGTACTCGAGCGAGAACCTGCTGATATGAGTCAAGCGCGAGGGTGTGCCGATTGAACGTGAAGGCCAGGTTCCCGAGATTGTAGCGCGCGTCGATGTGAGAGGGATCGATAGTGAGCGCTTGGCTATATGCGGCGACGGCGTTATCAAAATCCCCTGCATCGCTATAGACGTTTCCAAGGTTACTGAGCGCGTCTGTGAAGTTGGCATTAATAGCCAAAGCCTTTTGAAAGGCTTCAACGGCCTTTAAAAGGTCCTTAGATAGGCGATGAATCTCACCAAGAACGTTCCAGCTTGAGGCGTCCTCGGGCGAGAGTGCGACAGCTCTAAGGATGAATGTTTTGGCGAGATCTACATTTCCGAGACGAAATGCACTTAACGCCCCGAGGTGAGCAAGAGCATGATCCAGGTTCTCAAGCTCTTGGACCTCCTCAATAAGACCGAGGGCCTCGGCATATGCTCCGCTGCGGTAGTGGAGCATTGCGAGCTCAAAGACGTTGGAGAATCGGTCGCTCGAAAGGGGCATACAAGTGGTTCTAAAACAATGAGCTCTCTTCGCGCGTGATAGGGACTATCCCTGTTTGAGGAGAGTTACGCTTTTAACGGTCCCACGCGATGGCGGTAGTATATCGGGTGAGGCCGTTTTTAACATCAGGTTATCCACCCCCGTGGCTTCCGCGAGAGGGGATATCGTCTATGGTTATCATCTTCATGAGGTCATCGGGAAACCATATCTGGGTCCCATCAAGCTGGGTCACCAGATCTCCAAGTAAGACATCGTCCCAATCTATCCGCATGTCGAGGTCTGGGTAGTCATTTTCGATCAGAAATCGGGCGCGGGCCAGAAAGCACTGGCCGGCAGGAAAGACGACCTCTAGGCCGTATGGTCGCTTACCTCTCCACCATCGCTTCTTTTGGCAGTACGTGTCATAGGGCTTTTTTTGACCGCTCCATAACGTCCTATTGGAAAGCGCATGCAGTCTTCCGGCGACCTCAAAGGGATGGCTCTTCCGAATAGTGTTCTTCATGAGCCCCAACCATCCGTACGAGAAATACATGTCATCGTCCAGGGAAAGGATGTAGGGCGCGCGGGCGAGTCGGAAGGTAAAGCGTTGCATGCCGGCTTTATTAAAATTTTGGGGAGACCTGATGATAGTGGAGATTTTGCCGTCACGGTGAAGGCGATCAATCTCTCTCATAACTGTGTCCGAAACTGAGTTGCATCCTAAAATTATCTCAACCTCATGATTGAGATCCGGCTCAACGAGTACACTTTTTAGACATCGCAGGATCAGTTCGGGATGATCTCCGTAGGTGCATATGCAAATTGAGAGAAGGAGGCGGTCATCCTTGAGTCCTTCATCTCTGGAAATGGGTGGAGGTTGTAAAAGCAGCTTTGCAAGATCCAGGTGTCCCATGGTGTCAGGCATAGCTCCGAGCTCGGCAGCCATGGAGGACGCAAAGAAAGATGCTGTGGCTCCCACTGCCGGTGCTTCACTCGATTGGAGAAATTCTATCTCTCTGTAGTATGAGGTTCTCAGAAGAACGACCCCATCCTTGAGGGGTGACTGATAAATTCCTTCCACTGCATCGGACTCACTGTGCTTAAAGCCACACACCGTAGTTGTTGGATTTGAAGAGATGTACTCAAGAATAGAGGCGATGCAGGTGGGAGAAGGGTGAAGTGAGTCGTCGAGAAGGATAACATACTCGGTTCGAATGTTCGTGAGCATGGCTCTCCACCAATGATATGCTCCGAGAACCTCGGTGCTCTCAAAAAAAACTGCGCGATGGTCTCGTTGGTATTCGTGTATGAGGAGATAGCGCATGTCGTACGACGGAGCATCGAAGGCAACCAGTAGGTCCCAGCTTTTGCCCGCTCCAGGCGAAGCAAGGAGTGCATCAAGCAGTGAGAGTGATCGCTGCGGGTCCTCTGCTGTGAGATGGAGACAAACGGTGAGTTTTTTGCCCTGCCCTGGTACGTTCATATGTTCCTTAGTATGACCCTACCATCCCCAATCCGAAGCCTTCGCTTTAGCAACAAACAGGGCATCATCTTTACCTGCCGAGGTGTAGCCGATGTGAAAGATCTCATCTGTCCGAACGAAAGCACCCCCATACTGAAGGCCGTACTTGGCCAAGTTGAGCGAGAGACAATATTCAGAAATGCGTCGAATCTGCTCGTCTTTGAATACTGGAAGATACCGTTCAAGTGGGCCAGGGAGGGGCTCCCATAGATCATGGGTGAGTCTGGAGGTGAGTATAAATGCATCGACGATCCCTACATTCCTTCCATCTCGCTGAAAGTAGATGTCGTTCTCAACATTAAAGTACATCGTAGCGTCGAACTTCATCGCGATCCGGACGAGGTTCGGGGGCGCATTGCTCGTTATGTCGTGAAGCCCTTTGCCGATAACCATATCGGCATCGATATTGATGTTCCAATCGTAGTCTTTGCCTGCCTCGTATATCTGGAGTCGTTCGTAATTGATCGGAAAATGGGGAAACTTACGTGTGGTAATCAAATTAAAGTCAGCGCCAATTCGATCCGCGTATGCGCGTATCGTCGGAAGGGTTATAGCGCAGAGTTCCGGCGCATAGTCCTCAGTAGCTAGTACGTGAATGCACTTTGTTTCTTTCAGTCCCATAACGAGTAGCGGCAACGACCATGTTCTCAATACCACTTTGCTAGTGGGTAGATCGGAAGAAGAGGCTGGTATCTTTAGATTTTTTGTACAGACCGCGGGTCGGCAGTGGGACGCCGTTTGAAAGGCCTAAGGTCTTGAGATAACGACTATCCAAAGGGAGCCGCCGCACATCTTTTGAGCAAAACGTGAACTCAGATTCGGGTATTCGTACGTCTTTAAGCCTGTTCGTAAAAAGGGCGTCGTAGGTTGCTCCATCGTGCAGGTGCGACCGGATGAGTGTCGCTCAGGAAGGCGTTGCTTAAGAAGGGGCCTTCCTCCGCTACGACTGTCCTATCGGAGATGCTTTTAGCTCTACCTTTGTGGCCCCTCTAAGTTGAGCCAGCTTCTCTTGGATAGCCTTGTCGTGGATTCCCGCCATGGCTTGGTAGCGCACCTTGTCTTTCACCTTCTCAAAGGTAGGGGGTTGGCTTTCTTGATGTTGTTCCACCTTAATGATGTGATAACCGTATTGGGTTTTGACCGGCTCACTTATCTCACCGACCTTGAGCTCGAAGGCAGCTTTTTCAAACTCGGGAACCATCATGCCGCGTTGAAAGGCCCCAAGATTTCCTCCGTCAACTTTTGATGCTGTATCATCGGAGGTTTCAGCCGCGATTTTGCTGAAATCCGCGCCGGGGGCTGAGGTTCGTAGCTTGATCGATTTGATCCTGTCTAGGGCCTTCTGTTGGTCTGCTGGTGATGCGTCAGGTTTCACCAGCACGAGGATATGTCGAGCGGTTACTGTTTCTGGCTCTGCGTACAGGTCAGGGTTCGCCGCAAACGTTGCTTTGAGTTGCTCGTCTGATACCGTAATGTTCGCCAGAAGGTCCTTTTCGATGAACTTTTCAATGGTCATCCGATCATTCATATCGGAGACAAAGCTATCCCACGAAGTTCCATAGCTTTGCAGAATAGGCTCAACGACGGCTCGTCCGCCTTGTTCCTGTATAATTGCGTCGACCTCCTTAGTGATGTCGGCTTGTTTATACGATGGAGAGGATTGAGCGGCTTTGAGGAGGAGCTCTTTGTCGATCATGCTTGTGAGGACGGACTCTCGAAGCTTCTTCATCTCACTCGGTTGATCCTTGAGCGCATCAACTGCCGCTCGAAGGTCTGGTCGAGCTAATTGTTGGTTTAGCTCATCGACGGTTATGGAGCGTTGCCCAACGACTGCGAGAACGGTTGAGCCGGTATTGTGGGAGGGGTCTGCTTTTTGAGGAGGGCTGGTTTGGCCTTCCGCTGTGGTCACAAACACCAGCAACGCTACCATGGAGAGAGAAATGAGGGTTTTCATAGGGATCCTGTACGTGGAGTGACCCCCAGAGAGTAGTTTCCAAAAGAGGCTCGATCAAGGTTTAATCGTAGTGATAAGCACGGGAACGGGGTAAAACACCCTAGATGAGGGATGACGCGTGATTTTAGGCGCCATGACACTATGAGCTTTCGGGATATTTTCAAATCTGTACGCAAGGAATACGAGAGAGGAGTATTGCTTGAGGAGCAGGTCTCTCCGGACCCGTTTCAACAGTTTCGTGCCTGGTTCGATATGGCGATCGAATCCGAAAAAGTTGAGCCTAACGCGTGCGCACTCGCCACGACTGGACTGGACCTTCAGCCGTCTGTGCGGATGGTCCTACTAAAGTCGTTTGACGAGCATGGTTTTGTTTTTTACTCAAACTATCGGAGCACAAAGGGACGACAGCTAGCTGAAAATCCTCGAGCGTCTCTGCTCTTCTATTGGGCTTCGTTGGAACGACAGGTGCGAATATCAGGGCGATGTGAGCAGGTCTCCGTAGATGAGGCGAATGCCTATTTTTCATCGCGACCCAAGGGGTCTCAACTTGGGGCGGCCGTTTCGCGACAGAGTGAGATCGCGGTATCGAGGAGATTGATAGACGACTCCTATGCTGAGCTGGAGCGGAGCGTCGGAGATGGCACGGTTGTTCGGCCGGACCATTGGGGGGGCTATCGAATTGTTCCAACCGAGTTCGAATTTTGGCAGGGGAGAGAAAGTCGATTGCATGATCGCTTGCGGTATTCTCAATCTCATGGCGGCTGGGAGCTTGCGCGACTATGGCCTTAACATCAGAACCACATGTGCTGTTGCTCGGAGGTGGATACACCCTCCAACGAGTTGCTGAGCTGTTACCCCCTGAACACTTTGTGATGACCTCTCGCAGTGCCGATACATGTTCTGTATGGCGAGCCAGAGGCTGGAACGCCCATCAGCTAAGCCTCGAAAGCCGATCTAGTATCATATCTCTCTTCGATACCTACCCGAACCTTCGGCAGGTCGTTGATAGTGTGCCGCCAGTGCGCGGTGGTGGAGATCCCGCAGCTGGAGTTAGAAATCTTCTCTCGGTGGTTCAAAATAAGGGAATCGAACGCATCATATATCTGAGCACGACCGGAGTTTTTGGTGGTCGGGACGGCTCACTTGTTACAGAAGAGACTCCTCCTGCCCCGTGGAATCCCCAGGGTCAAGCGCGACTTGCTTCAGAGGAGGCGTATCGGGCGAGCGGCCTTCCGTTCTCGGCGCTTCGTTTGCCTGCTATTTACGGTTTCGATCGAGGGCTTGTTTTTTCGATACGAAATGGCACGTATCGGATGGTTGAAGAGGGAACGTTCTGGTCGAACCGAATCCACGTTGAGGATTTGGCCAGAGTTATTTCCACAGCACTTGCTACTCCGGAGATTCCTCAAGTGATATGCGTTGGTGATGATGAACCAGCGCGAACTATCGATGTCGTTACCTACGTGTGTAGCCGGGAGGGCCTGCCATTACCAGCATCTATCTCGGCAGAGGAGGTTCGTAAGGCGGGTGCCTTCACGATGCTCTCGAACCAACGTGTACGAAACGACTTGATGAAGCGGGTTCTTAACCTGCGCCTGTTGTATCCCACGTATCGAGAGGGATTTTATCCACCTACAAAGGGATAGCGGATGTCACAAACAACGTACGAGCAGATGCCCTACGCAACCTTCGCCTTGCGGGTTGCGGATCCCAATCGACTCGCTGCAATCGCGCGTTTGTATGGTGTGAACGTGCCTGCTGCGGGTGAGGCATCAATTCTTGAGATCGGATGCGGTACTGGAACCAACATCATCCACCTGGCGGAACGATATCCACAAAGTCGATGTGTCGGCGTGGACATCTCAGAGAGGCATATAGCAGAGGGACACCTGGTCGCTTGTGGGAGCGGTTGCTCTAATGTGGAGTTGCGGTGCGGTGATATAAGAAATGCCGCACTTGGGCATGGAGAGTTCGATTATATCATCTGTCACGGTGTGTACTCTTGGGTAGCGCCGAGCGTCAGGCACGACCTGTTGAACGTTATCTCTTCATCCTTGAGTGACAACGGCATAGCTTTTGTGAGCTACAACGTTCTTCCCGGATGGCGGCAACGAGGGGTCCTTCGGGATATCATGAAGACAGGCGCAGCCCAACGAGTGCTTGCATCAGGCGATAGGTCTCCTGAGAACATGCTTGAGGGGGCATTGGAGTTGTTGCGTCTTGTCGCAAGCCAGCGAGGGAGCGAGGGGGATCTGTATGGTGCATACCTTCGTGAGGCATTAGATCGGTTTCAGGACTCCCATCCCTCATACCTCTTTCACGAGTATCTGGAGGAATATAATGAGCCATTCCTCTTCTCAACCTTCATGCAAGATGCCGAATTGCATGGACTGCAATTTGTATCAGAAGCAAAGCCTTCCATGATGTCAGCTGATGACCTTGGCGAACACACGGCTTCCTATATCGATAGTCTTTCGGACGATGTTGTGGCACGAGAGCAGTGTATCGACGTTTTCCGCAATCGGATGTTTCGGGAGACGATACTGTGTCGAAGTTCTCATGCTCTAAAGCGGGACCTCAAAGCGAGTGTATTTACCTCACTGCATTTTGTGTCTGATTTCAGATACAAGGAAGAGAAGGGAGATGAGGCCATTTTTGAAGAGAATCTTACGAGTCGGGTCACTCGAACGCCGAGGGATGAGCATTCGGTGTTGTTGCGGATCGTCGGGGAGGGAGGATATGCGGGAGTGTCTTTTGCCGATTGTATGAAGGGGCTCTCCTCCGCCTCGGAGGGGCGCTACGACGAACGAGCGGTGATGCATGGCCTCGTTCGCCTCTGGCGGTGGGGGCTTCTCGATGTTGCGCTCGAGAGAGCGCCGATTAGATCTCAAGCAAGTGGCCTCGCTCGGGTATCAAACCTTGCTCGCTATCAGGCTTCTGGCGGAGAGCGTTTTGTTACGGCGCTCCAACATCGTTCGTGTGAACTCTCACCGATTGAGCGGGGTATCGTACTCGCGAGCGACGGAACTCGTGGGTTTAACGATATCATTGAAACGTCTTCCGAAAGTGAGATGGCTCTCGGACGGTTGCTATCTTTGGGATTCTTCTACGAGGATGAGCCCTAACAACAGCAGTTACTGATCTGAGAGTAGCCCATGGAGAAAAAATCCTATGTGCTGGTCGCACTATCACCGATTTGAAATGCCTTGCCCTCCACTTTTATGGTGCATTTTCGTGAGCTCTTGGTCGCTTGAGCTGCATGATCACACCTATCGCCACCGTGATTAGTGCCATGAATGCCCACTCGTACACGTAGCCGAGGTGAATGTCTGGTGGTGGAGTGATGTCGTACGTGGGAATGGGATACTGTACATCAGGAGAGTCCATACCGAAGTTTTCGACGCTCTTCTGACCCGTGAGCATTAAGACATCATTACGGCCAGCACTTCCCTCGCGGACTATCTTTGACGCAAGGAGCGGATCGTTCGGATCCTGCATCACCTCGATGTAAACAGGTAGAACCTGGTAGGGGAGCTGCCCTTGCATGTGAGGAATATCAACTCGCAGCCATTGTTCAACCCAAGGGCGTCCATCTCCTGTGGGGGGATCATTTGGAGCCATAAACTTTCGACTCATGGAATTCTTTACAAGACCATAGAGCTCCACATGGGAGGGGGTTTGGTATCGGGCTCGTTTTTCTTTTGTTTCTCGACCGCGAGGAATGAAGCCGCGATCGACTAAGAGGTATGAATCTGAGTTGTCGATTTTGAGAGGGGTGATAGCGTGCACGCCAGCTCTACCTTCAAGGTTTCGATTGCGCAGGAGCATCTCGTGCTCAAAGTCGTAGGTTCCCGATACCTTGATCCTTCGAAATGTTAACTGGTCCCACTGAGGATCGGTCGTAAGGAGGGTGGTGAGGGGAAGTGGTTCGAGGGTGAGAGTTTCGTGAAGGTGTTGAATGAGCTCCTGCTTCTTGAGGTGCCGTCCCCATTGCCACACAGAGGCGCACACCATCCCGATGGCGAGGACCCCGGTCACCAGGGTTACTTTGAGGGAAAAACGGAACTGCATCCCTTTATTCTAGCCTCCATGGTGTTAGGTGAACAGGCATCCCCGGGATGCTCTAAGTTGTTGGAATTAGGATGTTTGTCCGTTGCTGTGCCGCGCGGATGCGGTCCGGGGCCGGAGAGGATGATCGGACCTGTCTGGGCCTCATGGCGACGTAAAAAGTTTCCAACTGTTTGAAAAAATTGGCCCTTTCATCTGTGACCTGATGCGCTGACAGTGCTATTGTGGAGCCGTCATGCGCCCTTCGTTGCGCTGAGGAGGAAGTTTAAAGATGTTTATTCTCGGGATAGGTGCCGCACATCCTGAAGTTGAGATAGCTGACGAGTTTCTTTCTTCGTTAGGGCTCGCGCCGACTGAAGAGGAGGCACGACTGCTCTCTCGTTTCGGAGTTCGTTCCCGTCGTGGATCGCTTCCCCTCAATTACATCAAAGAGACCAAGAATAGCGAGGTACTCGATGGTCGACCGGTAGCGGTCTCGACTCCGACGAGCCTTGCAGTCGCGGCTAGTCGCCAGGCTCTTGAGCGTGCTGGAATTACGCCTGAGCAGGTTGGGCTACTACTCGCCGATACAGCAACCCCGTACCAAACATGCCCATCGGAAGCTCAACGAGTCGGTGGAGCTCTTGGAATTAAAATTCCTGCGTACGATGTTGTGGCAGGCTCTCTCTCCTTGCCGCTGTATCTTGAGATGTTGTTGTCGTGGAAGCCTGAGCGGGTTCCTGACTATGTATTATGTGTATCAACAAATACATGCTCCCAACATGTTGCGTATGGTGGAGCTTCAGTGCTTCCCGCCTATCTCTTCGGTGATGGCGCAACCGCGTTTGTACTCTCACTCCGTCACGCCGGTAAGTTCCGAGTTGAGCATTCATTTTTAGAGACCTCAAACAAGGGGCATGCTAGCTCGGTGGTGGAGCGTCATGTGTCGTGCCCGGCAGAAGGTGTTCTCTCGAGCAGTGAAGTTGTTGAGGCGCTCTCTCGTTCTCTAAATCGACTCGCCTCTCTACGGGCTCCGACCCATGTGGTTGGACCGCAACTTTACTCTGGTGAGTTTGAGTCTTACGAGAAGGCTCTGGGCCTTGCAGAGGGATCTATGATCTCAGGAACTCGCGATGTTGGGTATGCCCTGGGTGCCAGTTGTGGCGTGGCGTTGTCATCCGTATGGGACTCGGCGCAAGCGGGTGCCGCAATCGTGGTGCTGCATGTGGGTGATGGGGCATGGGGCGGAAGTGTTGTGGTAGCTTCTGAGTAAACGAGGGAGATATGCTTCATATTTTGGGCATGGGTGCATGCCACCCAGACACGATAATCGATAATAAGTTTCTCGAGGATCTGGATGTCGGCACTAACGCGCAGTGGATTGAAGAGAAGATAGGTGTTTTGACGCGCGTTACGACCCTGACGCTCGATTATATCAAGACAACTCGCAACCAAGATCCACGCATGGCGTATGAAGTGGCGTCCATGACACCGGAGGATATGGGGGTCAAAGCTGCTGAGGCTGCTCTTAAGAAGGTTGGTATCACTGCTCAACAAGTAGGCATGGTGATCGTCAATTGTTGCACTCCGCGGAAGACGGTACCAAGTGAGGCCGTTCGCATCGCTGACCGGCTCGGTTGTTCAGCTAAGGCGTTCGATGTGTATACGGCGTGCCCCGCATTCGCACTGCATATCGATTTTCTCCGCAACTACCAGGAGGAAAAGCTTCCTGAGTTTATCCTCTGTATATCGACAGCGGCGATGACGCAGCATGTGAATTACAACGATCGCTCTGACGGTGCGATATGGGGTGACGGTGCCGCGGCGTGGGTTGTTTCACCGGTGCATAAGGGGCGACTGGAGATGGTGGATTCAACTTACACGGCGGATCCAAGTCGTTGTGAGGCTGTAGTTGTCGATACCTTCAAACACTTTCGACAGGATGGTCGAGCAGTTCGCGATTTCTCCGTTCGTCAGACGGTCCGGTTGATCAAGGCCCTTGAGGGAGCATACCCGATCGATTGGAACCGGGATGTTTTTATCGGGCATCAAGCGAATCGCACCATGCTTGAGCAGATCACCAATAATCGAGAGATTCCTTCGGCTAATCATTGGCACAATGTGACGTACGTAGGAAATCAGGCAGGTGCCGGCGCTCCAGCAGTTTTGAGTGGTCATTGGGACAAGATTCAACCGGGCCAAAACATCGTCGTCGCGGTTGTCGGAGCCGGCCTCAGTTGGGGATCCATACTGATGCGGGCCGTGTAGGCGCTGCCACCGCTTTTCCTCACCGCTTTTTCTCTCAGTCACCGCGCGCGGCTCTAATTGCGAACAACACGAAAGTGGCCATGATGGTCACTCAATCTTGGCCGAATACCCCGGTTTTTCTCTCCCCCGCTTTTTCTCTCAGTCACCGCGCGTGGCTCTAAATGCGAATAACACGAAAGTGGCCATGATGGTCATTCAATCTTGGCCGAATACCATCGTTGATAGGGAAAAAAAGAATAAGGGCAAGGCGAAAAGCCGATGACGAGCTCAGTGACTGGTGCCGGAGGGATTACACCGATGCAATGTTGCGACCCTAGCTACACTTGTGCTGTGTAGCTAGGTAATCAGACCACAACGACCAACGGTAAAGAGCGGCGGTTTATAAGTGCCAGGCGGGAACTCGACTGTTAGTTCCCCTGCTCGATAGCGTGCAGAGCAATTTTTATAGTGAAAGTAAATTGAGAAATACCACGCTTCTCCAAGTGCGAGACGCTCAGGGTCCTTAGAAAGTACCCGAGGCCTGTAGTCAAAGCGACCACTTGTCTTTGTTTTCTTGGGGGTAGCCCCCGGCTTTATCTCTTTGAGTCGTACAGGCCCTAGGGAGTGCTTGGCTTTTCTTACTTCCAAAACCGCTTTGGTGCGTTCCTTTAACTTCCGACGCATCATGGTCTCATACTCTTTTGATGAGAGGTGATCGTACCCAGGAAGTCTTTCATACTTCAGAGTGCACAGCTCAGTGAACTGTTCGATCGATACAGAGCGATTCCACCGTCGGGCGTCATTATATTCTTTCCATTTTACTACCTTGCATGTGCGCTTTCGGCCCGTTATCGCATCCTCGAAACAGTTGTACCCCGGGTAATCCCGAATATCATCCACGAGCCCGTCATTCACCGGTTGTAGGACGGTGTAGAAAAATCGGTCTTCAATGTCAGGGCAGGCTACGAGGTACTCTGCCGAGTAGCGCCGATGCCAAAAGGGACCGCCAGGATAACTGTGCTGAAATCGAGCCACTGCTCTTGCCACGGCGGAGTTGAAATCACGCATAAAATGAGAGCGATTGGCCCTTGGGAACATACAAACGTTTTGGATGTGGTTGCCCTCGATAGCAAGGGCGTACATCTTCACCTCATGACGCGTGGTGTAGCGCGCCGCGTAACCCAGAATAGCCTCTTCGAGCTGGTCGTTGTTCACTAACCACAGCTTGGATTTGCGAGAACGAGTCGTCTGGAAGGAGGCGATATTCTTACATTCTATGCGTGGATGATATGACATAAACCGACCCTTAGGTGCTCATGCCCCGAACAATAGAGATATAGGGAGCTGCTGCTCATAATCCCTAATGACCTTGTGGGCAAACTTTTAAGAGATAGTTCGGATACCAGCGGCGAAAGTTGCTTGCGCGCGGTCACTGAGACAAATAAGTACGACAAATAGCTACCGCCGCGCGCGGTCACTGAGAGAAATAGTTGAAATGGGTTGGACGCGCGCGGTGACTGAGAGAAATAGCTACGCTTGGACCTCTTTGCGGAGGTCGCCGAGCAGGATGCCTAGGAGCATCCATATAATGATCATTACCTCGCTATCGCCAAAGTTGTATTCGACGAGCCCCGCTGTTTGCCATGAAATGAAGGCACATCCGATGGCGACGTGCAGCCCCGAAAGGGGGCGTCGAAAGGAGGTTCGAACCACTGCGTAAATGAACCAGATAAAGATTGTGGCGGTTAAGATGCCGCTCTCTGCGGCGATGTTAATGAGATTGTTGTGAAAATGCTTCAGCTCGGGCGGTATCTCTAATGAGAATTGACGCATGATTCCGCTGTTGTGATATCCGATCCCCAGCGGATATTGGGGGATAAGTTCGCCGCCGATCCTCCAAATGGTGCTACGACCTCCAGAGATCGTAAAGTGATCATACGAGACCGCTAGACGCTCGCGAATGGGAGGCACTACCCACGGAATAATTAGGGCCGCAGCGAGTATCATGGCGAGAAACTTTCGGGCAAAAATAAAGCAAAGAACCGCGATTCCAATCGTCACGCCAAGCCAGGGGCCTCGTTTCAGATTTAAGAGTAGCGCTGAGAGGAGAAGTGGGAGGTAGAGCGTGGCGAAGGTTAGTAACCCTCGAGCTTCTTGTGTTCTTGGTCTGGCGAGTTTGAGCAGGAGCGCAATCACAACAGCTCCTGTTAGCCATACTATCGCAAGAGAACCGGGATCAAGGGGCACGTGAGAGTGAAAGCCGAATGAGCAGAGCATCATAAGCGCAAGAGCGCCGCAGATTGCAGCAGCTCGCGGTGTCGCTGGGGGCATGGTTTCACGGGCTTTCGAGAACTTTTGCCAAGTCAATCCGAAGCAGATCAGCACTGATATTGCGAGTTGGCCGGATTCGGTAACGCTTCCAAGGAAAAATGAAGGAACGATCGGAAACGCCGAACTAACGACCGTGTGGGTCGCCGCTATCGCTTGTCCAGTCACCAGAGCGAGAGGAACAAAATAGGAGCTGCCATAGTCTCTAAACGCGAGAACCGTAAGAGAGAAGAAAAGCAGAGATAGAAGTGGAGATATGCTGTGGAGGGGATCGATTCCCGTTATGGCGGAGAGCGTCGTAGAGAGGAGTAGGAAGGCGAGCGGAACGGTGATGGCGCGTTCTTGTGCACTGCTAGAAAATACTCCATATCGCCACGAGCTGGACGCCAGCCATACAAGGATGAGCGGAACAAGAATGACATAGGTAAGGGACAGCTTAAGAGGAATTAAAAACGCAACCAAGATGCACCCCAAGCGAAGTGCCTTGGCGCAGGGCGGCGGAAGTGTCGCTCGGTCACCGTTCGTCTGGGTCCATTCAGATTTGGGTGCAGTCGACATTCCTTACACGTACGCAAAAAGTTAGTTTCCGCATCGTCTCCGATGTTCGTATCCGTTGGCCCGAAACGAGCGCGCAGATCTTCGCAGCCTCGTAGTCCGAGGCGCACCTTCAGTTACTGAGGAAGACCACCGAGGTCTTCGCCCTCCCCGTCGGCAGCTTGATCGGCATTCTGACTTTGCTCTCGAATGATTCGAGCGAGCTCAACAGAATTTGAGTTGTTGTTCTCTGCAAGTTTTCGATCCGCCAATGCGACGATCTCGTCATCGATATTGATATGGTCTGCGGCATCCTTAAGGAGAGACTTGTCCGCATCGGGATTAGGCGAGTTCTCTAGCTCGTCAAAGACAGCTTGAACGCCCGGGAGTCCCGCGTTCAGTAGCGCCTTTACCCCGAGGTGAGAGTTCGGAAGACGTTCGCGCACGAATTCCTGATAAACAGGTATCGCCTCCTCTTCTGGAATCGCCTCGCCGATACCGATTCCCTGAGTGTAGTAGAGATCCGGATCCCCCTTCTCTTTGGCGTCCTTGATCAACAGCTCGGCTGCGAGCTTTGTTCCTTGATTGGTAACGGCAGCCACAGAGGCTTCACGTAGTGTGTCGTTGGTTGAAGTCATCTGCTCACCAAGGAGGGTGACGATATCTTCTCGGCCGAGACTGAGCTCAAGTGCCTCTGCGTACAGGTCCGCCGTGTCGTTCGATGGAGCATTTTTAACAGCCTCTATCAGAGCCTGCACATTTTCTGTTCTTCCACTGATGGCGAGGAGTTCGGCGAGGTAGGCACGTTGCTCTTGTGGAGTATTTTGGTTTAACGCGAGATCGCGCACCGATGAATAGAACTCGGAGCACCACGAGCAATTAGGATCAGGAAGGGTGAACTGCTCAAGAATGGAGTCATCATAGTCCTTGGCTCCTTTGAGTACAGCTGTCAGAGCTTCCTCGGAGGATGCGTACGCTTCAGGGGCTGGCTTGATCTGCTCCTCTGGTTCTTCGTCGTTACCCGTAACAGGAGAGGCACCGCTACCTTGTTGCGAGCTCATCGTAGTTCGAGAGATCTTCTCAGTTGTTTGAGCTGCTTGCTGGGGAGCGTTCGAGGCTGATGTAGTCGTCTCTGAAGACTGAGGGGGAGTTGTCTGAGAGCCGAAGAAAGTATAGGCGGCCACGGCAGCGACGATGACGAGCACAACGAGGAGGAGAGGGGAGAGCTTCTTCATGCTTTGGTTCCTTTGGTACTACAACGGGACGTTTTGTTAGAGTTCGACGCACAAGCGCCTCTATAAATTCCACAAAACTCCCTGAGGCTGGTGGCTAACTATAAGGGATAGGGCCGGTCAAGGGAAAGGTCCTTTATCGGGGATGTTGGTCCTAGACCGTTGGGATAGTTAGATATTTTGGGTGTCCCCCGTCATGGGTCGGTGGCGCGGCCTCATACAGATAAACGCGTCGTTGCCCGTGGGCGTGAAAGGAGTGGTGCGACAGGAGCGAGCGTGCTCTCTAATTTCTCGATGTCGAGCTTTTCACCCCCTAGTTTCGGTACGGGGAAAGCTATCGGGCGCGAGCATAGTCATACATCGACCAAGCTCTATTTTATCTTGTAAAAACAGGCGCTTGTGCGACCCTCTACATCGGGCGAAAATCAGTTTTCGCGGTAATGCTCGTGACGAATTGAACGAGAATCTTGATCGCGAGCTCGAGATCCTTGTACGCGCACACCTCGGCCTGGGTATGCATGTACCTGTTAGGAATCCCGATCGCAGCAGCCGCTACGCCCCCTCGAGCAACCTGAATAGTGTTCGCGTCGTTGCCAAGTGGTCGAGTTGTAGGAGCGATCTGAAAAGCGCTCTTGGTTTTCTTGGCGGACTCTCTCAGCATACGCTCGACTACAGGATTAATGTTGGGACCGGCTGAGATGGTTGGGCCAGCTCCCAGCTTGCATGGGGTGACCTTTGAATTCTCGTTTCCGGGATTGTCGCTCGCGTGTGTAACGTCGATGGCGATGCCGACCTCAGGATTAATTCCGTATGCTGAAGTCTGGGCTCCGCGCAGCCCGACCTCTTCCTGAACGGTGCTGACCGCATAGAGTCCTACGTTGAGTTTCTTTTTTGAACAGATACGCAGAACCTCCATCGCGACAAAAAGTCCAACCTTATCGTCGAGTCCAGGAGCTGAAATGAGCCCATTTCCAAGGTCGAGCACTGCGAGGTGAAATGTAGCGACATCACCAATTTTCACCCGCTTTTCAGCGTCTTTTTTGTCTTTTGCTCCTATGTCGATCCAGATCTTCTCGATGTCGTTTTTGGTTTTGTCTCGCTCCTCCCCGCTCTGTGCATGAATCGGCTTGCGACCGATGATGCCCTCTACAGGACCCTTCTCTGTGTGAATCGTGACCCGAGCAGCGTGAAGCACACCCACATCAATTCCACCAAGCGCGGAGACATAGAGGTATCCGTCGCTGGAGATGTGTCGCACCATGAGACCGATCTGATCGCAGTGGCCGGCGAGCATCACCTTTCGTGATGCTTTCGGATTTAAGGCGCAGATAACATTTCCGTGAAGGTCGGTCTCTATAGAGTCAGCGTATGCCTTCATCCGTTGACGAACGAGCCGTTGAACGGGTTGCTCGTGACCGGTCGGAGAAGGTGTAAGAAGGAGAGAGTGGAGAAAATCTTTTGAATCCATAGGACAAAACCTCGGTCGGGAGTGATGTTCCATATGATGATGCTTTGCTACTTCTCGATGCGCCACTGGTCTCTTTTTTCCAGTGGTCTTGAGGGGATATCTGGTTTACAACAACGAGCGCCACTTTACGTCAAACCTTTTGTTGCTTCTTTCCATGGTATCGAGCGCCGATCAAAGATCTCTGCAGCGCCAAGATAAGGTGCTTATCAATAACCTTAAACGCCGTCTCAAGCGGCATCAGAAGCCACAGCAATGGCGGAACCTCTCCTTGTTCCGACAGCAAAACCTTTGCGCTACAGAGGTAGGCCTCAAAAAATTACGCGATACATTGGAGAGGGCAGGAGGTTTTTCCATCCGGCTTGAGCGAGTAGCCTGGCGTGATACGGACGGGGAGCGACGACCCTTCACCTTAGCTCGTGCCACTTCAACTGAGATGTGGCCGATGGGTACGCACTATTGGGTCCGTGATAACGCAATTATTGGAGCTCGGTACCTTTTCGCTCGCAATCCTAAGCACAGAAAGCAGGGCAAAGAGCTACTTCTGTCAGCGCTCACCTTCATATCTTCAAGTACGCAGCTCGATCGATTCGAAAAGATGATCGCATCTTCAACGACGAGCTTTCGGCGCGATCCGGCCAATTGGCCGTACATTTTTGCGGCAGTGCGAGACAACCTAAACGCATCCCTTGTCGAGGGATGGGCCCATAAACAAGATGCATGGCAGATAGCTATTTTCTACGTCATCGAAGCTATTGAGCAGGGCCTTATCTCCGTTGCAGAGCTCTCCGCAAAGCACAAAAAGTGTATCGGATTAGTGATACCCTTCTTGGCTAAGGTTGAATTCTGGCGGTGTGAAAACAGCGGCTCGTGGGAGGAGATCCCCGCGGTGCGTACATCGGTACGCGCGTGGGAGCACCGTTTATTGGTTAAGCTTGCCAAGGTATCCGCCCTCAAGGAGTTCGCCTTCCTCCGAAAGTCGTTCGACGCTCATATAAGATACTTAGCGCCGTATCTCAGGCAAAAAAACCTCGATTCGGCGGTGCTCCTTATGGAGCGAAAGCTCATTAAAGAGATGCTTCGCGATCTTCCAAAAGAGTCTCCAGCGTACAAAAGAACTGATGCCCGCTATCGTGCTGCAGATGGAGCACTGATTTATCTACTCACAATCGATTATCCATACTTTCTTGCCGCTCGCTTGGGGAAGGAGCCTGGCTGGGCGCATCGTTTAGAGGCGAAGATCCTTGCAGTAGTAGAGTCACTCACAGATCCGGTGACAGGTGCCATACGACGCTACCGCGGAGATTGCTACCAGCGGACAGGTTACTTTAGGAGTCTCACCATCGCGAAACTTGCAGCTGTTTGTGGAGCACCATCGGGCGATGCCAGTGGTCATTTTTTGGCGCGCAATAAAGCTGTTCCGAAGGGGCGTGAAGCGGCGTGGACGCACTTCGTATGGCAGCTTGCGGCCTGGAGTGGACAGCGATTCCTCGATACTGGTTCCCTAATCTATCGCCGTCTGCACGACTACTACTTTCTTCGGGGAATGGCCCTCTTTACGGGAGCCGGTGAGGCCACCGTCGAACAGGACGCGCAAGGAACCCCTCGGGTTATCGGCAGTAAGCCGTTACGGATGCCGGAGTGTTATATCTCAGAGAAGACATCCGATAGGCGCGATCTTGTCTTTCCGTCTCCCCACACGCCACTGAATTGGGCGGTGGCCGAGATGTTTCAGGCCTTTGATGTCCGAAAGCAGGTCCTCATGACGATGAAGTCGGTCAAAGAAACAGCCAAAAAACGGTGATTGGAGCTTATTTTCCGGCTGTGCTAGGGTCGTAGTGGTAGTGAATTTGTTGTTTTTAAAGCGAGCATACTCATGTCAGTTGAAGAGAGCGTCGTAGAGCCGGTCGTTGATCAGGTCGCTGAGCGGGCAAATCGTCTGGTAAAGCTTGAGAACTTTAAAAAAGCGGGCGTTCATCCCTACCCAGCAAAATTCGATAAACAGATAGACCTGGCCGATGCCAAGGAGCTTCCCCTTGAGACGCCGGTGAAAACAGCAGGTCGGATCGTGCTCTTCCGGCAAATGGGAAGCATTACATTTGCACACCTTCAAGACTTCTCCGGCCGCATGCAGGTTGTTTTTAAAAAGGACACCTTGGGTGAGGAGTTGTACAAGCTCATCACCAAGAATCACGACCTCGGTGATTACATTGGCGTTGAGGGTGTTACGTTTGTGACCAAGACCGGGGAGAAGTCGATTCAAGTGAATAGCTGGACCTTTCTTGGGAAGGCGCTTCTGCCCCCACCGGGCAAGTATCACGGACTCAAGGACCGCGAGGTGCTGTATCGCCGCAGGTATCTCGATCTCATGTCGAATGAGGATACTCGCAAGCGCTTCGCCCTCCGGAGCTCTTTGATTCGAGCGATCCGCGAGTTCTACTGGAAGGAAGGCTTTCTTGAAGTTGAGACCTCAACCTTGATGCATAACGCAACGGGAGCGGCGGCTCGACCCTACCACACCCACAATAATGCACTCGATATTGATCTCGTGCTGCGTATATCGCATGAGCTTCCGCTCAAAGAACTGATCGTTGGAGGATTTGAGAAGGTATTCGAGCTCGGCAAGGCCTTTCGCAACGAAGGGCACGATCCATCGCATCTTCCTGAGCATACGCACTTGGAGCACTACGCGGCGTTTTGGAGTTATGAGGAGAATATCCTCTTCACCGAGCGGATGATCGATTATCTCTTCAGCGCGCTTAATCTTCCCAAGGTCATGCCCCTGAAGGATCGCGACGGAAATGAGCATCAAGTCGATTGGAGCACGCCATGGCCTCGAGTGAACTACATTGAGCTGATTAGTAAGGATTCGGGGCTCGATGTGATGAAGTATACATCGGCGGACGAGCTTCGAAGCGATATCCGTAAGAAGGGCATTGAGTTTGAGGGGATGAGCTCTATGGGGCTTACAACCCTTATCGATAATCTCTACAAGAAGGTTAGTCGCCCGCAGATCGTTCAGCCAACGATACTTTTTAATTACCCCAAAATTTTGCAGCCATTGGCTCGTGTGCATGATGGTGACCCTAATCTTGTGGACCAGTTCCAGCTTGTTGTGAACGGCTGGGAGATCATCAAGGCCTACTCTGAACTTGTAGATCCTATCGACCAGCGTGAGCGTTTTATGGAGCAGTCTTCAGCTCGGAACGAAGGAGATGAGGAAGCTATGGACATCGATACCGAGTACTTGGTGTCGATGGAGCACGGTATGCCACCGATTAGTGGTTGGGGCATGGGTGTGGATCGATTTATGGCGCTTCTCACCGGACAGGAGAACCTGCGTGACGTGGTGCTCTTCCCACTTATGCGGCCGGAGTAACAAAAAGGACGCATGGCGAAACGATCAGGAGAGCCGCTCTCTGCAGCGGAGGTTCTGGTAAAAAAGGCACCGGTTCTCTTCTTTCTTGTACGGCAAGGGGGGACGTATAAGGTTGGGCGCCGATGGGGGATTTTCGATACGCTCGCTGTACGAGTTATCGATGACCTCACCTTTTCGGAGGGTGAGATCGCCAAAACCGTGGTGGCGTTCACCGAAATTCCACCTCATGCGCCTGATACTAAAGCGGTAGAGATTCCCACTCAAGTCGCGCTCGAGCGGATCTTTTTTCACATCCAGGGCGTTTCTCGGCTAATTATCAATCCCCGAACGGAGTCGCCAGGACTTGCTGCGCAGCAGCAAGGAATTGAGTGTGGTGTTTCAGACAAGCTCATTCCTGAGATGGTTATCGCTCGGGCCGAAATCCCCGAGATTTTAGGAGCCTTCGCTCTTCCGAAGCGTAAGGTGGTCGATATCGTTGAGCGGGGGGAGCGAGCTTTTCGCAAGAACTCCCTCTTTGAGGCGCTGTGTCTAGCTCGTAGAGCTAAGCGACAAGATGATGCCACCAATCATCGCGCCTGGTTCGTAGAGCTCATGGCGCTGAGCTTTATGGGCCTGCCGGATGAGGCGCTCTTACTCTATGAGCACTACATTACTCAAGGTTCATCGGAGCCGGAGGCGCAGCTCGTGGCGGCGCGATTTCGACTTCTTCTCAAACAGTACAACGAGGCTCGAACCATTCTGCATACTCTCACGTTCAGTGAAGAGCTTGGCGCCATCGCATCGTGTGAATTGGCTAGATCATTTATAGCAAGTGGGGACTTTGATCGAGCGATAGATCTCGCGACCGGCGCGATACAGAAAGATGGCGCCTATCTCGAATCGCATCTTGTGCGCGGTATCGCGCATCGTGGATTGTCTTATCCCGTTGGTGACGAGGAAGGATTGCGGGACGCACTTAAAGATTTGGAGAAGGTCGCGCATGCAGGTGGGTTTAATGCCCCCGAAGCGCTCTTTCACGCGGGAACAATCTTTGGTCGTCTCGGTGCTCTAGAGCAAGCAGAGATAGCATTTCGACAATCGCTCTTCCAAAGAGATCGATACGCTAGTCGCGATGCGCTTGTGCGGGTGCTGTGTGCGGCGAAGAAGTTCAGCGTCGCCCGCGACGAGTTGGAGATACTGTGTGCTCTTGCTCCCACGGTTACGCAGGAGTTGCGACAGGAAATTGAGACGCACCTCGCGAACGCGACTTCCAGTGCAGAGGATGGGACATCGGATCTGTGGTCGGGTGAACTTGACGCCGCGGTGATGAGTGCTCGTGAGGCTCTTCAAGCGTGGAGAGTCCCGATTCAAAATCAGCTAAGAGATTTTGCACTCCTAGACGATTTTATAAACAGGTACGCACCGGCGGGGGAGTTCATGGCTGGAGGTGCCATGGGGCATCTTCACGATGTTGGAGTCGCGGCGGCAGGTCGGGCTATCGCACTCCATCTCGGCGGGCTTTTAGTGTCTGAGTGCGGAGCAACATGGAGTCGCGAGGGCGAATCCGCAAGGGCCACACTGGTGTCGCAGCGCGGAGTTCGGTTGCCAATGGAGACCTTCGTGCATGAGAGGATTCTTCTCGGTGCGAGTGGGGACAACTTCTCCTCTTTGGAGTCTCTCATCGCTGAGGCTCAGCTTGAAGAGGCGGTCGTGTCGTCGCTCTCGGAGTATCGTTCTCTGTTGTGGCACGAGGCCACGACCGCGGAGGTAGAAGATTTTCAACGGCAGGCTGAATGGGCCCGTTCGAAGATCGTTACCCTTGGAGCTTCATTGACCGGTTCTTTGCGGGATCTTGAGGAGATTGACCGGATTATCGAAACCAGCTTTGAGCCGGGTGGTGAGCTTCAAGAGATCGCGAGGCCAGTACTAGGTGAAGAGGTCGAACGCTTCGTTGTAGGGCTCGGTCTCTTCATCGGCGCGATTATCGCTCACAATGCCTCAGCGACGTGGTTCACCCATGAATTACCCGAGGGCTTTTCCCTCCTCGTCACTGACCTTGGTCGAGTTTTTCCGGTGGCTCGCGTTCAACGCAGGGTGTACCTATCCTCTGCCGCTGACCCTACCGCTACGTTGAGCAGTTTCGCCTTTGGCGTCGCTGCTGCCATCATCACCGGCCGCATTCGCTCCGGCGTCTATCGTGACCGGCCTCATGTCGCTACCGCTTTCAAGGAGCTGCTGCCTCGGGTCTCTGAGTTCTCTGAGGACGAGCTCGAGAGAGTTGTGGCCGCGCTCTTTGCGCGAGGCCGCTCGGTATAAACAGTCCGTCCGGAGCGTCTTTCGGGTTCTTGAGGGGCTACCTAGCTGTCAGGCCTCATGAAATCCTCTTGAAACTTCGCCGAATAATGCTCACTATTCACACAGGAAGGGCGACAACGCCGGTGCTGCTCGTAACGCATGTGCGTGAGTATGTTGACCAGATTCCTCCTTGCCGGAGGTACGTTGCCTGCCCGTAACAAGGGACGTGAATATGTCCTATCTTTTGCCCGTCCTATCCCGTACGACTACCTTCAGCCGTATGGTAAGGGGCTCAAACTGGAGATTCTGAGGTCATGATAGAGGTACGTGGGCTTTCCAAGAGCTATGGTGACTACCAGGCGGTCGAAAATATTAGCTTCACCGCGGATAAGGGGGAGATCGTTGGGTTCTTGGGACCTAACGGTGCTGGTAAAACAACAACTATCCGAATGCTGGCGACCTATCTTCCGCCGACTGCTGGATCAGCAACTGTCGCTGGCTTTGACATCGTGACGCAGGGGGATGAGGTTCGAAAGCGCATAGGATATTTGCCAGAAAATCCTCCGCTCTACGGAGAGATGAAGGTCGTCGAGTATCTTAAATTCATAGCTGAAATAAAAGGGATCTCGCGTTCTCGAATCGCTGCCCGTGTTGAAGAGGTTATGGAGCGGTGCTTTGTGGCCGACGTAGCGCATAAACTGTGTCAGCATCTCTCTCGTGGGTATCGCCAGAGAGTCGGTCTTGCGCAGGCTATCATGAACGACCCTGAGGTTATTATCCTCGATGAGCCAACGAGCGGTCTGGACCCGAAGCAGATCATTGAGATTCGAAAGCTTATAAAATCACTTGGTGAGAGGCATACCGTTCTTCTGAGTACACACATTCTTCCGGAGGTTGCCATGGTGTGTAGCAAGGTTGTCATCGTCAATCGTGGGCGTGTCGTAGTAGAAGGTCCGTTGAGTCACATCTCGAGAGATAAGTCACTTGAACAGGTGTTCCTTGAGAGTGTAAGCCAAGACGGCAGTATCGTAGCCGCAGCATAACGGTCGTTTTTCTGAAAAGAATTTTGGAGAGGATATATGCGTAACATTTGGGCTATTTGTAAGCGAGAGTTGCTTGCTTTCTTCGTGTCCCCAATTGCGTATTTCGTTATCACCGGATTTACCCTTCTGGTGGGGTTCTTTTTCTTTAATCACCTCTCCTATTTTGCGCAGCTTGTTGAGATGTCAGCGATGATATCGCTACGGGGACGAGACCTACCCAACCTTAACCAAACCGTCATTGAGGGGGTTTATCACACCATGGTGGTCATTTTGGTGTTTTTGATTCCCCTTCTCACGATGCGTACGATCGCGGAGGAGAAGAAGAAGGGAACCTTTGAGCTTCTGATTACCTCTCCCGTCTCTGTTTTCCAGATCGTCCTTGGTAAATTTTTGAGCATAGCGATAGTGCTGGTGATCATGCTCTCGGTGAATTTGATCTTTCCGGCACTTCTCATCAAGTATGGAAACCCGGAAGTTTTGCCTATCCTCTCCGGATTTCTTGGACTGGTGCTGTGTAGTTTAGGATTTGCGAGTATCGGCATGGCAGTGTCGTCGTTCACTGAGAATCAGGTTGTCGCTGGTGTTATTAGCATGGTGACGCTCTTACTTCTCTACGTGATTCAGGCTCCTGCCGAATCTCTTGGAGGCACAGCGGCTGATGTGTTCCGATACCTTTCGCCGGTAGAGCAGTTGCAAGATCTGCTACGAGGGATAATCACCCTAAAATCTATCACCTATTTCACAAGTTTGATTGTTATTGGGCTCTTCCTTTCTCAGCGCGCTCTTGAGGCGTATAGGTGGCGATAGGCGATTAAGCTAGGTGCAAGGAGATTGAGAGATGGAAACAACACTTCGTTTTTCTGGATATATCGGGTCGGTCTTACTAGCCTTCGGTGTTTTGGGATCGCTTATCGTCGGTTCATTCACATCGCAGCCACTGGTTGTATTGCAGCTCATTTTAGGCGGTTTATTCCTGATCCTCTGGATTGTAACCTCTGGCGTCTCGAGCCTCTCGAAGGCGACGCAAGTTATCGCGGGCCGCAGCGCCCGATTCGGGTATAACGCGGTGCTCTACACCGTGGTCTTTATCGGATTAGTGGTTGTGGCGAATGTGTTCGTTATTCAGAACAACCAACGGTGGGACCTCACTGAGGAGGGGGTATACAGCCTCTCAGAGAAGAGCGTTAACGTGGTCAAAGGGCTAACCAAGCCGCTGCGACTTGTAGCGATGGATACTTCGAAGATGATGAGCCTCGCTGGAGGCGTGGCTCCTGAGCGAGTTCGGGAATTGCTTGAGCTCTATAAGTACCACAATCAAAAAGAGGTCTCGTTTGAGATCCTTGACCCTCGCACGAAGCCGGTCGAGGTGGAGCGACTCGGGATGAAGCAGGGCAATCTCCTCTATCTGGAGTACGGCGAGGGGGATCAATCCTCAATGAGTCGAATTAACACGGTAGATGAGCAGTCGGTCACGAATGCCATTGTGAAGCTTACCAAAGGCATTTCGAAAAAGATCTACTATATCGAGGGGCACGGTGAGCCAGACATCGGCACTGATACCGAGAGCGGAATGCGTTCATTTGTTGATGCGCTTGAAGATGAACACCTCACCGTAGAGGGGCTGATGCTCCCTCGTGTTGGAAAGATTCCGGAAGACGCTGCAGCTGTGATGCTCGTCGCGCCCAAGCTGAAGCTTCAGCCTGCTGAGCAGGAAGCGTTGGTGGAATATGTAAACAAGGGTGGACGACTCATCATGTTGGCCAACCCTGAGGATGGTGGAAACGCCGAAGTGCAGGCTCTCGCAAAACGATTTGATATCGAGGTCGGGAATGACGTCATTCTTGATGCGGAATCGCAGATGTTTTTCGGAGGCCCGCAGATCTTTGTTGCGATGGCATTTAGTCCTCACGCGATTACCGCGAAGCTCTCGGGGCGTCAGCCCCCAGTGTTCTCCTTCTCGTCTAGTGTTCAGGCACCTAAGGGCGAGGTTGGCGGGGGAATCTATACGGAGCTGCTGAAAACCGGTCCGAACTCATGGGCCGAGCGTGATGTGGCGAGACTTTTTGATGCGAAAGATGGGAAGGCATCGTTTGGTGCCGACGATTTGAAGGGTCCTGTGCCGATCGCAGTCGCGATGGAGAGGACTATTTCTCAGGGCGCTGATAAAGATGCGTTAGTTTCTCGAGTCGTTGTTGTTGGTGACGCTACGTGGCTGCGCAACGATTCGTTCGGTTCAATGGGCAACCGAGATCTCATTCTCAATACGGTGAACTGGGCGGCTGGCGAAGAGGGCTCGATAGCTATCGGCCCTAAACAGATGCGCCGGTCCATGGCAGTTTTCTCGCAGGCCACGATTAAGACGATCCTGGCGTTAAGCTTCCTCGGACCAGAGCTGATGTTACTCTTGGGACTCTTTATTTGGTGGAGACGACAGCAATCGGTCGCCTAAGGATGATGCGAACAACGGAGTGAGGCGATGAACTTTAAGAAAACGTTGCTGCTTGCTGGGGTCCTTATAGCTGCCGTGCTCTACCTTGTGAAGGTGTCAGAGCCACGGCGAAAAGCTGAGTTGGATAAAGATAAGCTCTTTGCTTTTGTCGATACCGGACAGATTGTGCGTTTCTCAGAAGCGAACAGAGAGGGAGAGTCGTTCACGGTCGTACCCTCGGGCGCAGTACAAGGTGAGTCGTCATGGGCGCTTGGCGACCTTCCGGCTGCCAAGGTTGATGAAGGAATCATACAGGGCGCTTTCTCGGCATTGAAGGGACTCGCCTTCGAAGGGCCGATCTCTGATGAGGAGAGTGGAAGCGATCTCTCTGTCTTTGGCTTAGACAAGCCCACGCTCACTGTGACGGTGCAGTTAAAGGATGGCGCTCAGAAAGAGGTCGTTTTTGGGAAGAAGAGCGAGTATCTCAACAAGCGATACGCGAAGCTTGTGGGGGTCCAAGGTCTTTACCTTGTAGAAGAAGCAGGCTTTCAATCTTTGAAAAAGAGTCGTTCCGATGTTCGAGCAAAGAATCCGATAAAGTTCGCTACCGCAGATGTTCGTGAGGTCATCCTTGAGACCTCGCTCGGTCGGATTGTTATTACGCAGCCTGCCGTTGGTGAATGGAAGGTGATGGATACCGAAGCTCGGACAGGCTCTACGCAGGATATAGAGCTCCTGCTCAACAACATTCGGGCGTTAAACGTTGAGGAGTTTATTGATGGAGGGGAGGCTCGCTTGTCAGAGTTTGGACTAGACAAGCCGACAGCCACCATCGATGTAAGGCTTCGCGACGGGCTCAAGGAAAATTTGATTCGGGTGATTGTAGGAGAGGCGCCTGCCGGAAAGGGCAGCTTCTTCACGTATGTCGGCGCACCGTCCGTTTTTAAGGTCTCAGCTGAAAAGGTCATTCCTCTTCGAAAGGGAATGATCGACCTTCGAGAGAGGCGGCTCTTGAAGATAGAGGCAAGCGATATTGAAAAGCTCGTATCAGGTGGTGCGGCGGATGCTCCGGTAGAAATTCAGGCCGCTGCCATGGATTGGACCGTCAACGGTAAAATCAGCGACCCGGTCTTTGTTGAAGAGCTCCTGACCTCTCTTGCGAATGTCACGGCGGTTGATTTTCCGAAGGTCGTTCCACAAGATGCTTTGAGTCAGCCCTTTTTAACTCTGACAATTACCAAGAAGAAGGGAGTGGGCGGTGAAACCACAGTTCTCACGGTCGGCAAAGAGCTCTCAGGTCCTCAGGGCTCGGTCCGCTACGCTCGCGTGGGTGATCAGGGAGAAGTTGCCCTGATTCGAGATGTAGAAGCTAAACGCATTATTCCTCATGAGGGCGCGTTAGTTCAGCGCTCGACTCCGACTCCTCAGGCTGCGCAAGCAGCTCGATGACCGGTGGAGGCTTTATTAAATATGGCGGTCGGATTAACCTGACCCGTAATGATTAAAAAGATCCTTCTTACCATCCTTGTGATCGGCCTCGGTCTCGCGTGTGTCGGGGGGCTCTTTACCGTTTGGGGATACTACTATCTTGTTCGAGATCTCCCTAAACTTTCCCGAATTGAGGATTACAAGCCGCCGGCCGTGACTCGCGTTCTTGCAAGTGATGGCTCTTTGATGGCGGAGTTTTATTCCGAGCGACGGTATCCCGTTAAGTTTGCTGATGTTCCGGATGTGGTCCGCAAGGCTTTTCTGGCAGCTGAGGACGCGTCCTTCTACAGCCATCACGGAATTGATCCGGTCAGCATCCTTCGAGCCGTCATTAAAAACATGCAGAGCGGTGCGGTCAAACAGGGAGCCTCAACCATCACCCAGCAGGTTGTTAAGAATTTGCTCTTGAGTTCTGAACAGAGCTTCGTTCGCAAGGGAAAAGAAGCGATACTATCCTATCGCCTTGAGCGACGCTTCTCGAAGGATGAGATTTTTGAGATTTATTTGAATCAGATCTTCTTCGGTAATACTGCCTACGGAATAAAAGCTGCCGGGCGCATCTACTTTCATAAGGAGCTCCCACAGATAACATTAGCGGAAGCCGCGATGTTGGCGGGTTTACCAAAAGCGCCCAGCGAGTACTCTCCCGTTAAGAATCCCAAGAAGGCCCGACAGCGACAGGCGCAAATCCTCAATCAAATGGTTGAGGCGGGCTTTATCTCAGATCAACAGCGTCAAGAAGCGATCAATGAAGAGGTAAAGGTCTATCCTGCGTCGCAGCAAAACGTTTTTGCGTCCCCATACTATGTGGGCGAGATACGACGAGTGTTCGCCGAAACATGGAAAAATCTCGATCTCGATAGCGATGGGCTCGAGATAACGACCGCAGTAGATCCTCAGGCAGACCGGTCTGCGCAGGGGGCCCTTCGTCAGGGACTACGAGAGGTTGATAAGCGTAGAGGGTGGCGGGGCCCAAAAGGAAAGATGACCGAAGCTGAATATGCGCAACGGTTCGCCGGGATAACGCTTATAGAAAATGAGCCGACACCGGCGCTCGTCAAAGCTAACCTCGGTGGTATAGTCAAAGTGGTTGTTGGTAGCAAAGAGTATCACGTAGACCTGAACGAGGCTGGTTGGGCTAAAAAATACTTAGAGAAAGATGATACTACTCGATTCGCATCTCCCGCTGATATCGTTCGAGTGGGAGATGTGATTGAAGTTGCGCTTCGGCGACCGATGTCCTCAGGAAAGGCTCAAGACAAAGCGCCTCTCAAGGTGATGCTTGATCAAACTCCCGATATAGAGGGAGCGGTTGTTTTGATCGATCCTCGTAGCGGAGATGTCCGTGCGATGGCGGGTGGGTACGATTACACGCAAAGCCAATTTAATCGTGCAACGCAGTCACTTCGTCAGCCGGGCTCAACGTTTAAACCGGTTCTCTACTTAGCAGCCATCGACAAGTTCAACTACACTCCATCAACGATCATGATCGATCAGGCTCGAACGTTTAGGGTCGGAGATACCTTTTGGACCCCGGCGAACTTCGATGAGAAATTCCTAGGCCCGATTACCCTTCGAACCGCTCTTGAGAAATCTCGAAATCTGGTCTCGGCAGATATCGTTTCACGGATAGGTGTCGATGCCGCTATTTCCTACGCGCGGCTTCTCGGTATTAAGAGTCCATTAGGAAGGAATCTTTCGCTCTCGCTTGGTAGTAGTGAGGTCACCCCTCTTGAACTCACGCGTGCCTATTCAGTCTTTGCCGCGAAGGGGGTTCTTTTTGACTCGGTGTTCGTGAAGAAGATCAAGGACCGGTTCGGTCAGGTGCTTTACGATAGCGATGCTGAGGAAGCGGGGCGTGCTCGTCAGGTTATCAGTGAAAATAGTGCGTTTGTCATGGCGAACATGATGAAAGGGGTGGTTGATCATGGCACCGGCTATCGAATCAAGGAGCTCGGTCGCCCGGTCGCTGGAAAAACAGGAACATCGAACGATCAGATGGACACCTGGTTTATTGGGTACACACCGACTTGGGTCTGTGGTGTTTGGGTCGGGTTTGATCAAAAGAAGCCGATCGGCTCCAAGGAGACAGGTGGTGTCGTCGCGGCGCCTATTTGGCTTTACTTCATGAGAGATTTCCTCGAGCGTTCGAGCGCTGCTACTGTTGATGGACTAGAGCGAGAGGCAAAAAGCGAAGCGGACAAGCTAGGTATAGAATACGTGGCTCCAAAGATAACGGAGCAGCTTGATTTCAGTATTCCCGAAGGTGTTGAACCGTTCTGGATTCAGAAAGCAACAGGTGCTCGAGTTTCACAGGGGAGTGCCGGGGCATTTCTTGAGTACTACATCAAGGGCACCGCGCCCGACGACTATCCCAACATGGGGGCAGGCTCGGAGGGCGATGGTGACGAGCGCGAGGCAAGCACGAGCTCGTATCTTGAGTCTCCAGATCTCTAGACCGACATTTAAGCGTTCCGTGAGCTTACGAGAGTTTGCGCTGGCATCAATACCCAGGCGTGGCCGCCAGCAAAGTGAGGTAGGGTTCAGAAGATACCCCGGCAAACTTTCATGGCCGGTACACTATCTCCCGCCCTCGCGAATAAAAACGGTAACCTTACTAATACGATCCCCTTTGCGAAGCTCTTTGAGGGTATCGAATCCACCCACGACCTTTCCAAACACGGTGTAGTGACCGTCCATGTGAGGCGCATCAGTGAGAAGTATGTGGAATTGGCTTCCGTTTGACCGTCGCTCAGGATTTGCTCGTTTGCCTGTTTTCTCATCGACGTCCGGTTTACGGGCCATTCCTACCGTTCCCATGCTATGATTGCGATCGCTAAATTCCGCCGGAAGGTCGTACCCCGGACCACCTCGGCCGTTTCCGAGCGGGTCTCCCCCTTGAATCAGGTAATCCTTTTGGGCGAAGTGGAAGGAGAGGTTTGCGTAGAATCCCTTGTCAGCCAAATACTTAAAGTTCGCCACGTGCCACGGGGCTTCCTCCGGAAAGAGCTCGATAAAGAGCTTCCCTTTAGATGTTTCAACGATAGCGCTACGTATTTTCAGTACTTCGGCTTTTGGAGGGAGACTAAAGGGGGGCTCTTTGGCAAAAGCCGAAGCCGACAGAAGGTAGACGGTGGCGAACCAGAGAGCGAGGATAAATCGCTTTTTCATGAGTTATGTGGCCATGCTAGGAAAGGTGACCCCCTCCCGCAAGTACAATCCCCTATACACATTCCTGCGTGGGGCATCGAAAGGGGGGTAGTTACCCCCTGCCAACCCCCTTTTTGTTGGCTAGCGACACCAACGCTACCTGACTATAGTATTATAGTGTGGTCAGCAAATCCTATCTCCTAAGGGGGCTTTTTCCTATGAGGAAAAGCTTGGTGGGTAGAGGGGGAGCGTATCATTTCAGAGCGATTGAAGATTTCTGATTGAAACGGTTGTTCGTTTGTTCTCGGATGGACATCGGATACCGCCACGGACGCGGCTGGCGCAGGATGAACTGTCTCGTGTGTATCGCACGATATCGACTTGTTGTGGCTCCCCTGGGCCCTACTCAGGTTGAGCAGGCAGAGTCAGTTTCGCAGGTTTAACAACGTACGCTCATGAGATCCTCCTCCTTTTTCTCTCTATTTTTAGCGCGCCTCTCGCTTCAGTGTATCTTCGCGTGCCTTATTCCGTGCTGGGTGGTCGCTGATCAGCGCGACCTGCCACAGCCTCGTGCCGCGGTGGATGCCATCCTCCTCATTGATAGCTCTGGAAGTATGCTCAAAACGGACGCCCAAATGCTTCGGTATGATGGCGCCAAACTCTTTCTACAATTTCTGGGTAATGATGATCGTCTCGCAATCGTAAGCTTTACTGACAAAGCGACAGTTGTCAGTGAATTACAAGCATTCACCAAAGAGTCGACCGATGGAGTCGTCCAAAAGATTCAATCAATTAAGACCGAGGGGCAGTATTCTGACCTCCTTGAGGGAGTTCGTTCTGCAGCTAAGATACTAGAGGCCAGTCCTCGTAATGATGCTGAGCGGATTATCGTTTTGCTCTCCGATGGTAAAATGGAGCCAAGTCCGCAAAATGGTGCGGGGTCGACGAGAACCCTGGAGCTGGTTAATCAGGTACTTCCTGAGCTGAAAGCAAAGGAGATAAAGATACACTCGCTGGCTTTTTCTGACCAAGCGGACAAGATGCTTCTCGCTGAGATATCGGCGGCTACCGATGGGTTGAATTGGTTTACCGCGACCTCCGATGACGTTCACAAATCCTTTGCAAGTCTCTTCCTGGTGGTGAAACGACCGCAGGTATTGCAGATGCGCAGCAAGTCCTTTGCTCTTGATGAGGACGTTGATGAGGCCACCTTCTACATTACCCGCGATGAAGGCGCAAAACTCAAGCTCATTAGCCCGAAGAATGAGGAGATGACGGCCGATCGTTTCCCGACATGGGTAACCTGGTTCGCTGGCAAAAACTTTGACGTCGTCACATTGAAAGAGCCAGATATCGGGGAGTGGCAGGTTCAGGGAGGAGTCTCCACCGAGGGATTTGCCACCGTGCTCACGAACCTCCGACTCGTCACCGATTGGCCCGTGATAGTTCGAGTGGATGATAAGAGTGTGGTTCAGGCTCGACTGTATGACGGCGAGAAACCCGTATCCTTGCCAGAGATGTCTGGGGTCGTACAGTACGCTTTCCAAGTCGTTCCGACAGATCGAATCGCCGCTCCTGTGGGCAAGGATTTCTTGAACGATGAGGGGCGTGACGGGGATAGGGTTGCTCGTGATGGCATCTTTTCCCGCTACTGCCCTATTGCGGAACCCGGTGAGTATAAACTTTCGATCGTTGCTAGGGGGCCAACATTTGAAAGAACTCAGCAGGTCCCGTTTCGGGTACGTCCCCGACTTCTGAGCTTTAGTATCCATCCAGGCGATGACCACGACGATGCTGCACACGGTGAGGAATCTCACGAAGGGGGAGTTGGCGCTCCTGAAGGGGAACACAACGACGGTAAAGTTGCGATCAAGGGTGATCCGAGCTTCGTCTTCAGGGTCGACCTCAGTAAGGAGGCGCTCTCTTTTCGCGAGCGGGATGTGACAGTGGAAGCTCTCTCGCAGAACCGGCGAAAAACGGTAGTTAAACTCAAGCTACACGCGGACGATGAAGGTGGGTATTACGAAGGTACCGCTGAAAGTCTTCCTGAAGCTGGAATGTACACAGTGAAAGCTGTGTTGAACGGAACCTCCAAGAAGGGTCAAGAGATACATGCCGAGAGCCCTCCTCTGCGTTTTGAACTCTCGGGTGTTACTGCAAAGCCGAAGCCGACAGCCACCCCAGTCGTAGAGGAGGTTAAGCAAAAGCCGAAGGAGGGAGAGAAGATGCCGATCCTTCCGATTGTGTTGATCAGCGGGTCGAGTTTGCTGGCGATGATTGTGGGCGTTTTTCTCACTAAAAAGACCAAAACTAAAGCGGCGATTTCAACCCGCTACAATCCACCCAAGCAGATGCTTGACGCCATTGCGAGCCTGGAGCAGAAGCTCGCTTCCTCGGATATGAAAGTTGGAGAGGTGAAATTAGAAACGGAGGGCGAGGCGGAAAAAACCGCATCAGCTCCATCCTCCCAAACTCCCCCCGAGACCTCGCCCGCCACCCCTCCTGAGACCCCCTCTGAAACTCAGGGCGAGGTACAAGAGGAGCCAAAGGAGACGACTGGGAACCCAAGCACCGAGGAGGGATAGTTTTCATGTCCGGCTTGGTCCTAGTCATAGCGGTTGTTCAATCCCTGCTCGTGGGGGTCTTTTTGTTCCGACGCGCGATGCTGGAAGGCCAGGAGGCAAGCTCTGGTAACGAGCATGTCAGGGAGGAGCTCGAGCTGAAGCGAGAACTATGGGGTCGACTGGAAAGTCTTCAGCGAGAGATGGCAAATCCGCAAGAATACGAAAAGGCTAAAGCTGAAGTTAATGGGATACGTGAGACGCTTAAAGCGGAACGGGGTCGAGTTATTATAGCGCAGGCGGAGCTTGAGAGTGTTGAGGTTCGTTTACGTGAGCTCGACGAAGTGAATCGAGAGCTTGAAGCAAGCGCGCTTGAAACTAAAGAGGAGCTCAAGATGCTCCAAAAGCGCGAAGGAGACCTCAAAACTAAAAATGAGGAATTACGGGTACAGATAGCGGACTCCACCACGAAGCTAGAAGCTTTGATGTCTGAGATAGAGATGTCGATACAGATGCAGGAGCAGGTTAAGGTGATGCAAGCTGACCTTCTCAAGAGCGAGCAGCAGGTCGAAACCTTAATGAACGAGATTGAAAAAGGTAATGAGCAGTATTTCATCGCGAAGCGACGGTACGATGCTCTCGATGTTGAGTACGCGCAGTTGTACCAGCAGTACGTCGAGCAGAAGCAAAAGTAGACCTCACATACGTTGTCGCAGTTTTAGTAGCTGCTTAGACTCCCTGGCGCCAAATGGGGCGCGAAAGTATGCCGATTGATTTGCTCGTTATCTCAGGAGGGAAGTGAACTCTAGGCAAATCGTGCTCGAGACGAAAACGACCGGTAGAGTGTCTGCTTGGTCCTCATTTTGTGCTTCAGCGGGATTGGGAATGCCTGAGGCGGTTGCTCTGGTAGCCGTAACAGCATCCTTGCAGCTGTGCCGGGTCCCCGGATTAGGTGTCCTAGCAGGGAGTTGCCTAATGCCCCATACCGGGCCGATCCCCTGAGGCACCTAGCGTCTGAGCCCTTAAGCTCAAACCACGCATCCTACCGAACTACCAGGATATAGGGAGAACACAATGACAGCGGGTGACCGCCACGAGGGATGTCAGGTTAGATTTTCAAAGGTGGTGGGTGCACTGCTTGTATCACTGTATCTGCTAGCTGTCCCTCGCGAAGCTCTTGCAAATGACATTCAGATCACAAACCTCACCGTGCATCCCTATAGTGGGGGAAATGGAGAGGTTGAGTTTGACATCACGTGGCAAAACTCGTGGAGATCAACCACAGAGCCGTATAACTGGGATGCTGCTTGGATATTTTGCAAGATTAGGAGAAATGGCGGAAATTGGGCACACCTGAAGCTCAATACATCTGGCCACACTATTCCATCGACACCGCAGGCTATAACAACAGCGATGGGACTTGTCGATCCAACGATCGCGCACAACTCGAGTACCAATCCTGCTGTGGGCATATTCTTGCACCGAACGAATGACGGGTTCGGTACATTTACGGCGAATGATGTGAGATTGCAGTGGAACTATTCCGATAATGGAGCTTCGTCGGGAGACGTCGTGGAGATTCGAGTGTTTGGTATTGAGATGGTGTACATACCGCAAGCGGAGTTCTATGCGGGGGATGGTTCGGCGGATTCAGGAGGTACGGCCTCAAGGTTAAAGGAAGGTAGCAGCGACACGGATCCGTGGTACATTAATTCCGAAAATGCCATCAGCGTTACGAACGCTTCATCGAATGGTTACTATTATGTGACCGATCCGTATGCAGACGATGATGCCACTGGAACGGCCTTCTCAATTCCGGCCAGTTATCCAAAAGGTTATAAGGCCCTCTACATGATGAAGGGTGAGATAAGCCAAAGCCAGTGGGTGGCTTTCTTTAACACGCTTACGAGTTCTCAGAAAACCTCACGCGATACAACTGGTAACAAAGCAGGTGCAGGGGGGAAGAATAGCGACTCGTTGTTGTTTCGTAACAACGTCAGCTGGACAAGCGGTGACGCCACTTTGCCTGATCAGGGCGGTGGAGCGACGTACGCTGGAGTCGCCATGAATTATTTGAGTTGGTCTGATTTCGTCTCATATTTGGATTGGAGCGGGCTACGTCCGATGAGTGAGCTGGAGTATGAGAAGGCAGCGCGGGGGCCTAAAACAGCCGTATCAGGTGAGTATGCATGGGGAAGTACCAACATCACTCAGGCAACAAGTGTGAGTGACGCAGGCCTCTCAAGTGAGCGAGCTCAGGCCGGTTCAAATATTAACCACGATTATGGAATCGTAGGCCCTTTAAGGGTAGGCAGCTTCGCAAAAGGAGTGAATACCAGAGGGGCATCTGGTGCAGGTTTCTACGGGGCGATGGACCTGTCGGGCAACCTGCTCGACATGGTGGTGACCATTGGGAATAGCACCGGCAGATCTTTTGAAGGCCGGTATCATGGAGATGGTATACTGAGTACGAGCTCCGGCAGTGAAGGAGACGCCAACGTTTCCACATGGCCTGGGGTGTCGACTAGTGTCGGGTCAGGCGCGCGCGGAGGATCCTGGGGCTATAATGATCGTGCGCGTATTTCAGACCGCACCTTTGGAGGTCGTCCCATGGGTTGGCGTAGCGAGGATCTCGGAGGACGAGGCGTTCGTTTAGATCCGGTTACTGCAGGCAACGGGGTTAATTAGCATTGCTATCGTGCCGTCTACCTAAATTTCCCTTCGGTGCCATCGGTTGGCTGCTACTAGAGCGAACGCAGCGAAGTTGGAGCTCAACGGCATGAGATTCGAGTCAGGTGAGGGAGAGGAGCCTGAGGTTCTAGTGAACCGCTGAAATTGAGGAAGTACGTTTAGGCAGCTCTACAACATATCCTGTGGATCGAGATCGAAGACGATGCGGGCGTTCTTTTCAGCGGCTGAGTCGAGCTTCAATCGCAGCATCAGGTTCTGTAACTTCGCCGCAGACTGCGCCTTAAAGAGAATATGATAGCGCCAGTAATTGCGAACCTTCTCGACGGGCGCCGGCGCCGGGCCCAAGAGGGTAATGCCGAGCGCCTCGCACGGTTCGGTAGCTCGACCGGCTATTCGCGCGGCGATTGTGGCGGCGCTGTTCTTGTCTTCGGCGCCAACAATAATCCTCAAAAGACGTTGAAAAGGGGGATATCCCAACATCTCTCGCATCTCAAGCTCCTGTTTGGCGAAGCCGAGGTAGTTGGCGGCGATCGTCATCTGCAAGCTCGCGTGCTGCGGGACTCGTGTCTGAAGAATGACGTGCCCCTGTTTCTCCCGACGACCGGCGCGACCCGCTACCTGCGTAAGGAGTTGGAACGCCCGTTCGCCGGCGCGGAAATCGGGAACGTGAAGACCTACATCACAATCGACGATCCCCACGAGGGTCACATCCGGCAGGTCGTGCCCTTTCGCGATCATCTGTGTTCCGACCAAGATGTCGATCTCCTTCGCGCGCATCTTGCGTAGCACCGCAGTATAATCATCTATGGTTTTGACGGCGTCCCGATCGAGCTTTGCGATTCGAGCAGAGGGAAGAAGCTCCGAGATCTCCTCAAACACGCGCTCCGTGCCCGCTCCCCGTTGTTTAAAAAGTGGCTCCGCCTCAAGGTTTCCAGAGGCATGCGGATCCTTCGCCCCACAACTTGCACAGGCGACTGGGGGTGGAGTAGTGAATCCACAGAAATGACACAGAAGGGAGTTCGCGTTTCGGTGGTAGGTAAGGGTAACGCTACAGTGTGGGCATCCGACTACGGTCTCACATCCGGTACACTGTAGGTAGCTCGCAAAGCCGCGTCGGTTGTAGAGCACGAACGCCTGCTCGCCACCTTGCAACGCCTCTTTGAGCGCGGTGAGGAGTTTTGGCGAGATATTTCGTGAGGGCATCTCCCACGGCTTTAGACGGTTGAGGTCAATGAGGTCAAACGAGAGTGGCCGCGACGAAAAAAATCGGCTCTTGAGAGTGAGTAGATGGTGCTTGCCGGACTTCGCGTGTTGGTAACTCTCAAGGGAGGGGGTTGCTGAGCCGAGCACGATCGGACAACCCACCAATTTGGCGCGGACGACCGCGAGGTCTCGAGCGTTGTACCGAATGCCCTCGCCTTGTTTAAAGGAGCTGTCGTGCTCCTCATCCACCACGATGATTCCGAGATCCTTCATCGGAGCGAAGATAGCGGAACGGGCGCCGATAACGACCTTCGTTTCTCCTGAAAGTACGTTACTCCAATGTTGCCACCGTTGGTATGGCTTAAGGCTACTATGAAGAACCGCAACTCGTTGACCGAGTCGGCTCTCGAATCGATCGAGGAGCTGCGGTGTCAGCGCTATCTCGGGAACTACCACGAGAGCGGAGCGCCCATACTTGAGGGCCTCAATGATGAGCTCAAGGTAGACCTCTGTCTTACCACTGCCCGTTACACCGTGAAGGAGGAATGAGGAGAACGAATGTTCCTTTACGTGCGAGAGGATCGGAAGGGTCGCGTCCCGTTGCTCCTGCGACAGGGAGTCAAGGAGGGACATTGCTGGTTTAGTCGCACGCTCATCCCCCTTGCCTGGGGGAGTGAGTGAGCTTTGAATGAATCCCTTTGCTTCAAGGGTTCTAATGATCGCGGAGGATACATCGCACGCCTGACGCACCACCGAAAGCTGTGTCCACGCACTCTCTTTTGATAAAAAGTCTATCACCCGCTGTTGCGCGGTCCCCCGCTTGGTTGTGGGGAGTGGGGAGACGAGGGTGATAAAGGGATCCTGCTTTCCGAATGCGGGTGTTGGAACGGCGACATCAAGGATCTTTGAGAGGGGTTCGGCGTAATACTTCGCGATCCATTCATAGAACGCGAGGTGCTCCTCCGTGAACGCTTTGAAGGGGCGAGAGGTCGAGGGAATCGGTTTGATCTTTACTCCGCGTTGAATAACCTCTCCGGCTGCATTGCGCTCTCGTTCTGAGTTTGTAGAGATAACAAAGCCCGGTACGGAGCGGCGGCCGAGTTGTACCTCTATCATGGATCCGACACCTATCTCTGGGCACGCTATCGGATCGAAGGCATAGAGATATTCACCTTCCAAGGGAGGCACGACTACCGTCACGAGGGATTGCGGAATCTCCTGAGGTGGCGGGGTTGGTGTGTCGATTAGGGATAGCTGAGACATCTGTGAAGCATTGTACCCCGTTGCTCGTAACTTGGAAGGGTTGAATGGCCCTGGCGGATCCCGAATTAGCCGAGAAAGGGAAGGCATGGCGCTGATCCGGCAAAGAGATTTGTCCTTATCTTTGTGAGATGTAGAGAGCCATAAGGGTAAAAAATGGCTCGGAGGTGAGGTCCCCTAATCTGAGTTCAGATACTTACCACAAACGGAGAGTTCTGTGAGTGAGAGTAAGCAACTCTCGCCCCTCATGCTCGATGAAGATGTCGGGGGCAGGGCGCGAGTATGCGAGGATTTGTTAAAAAGTGGTGGTACGGACATGATCCGATAGTAGGGATCGATATTCGTGAGGAGGGGGTTGTTCTTGTAGTCGTTGATCTCCAGGGTGCTCATCGCTCGATTGAACTTGAACTCTCTTCGACGACCAGCGGTGGAAGAGGAGGGTTTCACAATCAACCTCTCATTAGTGCGGCTCTGAAGGATTTCGTCGGATCAGGCAGGGATGCTATCCGGCGCTGCGCTGTGGCACTTCCTGAAGGTCTCACCTATATCTCGAGGATTTCTCTTCCTGCTGCTCTGTGGAGGAAGCCTGAGCACATCAGGTATGAGGCTGCGCTCGAACAGGTATACCTGCGCCCCTCTGATGTTCGGGGAAAACTATATCCTCTGAAGAGAGATCCCCAAGGGAAATATGCCGCGATCTTAGTTGCTGCGAAGGTGACAGACGTGCAGGAAATTGAAGAGGCGATTGCGAAGGCGGGTATTGAGATATCGTACCTTACCCCACGAGTATTTGTGGGGCAGCACCCGAGGCTTGCCAGGGGAGATGGGGCACATAACGGCTTGGTGGCGCATTGCGATCTGTACGCAACTCCTCCGCATATCCACGTTTTTAGTAATTCCGAGTATGAGCTCAGCCTGCGCGACTGGTCGCCAACTGGTGCTGATTTCGAAAAGGTATCTTTGTTCGTGGTAAACGGACCTCATGAAAGTGAGGCCGCAGTTCGGAACCGATATCCCGCATCCCGAGTAGTTCCATTGAGTTCATTGGTTCTTCCACCCCAGCTCGTCCTCGACCCGAAAAAGGTCGTCGCGGCGGCGCTCTCGTTGTGGGAGACCCAGCTGCGATGAGGATTAATCTCGCTTCAACCCATTGCTGCACGATCGGCGAGATACGATCGCTCGTTGTGCGAAACCTTGTATACGGGGTGATGCTCATAGTCGCTTCGTACATCGTAATGGTAGTAGTGAAAGCCGCGCTTGAGGACGAGGAGTTTTTGGATTCGCTCGCCATCTCTGTATCCTCCGAGCGATTGTCCCAGTGTCGCTCCGAACTGGAGAACCTTCAACGACAACGTCAGTGGATCTCGCTAAGTCAACGCATCGGCCTGCAATCGGTGAAGATAGTGCGTGCTCTTGAGAGGCTAATGCCCGCTGATGTTTGGCTCACGGAGCTCACCGTGGGCCATGGAACGGCACTCTTGGCGGGATTTTCCCGTTCCGATTCATCGGTCTCTGCCTTTCTTCAAGCTCTCAAGGAGGGGGAAGAGTTGGGCCGTCCGCGTCTTGAGTCGTCTCGACTTGCGCCCCATATGGCGCCCGACGCGCGGGAGTTTCGCATATCGAGCGATGGCTTATTGACCGAGGGAAATTAGGGGGGGGCGGTGAGAACAGATCGTATCGCCTGGATGATACCACGGGGTGCTCGACGGATATCGCGTAGGTCCCTTCATCTCTCGGTGTATGCGTTTCACCTCTGCGTAGCCGTAGTAATTGTTTTTACGATCGTGTCTCCTGGGATACGGGAGCTGCGCTTGAGAAGGTCGACCGAAATGGCTACTCAAGAGGAATTACGGGGAGCACGGGAGCGACGCAAAGTGATCGGCGCAATGAGATCTCAGCTCCTGAAGCTTCAGCGAGAGATGAACAAACGTGATCCAATGAATACGGATACGCAGGGCGTTCATTCTCTGGTGCGAGATATAGCGCGTACTTCAGAGATGACGTTGAAAACATTCACCTCGATGGAAGCAGATGGGGAGTACCTGTGCGTTCTGGAGGGAGGTTTCGATAACGCCGTTACTTTTTTAAGCGATTCTATCGATGCCACAGAGGCTATTCGTGTACAACGTTTTATCCTTCGGGCCATTCCACCTGCGATAGGTACTGTGGAGCTAGAACTGCTCCTGGAAGCTCTGAACGTCCCGTCCCAAGCGAAATCCTCATGTGCTGAGTCTGAGCAGTGACCTCACGCGCTCTATTGTGACAGCGGTTGATCTTGAGCGATCTGCCCACGCCGCCGTCAGCAGGAAAAAAACAGCAACTTTCGAAATGACGTAACCATCTCATCTTGGAGAGTTCGAATCGTCCATCGACATCCAAGGCAGGAGGCCTTGTCACATGAAGGGGCACGGATGCGAGGGATACGAGCTTAGGATCGAAGTTCACCGGTTTTGTCGGTGAGGTTTTTCAAAGGGAAACCCTGCAGCATGTGTGACGAGCAGAGTACGAAAAACAGGACGCAAAGGATTGTTTTGAGACAGGTCGTTGGAGAGTGCTGCATGGCCGTGGCGGTTTTTAGGGGGAACGCATGAAGTCTCTCGTAGCTCATTCACGAATGTTAGAGGCGACCCTTGCGTTGTCGTTGACATTCGCTTCCTCGGTTAAGGCCGAGTCTCCGACAACCTCGATACCTAGTGGTCGTTCGTTGCTTTCTCGTTCGCAAGGGAATGTTGGCGTAAATGTTGCGCACACAAGTGGAGTTGATCAGATCGTTATTGATACCGGCTCAGAGCAACCAACGTATCAGGTAAAAAGACTTCAAAATCCTCCCCGTCTCGTTATCGACCTGACCTCCACAACGATCAATTCCAACAAGAATCTCGCAATCGCCGATTTGGACCGGGTATCGAGCATTCGCATCGGGGCACAGCCAAATGCGGGACGTATCGTGATGGATTTGGCAGAGGGCCAAGATATCTCTCATACCGTGCGTGCAGAGAAAGGCTCGATAGTGGTGAGCTTGGCCTCTGGTAAGGAAAACTCAGTCGAAACACCTGTCAAAACTGCAACGCAGCTTCAGGAGAAAGAAGTGCGCCCAGTGCAGCTTGCGAAGGCTGCATCCGCGGTTCCAGTAGAGAAAGAGAAGGGGAGCGAAGCGCCGAAGATTAAGGAGATTGCTCCTGTGAAGATAGAGACAGCTCCGTTGCGTAAAGCGGAGCCGTCAGTTGAGGAGGTTTCGGTGCTCCCTGTTGCGGCGAATCTCAACTCATCGGCTTCTCAGGTGAAGAGCGTCCGGCTCTCCTCATCAGGTGGAGCCTCTACCATGGTGTCGGTGGAGGTAGAGACGACTCCTGAGTTTACGATTGAGAGAACGGCTCCCTCGGAGTACGTCTTAACCCTCAAGAATACAACGCTTCCAGACAGTGCGTTAAGTGCAACCCTCTTCTCAGAGTCCCAGGCATCGCCGATTCGCTCCGTGCGATCGACCGTCAAAGGTCAGGACGCATTGATTCGAATATTCGCACAGCCAAATATCTACCTAACCGCGCGCGTAGCGGGTTCACAAGTACTTGTTGAAGAGACCAGTGACCTCAAGCAGGTAGTTGATGACATGCGCGCACAGCTCGCTCCCAAGGGGACTGCAGCCCCAGAGGATAAAAAAGCTGCCGAGCCGGTTAAAGAGAAGGAGACAGCAGTGGCGGCTAAGTCCAAGCCGGCCGCGAAGTCAAAGTCAGATGAGGAGATGTCAGACAGTGAGGTTCGGGCGTTGCTTGGAGACACGGCTCGCTACACCGGGAAATTGATATCTCTCGACCTGCAAGACACCGATATCGACAATGCGCTGCGAATCATCGCAGAGGTTTCAAACTTGAATATCGTCGCAAGTGAGGATGTTCTAGGAAAAGTGACCCTCCGACTTACGGATGTTCCGTGGGACCAAGCTCTCGACGTCATCCTCAAGACACACGGTCTTGATAAGGTGCTCGAAGGTAACGTCATGCGTATCGCACCGGTGGATAAGCTTCGAGTGGAGCGGGAGTCTCTTAAGCAGGCTCAGATCGCTGACATGGAACTTGCCCAGCTCGTAGTGAAATACCTCCGTGTTAGTTACGGAAAAGCCTCAGAGCTTAAGAGTCTAGTCGAGACAGTGCTGTCAGAGCGCGGAACGGTGGCGTACGATGAGCGCTCCAATCAGCTCATCGTAAAGGATATTCAATCGGGTATCGATAACGTGACCGAACTTGTGTCGAAGGTAGATCTTCGAACGCCGCAGGTTCTTCTTGAGACTCAGATCGTTGAGGCGAGTCGAAATCTCACGCGTGATCTCGGTAGCGAGCTTGGGTTCCAATATATCCAATCTCCATCCACAGGAAATGGTACCGGTCTGAATTTCCCATCGGCCGTCGCCGTAGGAGGAACACTGACTAACAATGGGCTTGGCGCCTCTGCCTTCCCCGCTGCGGTGTCAGCAACCGCTGGGTCCGCGGTAAGCATGTTGTTCGATAGCGCTGATGGAACAAAATCGCTCGAGCTGCGGCTAACTCAATTGGAGTCAGAGGGGCGTGTTCGAATCGTGAGTCGCCCAGCAGTTGCTACCACAAACAACAAGCCAGCAGAGATTAAGAGTGTCGAAAAATATCGAGTACGTCTTCCGAGTGGCGGAACATCTGTCGCTACGGGACAGGGATCTACTGCAAATGGAACGGGTGGGGCAGCAACAGAAGTCATTGAGGCTGGAATCGTTCTGAACGTCACTCCTCAGGCTTCTCCTGACTACTACATCTTGCTGGATATCAAAGCGAAGTCCAGCACCTTCGGAAATTCAAGCGTAGAGGGCATTCCGAATGAAATTGAGCGCAGTGCGAGTTCGTCGGTTCTGGTGTCGAGCGGGCAGACATTTGCGCTCGGTGGAATCTACAAGCTCATGGATAAAGATGATGTGAGTGGAGTGCCCTTCCTCAAGGATATTCCAGTACTGGGAACGTTCTTCAGACGTCTCCAGACGACCAACACGGATGAAGAGCTGTTGTTCTTCATCACGCCGCGAATCGTTGAGGGCAGTTTCGATGATTCGATAATGAAGACCGCTTCCTAAGGACCGCGATTGAAAGGCTCGACTATGAAACATTTTAAAAAGGTTGTTACCGTCCTCTTGCCGATGCTTACCATGATGGGATGTGGTGGTAACGGCGCTTCCAATAACGACCAGGGGATCTCGGTTACCTTGCTGGGTCTCTTTCAAAGCGCTACATCACAGGCGACGGGTGGCACTACTAATAACACCAACAATCTGACCGGTTGTGGACAGCTTCCACAGCCGCTTTCCGCTGGCTTCATTAGTCTTGGTCAAACCTTGCCTCAAGCAACGGCTACCCCTGACCCCTCGACAAACACGGGGTTATCAATCGATCCATCAGGTGCGGTGTACGCGGTCGTTGGTGTACAGAACAATCTATATGGACAGGTGTTTCGGGCAGATCGGGTTCTCTTGGAGTACTACATCCCTGGCTCGTCCGTTCAACCGCCATCCACGAATGTGGCGTTGAATATGCTTGCGGGTCCAGCTGAGGCTGGCACGCAGGGAGGAACTGTTGCGGGTGGTACTGGCACTGGCACTGGTACCGGTACGGGTACCGGAACCGGTACTAGTGTTGTCGGCGGTATCCGCCGACCGATCGTTACGAGTCTGCCTCCAACCTTTAATCGGATCTGTAATCGAGCGTTCGCGCAGGTTCCTATTATACCTGCACCTATTCGCGAGTGGCTTGTTTTCAATAGCAATCAATTGCCCGAGGCCCCTTTTGATCTGGAGATCGTGATTACGTTGACCGGATTGTCATCGGGGGGAAATCGGTACGATACGAATCAGGGATTGTTCACTATTAGTGTCGTTCCTGAGATCCCTGTGATTCCACCAACACCTGTAGTGTCGGCAAATGGGGGAGCGACCGCCGAAACCGTCGACGAAGCTCCGACCCAGACACTGAGCGCTGCTGATGAGCCGGTCGGTGATACGGATGCCGAAGGGCTTGAGGAGCTTGAAAGTGCTTTCGAATCTGAGTCAGTAGTCCAGGGGGAATAAAGCGATAGGTCTTTGATCGACAACAGATTATTGGGAAGCCTTACCGGGGAACATGATCATGCGACGCCACACTATTTCACTTTTGACAATTTCGATCGTTGGTGTGGGCATCCTTGGCTTTACGGGATGTCAGGGAAATACTGATGGAGGTGAGGCGGCTAATCCGGATTATCGGGAAGACGTCTTTATAGGCGATGAGACGAGCACAGGGTCAATTCGACTAGAGGTCAATGATTCACACATTCCAGTTGGAGAAACTTCAGGATTTAAGGTTTCGGTAACCGATTCACGGGGGCAGCCGATCGCGAATACCAGAGTCGTCTGTGATAGCGAGAAGGGCGTGGCCCTCATAGAACCGACCTCAGGCTACGAGTTAACGAGCAGCTCTGGAGTTATGAGCGGAGTTGTTGGATGTGCCGCACCTGGTAGCTATCAAATGGTCTGTCGATTGAGCATCGGAGCTAACCGCAGGCAGTTCGTTTCAGTAGTCTGCACCGGCGATGTTCCAAGCGGATTCACAGGATTCCCTGGAGCTGGAGGGGGTGGACTTGGGGGAGGAAGCCAAACAGGTGACGATGGCGACATTCAGATCACAGACGCCGGCTTTGATGATGATGGTGAGGTCGCGTCGACGACCGTGCCGGTAGACGCCTCAATCGACATTGTGCAGGAGGCTGACTGCGATGTATCGACGCCAGCGGTCGATGTGGAGCCTTTTTATGATACGTACGCGGTGCTCAATGTCGTGAACAACCTCTCGGAGCAGGTGACGCTGGTCTCTCTGGAATGTTCAGTGAAGGGTATCGATGGCACGAGTAATACCGCTAGTTGTGGCCAGATCGGTTTGACGAGATCTTCGAGTTCGACACTGGAAGCCAATAACGATTCAACCATCGTCCAGGTTCCCGTCTTCAAGGCCTACAACGGTCGTAAGTATGTAGGTAATCCAACCAACGGTACCGGCACCCAGATTACGAGCCCTGGACTTTTCACCGTCTCCTTTAAGCTGTACTACCAAAGGGCCTCTGACAGTGAGAGTGACAGCGAAGACCTTCCGTACATCACAGCAACTGCGACCGGCTCATTCAGTAATTTCAATCGTTGCCCTGCCGGCTAACCTGCAGGGGGCCAGACCCAGAAAATAGGATTTGGCTTTGCCAAGGCTAAGTTGCTGTACTCACAGGCCTTGGCAGGGAAAAATGAGACTTGGTATTGGCTTTCTTCGGCCTTCGTGGCTAGGATACGCCCCCATGGATATCAAGGATATTGAGAACATCATTAAGATACTGAAACAGAACGAGGTAACCGAGTTCGAGCTCGAGCAAGAGGGAACCCGTGTTAAGCTGTCTCGAACGACCGGCGGTGCTTACGTGACCTCCGAGGCTCGTTACGAGATGGTGCCAGCGGTGCAGGTCTCCATGGCTTCCGCGCCTGCCTCGAATGGGGCTGCTCCTCAAGAGGACCTCGGCCGCTACGTTAAGGTGGAGTCGCCTATCGTTGGCACGTTCTACCGTAAGCCTTCTCCAGACGCGGACTTCTTTGTGAAAGAGGGAGATACGGTAAGCAAGGGGGACACCCTCTGCATCGTCGAGGCCATGAAACTCATGAACGAGATCGAGGCCCCTACCTCCGGTAAGATCGTCAAGATCCTCGGAGTCGAAGGCCAGGTCATCGAGTTCGGTGAGGTTCTCTTCCTCATCGATCCTGCTGTGTAATCAAAGTTACCGCGGTACTTCAAATGAGCTCTGTACCTTTTCAAAAAGTTCTCGTAGCGAACCGTGGCGAGATCGCGCTGCGTATCATTCGTGCATGTCACGAGCTCGGTATTAAAACGGTCGCTGTGCACTCTAAAGCTGACGAAGACGCGCTACACGTTAAGTTGGCCACCGAAAGCGTGTGCATCGGGCCTGCTTTGGCAAAAGAGAGTTACCTCAATATCGCTTCGATTATGTCTGCCGCTGTTGCGACTCGAGCCGATGCTATTCATCCGGGATACGGATTTTTGAGCGAGAATGCAGCGTTCGCCGAGATATGCGCGAGCTGCGGCATTACGTTCATCGGCCCAACCGTTCGCAGCATGCGCATCATGGGTGACAAGGCTCGTGCGCGTCGTGTTGCTGATAAGGTAGGCGTTCCTACGATACCGGGCGATAGCAAGGGTATGCTCGATGCCGCCGAGGCGTTGAAGGTTGCTGAGAAAGCGGGATATCCGATCCTCCTCAAGGCGTGCGCCGGAGGTGGTGGGCGTGGAATGAAGATCGTTAAGAGTGCGGACGAGTTTGTCTCTACATTCCAAACCGCGCAGCGTGAGGTTGAGGCTGCCTTCGGTGATGGACACCTCCTCGTGGAGAAGTATCTTCCTAAGGTACGGCACATCGAGGTGCAGGTGGCAGGAGATCTCTCGCACAACGCTATTCATCTTGGGATCCGAGATTGCTCTATTCAGCGTCGATACCAAAAGGTGATTGAGGAATCCCCATCGATTGGATTACCCGCGAGCCTCCAAAACCAGATTCAGGACGCCGCTCTTGAGCTCATCAAGTCGGTGAACTACTCAAGTCTCGGTACAGTTGAGTTCCTTGCAGATCTTGAGCATGAGAAGTTCTACTTCATCGAGATGAATACCCGATTGCAGGTAGAACACCCGGTTACTGAGATGGTTACGGATGTCGACCTTGTGAAGGAGCAGATTCGGCTCGCGGCTGGTTTAGAGCTCTCGTGGCAACAAAAAGATATCAAGATGACTGGGCACGCTATCGAGGCTCGCATTAACGCCGAAGATCCTCGAACGCTTATTCCGTCACCGGGCTTAATCAAGAGCTACCATCCTCCTGGAGGGAACGGAGTTCGAGTTGATTCAGCTATTTACGCCGGATACTCGGTCAAGCCCTACTACGACTCCTTGATCTCTAAACTGATCGTTCGAGATAAAGACAGAGCTTCGTGCATCAAGAAGCTCCTCGTGGCGCTGGATGAGTACCTGATCGACGGCATTTCGACCAATATTGAGCTCCACCGAAGAATCTTGTCGCACCCTGATTTCCAGAATGGTAACTTCTCAACGAAGTTCCTCGATCAAGTTCAACTCTTTGGTTAGTTCGTGAAAAATATGCAGAGAGCTCCATCTCCTCGCTCCTCGTTTGTGACGTGGTTGTTGTTGTGCGTTGGAGTTGCCCTTGTGGCAGGCACCTCCGTAAGGGATGCCCAATCCCAACCCCGTCCGGTCTTGGCGCTCACCTCTAATTCCTACGATTTTGGAACCGTCGCGCAGGGCACTAAAGTTGTTCATGAGTTTGAGGTCAAAAATACGGGCACCGCGGACCTCGTGATTCAGCGATTGTCGCCGTCATGTGGCTGTACCGCTACTCAGCTTGCCTCTCCCATCATCAAACCGGGCGCTTCTGAAAAGGTGCGAGTCACCTTCGACACGACGGGTTTCATGGGCGATAAAACCAAGACGGTAGCGATCGCTAGCAATGACACGAACAATCCTGAGGTGACGGTTACGATCAAGGGGCAGGTGCTCTCAAGCTATACGGTTGAGCCCTCTCGGGTTGATTTTGGAGAGATCTTTCCATCTTCACTCAGCAGCGCTCGACAGAAACAGGTAACCTTCTCCATTGCGGAGGGAAGCGAGCTCAAGATCACCAAGGTCACCAGCCTCTCGAAGTATCTTGTAACCTCACCGGTAACCACCCAAGCAAATCGAGCGACTGTCACCATAGAGATCCTACCGACTGTGCCGCTAGGAGAGTTTCGAGATCGGGTAATCTTTGAGCTTGATGGTGGCCGTCGTGCCGCAGTGAACGTCCCGGTCAACGCATCCGTTAAAGGCGATATTCGTCTGAACCCAGGCACGATCTCTTTTGGTGTAGTCGAGGGTCAACGCCCGCTTGAGCGTCGAGTGCAGTTCGAAAATAAGGGACAAAATCCGGTTTCCATTGAATCTATAACAACATCGAATGCAGCGATTTCAGCGTCGATGGTGACTGTGCAGCCGGGACGACTGGGGGTTCTAATCGTTAAGGTGGATCCGCGTGAGGTAGTCGGGGATCTGAAGGGCACAGTAGATGTGAGGACGAACCATCCGAATGAGTCCGTTGTTTCATTGAACGTCTTCGGCGTGCTCCCCCCAAAATAACTTGACCGATCCAACCAGATTGAGTCTAAGAGAGAGCATGAACCTCTCCGCCGTCTCTTTTCTTCGGACGATGAAGTATACCTTCGCCACCGGGCGATTTGGGCTCAGCGCGAGCCTTTCGCTTCTCTCCTTGGTCATATGTTCCGAGGTGCACGCGGAGAGCGTTGAGTACGAGGGGCGCCAATTTGCGGTTGAAAGCATCAAAGAGATCGATGAAAAGAACGTCGCTATCGAGATATCTGGACAATCGGTTTTTGCATCGCGGGATACGATTGGAAAATTAGCCTTCAAGATATACGCCACAAAGCCTGAGCTCTTGGTTCGTGGGAACGCCTTCAACGGGTATGGGGCGTGGCTCGCATCTCTCGCTTCGAGGGGGCATGGCGATGAGGCGGAGATGGCTATCGCTCGTGTGGTGAGTTCGCAAACGATTGACGCCGGGAAACGCACGAGCTTCCTCGAGGAACTCGTCGAAAGTCCAGCTGGAGAAAAAGCACTCTTTCACGCGGTTTCTTCATTAGAAAAAGGGGATGCCACCTCATGTAGTGCACTGGCTTTTTTGAGTGCCGATAGTCAACAGCAGCTACGGGCGCCCCCATCTCGCTCATTCGATTGGATATCAGTAAGCTGTCCTGAAGCGCTTGTTGCGACAGCGCAGCAGCTAATGAGAGAGGGAGAGCGTGTACGAGGGGTGTCGGCATTACGGGCAATCGCCAACATGGTTTCGGGGAGCGGAGGATTTGCAGACGCCGCACATGCATCATTAGCGCGGATAGATGCGCTCGATCAGGCGCTGCAGACTCAAGATGCCTCTCAGCTCGAGGCAGCGCTTAAGCTCGCGAGCTTTGACACCCTCTTAGGCGATTATTTTACGACAGCACGCCCTGAGTTGGTGGTTGAGTTCAGCTCCGAATCTCTCCGAAAGGGCAGGCCAGGGAGTGCTCTGAGGGGGCTGTCACTTCTGGATTTCTCAAATCGAACGGATGCCCACCATGAGTTGGTAGCGCGGGCTCTGAGAGAGCTGACCTTTGAAGATCGTGGAGTCGTTGAAGACGGCGGTGTCCGGAAGTTGTTGTGGTCATACGCCACCAAAGACGATGTCGTGAGACAGCAGTATTTGTCGATGCTTGAGGATTGGGTTCAGCTTTTACTGGCTGCGCATAAGCCAGATGAGGCGTTGAGGCTCTTTGAGCTAATCAAGGAGCTACGACTTGATCCCTCCGTTGAGAATGACACCGTACGAAGCAACATCGCTGAGGGTTTCGTTGACGACCGCAAGTATCTTTCCGCAGACGCCGTACTGGCTGGTGTTCGGACAGAGCTGCCCTGGCTCTACCGGTTTCGTCTCTTGCTCAAGAGAGACATCTATATGTTGATAATGGTGCTGCTCGGATGCGTGGTTATCTTGCGATGGATATTCATGTTTGTGCGGGTCGCAATACGACAGAGCGCCGAGAGACAATCTGCGCAAGCCACTGAGCGGCGAGCCGCAGAGGTTGCTGATCGTGAGCGTTTCCATACGCAGTTCGCGAATAGCGATCTGAGAGCGGATGGTTTCATGGATATTGATGAGTATGCTGCGGGACTCAAGAAATTTAGTCTTCACCCGACTGCTTCATTAGCTGATATTAAAAACGCGTATCGTCACGTAGTGAAAACACTCCATCCGGATATCAATCCCGGCGCGAGCAAGGAAAACACGGATGTCTTTATTGATCTCACGAGAACTTACGAGAGGCTCCTCGTACTACACGCAGAGCGGGAGCGCAGGTCGAAGTCTTCAAAGTGATTCTCATACTCAGGGGAGATGGGCGACCGCCTTTGATGGTGGCGGGAGTAATGGATTCCTGCCGTCGAGCAGGTCGCCGTCGATCTCGGTTGCGTTGTGTTAGGTCAATAGCGCGAGGTCGGATTGGGGCACCTCGAGATGGGGAGGCGGCTCTGGAACCGATCTGGCGTTGTTCCTCCAAGGAGAGGTCGTCGTAGAGGGCTCCAGAGCATAAGCGCTGAGCGAGCTCAGATTGCGAGGCGACTCGCCGTTTGAAGACGTTGCAGAGAGCGGTATGGAGGGGAGTTGTTGGAGCAAGGTACTCGTTTATAACGACCAGACCCCACCAAGGATTTCCATGGCAGAGCTGATAGGAGATGGTTTTGAGTAGGGGTTGGCTTAGCTTCATGCCCTTCGGTGGGGCACGACCTGTGCCACCGCAATGCGCTAGTTAAGTACCTGTAATTACGTCGTTTAGGCGCGGGATCCTGTGGGAAATCCCACCAGGCCCTGATGCATGATGCTTCAGGCCGGGTGGCCTCCGACCGGGGACCACACGGTCTCATAGTGCGGCGAGTTTATTGAGATTTGGGGGCCCCTTTCGATGACAGATGGGGGGCTTCATGTCTATAATCCGAGGCGACGATCGGTTCACGCGAGAGAGTGTACGAACCCGGCCAGGATCGGAAGATAGCAACCGCACTACATGTATCTGTGATGTGTTTCCGGTCGTCGTTTATTATACCAGCAGCTCCAAAATATTCCTTTCTTCATCGCTGGTTGCCCAAAGTTCTTGATGCGCGTTTGTGCAAGACTGAGTATCGTATAGAAGCTTGTTTGTTTTTGGAAAACGAGAGTGTCCTACCTAGTTCTTGCCCGAAAATATCGCCCTTCAGTTTTTAGCTCCGTAAGTGGACAAGAGCACGTCACCCGTACGCTTGCGAACGCGCTCAAGCGGGACAAGGTCGTTCATGCGTATCTCTTCACTGGGCCGCGGGGCGTCGGCAAGACCTCGGTGTCTCGAATTCTTTCGAAGGCCATCAACTGTCAGAGTCCCAAAGACGCAGAGCCATGCCTCGAGTGCTCTACGTGCCGAGAGATCGGTGCTGGAACGAGTCTTGCGGTTAGAGAGATTGACGGAGCATCTCACAATAGCGTTGAGAACGTGCGTGATCTGATGGATTCGTTCAAATCGCTGCCGCCTCCGGGGTATAAGCGAAAGATATACATCATCGACGAGGTGCACATGTTGAGCATCTCGGCGTTTAACGCGCTTCTCAAGAGTTTGGAGGAGCCACCTCCCCATACCGTCTTTATTCTTGCTACCACAGATGTCCACAAGATACCCGAGACCGTTATTTCACGCTGTCAGCGCCATGATTTCAGGGCGCTTAGTATGGCGGCAATAGAGGCGCGGTTGCGTGAGGTATGTGACGCCGAAAAGATAGAGGCTGATGCTGAGTCTTTAAAACTGGTCGCCCGCATGGCGGATGGTTCAATGCGCGACGCCCAGACGTTGCTGGATAGGGTGCAGAGTTTTTGCGAGGGCGCCATAACCGCTCCTGAGACGAGTCGCGCGCTAGGAACGGTTGATCAGCGCGCCTTGTTCGATCTTGCTCAGTCAATAGTAGCGCGTGATACATCCAGCGTTCTTGGTCGCACTTCAGATATCTTCTCAACAGGTATTGATCCGTCGACGCTCCTTCGAGAGTTTGTCCATTTTTGGCGCGAGGTATTTGTTGCCAAGTTGGGCGGAGAGCCGGCTCTCCTAGCGTTGGGATTGAGTAAGGACTCAAGCGTTGAGCTGTTACGCCTTGTCTCCGCGCTTGAGGCAACAGATGTACAAGATCTGTGGGATGTGGCACGTGAGGGAGCTGATCGAGCTTTGCGTTCAGCCCATCCGCGCTACGGGTTTGAGGCGCTTGTTGCTCGAATGGCGACACGACAGCCGGTTGCTGAGATCGGAGCGATAATCGGGCACCTGATGAGCAGCAGTGACGAGCGCAAGGGGAGTGCCACTACGGCTCAACGCGCTATGCCGACTCAAGCTACGGCACCGACTCCACCACGAGCGTCGACGGTTTCTCGTACGCCAGCACCTACCGCTCCCGCCGCAACGGTTTCTGCGGCAACACCTGTCCCTGGTGGGAGGTTGGCTGGTGGCGCTGGATTTGCGTGGGAAGATATTGTGGCGTTCGCGTCTGCCACGACCGGTAGGGTGCTAGTTGAGAATTTAAAGCGACTTCTTCCTAGTCGATGTGAGGTTGGGGTTTTTGAAGCTGTCGGACCTGAGTTTACCGCTACGAGTCTGATGCGGGAAAAGGATAAGGTGATCGATATCTTCAACCAATACCTCGATAAGCAGGGAATAGACCGGCCGCGGGCTTGGAAGATTATGATTCAAAAGGGACAAGGTGCTGTAGAGGTTTCGGCCGCAGACAAAGCGCAGGCAAAGGCGCAGGGCGAGCGTGAACTTCATGGTCATCCAGCGGTACAAAGTTTGCAGAAGATATTTCCGGGCAGCAAAGTTGAGCAGGTCAGGGGCAAAGAGTAATTTCATTCACTCATAAACGTGGAGGTAAGTGGTATGGCGAAGGGCTTTAGTGGCTTTCCTGGTGGCGGTAATATGCAGGCGCTTCTTCAGCAGGCGCAAAAGATGCAGCGTGATATGCAGGTAGCGCAGTCTCAAGCCGAGGCATTTGAGGCTGAAGGTTCTGTTGGTGGAGGTGCCGTTAAGATTAAGGTCAATGGTAAGTATGAGGTGCTGGCGGTTGAGATAAAGCCGGAAGCCGTTGATCCCTCAAGCGTCGATCTGCTTCAAGATATGGTTAAATCTGCGGCTAATGAGGCGATCGCTAAGATTCGGCGCAACACAGATGCCGCCCTCTCCAAGGTTACTGGTGGCATGAGCATTCCTGGCTTGTCCTAAGAGGTGACGATGCTTGTATTTCCTCCAGCGCTCCAGCGATTGATAAAAGAGCTCTCTAAGCTTCCCTCTGTTGGGGAGAAGACTGCCACTCGTTTGGCATACCACTTGATCGCAAACGATCGCGACCTTGCGCGCTCTCTTGGGACAGCGTTGCGACAAGCGGCTGACGACGTGCGGCTGTGTGAGCGGTGTTTCTTTTTGAGTGAAGAGGCGCTGTGTTCGCTATGCCGGAATGCATCTCGAGATCCCTCAGTGTTGTGTGTTGTGGAAAAGCCGGTGGACCTCGTTGCGATTGAGCGAGGAGGGGAGTTTAAGGGCCTCTATCATATCTTGCACGGTCTTTGGGCCCCACTACGAGGCCAGGGACCGGAGAGTATGAAGCTCAAAGAGCTCATGGATCGTGTTCGAGATGGCTCTGTTTCAGAGGTCATTTTGGCGACGAGCGCTACCGTAGAGGGTGATGCTACAGCTCTCTATATCGGGCGTATGTTGGCAGATTTGGGCGTAAAAACGACCCGCCCAGCCCAGGGCATACCAAAGGGCGGAGAGCTCGAATACGCTGATGATGTGACCCTCTCTCGGGCCTTCGCTGCACGAAATACCTTGCAGTTTTAGTGAGTTGTTTCAGAGGGTTTTGAGGGCGTTTCTCGCAAAAGTAGGGCTCGGGTGTCTTGACTTTAATGCCCTTTGAGAGATTATAGTCCGGTCAATTTTCCCCGGTAGCTCAGTTGGTAGAGCAGGCGGCTGTTAACCGCCTTGTCGGGGGTTCGAGTCCCTCCCGGGGAGCCATCTGTCCAGCTAAGACAGATAGGCTCCTCTTTTTTTTTACCATTCACGCGTTTCTAACCCAGAGTAGCGGGCGTGCTCCCTGAGGCATTTAGGCGATGCGACACACCAGGTAGGAATAATTCCCTGCTGGCTCGAGGTGTGGCTAGAGCCCCACCACGTCGTCGATTAATTGACCTTGTCTAACATCTTATGCAGCATCTTCCTGAACGCGGAATTCTGCTTCTGAAACTGGATGAGGTTCTGTTGCCGCTGTGTAGATGACAACAGTTCGGAGCGGCATTCGGATACGGTGCTTTGAAGCTCTTCAGCTTGCTCGACGAGCTCTTGCAGGATTGAGAGCGGATTGGATTGTGATGAAAGGTACGGAATATCGTCGGACGGCGAGGAATCTTTTACGATTTCAACCTCGATCTGTCCCGCCAGTCCGGAGCGCTTGTGACTGGAATTATCTGACGACATGTAGCCTCCAACGGTAACGCTTGGGCCCCGACGAGTTGTGATGCCCGTGCATATTCTTCTCCCAAGGGAGGTTTGCAAAACTCGTTCTCACCAGGAGGATCATATGCTACGACCCGGCGGCGGCTTGTAACACTAGGTAATTAGGTGGCGTTAGTTGGGTAGGGATAGCTCGTCCCATAGGCAAATTCTTCCGGTCGACTTTGATACCTCGGGAAGGTGCGCGGGTATGGATGGCAGAAATTGCCTATCTCGGGCATCGTAGGGAGGTATCGCTTTTGAATGAGTTAGCTGTATGGATGGTGAATTTTTCGCGCTTGCCCTCGTTTGGTACGTTGCTTTTCTTTTTAGCACCGTCTGTCATGAGGCGGCGCATGCCTTGGTCGCCAAATGGGGGGGGGACCTAACGGCCTATGCAGGTGGGCACGTCACGTTAGATCCGATCCCGCACATCAAACGAGAGCCGCTCGGTTTGGTAGTGATTCCTTGGTTGTGTTTAATCGCTTCCCATGGAACGAGTTTGTTCGGATGGGGAAGCGCACCATTTGATCCCTATTGGCAGATTCGATATCCGAAGCGCGCGGCGCTGATGGCGCTTGCAGGTCCCGTTAGTAACTTTCTCATCGCGATCGTCGCGGCTATCATCATGCACGTAGGTATTAACTACGGCATTTTTACTTTGACGTTTGCGCCCGTCGTAGGATCGAGCGCCGGTGGTTTTCTGGATGGGGCTGCGATGTTTTTGAGCGTTTTGTTTATCCTCAACATCATCCTTGGCGTCTTTAATCTTTTGCCGATTCCGCCCCTCGATGGATATTCGGTGCTAGGCCTCTTCATGCCGGAGCAGGCGTTCCTGAATCTTCTCAATTTCGCCAGAGGATCGGGCTTTTCCATCTTAGGAATTATCGTTGCCTACCAAGTGTTTCCTCACTTAGTACGACCGGTTCTTGGGTGGGCGATGTATCTCTTTATGCTACCGCTTGTGCGATGATGACGCTCTGCGCGCGCGTGGCTTTACTTGACAGGTCGGGCACACGTGAGTTCCCCGTTGAGCGACAACGATACGGACAATTGTGTCCCGACATCGCGAACATTTTTTCTCATCTCGGCCGTAGACACGCGGTTTATACATACCTCCGTCGACTACGCCGTCACCGAAGTCGCAACCAAGTTTCTCAATCGCTTCACTCAGGGTCTCTCGTATAGCCCGGTGAAGTTTTCGAATGTGATCATCCCCAAGGGTAGAGGCTCTCGTGAGAGGGTGTACTTTGATTTTCCAAAGCACCTCGTCAACATAGATATTACCGAGCCCCGCGATAACGGTCTGATCGAGCAGAACCGGTTTAATCCTGCCAGACTTCTGAGAGAGAGCCCCCTGAAGAGCCTCTGGTGTGCATGATGGATCGAGGGGCTCAAGCCCTAAATGACCGATTACATCATCGGGATTTTCGCACAACGTCATTCGACCGAACTTTCGGGTATCATTAAATCGAATGCTTTTTCCAGAATCGAGCTCAATGCAAACTCTATCGTGCCGTGCGAGCTCGAAATCGGTTGGAATGACATCGAGGGATCCGCTCATGCGAAGATGTGTGAAAAGATAGAGAGGTTTGTGTGCGTCCAACCGCATGCCAACGTATTTGCCTCGACGAAAGAGCGACGAAATCCGCGCGCCGCAAATCTCTTGTTCAAACGAGAGGGGATCCTTTGGAGAAACCGTTCGTGCCCACGACACGTTGCTACGAACGATCGTCGCCCCTTGGACGCGTTCGCGCAGATAATCGACGGTTGCTTGTACCTCTGGAAGTTCGGGCATATTGGCTCGGTTTTAGTGGGAGTATAGCCGTTTTATCGCCGAAGAGGGAGGTGACGGGGTGCCAGTGCTTTGCAACGTATTGGATTTACTACTAGGCCAGGGGACCATCAGCGTTTGACCCCTCAAATGAGCCGATAACCCCTTATTTTTATCGAGGTTTCAACCGATCTCCAACCATGGAGGGTCTCACCAGCGATGCGCGTCGTTCACCGATACCAAAGCGAACAGATGAATCTTGAGTTGTCGCTCTCTGACGACAAGCTCAAGCTATTCGCTAAGGTTGAGCCGCAACCAAAATACCATGAGGCGAGTGAGGCGATCCTGCTTGAGGAATTACTGAAGATTACCCAGGAGGATCGGATCGATCGAGATGTCGTCCACGATATCGTCGCGCAACTTCATCAGGAAAAGGGCTGCGAGGGGCGTCGGGTAGCCAAGGGAGAGGCCGCCGTTCAGGGGCGTGATGGAAAGATCGTATGGTTGGTGCGACGCTTTCGTCAGGGCGCGACTGTGGATGCCAGCAGAGAGCTGGCTGATTTCTACAATTTGGGGCTCTTTGAAAACATCGAGGCGGGCCGCGAGGTCGGCCGTGTGTACAAACCAACCGAGGGGCGACCAGGTGTTGATGTCACGGGCGCGGCCATTCCATCAAAGTCTGGTAAACCAATAACAGAGAAATTTGATAAAACACTTGAGTTTAAACCCGATGAGAACCGCGAGGATTATCAGACTTTGATCGCTGCCGTGAGTGGCTATGCTCATGAGGAGAGTGGAAAGGTTTCTATTCGTAACACCCTCTCTATTTCCGGAAACCTGGACTACGAGATGGGGCATATCGACTTCATTGGTAGCGTTAGGATTGGCGGGGATGTTCAGAAAGGATTTCATATCAAGGCACGAGGGGATATCGAAGTAGTGGGATCCGTCCTCGGCGGAAATCAGCTCACGAGTGATGGTTCTATCACCATACGAGGGTTTCATCAGGGGGGAGAGGGCTCGGTGGTTCGAGCTCGTAATAATTACTCCGTGAGTATCGTGCAGAATGTTACCGCGGATATTGGTGGGGCTATCACGATTCTCAAAGAAGCTCGAGATTGCTCATTTCGGACCTCGGCCGCTGTAAACGCCAGTCAGGCGACGGTCGTGGGAGGTACTATCTGGTGCGTGAAAGGTTTCGAGAGCAAGGTTCTCGGTAATCCGGCTGGCGTACGGACAACGGTTGAGCTGCGAAATGAACTAGAGGTCACCCCAGAGTATCGTCGCGTAGAGGAAAGTATCAAAAAGCATGAGGTTGCTATTGCCGCCCTTGAGCTTCACATCGGCCCGTATCTTCAAAATCGAAAGCGAGTCCCGCTTCTTGCAGCAAAATTCAAAATGAAGATGACCGAACTTCTGAATAAATACGACGGAGTTCAGGCATCACTCGCCAAACTACAGGAGGCGCTGAAGCGGATGCGAGATGCGAAGCCGATGGAGGAGTCTTCCCGGATCAATATTCTTGGGGTGGCGTACTCAGGAGTGGTTTTAAATACAAGCGCTGCGAAGTTGGAATTTCATGAAGAGAAAAAGGGGCCCCTTAGCTTCAAGCCACAGCCGGCTGGAAGTGAGTGGGTTTCAGTACCGTATGAACCGTTGCAAAAAGGATAGGTATGGATCAGAAAACGCTCATGTCTACATTACACTCAGCTACGGCTAGGGGGATCCAACTTATCCCACCAAATATTCTCAGTGAGAGCATAGGAACAATCGGTCTTAAGGATCCGTTGACTATCGCACCCACCGCGACATTGCAGGATTGTCTCGACGTGATGCAAAAGCATCGAGTGGGGAGCCTTCTTGTCACTGACGAGAGCGATAAGTTGGTAGGCATCTTCACCGAACGAGACTTTCTTCTCAAAGTCATGGGCAAGATAAGCGATCTCTCGAGTCGTACCGTGTCGGATTTTATGACGAAAGACCCGGTGCGAGAAAAGCCGGAAGCTTCGCTCGCATTCGCATTGAGCGTTATGTCACACGGAGGTTTTCGGCATGTGCCCATCGTCGATCAGGATGATGTGCCGATCGGCATCGTATCCGTTAAGGATGTGGTCGATCACTTCGTCAGGAGGATGCTCGATGGTATTTTCGCGTCAGTAGATACGGTGCTCTAGGAGAGCTTGCGCTACATTTCAGAGGAGGGCGAGTGCGGTTACGCACTTTTTGCGTCGTGCGGCAGAATTATTTCATTTTCAAGTGGCGATTCCACAACTACCTCATTTTCGAAGATAGGATGTCTAAATGAGAGGTGGTGGGCGTGGAGGAAGAAGCGTCTCGAGGACTTTACGAGGGGCGGGAGGGGTTTAGTAGATCCGTAGAGCGAGTCTCCGATGAGCGGGACCCCAAGATGCGCGGCGTGCGCTCGTACCTGATGTCGTCGGGCGGGTGAAGCAGAGGCTATCAGTAGTGTGGCGTTGTGCACCGGAATGTAGAGATTCGGGGTATACTTTGTCGTTCCCTCGAGTGCGCGAGCCCAAGAGGGAGGGCGTCTTTCATACACCTTTACTTTGGACGCGCCACGGTTGGGGGTTCCGATGAATGATGTAATTGAGAACTCCTTGGTCACACGCCCCTCAACGAGCACCGCGTATTTTTTATGGACCTCGCCGTTGAGTGCCTGTTTGTAGAGCCTCTCCCAGACGCTACGGCTTGTCGCGCCGAGAAGGATGCCGCTCGTTTCCTCATCGAGACGATTGACGAGTCCGGCGTCGCCCGGCTTCTCGCTGGCTCGAGCGAGTGAGGGATTGTCTCGCAGGAGCTCATCCGCTACGGACCATCCACCACCTTTTCGGAGCTGAACAGAGTGCGCCCCAGCGGGTTTGTACACCGCGAAGATGTCACCGTCGTTGAAGAGGAACGTAAGAGCCATAAGTTAGCGTGCCTTCAATCTAGCGTTGAGAGGGGATTGTCGCAATTGGGAAGGGAGGGCATCGGGAGTGCTAAGGAGACCCGCGCGCAAAAAAAAGGGCCACCCGAAGGCGGCCCTTTTCCTGGAACGAACTGGATTACGAGACCCAGATCTTCGCCAATACTGGAGCTATGAGAAGCGCCAGGATCGACACCATCTTGATGAGGATGTTGAGGGATGGTCCCGAGGTGTCCTTGAACGGATCGCCTACAGTGTCACCTACAACAGCCGCCTTGTGAGCGTCTGATCCCTTTTTCTCTCCCTCAACGAGCCCTTGCTCGATGTACTTCTTGGCGTTGTCCCATGCGCCACCTGTGTTGGCCATGAAGATTCCAAGAACCACTCCAACGATAGTTGTTCCGAGGAGGAGCCCAGCGAGTGCCGCCGGTCCCATCGCCAATCCAACTACGATAGGGGTGATGAAAGCTACCAACCCAGGAGCGCGCATCTCGGTGAGAGCAGCCTTGGTTGAGATCTCAACGCATCGAGAAACGTCTGGCTTAACGCCCTCACGTCCCTCAAGGAGTCCTGCGATCTCACGGAACTGACGACGAATCTCAGTTACGATCATCCCGGCAGCTTTTCCTACCGACTGCATCGTGAAGGCCACGATTAAGCCTGGAAGCATCGCCCCGATGAACACTCCCACAAGGAGGGTCGGGTTGGTGATAGCAAGGTCGATCTTCCCAGCAGGGAAGCTCTGGGTGAAGGCACCGAATACCGCGAGAGCTGTGAGTCCAGCGGATCCGATTGCGAAGCCCTTACCGATAGCTGCTGTGGTGTTGCCAAGAGCGTCGAGCTTGTCCGTGATATCACGGGTCTCTTTGCCAAGGTGCGCCATCTCGGAGATTCCACCGGCGTTATCAGCTATCGGGCCGTAGGCGTCGATCGTCATGATGATTCCGGTCGTCGCAAGCATCGCCACACCAGCAATCGCTACACCGTACACACCGCCGAAGGAGTTCGAGATAAGAACAGCTGCTACGATGATGATGAGTGGGAGCGCTACGCTTCGGAAGCCGACAGCGATACCGTTGATTACGCAGGTAGCTGGCCCGGTCTTCGAGGCGTTGACGATCTCATACACTGGCTTCGAGGAGGTGTAGTACTCCGTGGTCAAACCGATTCCGATACCGCAGAAGGTTCCGAAGATTACCGGAATCCAGAGCGATACACTTACCGGTGTCACCAAGAAGAAGCCGAGTGACGCGATGATGAAGAGGATGGAAGCCAAGAGGATCGTTGTTCGCAACGCCTTCGCTGGGTCTCCGTCCTTAAGGAACGACATCCACTTGATGGCGATGAATGAACCGATCGATCCAAGGAGTCCAAGGATGAGCGGGGTAGCCATGAGCCAGATCTTGTAGCTCTCAACTGTTGCTGGATCGCCAGAATAGTTGGTGAGCGTTTGAAGGTCGGTCAAGCTAATCGTGGCGGCAAGGGCCAAGCATCCGATGAGGCATGTGACGTATGACTCGAAGATATCAGCGCCCATTCCTGCCACGTCTCCAACGTTGTCTCCAACGTTGTCAGCGATAACGCCAGGGTTTCTGGGGTCATCTTCCGGAATGCCAGCCTCAACCTTACCAACGAGGTCAGAACCTACGTCAGCGGCCTTGGTGTAAATTCCTCCACCTACACGCGCGAAGAGCGCTACTGAGGATGCTCCCATCGCGAATCCGATGATCGGCTCGTGGTGAGCTGGAGTTCCGAATACAAGAAAGAGCACTCCTACGCCGATCAGTCCGAGAGCCGCAACTGAGAGACCCATCACAGCGCCTCCATTGAAAGCGGTCATGAGCGCTTGGCCGGGCTGAGCTTCAGAGGCTGCTTGTGCCGTGCGGACGTTTGAGAGGGTTGCCGACTTCATTCCGAGGTAGCCAGCGAGAAGTGAACTGCCCGCTCCGAAAACGAATGCAAGGGCCGTTGGGAGTTGCAACGCCCACCAGATAACGAGGAAGGCTCCGATGATGAACATCGAGAGGTACTGAGCTTGCTTACGAAGATAAGCGATAGCACCATCACGAATTGCAGCACTGATCTCCTGCATGCGAGCGTTGCCCGCGGGAAGGGCTTGAATGCCAACGTACAACTTGTACGCGAGCGCGAATCCAATTAGGCCGAACAACGGAATGGCCCAACTGAAGAGGGACAAAGAGAATGCTTCCATGTCAAAACTCAACTTTTAAATGTCATGATTCATTGGCTCACAACCAAACCGGCATGGCATGAGAAGGCTCTCTGAATCCGCGGATACCACAAACTCGGCGGAGCTCTCGAATGCACCGGTACAGCTTGGCTGTAAGTGCCTGAAACTACAGGCGGGGCGATTCTAGCCGTATTGTATATAGAGTCAACCCGAATATGAGAAGAAGAAGGGTGTGCAAGGGACTAATATTACACAGAGTATTGGAAGTATCTCGAGTAGGTGAGGGGCAGGGGATGGGAAAGCTTCTTGGGGCGGCTAAGTTTAGGCAGAGGCCCGTATTGAGGCACTGGGGGGTTGCGGTCCGTCCGAGGACGGACCGCCCCGTTTCAGGATTCTAGCGACGACGCTCTGGTCGCTCCGGTCGTTCCGGTCGTTCGGGTCGCTCCGGCCTCGCGTCTGCCGAATCATCTCTTCCTCGCCCCCGTCCTCGAGAACCATCCTCGCCACCTCCCAGATTGGAGTTCGAGGGCCGAGAGTCATCGTAGAGGTCGTCATCGCTGCTCTCCTCATCTTCCTTCGGAGCACACGTTGATTCCTCAGCGGTTACAAGAGCTATCTTAAACTGCGAGAGGGTGGTTTTTGGGAGTATCTTCACTTTTGCCAGCGCCTTAAAGGCAGGACCTACCTTGCCTCCGGCTTTGCGGAAACATGCATGGCACGTTTCGGCATCGGCAGTGGTAGCGCACGCCTCCGAAATGCTTGCCACAACGGACTCGGCTGAAACGTACGCGCCTGGAACGGCGCAGCCCAAGTTGTTGAGCGCCTCCGTTACCACCTTGAGGGAGCACTGTTGATCTGACTGGCCCCTGGCGAGCTGGAGTGGCAGGGTGAGTGTCGCGACAAGACTTAATGTGGCGATAAGTGAAGTTCGTACGTTCATGCAAAATCCTCACGATAGGTTTACCGTGATCACCTCAGCAATGTTTGGGCCAAGCCTGTAACGGGTCAGCATGACCACTTTCAAGGGACTTAGCTGGCCGGCCGTTGGAACAGACGTTCCCTGCTCTCGAAAACTTTGCGGATGAAGGGGGGCGATACCATAAAGCCCGGTCGAGAGGCGGGCTCTGGACCGGGCTTTATGAGTGACGCGGGCAATCCTAGTGCGTCAGCTTCTTGTACTTGATGCGGTGCGGTGTCTCGGCATCTGCCCCAAGTCGACGTCGTCTGTCAGCTTCGTACTCCTGGTAGTTCCCTTCGAACCACACGACATTACTATCGCCCTCGAACGCGAGGATATGAGTCGCGATACGATCGAGGAACCACCGATCATGGGTTATCACCACTGCGCATCCTGCGAAGTTAAGGAGGGCTTCCTCAAGAGCGCGCAGCGTGTTCACGTCGAGATCGTTTGTCGGCTCATCGAGCAGGATAACGTTTCCGCCCGAGCGCAGCATCTTCGCCATATGCACACGATTACGCTCACCGCCGGAGAGCGCTCCCATCAACTTTTGCTGGTCCTGACCAGCGAAGTTGAATCGAGCAACGTAAGCTCGACCGTTGATCTCGCGAGTACCGAGCTTGATGATGTCATCACCCCCAGTGATCTCTTCAAAGACCGAATTCTTATCGTTAATAGCTTCGCGGCTCTGATCCATGTAGGCGAGCGTGACCGTTTCTCCAACTTTGAATGTTCCGTTATCCGGCTTATCTTTGCCCGTGATGAGCTTGAAGAGCGTTGTTTTACCGGCTCCGTTCGGTCCGATAACACCAACGATGCCTCCGCGAGGTAGGTTGAAGCTCAAGTTCTCAAAGAGGACGCGATCACTGAATGACTTGGATATACCGTCAGCTTGAATTACGACCTCACCGAGACGCGGCCCTGGTGGAATGTAGATCTCAAGATCTTCAACCTGCTTAGATTGCTCTTGATTGAGGAGCTCCTCGTACGCTTTGATACGAGCTTTCGACTTAGCTTGTCGAGCACGCGGGGATTGTTGAATCCACTCAAGCTCTCGAGCAAGGGTCTTCTGGCGCTTCGACTCTGATTTCTCTTCAAGTTCGAGGCGACTCTTCTTCTGCTCAAGCCATCCTGAATAGTTGCCCTCCCACGGAACGCCATGTCCACGGTCGAGTTCAAGGATCCACTTAGCGACGTTATCAAGGAAGTATCTATCATGGGTAACGCAGAGAACTGCACCAGGATATTCACTCAGGTGACGCTCAAGCCACGCGACCGACTCAGCGTCGAGGTGGTTGGTCGGCTCGTCGAGGAGGAGTACCTCTGGCTTCTCAAGAAGGAGTTTGCACAACGCTACGCGGCGCTTCTCTCCACCGGAGAGATTCTCAACACTTGAGTCCCCGGGAGGACATCGAAGAGCATCCATCGCGATATCGAGCGTTCGATCGAGGTCCCATGCTCCGCAGGCATCGATCTTGTCTTGAAGCACCGATTGTTTATCGATCAGCTTCTCCATCTCCTCAGGGGAGATATCTTCACCAAGTTTGGCGCTGATCTCCTCGAACTCTTTGAGAAGGGTCGCAGCCTCTTTACATCCTTCCATGACGTTCTCTTTGACCGTCTTGGTTGGGTCGAGCTTTGGTTCCTGCGCGAGGTATCCGATGGTAAGGTTCGGACGGCACGTTACCTCTCCGGAGTACTCCTTATCGATACCGGCGATGATCTTGAGGATGCTCGACTTTCCGGCGCCGTTGAGTCCGACGATTCCGATCTTTGCGCCCTCAAAGAATGATAGGGAGATATCTTTAAGAACCTGTTTACCTGGTGGGTACACACGGTTCACTTTGTGCATGGAAAAAATAATTGGTGGCATGGGGAGAACATACCGCTGTGAGGCGATCGGGGGCAAGGGGAGGGGATACATCTTTGTTCGAGAAGGTGTCGGAAGAGCCCGATTGCATCTTGGTATTGATATCAAGGATTCGGTGCCGGTAACGGTGGCTGGAGGTGAGGGGGCAGTGCTGTCTGGTTTACCTGAAAGCCCTGTCTGCTGAGGGGTCGGAGCTCGCTCCGGTATGTTAGTACACCTTCCATCCGGTGGGGGCACGGGCCCAGCTGGGTCAGGAGTCTCAAAAAAGAGTGTTCTAATCTGTCGGTCGGAGCCCGCTTCAAAAAGTACGAACTTCAAACCAAGTGACCTTCGGCCTACAGTTCGCCAGCCATAAACCGAAAGCGTGTCCACGTTACACTAGGAGGTGCCGTGCGTCGATGTTCCTCACCTGAGTTGGGAAGTTACGTACTAGAGCTGGCGGGCGTTGTGATGGGGGTCGCGGTGTTCATCGTTGGAGCCGCCGACATAACCCGAATTTTTCAGGCTCGGAGCGCAGTGAGGGCTGCGGTCAACGATGGGGCTCGATGCCTTTTTCCAACGGATGCCGCGTGCGTAGAGGGAGTATCTCGCGGATTATCCGCTCCGGGGCGAACCTTTAACGTGTGGGTTTGGGGATCAGGATACGAGGTCCCGCAGGAATCGTATCTCCTCTCAGCCCGATGGCAACAGGAGCCGGTCTATGAGGTGCCTGCACTTCAGGATGAGATCGTTGATGTAACCGTTGAACGGCGGCAATTTCAGTACCGTCAGTACTCGATGCTCTATCCTACGACGGCCCATACGACCTACCTTTTGCAGACACGATTCCTTCCGGTTGTGGTGGGCGGGCGTCCTTTGAATCCGCACTTCGCGGATCCTTTAACTTTAAAGATCTCTCACCCTAACGCCACCTATGGACTCGAACGGGTGAGCGGCACAACAACAAAGAGGGTCACGAGCGCTCTCAAAACCCCCTACCACGAGACCCTTCGAATTGGTTCCGTTTCGTTCTCCGTTAAGGATGCCTGGCCTACCATGGAGGAGGACAAATCCGTCATTTCCGGGTTTCCTGCTGATGTTAAAGGATCTCTGTCATGTTGGTTTGGTGATCGACAACCGTCTCTATCTGGTGAGGTGCTCAATTGGTCAGCCGGTACCCACCAAGAGTGTCGCTACCGCGTGCGTTCCTCTGGTTCCTCGCGTGTGATGGACCAGGGAGTTCTCAAGGTGCCGATGATGTTTCGGATCGAGGGAGATTCTCGAGGAACGGTGGAAGATGCCGAGGGTAAGGTGATGATAGCTCTCTCGTGGCAGAGTCCCTCTGGAGGCGCAGGTCGGGTCGAGTTGGGTGGAAGAAAACTGGGACACTGGGGCGGTGGCAATTTTGTGCCGCGAGGATTAGCTGAGGTCGACATTAACGCACCTCTTCGCTCTCAGTACGCCGATTATGAAGAGGAGTTGGGCCTCTACTACGAGCTGCCACTGCTACCAGTAGACGCCTCGGTGACGCTCGATTTTTATCTCGTGAGTTTTAACAATCGTCGTGTGACGTGGAATGGTGGAAAGCTTGAGGTCTGGCTTCCTCAATATCGATTAGTGCATGAGCGACAAGAGTGTGGATACACCCGTAATCCCGAGCTCTGCTCTCGGCCTCCCTCGTATGCTCCTGTTCACTATGTGACGATGACTGATGGCGCTCCCTTTAAAACCGAGACGTCAGGAGGGGATAGGTGCTCGACGGTAGAGGATACCTCGGCTGAACGAGATCTCGCGACCGCCGTCGCGCGCCTTCAGGCTGAGGTATCGCATGGGGGAGCAGCACGACCCTATTCATTCCAAGCGAGGATACCAACCTCTCCAGAGGTGTGCGCTCCACAGGTATCCACCAAGGCGTGCTCTGCGCGGCTTCCGGAATACTTCGAGGGGTGTGCTGCTTCGGAGGATCTCGATCAGATCGCTGAACGATGCGGCGAATTAAACCCTTCGAGTAGGCTCATACACTACACGAAACGCTCTGTCTCAAGGGCTCTCAAAAAAGTGAGAGGGTGCTCCGACCGTTCGCTTCCACTGTGTGCGATGGGCAAAGCTCGACAGGTAGAGACGATGTCCTACGATGGAGAAGCCTCCTGTAGTGTCGCAGTAACGTCGAGCCCCGCTCACATGATTATTGGCCCGCTCAATACAACTATCTGTCAGCCACGCGATGCAGAGGTGCAACGAATCTATCGGTCACGAGAGAAGATTCCGATGGATATCCCGATATCGGTTGTTCGCCTTCCATCCCCCTCTCTTTTTAGCGCTGAGCCTCCAGGGTCATCGTGCACTCCCTACCTCTCAGCCGAGGGCAGTTCGCGCGAGATGATTTGTGGAAGAGGCTTGAGCGAGGCGGCTGCCGAGCGATGTTGCGCGGCGAGTGAAGGGCGGTGTCGAAAAGAGAGCGTGGTGCCGCCAAGTGATGCGGTTGGGGACGGAGTTCGGTTGGCGGTTCTTGCTGCGGCGCGACAACGGGTGGTTGAAGCGGTGCAAGTTGGATACCCCCCTGCACGGTACCAGGAGGTCTGCGAGGATTCCGATTTGAACTGTCTAGAGGTCACGGCGGCTTTAGTTGCGAACGAATCACAGGCGCTCGTTTCGGCAAAAGTTAACGTGCCGCTTATGCTGTTCAGTTTCTTGAACAAAGATTGGGCGACCGTCGAGCATGCAACGACGAGGCAGTTGGAGCGGGTAGTAGTGGGATAGTAATCCCACCTAACCTCGAATTTGCGGTTGCGGAAAGTAAAGGGGCTAGCGGATACTTTTAGTTATGCCGATAAATCGACCCCTCTTTGCATACTCTCTTATCTCTCTGGCGCTCTCATTTTTCCTCCAGAGCACCTTAGCCCTCTCCGCGCGCGCGGACTTCGGCGCAGACTCTGGAAAAGCTGAGGTGCCTGTGGCAATGGCTCAGGAGTATGGAGCTTTCGCTGACAAAGCGGTTGAGACCTTGGTGAAGGGAGATGGAAAGGCTTTTAGGGAGATGTTGAGTCCCGGCACGATTCGAATGGAGCAACGCGGCAAGGGCGCCATCGACACAATCATCTACGAGCGATTCATCCCCTTCTTTGATGGATTCGTAAAGCCGCACCTCGTCGCGCAACCATTCCCAACGTATCGCCGGATCGATGGTGTTACCGGAGTCGGATTTGCCCGTTCTTTCTACCTTTCCGATGGAAGCGAGAGGTTTTATGTCATCTTCGTGCTCAAAGAGGATGGACGACTGACTGTCGGTAACCTCCTGCTCGATAAAAAGCTCGCCGATGTTCGTTAATTGATCGCCTGAAAGATCGCTTGTACCGTCTGCTCTGCAGCCTTGAACACTTCGTCCGCAGGAGAGCTGCTCATCTGTGACGCAATGACCTCGGCCTCTAGTCGACGGCCGGTGTTGAGTAGGTCGCGAATAGCGGAGAGGGTTATGATCGTCTGGTTCGGCATCGTGTTGGCGAAGTGAGCTATGATGTTGCTTCCTAGATTCGATTTCGTCATGTCGTTGTATGCATAACAGGCGCGAACGAGATAGCCAGCTTGCGTATCGGAGAGAGCTTCGCCGGCTTCCAATCCCCTCTGTGCGGCCAGAAGGGAGGCGGTAAGTGAGACTATGGAATGTGTGCCGGTATTCCTCATGCTTAGTAAGCTCGTAATGACGTGATTGATCATGATCCGAAAGTGCCGGTCTAACGCGGGCTTTCGTTTCGATATCGTAGAGAGGATCTGATTGACGGTTTGGGCGCGGTGTTTGGGAAGATGCTTTGAAATGACCTCCTGTCGGCCCGCCTGAGCGATTGCGCGCATCTGCTGCGGTTGCTGAAGAAGATGGGTAACCTTCTCGGTTGCTTCCTGCACGTTGTCGGGGCTGTAGGTTACGAGGTGTTTGCCCTCCTCAAAGAGGTCAAAGAGTCCATTCGGTGTTCGCTCGGTAAGAAGGAGTGCTCCCGACATCATTGCCTCGAAGACCCGAAAATTAAGGTCTCCCTTCACCGTTTGATTCACCACGATCTCCGAGAATGGAAAATACTCCCAGTAGTCGCCCTGGGTGATGTGAATCGGAATGCGGTGCTTGAGCTCATCAAAAAACGCAACCCTTCGAGGATTGAGCTTCGCGTTGAGGTTGCCCACAAATGAAACGGGCCACTTCTTCTGATCGCTTGCCTCGATCAATCGCGGTGCCCACAGTGGGAGCCATGTCACGGGTGTACCGCATCCATCGAACAAGGTGACGTAATCCTTTTGCGCGACGAGCACGTGGTCGAAGATCTCCGCTAGTAAGAGGTGCATGCGGTGGTGATGAAAGGTGTCCACCGAGTACAAAACGAGAGGGATAGTTGTGTCCTCTAGGCCGGCGATCAGAAAGGTCGGAAGGCTGTTATCGTGCCACAGGATAGCGTCCGGAACGAATCCGTTGAGGCTTGCTATGACGCTCTCCAGAGTGTTCGTTTCAAAGGGAATACGGTGATCGAGGTGGGGCTCCGAACCACACGTAATGACCTCATGACCGAACTCCCGAAGTTCGGCGGCAAACCAATCCTGGTTGAAGATGAGGATCTTCACATGCGCTCCCGTGGCTAGTCCCCAAAGTCGTCCACCCACGGGTGCGGTACGCCTTTAGGTTCACTTAGGTAAGATGCGAGCACATAGGGTAGGGACGCAGCTATTGCAGCGCGTAACAAGCGTTTAAGCGCCCGAAACTACTGCGCTTTATTGGGGCTCGGGAGGGACGCTACGCTGAAAGGGCTGCCTTTTGCTCAAGAGCCTCTTCGTAGATACGAGCTGGGGGCTCACGCAGATCCCATACGAGCCCGAACCAGGAGAGCACTTTGAGGGTGTAGTGTGAGATATCGACCTCCCACCAGTAGAAGCCTTGACGCTCTGAGCCAGGGTATCGGTGGTGGTTGTTATGCCATCCCTCGCCAAGGGTGATGATCGCGAGGAGGAAGCTGTTCTTGCTGTCGTCGCCCGTCTTGAATCGAGCTTTACCGAGTACGTGAGCGAGTGAATTAATGCAGAACGTGCCGTGATAGAGGAGCGTTGTGCTGATGCAGAATCCCCACGTGAACATCTGAAGTGGGCCGGTCCCAAGCTCAGGGTAGTACGCTTGAAGGAAGTAGCCGAGCCCCGTAACCCCGAGACCAAGAAGAACTGGTGGTACTATGTGGTGTCGCTCAAGGAGGCAGAGCTCTGGGAATTTGACGAGGTCTTTCACAAGCTCCCAGCGAGTTTCAACGAATTGTGTGCTTAACACCCAGCCGACATGCGCCCACCACATACCGTAGATGCGCGGCGGATGAACATCCTCTTCCGTATCAGAGAACTGATGATGATGACGGTGATGCGATGCCCACCAGATAGGTCCCTTCTGAGCTGATGTCGCGCCGATAAATGCGAGTACGAACTGGAACCACCGACTCGTCTTATAGCTTCGGTGTGAGAAGTACCGATGATACACGCCGGTGATACCGAACATCCGGATCACGTAGAGGGCCATGCATACTGCGAACGCTACCCAGCTAAAGCCGGCCCAGATAACCAAAAGGCATCCAAGGTGGATAGCCCAGAACGCGGCTTGCTTGATGAGGTTAACGGGGTGAAGGGGATTACCGCTGGTGTTCATGTTCTCGAGATATCTCCAGGGGCGAGGTCATTCTCGCGAGCCACAGTGGTTGAGATAGTAAATGAATTGAGCCCTCAAGCAAAGACCGGCTGGCGATGATTAGGCTCTTTTCTAGGAGCACTTGCGACACAATCCAAAGAACTCAAGCACGTGAGATTGCACGGTAAAATTGTGGGTTTGTTGGATCTTTCCCTCAAGGGCGTGCAGATCGTGATGGGGAACCTCTACGCACTGAATATCTCTGCACGACGTACAAACGAGGTGATGGTGATGGTGGTCGGGATGAAGGAGTTCGTAACGTTTCATACCGTCGAGGATATCGATCTCGGAGAGGATCTTGTTGTCCGCAAGGAAGTCGAGCTCTCGGTAGATCGTGGTTTTGTTCACCGAAGGATGCCTCTGAGAGACCTGTTCAAGAAGTTGTGGCGCAGATACCGGCTGGCTTGCCGCGACAAGGGCCTCGATCATTGCCTGACGGATCTTTGTGATGCGGAAGCCCTTAGTGCGTAGTGCATCGATCAACTGCTCTGCAGAGGAGGTCTCTGGAGCCTCGTCCTTAAGCACGGTAAGGGTCTTTGGTGGCGTCTTCATCCTGCGAACTCTAGTGCTTTGATGCTCGTGAGGGAATCTGAACCAGAGCATGTTGTATGCCAGACTTGCTGTGCATCCAGTATCCAAGGCCGATGCTTGTTGCAATCGCGCAGAGAATAAACACCACCGCGCCGCTGTCTGGTAGCTCAATCGAATGCTCCACAACGTGAAACAAGGCGTAGCTTGCAAGCCCCGTGAGCCCCGCGGTTACCACCCCGGGTAGTGAATCGAGCACCTTCATGATCGTTGATCGGCGGGTTTCTCCAACCAGAACGACAAAAGAGATGAGAAGGCCGATCACAACCGACGCTCCAAGAAGCATGATGATCAGCGGCTTCTGTTCCGTTACGCCGCTCATGTGGCTCAAAATAGGACCGGCAGCAAGCGCGTGAATCGAGAGCGCGGCAGCCGTCGAGATAATTTGCAGAGAGCTGATCGGAGCGGTCACATGGTTTTCACAGCTGCAATCCCCGTGAGAGCCGTGGTGGAGACGGTGATGGATGAAGTGTTTGAGAAGGATTAGCGTTCCGATGAAAACGATCACTCCACCGAGTGTTTCAGAATAGTGCGCCGCTTCGGCAGCGAGAAGGGTACCAGCCACAGCGTAGAGTGCGTGAAAAAACGCGAACGCCGCGCCACATACCCACGGGTTCCCGCCCGTTGTCGCGACAAGTGCGATGGCGATCAGAATACAGCCGTCTCCCGCCAGAACGAGGGGATAGAGCAAAATAAAGGAGAGGAGCGACAGGGAGGACATACCCACAGTGTATGCGGGAGGGGGGGGCTTTTGCAAATGAGTCGCAAGAAGCCCCGCGGGCAGGGGGCGTTTATGGGAGTGTCTGAGCTGAGCAGATATAATATATAGTTAAAGCAATTGCTTAGCTAGTTTGGGATTGGTGGGACGGGGCGGCCGCCTTAGCCTGTTTTGACGGGCAGGTGCATGCTTTACTGCGCTGCGCCACACTGCCGCTTCGTGAATGTTATCGTTCCACGGGATATTACCATACCTACTAGGGTAAGTGTTCAATGAGGGGTTGCCCCCCAAGGATTTAGGTATGCAACACATTCAGCCTGCCCAGGCACGCCCGGCTAACAGCGGTCCCGCAGCAGAGCATCCAGCGACTACGGATTTTTTCGAGAGAGCTCGACGCGTTGTCACGTCCTTGAAGGAAGGGGAGGTGATATACGACAAAGGAGGGTGCCAGGTGCTCGCGTTCGCCGAGCACGGTTTGGTGGTTAAGATTACGAGCGAGGCCGAACTGAAGAGAACGGAGAATGCGTTCTCAGTTCTCTCCAACGCGGGCTTCTCACCCCCTCGCGCACTCTTTCTTGGAGCAACTGCGGAACATGTCGCGCTTATGGTGATGGAGCAGATACCACTGGATCAGATAGCCGGGGCTCGAAGACTGTACTTTGCGGAGCCGCACGGCCAGCGGATGAAGGAACTCGTGCAGGAAGGTATACAAATAGTTGAAGATGCCGGGCTCCGCAGTGACCAATGGATCCCTGATTGTGGATCGAACATGGCGATAACGCCGGACGCCGAGCAAGCGGCCGTTCGGGGGCAGCTTACGAGGAGGCACCTGATCCCCTTTGATCCAGTGTTATAGTTTCCTTGCGCCGTATGCTCTCACTCCCTGTCTCAGGGACCGCGCGCGAAGAGGACGATGAGTCTTTAGCACCCCAGTACACCCTACCTTGTCGAGGACGACCGACCCCGGCAGGGGGCCTCGGATGTCGGACTGAGCCTCGGCTGCAATACCGCCGGGGGTGCCGTGCGGTGTCTGAGAAAGATAGTGGGGAAAGATAGTCGGGCGCGTTTCAAAAGCCGAAAACTCTACCCTGACGGAACTTTGCCCTCGCAACTTCCATACATTATTCCCGCATACCTTTGCCGAGGAGCCCTGAGGCTTATCATGACAGAGCGTATCATTAATGATACTATAGAAAAGATACGGAGAGGGAATTTCATCTTTGTAACCTAAGTCGGGGATCCCGCGCCCCGGCACGTGCACGTTTTCGCTCGAGAGAAGTTGCTGGTAAAATTTGATCTTGAGCGCAATCAGGCTATGGAGGGACGCATCAACCGGCGGATATCGAAGCTGATTCAAGAGCTACGGGCAGAGGGACGTCCATGAAAATAAAGAGGGTCTTAGCTCACGAACGTAAGAGGTGCTTCATCGTGCAGTCTGGCACTAAAAGCTACGAGGTGCCGTTCTCTACGTTTAAACACGGTCCTAATAAGCGAGACCCTCTCGTCTCCGTCTCCGTCGACAGGGATCTTGATGGGATGGGCTTTACCTTCTATCTGCGGTCTGGAAGGCAAGAAACTATGCCTCTGGATCAGGTTCTTGAGATGCACCACGACCCGGAGGTCGCGCGCAAGCGCGCCCTGTATGACCTAACCTGCCTTGCGCAGGACGTTGTGAGAGATTCAAAGCTCACGAAGAGAGCTATCGCTCGTCGACTTGGATGTACCCCTACGCACCTGTATCGGCTGCTCGATCAGACCTTCTACGGAAAAACGGTGGATCAGATGATTAAGCTCCTGAGCGTTCTTGGTGTAGAGCTTCGGTGGAAGGCGATCGCCTGAATCATCTGCCTAATTTGAAGCGACGACTCCCACGCTTATTTCTCAAACGGCGCTTACTCTTTCCCTTAGGGCGCGTGGTGTCCGAACCGCGGCAAAAAAACCGCTTAAGAGATTTAGCATCTATGCCGATCCTGCTTATGGGGAGGGGTATACATGGCAAAGAGGCCGACACAAAGACGGGGCGCTGACGGAGCATCAAAGGATGCTGACCAAGGGGTGCAGGTGGGTGGCGCACAGCTACCCTCGGCCCTGGAGCCGTGGAAAGATGAGACCCTTGCCCCCACAGAGCGGCTTAAGGCTTATAAGACATTTCTCCATGAGAAGATTGCAGCGACCCTAGCCGCGGTTGATGCCCTTCGAGGCGATGCGACGAAACAGCTTGAGATTCGTGACGCCCCGGAGACTAAGCATTTGATGAAAGAGGCTGCTTGGGTAAGAGAGGTTTCGGCTGAGCAATTCTGCCAACGGATGGATACTCGCACTCCACTTGAGTTAGCGCAGGAGATGGTAGCGTCCTATCGGTTTGACAGGAGTACCGGTGCCTCCACCTTTAGGATCCCTGCAGGAGTCTCTGATATCGAAGCGATGATGGGGGTCAATGAGTACTTTAGAAGCTGTTTTCCGGATCAGAAGAGAGAGGCCATCTTCTCGTCGCTTTTCACGTGGTACGAGGTCGACCTACCGGTTCGTGATATGACCCAGCGGAGAGAAGTTACGATTATTGCCGTTGTGGAGGGCACCATGGGCAAAGATCGAAATTTCCAAGAAAGGGTACTCGTCGAGCAGGGATTGCACTTCGCAGACTTGCGAGATCAAGTTTTGGCGGCTGCGCTTCATGCATGCGTTAACCGCGGAGAGGACCTGTTCCTGTCCCACTTAGTGCGTGGCTCTGTTCCTGAGTACGCGGTGCTCACCGATAAGGATCGCGGTGTCAACGTCTACTGGTACAACGACGCCAACGGCTCTAGCGGTATTGCTGCGTCCGGCTCTCCCTCCCCGTAGTAAAAAAGCGATCATTGGTGCTTGGTTCATTGATCCCCTCCGTCAGGAGGGAACGAACCCTTTGATCCGCAGTGCTTCGTCCGAAATTGCTGAGATTTCGGTCGCAGGATCGTTCATTTCGGACCGGGTGACTATCGAGAAAGGGAGCAAGGATGCAGAGCGAGATTCCGAGAATCACTCTTTAGCTTGAGGACCTGCCCTCTTTTGGTATCGTCACTACCAGAGAGTCTTATGCGCCACCAATCTAACCCTCTTAATGCAATTCTTGAGCAACGTGACTCGTTGGGCGTCATCTCCACAGAGACCTATGCCCCGGTGCTTCGGCCTCGCGAGGTCCCTCTTGCCTCTTCAGGTGAGGAGATGGAGAGCTTGATTAAGCAACTCGAAGATCGTTGTGCATCGCAGCTCCACTGTTCCTACTTCGGCAATCCAACCGCGCTCTTTAGGGGACCTTCCTCCGATGCCTACCAAAGCCTGATGGCTACCATGGGAGGGCCGGAAGAGATGGCGCGTTATTATGGCGATCTCACCGGCGATCATGTAGTGGCACGGGCGTGTCAGGAATATGAGCTCGCTGTTCGGGCCGGGCTAGGCCACTATACGGTCCATTTTGGGATCGATTATTCATTCTGTGACGGAATGTACAGCTATCCCGAAACCTATGGTCTTGATCGAGAGGCGGTTCTTGACGGAGCCTTCCGCCAGACCGTCGTGTATCTCAATCGGTTCGAATCTCATCTCGCTCAGGTAGGTCTGCTCACGCCGGAGAGAAATCTTCCTACAATCGGAATAGAAAACGCCGGGTGGGGTTTAGAGTACGGGATTCAGACCGCCGACGATTACCGACGCTTGTTTCGCTACCTTGAAAAGGTGAATGCTCCCCTACGGGAGCTCGTCACCATTGATTGGGATTTTAACCACCTCCTGCATCCCCTTGGACGGGATAAGTCCGGACGGGCCTCCTTCATGCTCCCGGAGGAGGAGCGCTCAGATCAAATGCGAGCGCTTGAACGTGCGCGGGGAGAGCTCCCTGGTGCTCTCGCGGCGGAATGGATTCGAGTGAACGTGTTCGCAGAGGACCTTGTGTCTCGAGTGCGGTGTATCCATCTGTCAGATTCGTCATGGAAGGATCACGCCATCTTTGCTCGATGCCAAGCAGTTGGCCCCTACCTGGATCAACTACGCGAGGAGCGTAATCCCGAAGCTCGCGCCGCTCTCGGAGAGGAGCTGGTAGTTTCCCGCTATGATAACCATCTTCACCTCGGAAGTCCGGAGGGTATGCTCGAGAGTGAGCATATCGGGCCTGTGCTGCGAGCCATCCTCAAGGAAGTTGAGGATCGTGTACAAAAGGGCGCTGCGCAGTTTCCACTTCGGATCCTTCATGAGCTCAAGGGGTATCCCTACCAAATAGAGAGTGGCGATAGACCGCAGGAGCGAGCTCTTCAGGCGCAGGTGGAGTTTTTGCGTGGATGTGGGGTCTTTTTTGCCGAAGCTCTGATTGAGCTTCGCGAGTAGGGTTTCTCACCACACAACAGACTAACCAGCAAGGTACGGATTCTACTATTAGTAGAATAAATTCCCTCCCTCATCGGAAACACCATAAGTGATTCCGCGTCCTTGCACAATGAACGGCAGGTGCGGTTTGAGTAGCGAATACTCTCTCGGTAGCATCGGCAATGGTAACATGTCTCATCACGGGTGATGGGATGAACGCACCATACTAAGAGGCGGGGAGTCGATTATGAAATCTGAACTATCGCGAGATAGAAATCATGGGCCATTGAGTCCAGCAACGTGGTGTGCTGGTTTAACGATGTCATTGGCGGCGCTCGGGCTCTCAGGATGCACCGAAGAAACAGCCGCTCCCGTCGAAAAGGAAGCCAAGTCGACAGATGCGCGTTTTGTTGTCCAGACCCCAGCCTATACTGATATGGGTCAGGGGGTTTTTCTGATCCACGCGGGCGGTATGTACCAATCCCCAGACAATCAACACATGGAGTTTGCTTCACACCTTGCGACCTGGAAGAGGGAACATCCGGATCGCTCGATTAACATTATGCTCCCACTTTATGGAAGAGAACTCAGGTCAGGGGCAATCATAGAAACGATCGAGAAGCCTTCTGCCCCAGCAAAGTGACTTGCGAAGTGGAGGCATGACATAGAATGTGGAAGGCCAATCAGAATTGCTTTTGTGCCAGCGGCATGAGCACTCTAGGGAGCCCTACGTTCTTGCTATCTTCATCATGGGATTAGAGCCAAACGACACGCCAGGAAGAGATCAAAAGAGCAAGCTGGCCGCTGCTCCGTCCGATGCCGACCTGTCGCATCTCGCTCCTTCGACGGAGGGGAAGATGCAAGAGCTCATCTCAGCGATAGCCACCGCCGCCGCATCATCCAACCAAGAGCTCTTCACATTTCTTCGGCGGCTCATAACATCCTCTGTCGATGACTATCGTGAGCTCGTCACCCTTCTTAGCCCGGAGGATTCCCCCTCAAACGCTTGCCTAATGGCGGCACACATCGTAGCGCTCGAACACGACATCGTATTTGCCGGCGAATTATACAAGTCGTTCCCGTTCAATCCGAAAAAACTGGGGTCGACCGCTGAGATGCGCAGAGCGGCGAATGTAATCTCGAGGCTCGGAACCTTCGAGGAGATGAGGGATGTTTTCCAGCGACTGCTCAAATGCGTCTGCGAGACCGGAGCTATCACCCATCTGGTCGACACGCTCTATTTCGCTAGCCAGGGTTTCGGGATCCCTTCTACAAAGAGTCTTTGGAACGAAGCTCTGGCCCTACTTCCTTATGACCTCTCCTCCAGTTACACAAAGTGGCTTAAGGGGCCACCCGTATGTACGACTGACTATCAGACACACCTTAATCCTCCAATCAAAGCGGGCGACACGACTCAACAGAGCCCCAGCCAGACCACCCATATCAGCGTGGCCATCGAACGCCTCGACGAGCTTGCGCAGCTTGGAAGGTTCCCCGAAGCGGTCAGGGGCTTCGAGCAACTGCTTAAAGAGCATCCGACGCTGACCAAAGCCGCACAGCGTTTTTGCGATCGCAACTCAATCCCAGAAAACCATAGTAGGAACCTTCTCCGGGCAGTTGGTCAGTCCCTAGCAAAACGAAAAAGGGAACAGCCCGGTGCTTTTCCCAAGGTATATCTGGACCGCGAAGTAAGCATTCACGGTAGGTGCAAAACGATACGAGCGTGGCTCAAGGAGGCCAACGCCCTAACAGTTTCTCATCCCCTCAGCGGTGCGGCGGAGGGAGTGGTGGATATTTGGATGAGCATCGTCCATGAGTTTCCATCGACAACTCCATTTTTTAAGACACAACTCCAGGGCCTCCTACAGAGGATAGAGCCAACTCGTTGGCTTACTGCGTTGCAGGTGAGCGAGCGGTGCCAGAGAGGCGGGGCTGTCGTTAACCTCTTAACCAGCGTCGCTAGAGCTGGGGTACAGGAAGGGAGGGCGATTGCTCGCCAACTATTCGAGGAGCTCCTCAGCTCGGCACCTTCAAGTGGGATTCGGAAGACGTACTCCCATGCTCTCATCAAAGGGGGAGATCTCTCCGGTGCTATCGCGCTGTGGAAGGATCTCCCGCCGAGTGAGGGATACGCTACGCTTGTCTTCGTTGAAGAAGCACAGGCAGCTAATTCCAAGATCGCAGTCCACCTGAACACCATCATCGACCAGATAGTTGGGAGCAACCCGATGGCGTGCGTTGCCATGGCCTATCGCCAGATGGCGCTTTGGCCCTCTCCACCGTTAGCAAGAGAGCTCCTGACCCGGCTCATCGAAAGGCAAGCCGGATCGCTCACTGAAAACGACCGCACGGCTATCTGTCTTATGCTAGAGCATCGTGGGATAAAAGCTGCGCATAAAGCGCAGATGTTAGATAACCTTCGCGGAGAGGGAAAACTGTCGCACGAGGAGTACGATTCGCTCCTTTCCGAGTTTCATATACAACCTCACAATCAGGCGATACTTCAACGAGACAGCGAGATTGAAGAGTATCTCAATCGCGCCATGCCCACCCTTAAAACTGGAACCTTCTTTCGAGAGCTTTCCGAGAGACAACCTCACCTCAATCCCGGTAAGAAGACGAGCCGTATGGCTCGGTCCGTCCTCTTTAAAACCAACCGAATGACGCAGAACAACACCCGTCCCGGACAGAAGAGGCGGGAGAGCTGACGAATCCCACGCTCTGGCACTCGTACTCGCACTCTCAGGTGAGATGAAGGCTCCTTGGAGAGCGACTACCGGAAGTGATAGCCGATCATTGCTGTAACTAACCAAACCGTGGAGCAAAAGATATGGTCACTGAAACGAGCGTAGGGATCGACTACCACGGGCCCCGTGTACAAGTATGCGCAATGTCTCTTAGCAGCGAAAACTCCCCTTCCCTCCTACTCTCAGGGCCGAGCCAATATGATTTCAAAACATATACATCCTGAGTGGAAGATGGGCGACCACGCCCTGATATTTGCATAACCCCCTAAAAGCGCGTTTTTCATATGTGCTTTAAGGTCGGAGCTATCTCTGGCGACTTACCGCGCGGTGTCTGAGACAAATAGGCAGGATGCAGGGATCTCATCGTCTTCTTTTAACAGGACCTCTCGGGCAAGCCGCCTACTGCACATCAGATACTTGTTAAAAAATAATTGGTTTTCCTATCCGTTCCCCAAGAGCTCAAAAGTAGGATGAACCATGAGGAGGTAGGCCGGCCCTACCGAGAGCACAGCCGATCAAATGCCCTCATGAGGTCCTTAGGATCCCACCCATTGCGAGGGCTATTTACTATCTCAAGGACGTGTGGCAGGTCCTGACGAGACAAGGAAAGCGTTATCCTTTTGATGACGTCGATACAAACCTTAGCTCCTGCTTGGTTCCTGATGACGGAGTGGCCGTTTCCAATTCTATGCCAAATTTGCGCTTGACCTAGCACCCCCTCAATCAGGGCTGTTACATCAGTCAGGCCGATATCTGATGGCGTACTTTCTAGGGCGGAGCACAGCTGTTCTGACCATTGCATTTTCATCGAGCCAGAGATTTGGGAGTGGGGATTACTGGGCGTCTTCTTGTTGAGAGCCTGATACAGGGCGTGGACGGTCTCCACTCTTTGGGAGTGCTTCTTGAATTGAGCAACAGCGGCCTCTCGCTCGGCGATTGTGCGATTGAGGCTGGATAGGAGCGACTTTTGCTTTGCGATCTCCGCAGTCATCGCATCCCGTTGAGTTATCATGGTAGTGATTTGCCCGGACTCGAAGGCTCGAATGTTCTCCGTTGCCAGTTCCGCTGCTTTCTGAATCAAATCTCGCGAGCGTGTTCGCGCTCCCTCTGCATCGAAGGAACCGATCTTTTTCTGAAGTGCGTTCAGATCTTCTGCTAGGAGGGCGCACCGCTCAACAAACGCTTGGTGCATGACCTCGGCTGTATGCACGCAATCTGAGATCGCGCCCGATAGCTCCAGTCCCTCGTTCTGCCTGTGATGGCTGAGACAGATACTTTTCAAGCGTGGCATGCTCAGCAGCATCGCCAACGTGTCCACAACGCGTTCCTCAAAGCCGTCATCCCCGGACAGATCACCCAGAGCGTCGTTATATTGTCTGACGGCGATCTCTTGTCGCGCCACGGTGACCACATTGAGGACCCAATTACGTATATCCTTGAGTAGGTGTGCGGACTCCTCCGGCGTCAGCTCCGTGTTCGTTTTGAGCTGAAACGGCAAGCCCGCAAAGCGCACACTACGTGTGTGGTCGAAATTCGTTATAGCCGCCTCTAGGCAGGCGGGTGTCGCGATGCCTACGGTCCTTCCGAACCAGTTGTTCCAGCGACCCGGTCTATAGCTCACGACCAAGGTCGGCGCCAATAATTGCAATCCACACCGAACCTCGGCTGAATTTTGAAGCGCTGGAAGCCGTTCCTGGGTAAGGGGGACGACGTGAGCGTATGCCTCCTCCCGTGTTCGCGAGAAGAGTTCAAGAATGGCCTTCATATGGGCCTTGAGGTCGTTGAGAGCCTGTTCGGATTTAGTCTCGGCGGCAGCAAGGCCGACTTTGAGGTCCGCAAGGGGATCGGTTGCGCGGTCAAAATCCCTGACCACCGAGGGCGCAAGATCTCCCTGCTCTGTGCGCTTCGTGAGCGCCGGTGCGGTGCGTTCGTTCGATTGAGCATTCATAGTCGTCACCACAACCTCCTCCGTGGAGGCATCAAATGTTTTGTCTATCTTGCCGCATCGCTATATTCTAAGATAATTAATAAAACTTAATGTTATATAAGTATATATTATATATGTTCGCCCGTCCGACTAGCCGCCGGTCTCTGCTAAGGCGGGGCGTTCGCGGGGAAAAGACGTTTTTCTCCACTCTGTATCGAAGAGAGGGATTCCATGGAAACCACAACACTCATGTCTGCTTCCAATTCGTGCCTCGAGGCCTTTTCCGCGGTGGTCCGATCAGGCAGCTTTTCTCTCGCCGCTCGACAGTTGCGGCTCACGCAGCCGGCTCTCTCGCTCAGAATCAAGCAGTTGGAGGAAACAACCGGTCAGCAACTCGTTCGTCGTGGACGAAAAGGAATAGCTCTCACTCCTGCAGGCCAACGCTTGCTTGAGTATGTAAAGTTGCGCGAGATAATCGATCGCGAAGCGTATCAGGATATCTCAGGAGAGATTGCTACCGAGTTTAGTGGGCAGGTGAGAATCGCCGGGCACTTTTCAATCATCAACCATTTTGTAGTGCCTGCTCTCGCCACCTTTTTGCGAGAGAATCCTCAAGTGCAGCTCGATACTATCATTCGTGAGGACGATGAAGTTCCCCGACTTATCGAGCAAGGTGAGTGCGAGCTCGCGCTCGTGCAGCGTGCCATTCAAAAGGATGCGTATGAAAGCCGTTTCTTGGGGGAGGAACGGTATGTGCTGATCCGGAGCACTCGCTACAACACGCGACTGAACGTTTTTCTCGATTCTCACGTCTCCGATGTGCTTACCGATGATTTTTTAAAAATTCAAAAGCCTTCTAAAAGAAAGACGCAGTATTCGCGCTCGTACTTTCACAATGAGACCGGTATCGTTCGAGCGGTGGAGCTGGGACTGGGGCAGGCCGTCGTCGCCGAACGAGAGCTGCTCGGAGGTGCGAAGGTGCGGAAAGTAGCCGGATACAAGAGCCTTGGGTTGCCCGCATTCCTTCAGTACTCAGCTCACGCGAAGCGCTCAAAGCTGCTGTCGCGAATTATAGAAGTGCTTCTTGGCTCGGCGCCGTCCTTTCTTTCAACGTGACATCCAACCTCTTTCTCTCAAGTGAGATGAAGGAGTATGGAGAAGGAGTATGGAGTATCAGCCTGTCTGTTATCAAACAGTTCGCCTGCTTTTCAAAAGTAGGGGGTCCCAGGGGGCGGACCAGGGGTGCCGAACGGTTATCCCATCGCCTGAGCTGACTGGCCAGAATGCTTGGCCAGATCTACTACTTCCTTGAGCATCTCAAGCTTGGTGATGATGCGAGGGACCTTATTCTGTCCTCCCAGTTTGCCCCGTTGGCGCATCCATTCCGCGAAGAAACCGGGGGCTACGGGAAGGATCTCGGGAGCTTTGAGCCCGAAGCCCTCTGAGCGATGGGCCTCGTAGTCCTCGTTCCGTTTGCAGAGCCGCGCGTCGAGTGTTTGTTGGAAGCGCGCTAACGTTTCGCTTGAAGGAAGTTCGTTGGCGAATTCGACAACGTAGATGTGTCCACCAATTTCGCCTGAGCGTTCTGGGAATACTGGTCCAACGGTGAAGTCCGATACCTCCGTGTTGGTTTCGTGCGCGGCGGTCGCGATTCCATCCTCGATCTCCTCAGCGATGAGGTGCTCTCCGAACGCCGAGAGGTAGTATGAGGTGCGGCCGGTCACGAGAACGCGTGGTGTCTTGGTATCGACGAAGCGAACAGTATCGCCGATTACGTACGACCAGAGACCAGCGCACGTTGTAAGGATGATCGCGTAATTTACGTCTTGCTGAACGTTGCCGATCCAGTGACGAGTTGGCTGAGCGCTCTCAAGCTCCTCAAGGGGAACGAACTCAAAGAAGATACCGTGATCGAGGTTCATGCGAAGACCGTCGCCATAGCCGCGATCGCCTACCGCGATGAATCCCTCGCTCGCTGGATACACCTCGCGAAGCTCCGCGTGGCTGTCAGTGAGAAGCTCACGGAATCGATCGACGTACGGCGCGAAGTTCACGCCACCGTGCACCACCATTTCCAGATTTTCATAGATTCGCCCGATCTTGTTCTGCGCCTCTGGTCGGAGTGAATTGAGTTTGTCAAAGAAGATCAGCATCCACGCTGGAACGCCCGAGATCATGCGAATATCCTCGGTGAGAGAGAGGTTCGCTAGGGTGTCGATCTTCTCCTCCCAGTTTTTGAGGAGCGCCAATTCAGCGGGTGGGAAGTATCGCATCTTCGCCCACCATGGGAGCTCTTTCACCGAGATACCACTCAGATCTCCGAAGTAGATGCCAGGCGCTGCGTTTGTGAGGTCGGTACTTCCACCGAGCATGAAACTCTTGCCACCCATCAAACGTGAGTGCGGGCGATTTGTGACGTGATGAATGAGGAGATCCGTTCCCGCTTTTGTGTTCGACTTTAACATCTCACGGGAGTAGGGGATGTACTTCGTCGTTCCCGACGATGTTCCGGAGCTAACTGGAAAGTAGGGGATCGTTCCTGGCCACGTGCAGTCAGTGAGAACAGGGAAGCTCTCCTGCCAGAAGTCTCGCCAGAAGTCCTCGTACTTTCGAAGTGGAACCTGTCGTTGGTAGTCCTCAATAGATGAAATCGAGGAGAAGCCGTGCATCTTTCCGAACTTTGTCGATGCCGCGTGACGGACGAGCCCTAAAAGTTGCTTCTTTTGAGTTTCAGCGGGGTTGAGGGTGTTGAGCTGTTGAGTACGCCAACGGGCGTAGAGCCGAAGGAGGGGAGTTGCGTCAAACATGGAGCTTCCGAGCAGAGACCTTTAAGCAAGGCCGCCAGCATGACCCTGAAATCGTTGCTCGGCAAGTACGGCCGGAAGGGATGGTCCAACAAAGAGGACTACCGAACCCTCTACGCGGCCGGAACGGGCGATCATCTTGAGGAGTTCTCGACGGTTAGGGCTATGATGACGAATGCGCCCTGCGTGGGGATGGAGGCTCTCTGGCTTCCAGGAGTAGCTCGTAAGCTCTACCCACTCACCATCGAACGCTTCACGAATCCGGCTCCATGGAATCTGTGCCATGACTATCCCCTTGGTAAAGTACCTGCCCATCGTACAGGTCTTTTCGGCGCTTATCAAAATTATTTTCGTCCCACCCCTGAGGGGGCGAGACTGGGCCCGTCCGTAAAAAGGAGGGTCAGGGGGCTTAGGGGCATGAGTGCTGAAGCAAGTTCATTGCTTTCTCGCCATCCGTGAGCCGCGGTGGGGTGGGGATTCAAGGACTTGCGCAAGATCAGTACCGTTTCGAGCTATCAACACCTTTCACGTAGCTTCAAGCGGCGTGTTTACAGAGGGGAACGGGATCGGATGCCATGATTTTCCGTGCGCTGTCCTGGGACCATCGGTTGAAGGTAGCCCGCCTTCGGGGCAAGGTCGCGCTTGGATTGGGACGGTTAGGAGACCTTAACCTTGTCTCGCTCAACGTTCGGTCTGTACGAATCAGCAAGGTCTTGAGCCAGAACGATATCGACTCGAATGGGTAAGTTGCTCTCCTCGATACCTTCGGCAACCGACGAGAGTAGGGAGGAGGAGATATCGCCCTCGACAAGGATGTCGAGATCAGAGAACGGTGTGAAATCTCCTCGTGCGCGGGAACCAAATATAAATAGAGTGGCCCCTTTGTCCTTCAAAGGCCGTATGATTAGATCCTGAACGATCGACCAATTTTCGGGTGATAAGCCGAACGAACTTTCAGCCATTAAGCCTCGCGCTCAAGAGATGTGACAAGTGCGTCTGCGTATGGAGGTATCTCCCTAGCTGAGGCGTATACCTCTTCAGCTAGGGCTTCTTTGTACGTGTGGCTAGAAAGGTTGCGGGCGTCAATGAAGCGAAGCCACGCCTCGACATCAGTGATGAGCGAAAGCTTGGCAGCCTCTCGAAAGGTGTTTTTCGGCGACAATGTTTCGCTTATACCGGAGGCCTTCAAGTAGCGTTGTAGCACCTTCCAACTTAGCTCAACGGTAAATTCAAATCGCTGAATCACCGAATCTCGCACGATATCGTCTTTCGGCAGGCTGAGCGCTTCTTTTAATCGGGAGATAGCTCGTTTAAGCTCCCCCAGTTGAATATCTGTTCGGTCCATCGCCATAAGTATAGCACATAGCCTCACTATGTGTCCTTATGGCTCGTGAATCCCCAATTATATCTATGTGGGCCTTACGGGTTTTGGTGTGTCGGCGCACAGAGCTGATCGGATTGAAGCTTTTTGCTTGCGCAGTTTCTCCCAGGGCACGCTCTCAAGAAAGCGGTAGATTCCCGAGGCTCCCCGAAAGGTAAATAGTTACAAATACTTCGACTGTCCTTCAGGGCGCGCGTTCGGTCAAGGAGTTGTCGCCTCGGCACCTTTAGGTGGGGGCCCAGATGGTGTACGCTCTGTGACCTTACACATACGAGGTTTCCATGGCTAAACCATCTAAGATATCCGGCTTTCCGGAGTGGCTCCCTGAGCAAAAGATCGCAGAGGAGAAGGTCATCTCCACGGTCAAACGGATCTACGAGGGCTTCGGCTTCTCTCCGATTGAGACTCCAGCGGTGGAGCTTCTCTCAACGCTCGGATCCAAGGGTGTTATCGATAAAGAGATCTTCGCCGTCAAACGCCTCAAGGCTGAAGAGGGTGATGAGGCTGAGCTTGGGCTTCACTTTGACCTTACCGTTCCCCTGGCGCGGTATGTGGCGCAACACGCGCACGCGCTGGTGTTTCCCTTCAAACGGTACCAACTGCAAAAGGTATGGCGTGGTGAGCGTCCACAGAAGGGACGTTTCCGAGAGTTCTATCAATTCGATATCGATATCATAGGCCGGAACGATCTTCCGCTCTCATGCGATGCGGAGGTTGTGTCAGTCATTGGTTTAGTGATGGAGGCTCTGCAATTCGGGCCCTACACGATTCGCATCAACAGCAGAAAGTTGCTCGGTGGTATCTACGCAGAGCTTGGTCTCTCGGAGTCTGCTCGGAAGGCCGCCATTATCGCGGTTGATAAGATCTTGAAGATCGGCGCCGATGGCGTAGTTCGCGAGCTTCAAAAGATAGAGGGCATATCACAAACGTCTATCGATACCATAATAAAGTCGACAACCATTCAGTGCCCGATCGAGCAGCTTGCCGAGAAGGTCGCGGGCCTCAACACTTCAAGCGCTCTGATCGCTGAGGGAATCCAGGATTTGACGACCATATGCTCGCTGCTGCCGGCATCCGTGAGGGAGCGACTGATAATCGATGTGAGCCTTGCACGAGGGCTTGATTACTACACCGGCCTTATTGTTGAGACGGTTTTGATTAATCACCCAGAGTTTGGAAGCGTAATCTCTGGTGGGCGGTACGACGATCTTGCATCTCAGTTTACGGATCAAAAGCTCCCGGGCGTAGGCGTTTCGATCGGGCTGAGTCGTTTGATGGAGCTCGCATTTACCGAGAACCTTATCGCGACAAATCGTAAGAGCCCGACTGAGGTTCTTATCACGGTGTACGATGAGGCGGATAGGCCACACCTTAACACCGTTGCGCAGGAGCTTCGCGGCCTGGGAGTGCCGACCGAGGTGTTCTTCAAGTGTCCGAAGTTGGGCAAGCAGATCGAATACGCTGAGTCGAAGGGGATTCGCTACGTCGCATTTGTGGACTCAACGACCCGTGCAGTTCAGATCAAGGATATCGTTTCGAAGGAGCAGGTCTCGGTGTCGTCGCTCGCAGAGTGGGTCAGAACCGTTCGACAGGGGTAGTATGGTGCAGTCCTTCACCGTTCGCACTCCCGGTCAGGGGCTTCACGAGATCACGGATCGTGTAGCTCGCGTGGTTCAGGAGTCAGGAGTTGATGAGGGGCTATGTACGGTCTTCATCCGGCACACCTCCGCGAGCCTGACGATTCAGGAGAACGCTGACCCTTCAGCGAAGGCGGACCTTGAGGCATGGCTCAATCGTTTGGTTCCAGAGAACGATCGATTGTACACCCACACCTTTGAGGGGCCCGATGATATGCCCTCACACATCAAAGCGATCCTGACGAACGTATCCCTCTCGATTCCGGTGATCGAGGGGAGGTTAACCCTTGGAACGTGGCAAGGGATCTACCTCTGGGAGCACAGAAGGAGTCCCCATACCCGCGAAATAGTAGTACATGTTGGATAAGGTTGGCACGTTCGCCCCGTAGCGGCGTACAATAGGGGGAGCCCCTAGAACCCAAGGCAGTATGTCGCAACGTTGGCAAAAAGTAGACGCATTCTTACAGGACGTTTTCTTCGTTACGGGGAACCGCTTTAAGCTTGCCGAAGTTGAAGCCGTGTTAGGCAAGATGCGCCACGTTGATCTCGATCTCCCCGAGGTTCAAGAGCTTGATTCCCGAAAAGTTGTCATCGCCAAAGCGCAAGCGGCGGTCCAGCAAGGCTATTCGCCGGTACTAATAGAGGACACCTCGTTATCGCTCACCGCGTTGAACGGACTCCCAGGTCCGCTGATCAAGTGGTTCTTGAAGGCGCTCGGCGGCGAAGGGGTCTACCAGATGGGACTCTCTCGCAACGATTGTCAGGCCGAGGTCAGAACGATCTTCGGACTCGCGCTCGGTCCTCAGACCCTGATCTATGGCGAGGGAGTTGTGCCCGGTAAGGTGGTGCCTCCTCGCGGGCGAGGATTCGGGTGGGACTCAATCTTTCAGCCAGACGGAAGTGATCTTACGATGGGTGAGATGACGCCTGAACAGAAGTCATCGTTTAGTATGCGGGTGCGGGCCTTGCAGGACCTCCGCGTGCAGCTTGAGCGGTTCCATGCATCGATCGCTCGAGACAACGACTAAGTGAAGTGTACGTGTGACCGTGAGCTCGGCATCAGAGGATAGATCTCCAAAGCTCTCTAGGAACATCGAGAAGGTGGCCCGATCACTTTTCGCTGACGTCGAAACGCAGCAGGCGTTTCTTCGCGCCGTAGAGCAGGGTGAGAGCGGTGTGACCGGTGTAGTATGGTTGTATGGAGATCCCCAAACCGGCAGCTTCTCAACCGGTGAACGCCCCGAGTGGCTACCCACCTGGATCGATGTCGCCGCGGAGGGCGAACGACCAGGAAAGCTCCCTGCGCACGACCAGGGAGAGCTCTACTGTATGGACCTGTCGTCCACCTTCGCCTGTGCCGCGCTCTCTGCAATACCCGAGCGCGGTGGTATTATCGTCGATGTCTGTGCGTCGCCAGGTGGCAAGGGTATTGTAGCTCGGCGCTACCTCCAGCCCGGTCTCGTGGTAGGAAACGAGGTTATCGGCAAACGAACGGCTCAACTTATCTCGAACTACAAACGGTGCCGAGTCGATCCTTCCGTTGTGACCTCACTCGATCCAGAGAACCTAGGTACCGAGATACCGCATAGCGCCGACCTCGTGATAGTTGATGCGCCATGCTCCGGACAGTCGCTCGTCCTGAAAGGTATGGCGGCTCCCGGAGCATTTCATCCCGCAACGATTGGGATGAATGAGCGCCGACAACGCAGGATTCTCGCACACTCACGGAACGTCGTTGCACCGGGTGGGTACCTTCTCTACGCGACCTGCACCTTTTCCCGGGAAGAGAACGAGGACAACGTTGAGTGGTTCCTTAAAACCTTCCCTGATTTCTCCGCCGTGGTGGTCCCCGTTCTTGAACCGTATCGATCCCATATCGGAGAGCCCGTCACCTATCGACTCCTTCCCCATCAAGGAAAGGGCGCTGGGGCGTTCTGTGCGCTCCTGCGCCGCAAGACTGCTGAGGGACGTTTTGAACGGGAGTCCCCTGATAGTGTGACCGCAAAGCTTCGAACCGCGTGGAGATCTCCAACTCTTTTTGTCTCTCGAGCACCCAGCGCTGGTGAGCGTCGAGACCGCAAGCGCGATGATAAAGGGAAACGCGCTGCGAAGTATGAACGACACAAGACGAAGCAGATGTTGCGGCGGCTCGACTAGAGTGCGATGGTGAACGATAGCTCATCGTCATAGGGAGCACCCGATCGACGACCGCTGTCATTCCACTTTAAGTGGAATAGGCTCGAAAAAAGCTCCGGCTCGACCACCTCGATATTTCAACTATTTGCACGAGGCTCTCCAGGTATGATCACACCTGATTCGGTAACTTATTTGAGATCTCAAGCACGCCGTGCCCTGCGCAAAATGAGCAAATTAGGCCAATTCTGTTACTATCTCTCAGTCATGCGCAGCGACTCACAAACCGAAGAACAACGAGCGAAAGAGGAGCTTCTCAAGCTCCTGCAGGCCGAGATTGCGGCTCTGTTGTGCGCGGATCATGTACGTGAGGATGAGAAACTATCTCGAATGAAGCTAGCGCAAGCGATTATTGAAAAAGGAGAGGTCTAGGATGAACAAGTTAGCCCCGATACGAGATGCAGTTGTTAAAATAGGAACTATATCCCAAACCCTCCACTCTCAGATGGCGTTACATCTTTACGCGTCTGCAGAAGAGAAGATGGGAGTGCTCCCAGTGTCTGCTATCGCGCAGCGGTTGGAGCTCGCTCGTAAAGCGCTTAACGGTGTTCTGCCTGAGCCCTCAGTAGAAAGCAGAGGGGAAGGGGATGCGCAGAGCAAGGTCCGAAGGGCCCTCCCCGATATAGTGCGGCTAACTACCTCGCTGTACTCCCAGGCCGCATCGAATACCTATGGTACCCAGAACGACGAAATGGCCCTCTCAACGCAGGAGATAAAGCACCGATTGGGATTAGCAAGTGATGTGCTCCACGGACGTGCTCCTCTGATGACAGCTGGCCTAATGGTTGAATCGTATGGGTTTGATCCTCAGACGGGGATATCGACCTTTACGATTCCGGCAGGTGTAAGTGACGATGAAGCGATGCGTGCGATCAACGCGTACTTTAGGACGTACCATTCAATCCCTTGGGGCATGCCCTTCAGGGAAGCAATTACGGCGGAGGTCTTTGAATGGTTCGCAAGTCTTGCGGATAGCTCAAACGGACTTGAGCCACTACCTTGCCGAGAGCACGGGACGGCTCGGCACATAGCCATTCATTCAATCGCCAAGGGAACGATAGGACTAGACCTTCAGGCACAATCCGAGATGCTTCAAAAGAGCTCCCTTGTGTTCGCAGATCCTCGAGACCTCGCGATAGCCTCCGGTCTTCACGCCTGTAAGCGTAACGGCCAGGACCTATTTGCGGATCAAGAGGTGCGCTGTTCGCGCAGCGGTGTCGTTTTGTACTGCGATTGGCGGGGTTTGCGGGTACGGTGCAACGTAGCCGACGACGCAAAAAACCTTGCTGCTGCAGGAACGCCGATAACGGTTAGCGAATAAACTAATCGAAACGAACATAGGAGCCGTTGATTCATAGCGCGAGATAGCAGATTGCTCTGCTCGATAAGCTATTCCCCCATCGCGCGGAGCCCAACGATCTCATGTCCCCGCTGCGGTGGCAGGGGAAAGGGTGGGTTGTGAGGAGTGTTGGGCACCTCAAGGGTGTTTCTTCCCGCTGCAAGCACCTCTATCCCCGGAGTGATAGAGCTCACACGAATTCCGCCGAGTGCTGAGAGAATCGTTACCTTTCGAGTGTGTCCCGATTGGGTCGTGATTGATCCGATCTCGACATCTCCCCCTGCAACCATGACGAGATCCGATTCGAGCGAAAGAGCGCCTGTAACGGTTATCCGTCCGGGTGAGGCGATTACGGATGCCCCAGAGGATGGGGGAAGTACCTTAATGCTTTCACCGCGGATATTTTCAAGGAGAATCACACCTCCCTTGAGGGTCGTCGGTATACCACAATCCTTGGATGCTGTGGGTGACGCCTCAAATGGATCTGTTGCGCTCGACGGAGGTATTGGACACCGTATCGCCTGAACGAATATCGCATCGTAGTCGATCCGAGTAAGGGGTAGCACGGCAGATGGAGGCGCAACCATAAAAGGTACCTTACGCTCTCCACACACCTCATACGTCATAGTTGTCTCCTCAAGCGTAATCGCTCGTTGCTCGCACAACGGCTTGGGCTCTCCAGCAGCGAGGATCTCTCCAAGCGCATACTGCCGTAGTGTATGTGCACGCCGTATATCGCTTAACATCTGCGTCGCTTGAGTCGCATCTATCGAAAGGAGTCGGATCGTTGCAAGGATAAGGGTCAAGCCAAAGAGCGTCGTTGGCAGTGCCCATCCCTGTTGCGTACTTTCAGGGTAGCCACTCATGGTAGCGCCTCGTTCCAAAGATTGCGTTGTGTGAGAGCGGGGATGCCGACGTGAGAGATCGGACGTGCTCCGCTGGGCTGAATCGTTAGTGTGAATATCCGTATCCCCCGAGAGCGGTTCTCCTCTTGGATCGTGATGAGATCGACGCCACGAGTGACCGGTTGGTTCTCAAGGATAGTCGCGCCGGTATGAGACGCGAGTCGGAGATTAGCGATCCGGTCAACAAAGAGGGAGTATTCCCGATCGATCGGCACGAAGGTCAGCGGGCGAGAGGGGAAGGACGTTTGGGCAGAGACGATCCCGCTGATAGACGAGCCGGTGAGTCGAGCGCATGTTGAGGTTATGGCTACAACCTCGCCAACAACCTGCCGCGCTCCCTCAAGAGTAAAGAGGAGGTAGCTCTTAAAGGCACCACTCGCTATGCGAGAGGGAAGTCCGCATACTGTCGCCTGAATAGTACTACCCGAGATAGTCGCAGCGGTGACCGTGCCTCGGTAGCGAGTATCAATATCGATTAGGGTGAGGATATCCGACTCAGGTGAGGGACCTGATAAACTCGAGATAGCTGCGAGTGGATGGCGAGCTCCATTCATAAGGCGTAATGAACGGCCCGACGTGATGTGGGCACCGAAGGGTTGCCGATTTCGGTCCAGCGAAAAGAGTCCGCCAGTTATCACCCCGATCACCTTTGCTCCCACAAGCCTGCCATGTATCTCGCGATTGAGGGTTGCAGCAGTAGACGAGACTCGGGCGCTCAAAAAGGCGCAGCTCACGAGCACGAGGCTACCCAATAAAAGTCCCCACAGGGCATCAAGGGCCACGAAGCCCCCTTCTTTAGCGCTGAGCGCGAAAAATGTACGTTCCACACCGACACTCCGACATAGTGAGACCTGTTGCACATGTGGGTTGCTCGCACTGAGGTTCAAGAAGGGAGCGTTGAAGTGCCGTCATGCGAAGCGCCCGATGAAGAAACCAGATCGTGCTACTCGCGGCGACCGTGACGAGCAGCATTGCAACGAGCGCCTCGATCATAATGATCCCTCTTTGGCCAGTATCCCGTCCCCTCATGCACATTCCAGTCGTGTTCGACCCCGTAGCGAAACGATGACGGAGCACCGGTACGAGGGTCCCAGGACCTCGATCGTAGCTGGTGAAGCGGTATGTGAGGGATACAAGACCAGAGAGCTGTCCTGGTTCCCTTTGATGCGCGCTGTAATGGATGCGGGGAGGGGATGCGAGAAGAGTGGTGCCGTAGTGGCGGAGGTTGCGATTATCTGGCTAGGAAGGAACTGGACGGATACGGGAACCGAGCGTACAACAGCCAGCGTATAAGCACGCTCCACTACCAATTGCACGGCGCGTGCCTCACGACGAACGGCGTGTCGCGGTATCCATTCGGCGAGGGACGGCAGTGCGATCGCCACAACGGAAGCGATCATTGACACCCCTAGGAGCATTTCGATCAGTGAGAAGCCTCGTTCCATGAGGGCTGTATCGGCGCCTGATGCGATCTGTTGCGTGCTTCCTTACCCGATAAGGGAGAGTGCCTTGCCGGCGGTGAGCGGAGTTATTTGCTGAATCATCGATACCTGATACTGCAGCAGTGCCTTAGCCGCAGTTGCCTCGACCACGGCAGAGGATAGATCGGCATCCCTAATCTGAGAGAGGGATGCAGTCTGCGCGAGGGTCTGGGTAGAGAGGGTGTTCTGCATGGAGTCGAGCCGTGACATCGGTGCCCCTATGAACTGAGTCCGTTGAGATATGAGGTCCTGTGAAAATTGACCGACCGTCGACATCGCCGCTTGGGCCCCGGCCTGCGTGCTTATGTCCTGCGAGGTCGCTGCGCTGGAGAGCTCTGCAAGATTGATTCCCCCGACTTGCAGGGAATCCCCACCTGAGCCGATCTGCACGCTCATGGTCGAGCCATCGAGAAGGTTCTTTCCGTTGAAGGTGGTGGTCTGCCCGATCCGTTGAATCTCTTGAGACAGAGCCGTATATTCAGCCTGCAGAGCGCTACGCTGTTGGTCACTGTAGGTCCCATTGGCGGCCATGGTAGCCAATTCCTGCATCCTTATCGTAATGTCCGACACCTGCCCGAGGGCGCCGTCGGCGATGGAGAGCGCAGAGCCGGCATCGCTCACGTTACGAGAGGCTTGGCTCATTTGGGCGATAGTGGCGTCGAGGTTTGCAGCCAAGGCCAGCCCAGCTGGGTCATCAGAGGCATTATTAATTCGTAATCCTGAAGACAAGCGCGACAGTGCACGATTGAGCGAGGTTGCAGTCCTCGAGAGATTGTTTGGTGATCCCAGGTTGATCCCTATGGCGGAGAGACCGAAGGGCATACAGCTACTCCTGACCGGGAGCGCACGAAGACCTACTCCCTGCTGGTCGAGTCGGTCCAGATTGGCAAAACCGATAGGGTGTGGCGCTAAATAGTGACTAAATTCTCACACAGTTCCCTTCGCTCGTGAATGTAGCGAGGGTTTGTACGAGGATGCCGTATCTCTCCGATACGAAAAACTAGTGATGGTTTCTTTGGTTGGATGCTAGGTGCCTACGTGTCACGGAATCGCTCTCGCGAGTGGCAACCCTGGTTACTCGATGTGCGTAGGCATCTCTTCCGGAATTCCCAAGATGTCTCTGAAGCGTTTGCGAAGATACACCTCGATGCCATCCACGACGCCGTTGCAACGGATGAGGTTATCGATTACTTGGGCGATCGCTCGTTTGGAGGCTATATCGAGGGAGTCTCGTAAGATCTCCGCCGCTGAGGAGCTTCCTCGCATGCTGGAAAGTTGTGCCTTAGCTCGATTCATAAGGCCGTTTGCAGTTTCATCAGAGACCCTGAAGAGCCCTTTGAGTGCGTTAAGAATCACGGTGCGTTCAAATTTATCAACAACGTTGTCCGACGATGCGATCTCTATGAGAACCACAGCCGCAGCGAGCGCTATCTCATCTTTGCTGCGAAGAGGACCGGATGGTTTGAGGCCCTGCATGCGCGTCATGAGCGCTTCAACGGTGTGCGAAGAGTTGTTGTTGTTCTTGTTCATAGGTGCATGACCGCCCGGATATTCCTTTCTCTGGGGATATGGCAGCTCGCTTGGGATATGTGCTGTAGGAATCAGTAAAATTCAGGCGGGGATTGAAATATTAGTAAAAACAGCTGGTTGCATCGCGTTTAGATCTCGGGATTAGAGATCTTTCACAAAACCACCAGTGCTCTAGGGGCCTTTGTAACCATTTTCTGCCTCGTTTTCTGAATCGTGAAGGAGGAATTAGATTGAAGGGCCGGTAGTCATCTGACACTATGATCGAATCATGGAAATCACGATTTATCCCTATTGCGTTAAACACGACTCCACCAAGGTGGGGCTCCGTGCGCTTTGGGAGCGATCGGCTTTCCGCTCTTGATACTCGAAAGAGTTCATGAGTCCCCTGAGAAAGCCCGACGTTCACAAAGAGCGGGTTTTCAGAGGGACAACATCTTGAAAATCCAATCTTAAAAATTCGACGGACTATCGGGACTTCTCTCGGGAACAGGATACAGCTGCTGCTGTGGGCCGGCCTCCGGACGCGCATCTGCCCACCACCCTTCGCACCAAAACGCGGAGGTTTGTGGGGATTAAGGGGCGGCTCTTCATCCTGTGACGGTGGTTGATCCAGGAGGTGGGCGGTTTTTGTGGGACAGAGGGGCGCACATTCATACGCACATTGCACTGAATTTGATGTGTGAGGTGCATGAATACTAGCGAAAACCCACGTTTTTCCGGGGTTTTTTGAAGTTTTTACGGGTAGACGCGGGTACATGGTGCGTCCGCCCAAAAATAGCCAGCCCCCCGAGAAAGGGGTTCGGAGTGTCAAATTAAACGAATGGCGCTGTTCGGGTTCGATGAATTTGACACTGATTTGCGAGCTCGTGGCGGGAAGACTATTCAGTAATTGTTTCTGGAATGAAACCAGGTGGCAATTTCAGGAATAGGAGCAGTTGGTCAGCGAGAGGTAAGGCAAGGATGCCGGAATAAGCTGATAAACGGGGCACAGAAGTTAGAACGAGAGTTAAGGAGGACGCTATGAGAGACTTGAAGTTATATTTCGAAGTAGGACAGCTGACCGAGGTTACTTTCTGCGATGGAGTCAGCGGAGATGTCCGTCGGAGTATTCGAGGCAAGAGTGGCGGGGCCTACCGTTCCGCTGGCTCGTTTCAGTGGACCTCTGCGGTGCGCGGACTCGCGCTCCTTGCGGTGCGCGCGGTAAGTGACCTCGAGGAGCCGTTCATCAAAGGATGTGCGGGCTCACTTGCGGCGAGTCTCGACTACGCTATCTCGAAGCAACCAGTTTGGTTGACGGAGATGTTTGGATGTGACCAGTCCGGCATCTCTCTCATCCGTCGCATGGTGCTTAGGACAAATCCTGAGAGAAAGCGGCCAGGCCCGACGGTTCTCTCTATCAACGAGAGGTTTATGCCGTTAGGGGCGATCTCTATCATCGTTGATGGAGTGAAGGCCTCTCGAGAGCAGCTGGTGGTATTGGGTGCGGCGTTAGCCGAGGAGATTGCCATCCCAGCTCAAGAGACCTTGGCGCAGGCCGCGTAGGTGTGGTGCGGGGCGGGGGACTACCCCGCCCCTGCTCTGCCTACAGAGAGAGGTGTGGGTAGGCGCAAGAACCACGAAGCTCGTTGCTAATTTCCTAGCACAAGTTGGCGATACGGAGCCCATTCGGGCTCGTTGGAGAAAACCCAGCGGTAGTACTCCTTCATTTGCAACCACTCTGCCGCAGCTTCATCCACGATTACGGTGCAGCGACAGTGCATCTGCAGAGCGCTCGCGGTAACAACCGCGGTTATCGGACCCTCTACCGCTTTAAGAATTATCTCAGCTTTACTGGATCCGGTTGCGAGCAGGATAGCCCATCGACTTTCCAGGACGGTTCCTACCCCCATCGTCATGGCACGGGTTGGTACCTCATCGAGTGATCCGAAGGCTGGCGCGTTCTGTCTGCGGGTCTCAGGCGTGAGTGCTTTCGTGCGAGTGCGGGACGCGAGCGAAGAGAGCGGCTCATTAAAGGCTAGGTGCCCATTCAATCCGATACCCAAGAGCTGAAGATCAATGCCACCTGCGGAGGCGATGGCGCGCTCATAGCGAACACACTCCGCGTCAAGGTCTTGAGCCATTCCGTCTGGAAGATGGGTGTTCTCTTTCTTGATGTTGACCTTTGAAAAGAGGTCTCGCTCCATGCACGCGCGAAAGGATTGAGGGTGCGAAACCGGAATACCGATATATTCATCGAGGTTGAAGGTTGTAACACCAGAGAAGTCGAGGCCCGCTTCTTTGTGGAGTTGGGCTAAGCGAGCGTAGACACCTTCGGGCGTTCTGCCCGTTGCAAGTCCAAGAACAGCATTCGGCTTTGCTTTCACGGTGTCAGCCATAAGCTGAGCGGTGAGGAGATTCGCGCGTTCGGCAGAGGGGCAGATGATGACTTCCATGGCCGGCAGTATAGCGGGAATGGCGTCCCAGGGCGAGTTTTTGAATCACACCAGAGGATGGAATAGGAGGGGCTAGAAAAAAGGGGCGGTTAGGGATGCGGGGCGGATGCCGAAAGGGGGCTGCTCAAAGAGAACGGCGCACGCGCAGGCGCAGCATGCGCAAGGTGTGCAGAAGGGCTAGCTGGTAGCTGACTCCAGTAAGAGAGCTGCTCCCTGAAGTGGGACCGAGATATCGCCCCCGTCAGGCAATTGGATCGGGTGCACGAGTATCGTTTCCACGTCATGACCCGGGAGCGTGATTTGCTCAATGCAGTCTTTCATCGTCTCAAAGTAGTTAGGAAAGTACCGACCCATCGAGCTATCGAGAGAGATGCGGACCCTCTGCTCACCAGCGCGAAGCTGGGTGACCACCGAGAGGTAGGTCATGATACCAGCCAATACCGCGGCGCGATCAACCAGGGCGTGGATGAGCGACCGAAGAGCTTCTCGTGAGGAGGCTGGAAAGGGTGCGAACATACCGTTCGTTCCAGCGAGTAGATCGCACAGACTTCGATTGTTAATCACTAAGGTCTCGTTAGTGATCGCGGACGCTATCGGCCGGAGCTCCTTCCCCTCGGGAAGTGTGGCACCGGTCAGGATGGTGGCGGTTACCATGCTCGGAAACCAGTTGCCAGCGCTCAGCTCCTCAAGGGATAGCAGTGAGAGCCCACGACTCTTTGCAAATTCTTTATCGCCTAAGGATAGTATTGAGTCGGGAAGCATGAGCATGCCTCCTAACTCCGAATTGTAGAGTTCGCCTTTATCAGCATCGGATGTGCCTACAAGGGTGCAGTTCCCCCCTGATGACATGACCACCCCTGCATGCGCCCCTGGCACAGCAAAAAGAGTAAAGAGGGTGTCATTCCCGAGTACCATAACCTCTGGCGTTACTCCGCAGTGTGTGAATTCCGAGAGAAGTAGAGCTCCGATGTCATCGCCATTTTTGAGCCCCTTCAGAAACCACTCCCCCTTGCGGTATCCCCCACTTTGATAGCCGTGAACGATGCCGGTAACTCCGGTGGTAGTTCTGGTAGAGAACCGCTGAGTCTTTATCTGATTCGACCAGATAACCCCGACTCGTAAGGGGGTACCACTGGTCTTGAGTGAGGGCAGCGTTCGTACAAGCTCCTCAACGAGCACACGGAAAAAGCCTCGGAGAGGGGATAGCGAGGGATCTCGGCGCGGTTCAAACCAATCGTTGAGGTGGTCGAAAAGAAGTGACCAGTCTCCCTGGGAGCTTCTTGTGGCGACCTTTGTGTGCGTACCGCCCATGTCGAGCAGGATAGTTTCATGAGGGGTGGCTGGTTTAAGTGATGGACAACGAGAGAGGCTGCCCGCATCCCATGCGCAGCACGGCGGAGTCCCGGTTGGGGCATGAGAGACATACCGCTCGCCCAGGGGAACGATCTGATCGATGTTCTCTCTAACGAGAGTAATGCCGAGAGCTTTGTCGAGTGATGAAGGACCGGTTGCTGGTTCGCTCATAGGAAAGCGAGTCTAGACAAAGCTTATGGAGCGTTCAAGGTTCAGGGTGGGATCTGCAACTATTTGTTCCCAACCGCACGACTATTCGGTATACCAGGGGTTTGCTATTTTTACGGGTTGGTCCGAGTTCGGACGATTTCAAGAGAGGTCTCTATGTCGCATATCCTCAAGAGTATTCCTCAGGGAGAAAAAGTTGGGTTGGCGTTCTCTGGAGGTTTGGACACGAGCGTAGCTGTTGCGTGGATGCGAGAAAAGGGAGCTCTCCCGTATTCCTATACGGCGCATTTAGCTCAGCCCGATGAGACCGATGTCGAATCGATTCCTCAACGCGCCTTGACGTATGGCGCTGAGAAGGCCCGATTAGTGGACTGCCGAGCTGACCTCGCACGAGAGGGGCTGCTTGCCCTTATGTGTGGAGCGTTCCACATCACGACCGCAGGAAAGACCTATTTCAACACCACGCCCCTTGGCAGAGCGGTGACGGGCACTAAATTGGTTGCGGCGATGGCTGAGGATGGGGTCAACATCTGGGGCGATGGGAGCACCTACAAAGGGAATGATATCGAGCGATTTTATCGGTACGGGTTGCTCGTGAATCCTAAGCTCAAGATCTACAAGCCGTGGTTGGATGAGACCTTTATTAGTGAGCTTGGTGGACGCAAAGAGATGAGTGAGTACCTCGTAGCGCGCAAGCTCCCGTATCGCGCATCAACTGAGAAGGCTTACTCGACCGATTCCAACATGTGGGGTGCTACCCACGAGGCTAAAAAACTTGAGAGCTTGAACGAGAATGAATACCTTGTTGAGCCAATTATGGGAGTTAAATCGTGGGATGCCTCAGTGGAGGTGAAGCCAGAGGTCGTAGCTATCTCCTTCTTTGAGGGGTTCCCGGTCGCTTTACAGGGTAAGGAGTACCGAGACCAGGTAGAGCTCGTGCTTGAGGCAAATAAGATCGGTGGTCGCCACGGTCTTGGACTCTCGGATCAGATTGAGAACCGTATCATCGAAGCAAAGAGCCGCGGAATCTATGAGGCGCCGGGTATCAAGCTCCTTCACATCGCGTACGAGCGATTGCTCTCAGGTATCCACAACGAGGGTTCGCTTGAGCAGTATCGAATATCTGGATTTAAGCTTGGTAGGCTCTTGTATGAAGGTCGCTGGTTCGATCCTCAAGCGATGATGATCCGTGAGTCCCTCGTTCGATGGATCGGTAAGGCAGTTACGGGGACGGTAACCCTTGAGCTTCGTCGTGGTGACGACTATTCAATTCTCAATACGGAGAGCCCGAATTTGACCTACCACCCGGAGCGTCTGACGATGGAGCGCGGCGGAGAGGGGTTCTCGGCGCATGATCGTATCGGACAGCTATCCTTGAGGAACCTCGATATTGCGGATACCCGAACTAAGTTTGGTGTGTATCGAAGCGCGGGAGTCATCAGTGGTGCCTCCTCGTTAACAGAGCTCCTTGACGAAAAATAGATCCCGGGCGATACCGGGATCTATGAAACAACTATGGATCGTGATCGCTACATGCGCGTTCGCTCTGCCGAGCTATGCGGATGATGTGTGGGTACAGGTGCGGGAGTCGCGTCTTCGCAGCAAACCGCTCTTCTACGCTTCAACTATCTCCTCTGTTCGTTACGGACAGCGGCTCCCAAAAATGGGAGAGGAGAACGGATGGGTGTCTGTTCGTGCGGGTGGTCAACAGGGATATCTTCCGCTCTCGGCAGTATCTTCAAAAACCATCGTTTTCTCGACCGCCGACGCCGTGAAATCTCAAGCTGATCCCACTGAGCTCGTACTCGCCGGTAAGGGTTTTAGCAAAGAGATCGAGCAGAGCCTTCAAAAGCAGGATGGAAGCGCTCGATACGACCTCGTTGATCGTGTTGAGCGGCAGGCTAACGCCTCGCCCGCCGAGGTCGCGCAGTTCATAAAGCAGGGAGGGCTGAAGTAAGATGAAGCACCTCACCCGTCTCCTTACCGTTTCCGTTTCTGGTGCGCTCCTTGTAGGGTGTGCTACTACCTCGCTCGATCAGATAGGGGCGAACGCACTTGCAGCAACGGGATATGTTGATCCAACGCAAGCCCAGGGGCTTTTCTCTGCTGGTCGCAAGGTGGTCGCCTCCCAAGAGGAGCTTACCTCTGAGCAGGAGTACTACCTCGGTCGAGCGGTATCGGCTAAGCTCCTGAACTCCTATCCACCCAAACTTGATGGTGCAAAAACAAGGTACCTGAACGAGATCGGCATGACGCTCGTGAGCGTCTCTGATGCTCCAGAAACCTTTGGCGGCTTCCACTTCGCTGTAATCGAGTCTCCAACTATCAACGCTATGTCAGCACCGGGAGGCTTCGTCTACCTCTCGTCGGGATTTATGAACCTGCTTCCAGATGAGGATGCGCTCGCTGCTGTCCTCGCTCATGAAATAGCGCACGTTGTTAAAAAAGACGGTGCACATGCTATCTCAAACGCGAAGCTCTTTTCTGCGCTCTCGGAGGCTTCGGCGCAAGGCGCTTCGATTGCGGCAGGACAGGTTGGGGCCCCTGAGCTCTCTATCCTGACTACCGCGCTCTCTGACAGCGTTGACGGTGTGATGGAGAAGCTTCTTACGAAGGGTTTTGATAGATCGCAAGAGTACCGCGCCGATCTCTACGCGGCACAGCTTCTCCAAAGAGCTGGATACGATCCCTCTGCGCTCGTCCGAGTTTTAAAGATCCTTGAAGCGCAGACTGGCAAGGATACCGGTGGATGGTTCGCTACACATCCCGCTCCCGTCGATCGTATTGAGGAGCTGCAAGATGAATTCACCTTCAGCGCTGGTGCAGCAGAGCCACACTCTCGAACGGCTCGGTTTAAAAAGATAGTCGGTCGTTAGCCTGCCGTCCTTGCTCGCTGAAATACCGGGCATTTGAGATGAGGTTCGCTACACCCGCATCTCCGCCTCTCTTCCCATGTGTTTGAGCTGACGATTCACCATCTCGTTAAATAGACTGAAGAGGCCCTGATAGGTCGGGATTTTGTGTGCACAACCTGATACCACGGCGTTGAGGGTAAGGAGGTGAGCGACCGATTCGACGGTGCTCAGGTATCCACCCTTTGGAGGTTTGCGAATTCGATAGGTCGAGATCATGGGCTTTCGAAAGGAGATACGTTGAACCGAATGCAGCACCGGATTTCGGTATACGATCTTCTGCGCTTCGTCCCAGGTACCATCTATGACGATAACCCGAGAGCGGGACGAGAGAGCAACCTCTTCGCAATCGACTGCGTCCTTGCCGGGATAGAGCAGGAAGGTCTCGTGAGAAGCGATTGCGGCGTGTAATGTTTCAGGCGAAAACTCAACCCCTCTCCAAACATTCACGTTCGTTATGGAGCTCCGTACGAGCTTTGCGGTCGAGTAATACTTTCGCCATTCGTTTGGATGTTGCAAGAGAAGGAGATTTGTATGTGCCTCAAACGGTTTTAGGTAGCCACACAAGCATTGGGCCACAGGCCGAAAGCAAGCGTAGCAGGTGGCTCGCGCCTCGGTGATAGTGTGGGTTGGTTGCCCTCTTTGTTGCACGTAATTCCTCTCTCTATAAGGGTAGGTAGCCTGAGGCCGGTCGTTCGGTCAAGGCCGCTTATCGGGATGAGTTTTTCCAGGAAATCCCAAGTCGCTTGAAAGCCTCAATGCCGTCCGTTCCCGAGGGCGTACCTGTGTTGTCAACCGGAGTCGTTTTAACCGCTATCTCTTGTATTGGAACTGCAAGGGAGAGTCCAAGCTCACCGAGAAGTCGGATGATAGCGAGGAATATCTCCTCCTTTCGCCGTTGCTCCTCGGCCCATGTTTGAAGGGTAAGGTTGAACTGAATAAGCACACCGAGGCTACTGGGATTGAACTCGTTAAAGTGCACCACGATAGAGTCCCGAACGCACAGAGGGTGCGACTCTAAAATCGCTCGTACTCCAGAACAGAGTGCCTCTAGTGATGAGGGCGGGGTCGATAGTGGGAGATTGAGAATGGTTTTTACCCTGACGGAGGTTCGAGCTCCCAGATTATCTACGTGTGAGGCGATAATCTTTGAGTTGGGGAGTGAGACAAGGGAGTTCTCAGGGGTCCGGATACGGGTCGAGCGGAGTCCGATGTGCTCGACGGTTCCGGTCAAGCCACCCATGGAGATGCTATCACCAACTCGGAACGGTTGATCGATCAGGATAGCGATAGCGCCGAAGATATTTTCTACGGTGTCCTTTGCGGCGAGAGCGAAGGCGAGACCTCCGAGTCCGAGTCCGGCGGCAAGTCCTGAAACGTTGACACCATGCGTCCACAATATCTGCGCCGCGCCGATAAGAAGGATGCAGAGCCAAGCTGCTTTCTCGACAAGGGGGTAGAGGATCTCCTCGGTGACAGAGGTTGCTTCGGCGGCGAATCGATTAACGCGCGCCGTAAACATCGGGATGAGTCGAATCCCGAGTAGCATAATCGCTATGATTCGAACCGTTGAGATCCAGGTGATGACGAAGGTGTAGAAATCGATCTCAAGGTCAAACGAGGAGAGAAAGAGTTGCAGCGCTGACGTAAAGACGATGACAAATATCGGCTTTCGGATCGAGGTGAATACCTCCTTTTGGTCTGCTGAGAAACGTGAAGGAAACACCTTAGAGAACACACGCTGAATCAAAAAGACAACCGTGTATTGGACCAAGAAGGTGGCTAAGAGGGTAAACGCGGCTGCTAACCAGTGCCAATCCTCAAGGATAAAGGTCGTCCCCTTGAGTTGTTCGGGGATGTAGGAGCGAATGGTAAGCCAGGTAGCGGTGGTACCACCAAGCTTGCGCATCTCTTTCTTTGAGAGGTTGTGCTCGATCTCGCGAAAGATATCAGGCACGTCGTTAACGGTGGATCGACTAAATCGCCAGTTAGGACCACTTTGTTCAAGGTAGATACCGTAAGCATTTACATCCCCGATTTGAAGGGGCGATACCGCTGTTGAGGAGGATACCTTCGCTGGAGTTATCTCTTTGAAGGTTAGAATAGTATAGAGCTTAATGGCGATCTCCTTCGCTCGTTCGTCTCGTACGAGCTCCGGAAGATCGGATACATCCAATGCCTTAATGGCGCGATTAAGATCGGCATCTCCCTCAGCTGGGCGCATCGTCGCGAGGAAGTACGCGATCGTGGTTCGTGGTGAGCGGAGCTCCGGATCGGCTGTTCCAGTTTCGGAGGCGACCTCTGTCGGTTGGGGTGTAACGTCGGCTCGGGTCGTTGTTGCCGCGAGATACACGACCATGGCGGCGAGAGCGAGGATGCGAAGTGAGCGTTTCAAAAACAACATGGTGAGTTGGATAGTCTATCGGATCTAATGTAATATCGACCAGTTAGCGGGAAGACATGAGGTGAACTCACAGTAGACGTTCTAAACTCCGGATTCTTCAATAGGGGCGCGGTATTATTCCCGAATTAAAGCTCCCCTCCGCGTCTCGGGCGAATATCGAAGGGCCGACCATGTATATGGAGCCGAGATCTGAACCCATTCGTACCATATAGATGGCTGCGGACCAAAAGCTCATATTTTTAGCACCAAGAGCCGACCTCTCCCTCACGAGGAACGCACTCCATGAGCCAGGGCCCGAAACACACAGGTGATAAAGCGGTGAACGGCATAACTCATGCCCAAGGATCCGATAGCATACTCTCCTATCCCTCAAGCCTGAAGCCATGGGAGGATCGAACCCTTTCACCTGGAGTACGCCTTAAAGCGTATAAGGAATTCGTACTAGAAAAAGTCTCCGAGATCCTAGCTGCAGCCAACCTAGTGAGTGACGACCCAGCGAAGGTGTTAGAGATCCGCGACTCCCGCGCAGCGCAGTATTGGATGAAGGAGGCTACGGGGTTGAAAGGGCTTTCAGCAGAGGATTTCTGCAGTCAGATCTTTCTGCGCGAAATCCGAGAGCTCTTAGGTAAGAACTTCCTAGGCGCTGAAGAATGGCGCTCTGAAGATATCGATGTGGGAGAGGTCCCCCCGATCCCCGCTTCAATCACCAGAAATCTCCTTGAGTCAGAGTGCCCATTTCATCCGGGAGAGAAGATTAAGGATACACACCTCTTGGTTCTCGTCCCGGAGACGGTGAATGGAGAGCGGTTCAGTCCGATTGCGTTTGATGGGTTGTGTTCTTCGCGGAAGGGGTCGGGAGAAAAGCTCATCGCTGACGACCAGAACTGGAATCGTGAGTGGAAGATGCAGTGGTGGGCTTCGATTCCTCAATCACAAAGCGAATGGATTCTGATACCGAAGAGTGCTGCGGACGATTCGGTCGTGGATCCGGGGAGATGTTTTAACCACAAGAATACAAATTGGCAGGAGCGGATACACGAGGATTTCTATCCGGAATACCGACAGATAAAAGTGGTAGAGCTCATGACAGCTGTCTTGCTGAATGACCTTGTGAATGGGGGACCCCGACTCCTTGAGCAAAGTTATCTTCGTTGCATGGAGCTAGCTCCACGAGGTGACCCGATCTGTGTTGGTAGCTTTGACGCTCGTGGCTTGACTTTCAACGATTCCTACGACCGCAGGGGCCATGAAATAGTTGGTCGTGCTATCGCCCGGAATTTAAGAACTTGATAGGGGGATGCTAGGTTCGTCCAATATCCGTCTGGATGGCCCGTCGGGCGACGGGCCGGAGCTCGCGCGAAATTTTGGTGCGGTTTCCGGCTCGTGTGGACACGCGCCTTTTGGTTTACCGCATGTGGTGTCACGGGTTGCGCAAGGGCGACCGTCCCCGGTCGCCGTGCTCGCCAGGCAACGGCCGTTTAAGAGCCTGAACCCACACGAAGATAAAACGCTAAACATCTGTGCCCAAACAGCCGATCCTCCTATCGGGGAGCTA
>JBEGVS010000051.1:0-25240 GCA_041178185.1 Pseudomonadota bacterium
GAGAGCTTTCGTACGATTTTTTATGCAAATGTGGCCCGCTAACTCGGAAAGTGCTTAGTCTAAGCCGGCTGCGGCACTACGTTAGATACACCAGCGATCTCTGCTCACCGAATTCCGCCGCAAAACGCCACGGTAAACATGGGGGGCTTGTAGGTACCCTGCGGAAATTCGACGTCAACTTCCCCTGAGCGATAGCGCTTGGAACGCTCTCTATACTTGAAGTAGATGGAAAAGTACCACGCCTCTCCGGCAGAGCGCCTTTCGTGGTCCTTCGATAGAACCCGCGGTCTATGATCCTTCGGGCCGCTAGTCTTGGTCTTCTTTGGTAGGGCGCCTGGCCTTATCTTCTTGAGTTGGGCGGCACCAAGAGATGGTTTACCATTACGTGCTTTTAGAACCTCCGCGGTTCGCAGCTGAAGCTTTTTGCGCATCATAGCCACGTACTGTTCCTGTGAAAGGTCTTCGTAGCCAGGCAGCCTTTCGTATTTTAAAGTGCACATCTCCGTGAAATTTTCGATAGCGACAGCAGGATTCCAACGTCGTGCATCGTTGTATTCCTTCCATTTGATAACTCTAAACTGACGAGCTCTCCCGGTAATAGCATCTTCGAAGCAGTTGTAGTCGGGATAGTCCCGAATATCATCGACAAGCCCATCGTTTACGGGCTGTAGAACGGTATAGAAAAAGCGGTCTTCGATGTCAGGATCACCCACCAGATACTCTGCCGAGTAGCGTCGTCGCCAAAGAGGTCCACCTGGATAGTGCGCTTGATAACGTGGCACCGCGCGAGCCACCGCCGAGTTGAAATCCCGCATGAAACTGGCGCGGTTAGCCTTGGGAAAGACAGCAACCTTCTGAATATGGTTACCCTCTATGGCGAGAGCGAAGATTTTGGCCTCATACCGGGTGGCGTAACGAGCAGCATAGCCCAAGATAGCTTCCTCAAGCGGTGAGTTATTAACAAACCAGAGCTCGGAATTACGGGTCCGCGTAGTTTGAAAAGACGCGACGTCCTTGCACTCGATTCGTGGATGATACGACATACAGACTTTTCGGGCGCAAGCCCGCAATAAACTAGACCTCAGGCCACTGTGCGTTAGCTCACAGCTATCGACTCAGAAATTTCCACTTAATTCGGCAAACTCGGCTGGATGTTGCTTCCGCGCGGTGACTGAGAGAAAGTTTTCGGGGATTTTTCGGTTGCCCAACGCGCTGACTGATAAAAACTTTCGGGTGGGATGTTACGCCGCGCGGTGACTGAGACAAATTTTTGGACAAATTTTTGCGGACACGTTTTTTCGCGGACTTCGGCTTCCGCGCGCTCACTGAGACAAAGGGGCGCGACAAAGGGGCGCGGACTACATCCTCTTGAGCGAGCCGGAGTAGGTGGCGGAGCAGGTGCGGTCTTGAGCGGCGCAGTTCACATTCACCACTCCGCTGAGGCTCCCCGTTGTGGGGCTCGAAAGCGTGATGTTGCTCTTCACATCAGCCGCACACTGAGAGAAGGGAACTTTCATCCTTCCCCGTGTTCGAACGTTTCGCCCCACTCGATTGCCACGGAGCGTCGTGAATCCAATCAGCTTTGCGCTGACCTGTTGATTGCGTTCACGGATCAGCGCTGTCGCAGTAAGCTGCTTTTTCAGGTAGGAACACCCCTCTCCGTTCTTTGTCAGGGACACGCGCCAGGTTCCCTCACTTGTCACGAGCGTTTGGGAAGATGCAGCGGCTCTCGACCGAATCGGGTCCCCTCGAAAGGAACGAGAGAGGTAATCTCCGCACGAACATCCTTGCGGAATATCGAACGGTCCACATCCGAACATAATGTTGTCACAACAAGAGGGACGCTCCCACGGGCAGTTAACGCCGCCTCCGTTACATGCGGTGAAGCTGTACCCACATAGCAGCATAGCTAGTAGTAGCTGTTTGTTCATGGCGTATCCCTCGCCCCCTCTTCCCACAAACATTACCTCATATCGGGCGCATAACGTAGAGCTTGCAGCCGATGTGGGGACCGGCAACGGGGAGGATTCGACGAGCCCGGCTCCCCCGCACCTAAACCGATCAGCCAAGCATCCCAAATACTTAGGTAGCAGTGTTTTTTTACGAGCGGTTTAAGACCTATGAGCGCAACCCTACGAAATATATCACTTTTTCTGCGTTTCTGGATGTGCCTGGTTATCTACCTGCTCGCCTCCACCCAGACCGCTAACGCCCAACCTAATTGTGCGAACATCACGGTCACAAGGAGGTCGTCGCCCACCGTCTATATAGACACCGGAATCTCCCCAAGCCTTACGGGATTCTACGTCGCGTACCAGATAACCAACAACTCAACGTCGTATGAAGACCTATGGGTACAAGTAGAAAGCTTCTCCGGCGGCGCCGTCGATATCGCCCCCAACGAGGATGGCGTTACCCATGTCGGACCGCTTGCGAACGGCGCGTCAACGACCGTCTATTTCTATCTTGCTGCAAGCACTGAGGGGACAAGTCAGACCCATTCGGTCGCCCTCTATCCGAGCAAGCCAACACTCACCACCTCCGATTGCACCTACTCCTTTAGCTACGCGGTAGAGGAGACCATTAAAGCGGCTGCAAACAAGGTGACCGGTGTGTCCTACTCACCATCTACCCCTGAACTGGGGGGCACCCTCACCATGGAGGTAACGGGCGAAACGGGTCAAATCGGAGGCACGCGGGCCTTCGCGTTCTCTCCAGCAACACTGCCATCGTGGCCAGCTTCATCTTTCGAGCTCATAGATACATCGATAACACTCTCCGGAGGCAACACCGGCACGTGGAACGATACCCTCTACATAACCCCTACGAGTCCGAGCGACAGCGACTACGTAATACATTACACCTTCAAGATCAAAGGCGCTCCGAACTCCACGACCCCTATCTATCCCGTGAGCTACATCAACAGCGGCGGCACTAACATCAAGCACACCGACACCGGATCGTTCGGCTCACTCGCTCCGATCGAGGTTCCAACACAAAACATCAGCATCAAGTCCCTCTCCTCAACAGAGAGCGCAGGCAGCGCATGCTTCCCAGGCCCCTCAGGCGGCACAACGTCCCTTACCGCACAGATTGAAAACACTGGAACCACCGATGTTACGCTCGATGACATCGCCATCACCTTCCCAACCTCTCCCGATACGGCGACCTATGTGGCGTCCTCCGCACTTTTTGATGGATCCGCCGTTGGCGTAACGCCGACAACCTCAGGGGATACCATGACCTGGACTAAAGCATTCGTCATCCCTGCAGGAACCACAAAAGATTTTCAGATAACCGCAACTATCCCAAACACAACCGGCACCTACACGTTCTATGCTGTCGGACACATCGATACTCTAGCGATCGACGCAACCACATTCGCTGGGGATAACGAACCACAGAGCGGCTTCTCGTGTGTGGGGACCTTTCCCACGATGACTCCAGCGCCCCCGGCAACCAATACGCCGACCAGCACACCAACGAGGACCCCAACCGCTACCCCTACGACAACACCAAGCTCTACCCCAACTCGCACTCCCACCGTCACTCCCACAGCAACACCCGCCGATATCGATCTCGATAACGATGGTATTCCTAACTCCGTTGAGGGAAGCGGTGACACGGATAGCGACGGGGTAGCCGACCAGTACGACCTCGACTCCGACAATGATGGAATTCCGGACATCATCGAAGCTGGCGGTACAGATAGTAACGGCGACGGCATAGCTGACTCTCCAACAGACCTAGACGGTGACGGGCTTGTAGACCAGTACGACGGCGATAACGGCGGCACACCACAACCGACTCCCGATACCGATGGAGATGGTATCCCCGACTTCAGAGATGTCGATTCCGACAACGATGGAATCCCCGACATTATTGAGGGGGGTGGCTCAGATGTGAACGGTGACGGCCGTGTCGACACGGCAACCGACACTGATGGCGACGGATTAGTGGACCAAGTGGATCCCTCAAACGGAGGCACTCCGCTGTCGATACCTGACACGGATAACGATGGCATGCCCGATTATCGAGAGCTCGACTCGGACAACGACGGTATCACCGATATCAGAGAGGGTGGCGGCACCGATGCCAACAACGATGGTCGTTCAGACTCAACATCCGACACGGATGGCGACGGTATGACCGATTCGTACGACCCCGATAACGGCGGCACCTCACAACCTGTAACGGATACCGATAGCGATGGCATCCCCGACTTCCGCGATCTCGACTCCGACGGCGACAGCATCGCTGATATCATCGAAGGTGGGGGAACGGACACTAATGGTGATGGCCGAGCCGACTCGTCAACCGATACCGATGGCGATGGCCTCGCAGATCAATACGATCCGACCACTGGTGGAACAACGCAACCAACCACCGATACCGATAACGACGGGACCCCTGACTTCCGCGACCGCGACTCAGATGGAGACGGAATCGCTGACTCAATCGAGGGACAAGATCAATTCTCATCACCAAGTGGGAACGATGCTGACGATGACGGACTCGATGATGCATACGACCCCGACTCCTCAGGACCAAAAGCACCTCCCATCGATACCGATGGAGACGGCAGCCCCGATTATCGAGACACCGACTCAGACGGCGACGGCAGCGATGATTACAACGAAGCGTTTGATATGAATGGCGACGGTGTAGCCGATATTAGTCCATCGGGAACCGACTCCAACAATAACGGAATCGATGACGCATTTGAACTCTTCAGCACTCCAAGTAACTTGAGCGGCGCTTGGCGCGATTTGAGTCAGGGGAATACCCAGTGCGAGTTACTTGACCTCAGCATGAAGATAGCTAATGTCCGAAAGGCTCGGAACACCCTCCACGAACGCTCAAAGAGCTTTGCCTCCCGAGTCTCTAAGTGTGGAGGAGCTCGCCCGGCTCGGATGGTCTCACAAAGCCTCTCCTACTCGAAGTCTATCGCGTCTCTGTTGGGGAGGTCCTACGACGGAAACCTCTACTCATGCTCGACACCGATCTGTCCCGCTACGAATCTCTCCGGCACGAAAACAAAGATGCTGAGCACCGCCACGAAATTGGGGAAAACAGCGAAAAACGTCAAGCTTCGCGCCATGGCAACGTGTCCTAAGCAGCCCGAGGAATCTGAGAAGCGAGGCAATCGCAAGCGCTCTGACGACTACACGAACGACCTACTGGCCGCCATTAGAGCTCTGCCAAGCACCGTGTACGATTGTGAGTAGTTGTACGGAAGCTATCTCCGGCGCCATTGTGCGTCCGATGAGAGCGGGCCCGGATCGACGAACCCTAAAAAGAGGAGCCCGCAGATGGTTTGCGTGACGAGCAACAGTGCCGTCGCCCCTCTTGTTATTTCCTAGCTGAGCATCCGTGCGGCACCAAGCTCTCCTCCTACTCCTTCTCATCCTTCTGAACCTGCACCGGTTTCCTCGCCATCATCAAGAAACTTCTACGGGTCTCTCACGAATACCCCGTGCGTATGTTTACCCATGAGAAATTCAAAGCCTATCAACTCGAAATGCAGTTCACGCGCTTAGCCCTGCAGAGTTTGGATCAGATGCCACCAGGGAACGCACACGTGCGAGACCAGCTACGGCGAGCCGCATCTTCCATCTCTTGGAATATAGCCGAGCAAAGGTCACCCCGTATGATTCAAATCAAGAGGGCGGAGAGTGCACTACGTACGCACACTCGAACTAGTTCAGTCAGAACACTCAGGACACCCGACGGAGATACCCGTTTGGGTTCCAGCTCACCAAGAACTTTTCTCGAGCTTTATCCGGAATGAATGACGGATGTTCCCTGAGAAACTCAGTAACCGCCTCGTAGGGGCCGGGACCAAAGGAGGGATAGACCGGATGTCCGTTTACGTTCGAATCCTCAACGATAAGGTAGCTACCGATACTAACAAGGGGAGCAAAGAGTTTGAGCTCCTGTGCAACATGCGACTGCGTATGATCTGAGTCCAGAATAACCAAACATGTCTCGCCGGAAGCCTTGTGAGCCGCAGCGGCTTGGGCGATCAAGGGGTCGGCACTAGAGCCGGTGAGGTACGTAATACGCTCATGCCGCGCCCGTAGAGAGAGCTCTTGAACGTCTATCGATACCACCCGTCCCTTGCCGATCAGATCCATCATCTGCGCGATGAATAACGTCGTCCCGCTTGCATACGTGCCCGTCTCAATCACAAGGTCAGGCTTCGTCTCGAACAGGATCTCTTGATAGATCCATAGATCAGCGGGGGTCTTAAGGACCGGATAGCCCATCCACTTTGTTTGCTCCCAGATGCGATGACTACCGGGACCAACCCGCTTCGTGTAGTAGAGCTCATGAAATTGATCAGCTATCTCTTGCTCGTCAGGGGTAAGCTCGTACTCTGTGCTCATGCTCGAGAGAGTATGCCACGCATGCGAGTGGCGCCAGATGCTCTATGGAAGCAACGGTATGGCTGGTCTGATACCTCGCGGGGCCTCCTTCAACCAAGGGCAGGCTTTCATGTAGGCCCCCTCCCGAATAGGAGGAACTCGGCCCCCGCAACTCCATTCACACCGGACCCCACATCTCGAGGCCTCGTTCGCCTCGTCGCCCCAGCTAATCCGCTCGGACTCTAAACATGATCACCACTGCGAGTCTCTTTGAGATCGAATTGAGCTCTGTCTGGGGGTTTGGCCACTTTTCCGATCTCTGAGGCTCCAGCTATCACGGAGGGAGGCAGCTCATATTCGGCGAGCTCAGTCAGGATCACAGGGGGCCCGAGATATGAGCCACCGTGTCTGGGCGAAATCTCTAGACCACGCATTGAGTTGCACCGAAAAGTAGCACAACATGTCGGGGCTTACTGAGTATGGTCGGGACGCACGAAACTCTTACCACGTACCTAAGGGAGCTCGTCTAGGCCGTTCGATTGAGCAAGGTGCTCCACCAACCGATTTTATTAGCGGATTTTTCGGTGATAGTATCTACACGTTCACGACTCAAATCACCGAAGGAGAGTGATGGCAAGAGTTGAAACCGCTAGGGTTTCGGCGTTGTAACGTCACGCTATCATACATGCGCTATATCGTTCGAACTGATGAGGGGCACAAGGTTGAGGTAGTCCCCACCTCACGAAAGCACAAAGGAGCTGTGCGATCCGTTGACATCGACCTCTCTCAAGCTACGCTCTTCTCAACCCCCGATCCTTCGGATGCAACTCGTCGAGTCCCTCACCTTCTCCATCCATTGAAGGAGAGTTGCGAGAGGGCATTTCAACAGCTCGACCTCCTCTCGGAACACGATCGAGAGCGATCGCCTATCGTGACTGCGCTCCTTAATTTTCGAGAGACTCGCCTACCTCTGTTGCTCCAAAACCTGGCGGAGCAGCTCCCTTCCGACGAGGCCACGATGCGGGCTCTTGAGCGCTTAAGCCAAGACCCGGTACGGGAACAACGGGTTCTCAAGAAAGTGGTCAAGGCTATAGACCAACGACTTACGAGCTACTTCCGTCCCGAAAAGGAGATAGGGACCTTCGGCCAATTGCTGAGTGGCTTTTCAAAGCCTTCCTCAATCAAAATAGAGCCCGAACCATCCACCAATCCCAAAGACCTCACCTCTGTGATTCAAGACCAGGCGGGCAAGCGTATTTTGTTTGACTGCGGCAGCCGGGTCGCCTTCTCACCCGCAGAGCTACCAACCCCACACACGGTCCTGAGCTCGCTCTGCGGTGCTGGAACCCTCGGGGAGGAGGTCGTTGGATTCAACCAAGCTACCCTCGTAGAGCTCTCAACCCGAATGCTCTATCCGGACCCCACCGGCAAGATGGACCGATCCCTGCGTGACGAGATACGCAACGAGATATGGAACAGTGAACCTTTTGAAATGGAGCGACACCACTACGCTCGCTCCGTCTGGAGAGCGGTGGTGTCAGGACTCGGTTCAGCAGCCTTCGCCATGGGCACAGCACTCCGCTTGGCAAGTGGGGCCACCGACCTGTGGAGCCACGCTTTGTTGGGTGCTGCTGCCGTTCTCGCTGTTCGAGCGCTCTACGCTCTTGGTCACCTTCGCGAAGTCTCAAAATGTTTAACATCCACCGCTCAGCAGCTCGTCGACGAGATAAAAGAGAGCACTCCGGGATTAAGCGCCCCGAAGGGGGTCGCAAATATTCGAGCACTGCCAAGCGCCCTCATATCTCACCTCGTGTCGATCTCTGGCGGTAGAGAACGGACACTGTTTGGAGCAGGCACCGAGGCGTCGTGGAAGCGTGAGATACCGGAAATAACAAGTTTGGACGAAAGCACTCTGAAACATCAGCCGACCGACCTTGATCCAGATGTGCAAGTGCCGGCAATCGAACTCACTATTGAGCACTTGCCCGACAAAAGCCCTCGGACCTTACCAAAAAAAGAGGTAGAGCGTTTAGCATGGACCTCGTTAATCTATGCCACCCACGTAGAGCGCTCTGCCCATGCGTGGAACGTAGCCCACGCCATCGAGGTGCTTCGTGGCTTCATGGAGACCGAAAACATACAGTACCCCAACACCCCATGGCCCCAGTACACTGAAATGTTAAAGGTTGGCAGATTCCAGAAAACGAATGAGCTAGGGGTATTCCCAGACATGCAGGAGGCATTTGGCAACATTACCCTCTACCTTAGCATTAGTCGAAGTTTATGGGATGTTATAGCGCTTCCTCTTCAAGCTGCGCACACCCTCGAGCGCATCGATCAAACGCGGCGAGCGCAACGCATAGCGAGCGCTATTGTGCAACGAGAGGCCAAAATAGCCAATAAAGCATCCGTGTAGTCGACTCACGCAAAGAGTGCTACAGATATCTCGTTATGACAAAAAAGGTGGTAGGTATCCTTAACTGCACTCCGGACAGCTTCTCTGACGGACATGCAGATGTATCGTTGAAGCATCTCTTTGAGCGAGCACATAGGATGATCGACGAGGGGGCTGATATCTTGGATATCGGAGGGGACTCGACACGACCCGGCTCAACATGCCCTGGAATTGAGGAGGAGTGGCGACGGATCAGCCCCCTCATTACAAAACTCTCCCCCGTCATCCCCATCTCCGTCGATACCCATCACAGCGAAGTAGCCCGACGCGCTATCGAGTGTGGGGCATCCTTCATCAACGACATATCGGGCACGCGATCGACGCAGATGCTCCAGGTTATCGCACCCAGTACAGCTTCTTATATCTTCATGTACAACCCTCATGGCGGAGCACATCTCTTTGGCGATGGGCTCTCGGTCGAAGGAGCCGTATCCGATATCTCCGAGTGGATAGAGGAAACCCATCGCCTATGCGTCGATGCTGGGATAGATCCCTCAAGGCTAATCGCCGATCCGGGGATGGGCGCATTTCTCAGCGTCGACCCGGTTGTATCGTGGAGCGTCGTTGAAGAATTCGGAAAATTACCACACCCTCCTGGCGGACTCCTCCTCGGATGCTCGCGCAAAGGATTTCTGAATGTTATGGGAGAGCTCGATATCGAAACGAAGGACCGCTATTCCGCCCGCATCGGCGCAGCGGCAGCTCATCAGGTTCCCGAAGGGATCCCAACCTACCTTCGGGTTCATAATGTCGCGCTACAACGTCAAGCGTTGCGGGGAGCTGATGTAACGATGCCGAACTGGAGAGCACACATCAGGCAATGAATCGCGGAGAACTAGGGTTTGTGAACGACAAAGCACGTGGCGTGCGGCGCTAACCCATCAAAGTGTCAGGTGTTGCTCCGCTCCCTGGGCACCTAGATTAGCGCTAAAAATAAGGGCATAGTGAGGGACGAGCCATGACTAAGCCACCCTCCGAGCCACACAGCTTCACCTTTGAGCCGATCGGCGTTATCCGCACGAAGATGCGGACTAAATTTGACTCGCCTCATCAGCCCAAGAATTCTGACGAGGAGCGAAACATCATTCAGCTCTATCCAGGCAAGGGCTTCGACGTAGCGATACGAGACCTTGCGACATTCGACCGCATCTGGTTGGTCTGGTGGTTTCACAAGAACTCAACATGGCGGCCCCTTGTCCTACCACCTCGTGGCGAGGCGATACGACGAGGGGTGTTCGCTACTCGTTCTCCTCATCGCCCAAATCCGATCGGCATTACCGCGGTACCACTCCTTGGTGTGGAAAAGCTAACCCTCATCGTTGGCAATACCGACCTCGTGGATGGAACTCCGATTCTAGACATCAAACCGTACGTACCAACGGTCGACGCGTTCCCTGACGCATCGATGGGCTGGATTTCCGGAGTGGAGGAGCAACTTTTACAGCCAGCTCGCTACACCCTCACCTACTCCCCACATGCTACTGCGCAACTGGAGTGGCTTCGTACGATGTGGGGGATCAATTTCATGGACCGCGCCCACGAGGCGCTGACCCGCGATCCGACGGTTCACCGTACACGTAGGATTCGAAAGTGGAATGGCGCTCAACTACAAATGGGCTGTGGTGGCTGGCGAATTATCTTCACCGTCAACGGACTTGCGGTCCTGATTGATACGATCGTTCCTGGCTACCCCGATTCCCTCCTTCTCAGTGGATACCAAGATCAGATACCCGATCGAGAAGCGCAGATCGCGTTCAAGGAGATCTGGCCGGATGAACCGAAAGTGGCCTCCGCTCCTGAAACGACTGGAGAGGACCCCGTCACCGACACCAAAAACCCATTCTAGTACGGAATGCTCCTATGAGGATTGGGCGATCGCGCCACCTCTCGCTCGTCGGCCCCCCGCTCTCGAACGCACCCGCAGGCTAACTTCCAGAGGCATTTCGGATGCTTACCCGACCTTTCTAAAAAACACCGCAGTCCTGAACTTGGAATCGTTGGATAAATACAAAAGCGCCGCTAATCATTTAGATATTTCCCCTTTTCGCCGTCTTTACCTTCACTCGGACGTCTATCCTTAAGGTAGCCCTCTCATGTTTGCACTCGTTCTGATAGCAGCAGGAACCCTCGGCATATGCGGCTGGTACTTTTTTGTTCGAGATCCGGTTCGCGCTCGAGCATACGCTCAATCTCGATGGTTTCAGGAGAAGCTCGGAGACTTCCGAAATCACATCGTGACCCTTGATAGGCACTCCAACGAGTACTGTGCCGTCTTCTCGGATAATGAGTGGAGCAAACTCAAGGAGACACTGATCCGTCTTGAGCAGGTTGATGATGATGTGCGACATCATCTCTCGCAGTGCGACTACCCTCAAGCACTATCGATCTTAGAGCGCGTCAATAGTCCCATCCACGAGAACTCGCCGCTCGCTGAGGTAGACCAAGAGATTCAACACGTCCAAGAGCTTATGAATTGGCAACGAACGGTTCACGGAATGTTAAAGAAGGTTGTATTCAATCTTGAGGTCGCCGCCACGACGACAAACGACCTTTCAAAGCCACGGCTTATGAACAACCCTCGACCAACCCTCGTTACGTTGGCAGACATCAAGAAAGTGCTGCTCGAGGATGAGGAATTGCACAAAATGTCACGCCAATAGGGACGTTCTACACGGGACCAAGCCCCATACACCGGCGCCACGCACTCACCTGTCCTAGATGTGACTGAGGATGGGCCAATAGAATGTACGCAAGAAAGGCTCCGACGGTTCCAAAACGCTCGCGACGTGAGGGATGCTCCAGTAGTATATCGAGAGCTTCGGGAGCTATCGAATCAAGCGAAGCGATCAGTGCGTCCGTCCCCCTAAAGAAGGCGTTCACGATCTCCTCCATTGGCGGGTAGATCGTTCCTGAAGGATCATCGTGACAGGGAACCCCCATTTTGAAGAGATCGGGATAGCTTGCTGGAATCTCCATGCCTCTCGTGGAGATGCCACTCAATTCAGCGATCAGGGTTGGATATAACGCAAGATGCCCAAACACAAAGGCGGGGTGATTACTAGCTATCTGCGTGCCGTTTACAACCGGATAACGGCCGAAGATCGTAGGGGAGATCCCTTGAAGCAATCGCTCAGCGTATCCCCGCGTAACCAGCGCACCCGGCCGAATGTATTCCATCACCTTCATCGCTCGTTTCCTCACATATTCCAGGCGGCTAACCACTCGACCTTCGCGAGTCGATACCCTTGCTCCGTTAATCGTTTGTGAAGATCGGGCAGATGCCCGACCCCGTAAAATATGGCGATCTTGCGCTTGCCGTGCGAGGTCTCTTTATTGAGAACGGCCATCACCTCTTTATTTCGATCGGTAATGAGCGAAAAGCCCTTCTCCCCTTCAAGCACCTTCAATACGGCGTCGGAACCGATAAGCCCCTGCGCCATGAACCTTCGAATCTTAATTCGGTCCTCCTGCGTTGGCCCACGTAACAAGATCAGAAGAGGATTCACACCATCAAGACTCCCCTCCTTGTAGCCCTGCTTCTCGAGCGCTTTTTTTATCTCGGGATCCGTCGAGAGTTTGATGAGCTTCATGAGGAGCTGCGGCAAGCTCTCCCCTCTCGCCGACATCGCATCGCTCAATTCCTCTGGAGAGAGATCGGCGTGTATGAAATTCTTCGCTCGATAGTTCACCTCATCGAGCTGAAACGAGAGCCCCAAAAGATTACTAAACGCTCGTTGCACGGTCCCTAAAAGTGAGTCGCGGGAATCCTCACCCATCGTTGGAAGATCTGCTCCGTCACTTACCAACTCAAACAGCACGGCGTCGTATGAAGTAAATCGCTTGTTAAGTTCACCATAGTAAGACTTCTCGCCAAGGTGCACTGCCCCAACAAAATCAACGACTACTTGGTCCTTAAATCGTGTGCCCTTGGTATACCGAAGGAGCGGCACCTCCAGATGTTGAACTTTCGATGTAGGGTCGGTCGTTATCCGCAGCAAGGGAGGAAGCGAAACCGTCCGACGCCCTTCGACAAGATAGCCAACGAAGGCAACGACTAGGACGAGGGACAGTAGCCCGATAGTCCATGATTTCGCTCGAGGCTCTCTCAACTTCTCAAACATGACGGGGCTCCGTAAGGGGCTACACCAGCTCCACGTTAGCCCGGGGAACCGTGACCTGTCGACCGTCGTCGAGCGTAGCGCGTAAGATTCGCACCATGGCACCCGTTTCAATACGTCCGAGTTCGTGGGGAAGCTCCGCGATGACCCCACATGCACCGAAATACGGGACTCGGACGATGCGAACGCGGGCCCCAACGGAGAGTGAGCGCTCTCGAATATCGTGGGGGTTCACCGAATCAACCATCGGGCCGATGATCTCTGGACGTTGTGCGCCCGCTCGCACCTGGGTAGCCCCGTTAATGGACACGATCTGACCGTTAATAGAACCCAACGTCGTCAGTACTCGTTCACTTATCGGCAACGCTCCAAATCCCTCGGTGATAATGAGGGTCATCGAAACGGCCTCATCCCCCGTGAGCGCGACGCCGATATCGTGCCCAACGTAATCACGGAGGGTCCGGTCATCGATCGAGCCAGTAATACATCCCACCGCACCAGCCCGCGCGGCCTTCGCGAGCGCGCCACTCGTGGGGGAATGGCCTCCGACGAGCACCTCTCCCTGTGCCCGCTCGGGGATGTGGTCCTCGGTAAGTTTCGTCGTTCCGGAGATCGGTAAGATGCGGAGCTGTCCGAGTCGCTCTCCCCCAACACCGAAGATCCCCTGCACGAAGGTGCCTTCGGCTTCAACCACAACCGAGCGTTGGGGTTCAACGCTCACAACCCTGCCAGCGATGTACGCCGTGAGGTTGAGCGGGATAGAGGGTGCACGCACCCCAACATGTCCGGTTGCACTCGATATAAATTCGACCGTTCCTGAGATCGGAGCCAGCACGGTGGTTCGAAAAAGGCCCCAAAGTCCTCGCAATTCAGCAAGCTGTGCGCCCTCCTCTACGTGATCTCCCTCAGCAACTCGCAATGCAGCCGGAAGATCCGACGCGGGGATACCGAGCACCTCCGCCACCCGAATAAGACGCAACTCACCATCGAGCTGCGCACGTGCGACGACCTGCGACCCGGTCACCCTATCTCCCTCCTTCACGAGCACTTCACCCGCGATCGGGAGGTCTCGTCTACGGCGGATCGTCGTCCGCGAGGTAACCGCAAGTGCCGGGGTGAGAACCTTAGACATGCGTTCCTCCCCCAATGAGTCCTAGATTGGAAAAGACACCCCGTTGCGCAGCAGCGCGAGGTTCGGGCAACACAAAGGGCCGATTACGGCCATCACACACAACGCCACACTCTCCCAGGTTAACCTCCCGCTCGAAGGTCTTCCCTGGACCAGCGCCTACATCGACGAAACCGTGCGACGGAACGACTCGAATGACTCCCTTACCCGTAGAAGGGGTTGGTAGCTGCGTTACTGCACCAGTTGTTACGGAGCCGATCTCTTTTTCGTCAAGAAACACGGTTGCCAACGCTCCCTGCACCTGTCGTTTTACCGGATACACCGGTACCACCGATGGCCCCAAGTAGATCAGACAATCGTTTTCAAAAACCTCCCGTGCTGCTTGCGGATGAACAGAGGCAAGAACGCCGAGGTGGGGCATCATGAAGATGGAATCAACCGCGAGCTGTGTGATCCCCTGCAAGCCAAATCCCTCAACTAACATCAGCGCCGCCTGCATCCGTGATGGAGCGTGACTCAACACTCCGCCGGATCCGATAGCAACATCGAGCTTCATAAGATCAACAAGCTCATACCGCTCGGAGGATTGCTTAAAGACATCAGCAATCCCTTTCTCCCGCTTAGCTTCCAAACCGATCGCTAGCGATCGGTGATGATCGAGGGAGAGTCGGAGCGCCTCTCTACAAACCGCCTGCTCCAGCCAGAGGTCCTCAAGGGTCTGGGGGATCGACGTGGGACGGATCATCTTGTTACGCAACCGATCACGGAGCTCGGTTTCACTGATCTCGAAAGGCAGCCACCGTGCAATATGTGCGACCCCAGCCTCAACAAGTACGTTCGCAACAGAGTAACTCATGCCGAGGTTCGCACTGACGGTACGGTTAAATGCGTGCACTCCCGCCTTATCCACAAAGACAGAGAAGACGTCGGTTGTCGCCCCGCCGATATCAACACACAGAACATTTTGTCCCGTTTGCGTTGCATACATCTGCACGATATCTCCCACCGCCGCTGGTGTGGGCATAATCGCAACGGGGCTCCACGACATAAGCTTTCCATACCCCGGAGAGTGACTCATGACGTGTGAGAGGAAGAATTCATGAATGGCCTCGCGAGCAGGGCCGAGGTTCTCCTGTTCGAGCGTCGGGCGCACGTTCGGGACAACCACAACCTGGGCTTTCTTTGAGAGGATCTGCACTACCTCATCGGCCGCCTCAGCGTTACCGGCGTAGATAACCGGTAACTTCAAGGTATCACCGAAGCGAGGTCGAGGAGATGCGGCAACTAGGACCTCCGCCATCTCAACGACATGGCTCGTTGCACCTCCATCAACTCCACCGGTAACAAGCACGATATCGGGTTTAATGTGCCGAATCTTCTCAATGCGCTCGTAGTCCTCTCGTCCGTCATCAGCCGAGACGGACTCCATCACGATCGCTCCCGCGCCAAGCGCCGCACGTTCCGCTGATTCGGTCGTAATGTTGCGAACAACACCCGCGACAAGCATCTGCAGCCCACCGCCAGCAGAGCTCGTTGAAAGATAGAGATCGATGCCTTGAGAGGGATCGTTCGTGGTAAGCACGAAGGGGGGCTCCCCATCGTTAACGATCGCCCGACCGCTCAACTCCTGCACCTCGGTAAATGCGTTCACGGCACCGATCGTAACATCCGCGGTTGGTTCCTCTACCGTGGTTGGAGCCTCTCCTCGAAAGGTCTGATGCCACCTATCATCACGACGTTCAAAGAGGAGTGCCTTCGTGGTGGTAGAACCACAATCGGTAACGAGAACGGTTTTCAGCTCCGTAGGGTTTGTTTTCATCCGACTATCCGATCCCCACTAAGGTTCCAACTGCACTCACCCAATCGCGGACGATAAACTGAACTCGCTCCACGAGAAGCGCCAACCGCGCCATAACCGTTGAACCAAAGAACGCTCCAAAGCACACCATAAGAAGTGGACGCCCAACCGGTGCAACCCTACTCTGTACGGAGCCCTCTTTACCAAAGGTGAAAAAGAAGTAATTCAGCACCAGGAGAAGGGTCGCAACGAAGAGGATATTATTGAAGCTCTGAATGAAAGAAACATTCCCGTCAACAAATACGATGAGCGGCTTAAAGCTGCCCGCGATCTGTGGCACCGCCTCAGAGAAGAAGCCTCGTATGGCGAGCGCACCGCTTGCACCGAGGGTAAAGCCGATCACGAGTTTCGCGAGCCAGGAGTACCGCTGTGAATAGATAAAGTAGTAGAGGCACCCAAATACCATGGGGAGGATGTAGAGAAGATACAGGGGTTGGTACGGTTCGGACTGCGTTCCATCGGGATAGGTCACAACGGTAAGTCCCAACATCGGCTCAAGGATGTTCGGCCATAGGAAGTCCCGAATGATGAGCATCGGCCCCAGGCCGGCAGCGATACCGATAAAGAGGTGCTCAAAGAATCTATAGAAACCGTTCTCTTTGATGAGGAAGCTGAAGATCGCAAGGGTTGCGAGGCCACCTACCAAGATGGATGCGAGGGACCATGCTGCAGAACTATCCATGACTCCTCCGACGCCCGAGCAAGGGTACGATATTACCCACTACGATCAGTGCGATAAGCACGATGTGCGCTGCGCTCAGCGCAGTATTGGTCACCAAAAGCTCCTTATTCTCACTGCTCGGGAAGTGCTGCTTGAGAACCTCCGAGTACCAGGCCGCTCCCGCTATTCCCTCTAGGAGCCCTTTAAGCTGGCCTGAGTCGAGAAAGATGTACGCCTCAGGAATCGTAATCGAGGTGCATCCATGCACGATCGTCGGGCGGTACTCGTTCTTCTGGAAGAACTGAATGATGTTGTCAAAAACCCCGACGAGTCCGGTGATCTCACCTACCAACTTTACGCGCTCAACCCCACCGATCGTCGAGAAAGATGGATAGTGGCTTATTGGCATCCCGTTAACATCACGACCGAGAAACTTCGACACATCCGTGGCATTTACCATCGATTGAATAAAGATAGCTCCACCTGGGCGAAAACCAGCGTTCACCCACGCCTCACCGTATCGCCATTGTTGACCTGGCATCTCAGCTTCAAGGCGTTTGGCCACCTCGTTTGGGATCTTAGTCAAGAATCGTTCCGCCTGTTGGTATTGAGAGAGCAGCACCACCGGTATACGGCGACGAAAGAGGTGTTCAATCAAGACCTGCGCCTGGGGCTCGTTCTCAGCGATGGTGTTCGGTCCAAAATCAAACCATACCATAGCCACTTCACCGGGCTGCACCCGCACCTGCTCAACGACGTCATACATCCGTTCCGCGGAGACTAACCGCGAAGGCTTCTGCGAGATGCCGAACACGATCGGCAGCCCAACCGCCAAGATCATGAGAAGGTATATCAACCGACGCCCACCCATCACTTTCGCCCCGACGAGAAAGATTTTGATTCGATAGAGAGCCACATGCGGATAGCGAGCATGAGTCCAGCGACACCGGCTCCGAGTCGGATAGCTCGGAACGCTGCACTGTTTGGAACCTCAAGGAGCCACTGACGCAGAGATGGCATGTGCTCGTAAATCTCCTTACCGAAAGATATCTGTCCGAGCATCACTATCACCGCGGCTGTCATCATCAAGCCGGATTCGATAGTTCGAATACGAAACGCGCGATACGCAGCCGCTGCGATATACACACCAAGCAACGCGAACATCGCCGAGCCGAGCTGGTTGAAGAGTCCGTCGAAGAGGAAATCGTACACCTTCTGCGAGGCGCTGTGGGCATCGTGCGAGCGCTTAATGATGGAGTAAGAACTGGCGAGCTTTGCGGCATCCTGAGAGAACTGTGTCAGGCGACTCAAACTATCGTCGCTCGGTTGCTCCCACGACATAGCCTTAATCTCTCCAAGCTTGGCCCGAACAGTTGCTGTACGTTCTCGCACCTCACCGACGAGAACGCTTGAGGCGCCATTGGTGCCAGCCTCAACCGAAGCGTTCGTGTGGGACTCGATCAGCGATACGCGACCCTCTCCATATCGAACAAGGGCAGAAACTCGCTCTGCAAACGGAGGCACCACCCTGTCAGTTGGAGGACTCTTCGCGTCTTCAATGATACGAGTAGCAAACTCCCCAAGAACCTGAACGGATCGAATGTCCTTTGTATTCCCCAGGTTTTCTATCCACTGAGCTGATGTCGCGCCGATCATCGCGACGAGCCCAACGAGCAATGCCAGGCTGTTAAACCAACCACTCCGTTGAAAAACAACCCGCGAGCCGTGGGCTCGAACGATATTGTAGAGTCCGAGTCCCAGCGCCATCGCTCCAATAACGATAAATCCATTCGAGATCTGCTCGTGGTGCGCCTTCATGCCAAGCGCGGTTACGGCGCTCTCTGGGAGAACGAAATAGAGGAAAAAGTATATGCCGCCAAGAAAGGTAAAGATCCGGATGAGCTTCGCTCTCGTGTCGGGTACGTGAGTTGTTACCATGCGAGCGAACTCCAGTCAGCGGACAACAGGGTATGCGGCATCCACGCTGCGAGGCCGGGATACCACGCTTGAAGGGTCGCCAAAAGAACACCCACGACGATGAAACCAACGAAGAGAAGCTTCAAACGATCCTGCGCCGCAAGGGTCGCTACCTGAACAGGCTCACGGCTTACATAGGCAGACGCTCCGAAGAGCTCCTCCCCGATCAGTGTGTAATCACAGGTGCAGATAAAGAACGCGACCTGTTCCGGGCTCACGCTCGCTGCAACCTGTCGGGCGCCAACCTGCTGACCCGCTTCTGCCAGAACGAGCGCTTCCGCCGCGAAAGCGCCAAACATAAAGGCAGCACCCGCTTTTTCACGGTGCATTAACCCCATGTAGCCCGATGCGAACGCGAACTGCTCCCCTGAGAGAAACTTAATCCCATCCGGATCAAACGAGCTGCCGCGACCGACATCTCGATACGCCTCTCGCACGGTATCCTCGACAAGCGCCATCGCTTCAGGCGAATACTGCGGAACGATCAACTTTAATTTATACTGCGCGGCCTTCCGTGCAACAGCGTGGAGCACGCCGAGACAGGCGTAGAGAACGGGGCCAACATCAGTAAGCGCAGTCGTAAATACAACGGGACGCCCGAGTTCGGCGCACCGACCAACCGCCCCTTCAACGGCATCGATCCCCGGAATACGACGAATGAAGTGGTGATATCCTCCTTGCACACGCTTCAATTCGCGATAGAGGAAGATTCCGGCAATGCCGAGCATTACGAGGATTCCCGGCGTGATGTGCTCAAGACCGCTCATAGATTTCCAACGCTCTTCCCCGTGTGACGGGCCCCTTCAAGGGCTCGAATCAACAGCTCGGTTTCATCAGAGGACTGCAGCACTCGTTTGAGCGCCGGTGCAAGGGAGCTGCCGAGGAGCATGTGTAACAATGGCTCGCTCATCGAATAGAGCTCGCGCAAGCACCCCACCAGCGGTTTGCACATCTCCAGGAGGAAGATCGATGGCTCGACCATACGTCGCCTAACGATCGCATCGACGAGCGGTTGCAAATCTTGTTTCTGCCCTATTTCCACGGAGTTACAGTAGTCGAAAACGACGCAAGGGAAAAGGACGATTATGAGGCATCGGCGGGCAGAACCGTAGGCTGGTCGACGCTAGGATCCCACACATCTCGATCGCGGATTACGGGCCCCCGAAAAAATACCCTATGGTCGCAGCGGTTCTCCCGCGGTAGCAGCAATTCCGACTCGCTACAATGTCGTGCCTCGATAGGGAGTAAAAATAATTCGATGCTCGAATGGCTCAGAGGCAAGCACCCTACTCTTCAGCTGCCTTTCTCTCCAACGCCTCGCGTTTCCGTCGAAGCTCCGCAAGCTCATCCTTTAAGAGGTCGATGTGCTCATACTTGGTAGACTCAATCAGATCCTTCTTTGCTTGCAGCTCCTGGGTAGCATCATCAAAGGCACCACCTTCCTCAGATGCCTTCACCTCGGTTGAGAGAAGATTGAGGTAGGTTGAGAGCTCTGCCTCTCGTTTCTTAAAGTTCGGAGGGGTATCTCTCGTTTTGAGCGCGAGCTGTCGCTCTTGAGCAAGCGAGACCGAGGCCACCAGGCGATCATGTTCATCCTTTGCCGCTCGTAACTCTTCGTCGGCGTCGATAATTTTTCCAACACTAGAGACAGTATCCGCCTGTTGCTGAACCTTCTTGAGTCGAACTCTCTGATCGCTTGCTTGCTTCTCCCACTTATACAGCTCGGCCTTCTGCTCCCCGAGTCGACGCTTCAACTCAGATTCATCGAGGAGAACAGCTGGCTCAAGACGCACGTCCCTGATCTCTCGCACCGAGGAGCCGATCTCGCCGCTCTTAGCGTGTACAGTGAAGAGCGCTTTGTAGGGGCCACCATCGATAGGTAGGGTCGCTCGGCCTATAACGGTAACCGCCGACGAACCATCGCGCACCACAATAGCGGCCGGCACAACGGCTACGACTTGTGTGCCCTGAGATACCACAACACTTGCCTTGTCGGGGAGAACGGGGAATTCAACCGAATGAGCAATAGTAACGGGTACCGGTGCAGCCTGAGCCACGTTAAGCCCCCAGATAGCAAACGCCACGACGAAGGGTGCAATCTTATTGAAGCTCATTGTAGAAAGCCTCCTCACTCTCTCGCTCACGGTCTGGACGTTGAGACTGAGAGCCTTCGGTAATGTTCCGAATCAAGCCTCGCTCGTCGGCTATCTGGTCTTGCAACGCCTTGACCCGCAGCGCTCGCTCATACAACGCATCGAAATTTCCAGAGGCGTCAGGGGCTGCGATGTGAAGCGCTTGTTCAATCCATCGCCCCTCGCGTGCGATGGTCTCGCGACTTAATTCCACGAGGCGCCCTTCATGAGACACCCGCTTGCTGATGTCGATATTTCTGAGGAGCTCATCGAGCTCACCCTTCTGCCTCACGTTTTGCTTCTTTACATCTTCAAGAGACGAAGCCGTCGACGAGAGACGAGAATTCGCCGCCTTCTGGAGCGAATCGCCCTCAACGGCATATCGATGCAATTTTTCAATCCGCCCCTCGTCGGTATCGTACGAGTTTTTAACTTCTTCTATCTTAGTCTCTACCGACCGCAACGCTTGCCACGTAGTTACCCACGCAACGAGGTCATCCCTGACAGCTTTATCCAACGATGAAATTTCGTACCGTTTTAAGCGCCACGTCCCGCGCTCAGAGGTGATCGGATCGGAATAGTCCCCCTCATAGGTACTGTTATCATCCTCACGTCCGATGATTCGAAATCGTCGCTCGTTGCCTGAGACGATCAGGGGTAACCGCGTCTTACTTGAGGGTTCTACAACAACACCGCGTTGCGCTTGCATTCCAGGAAGCCCAACCGACACAAAGATATCGGGGCTACCAACGGTTGACTCCACCATCCAAGGAATGGACTCCGTTTTGTTAGACGAAACAAGGGTTCCCGCATAGATGCCAGGTCGAAGTTGCGGAAAGGTGCGATTGAAATCACGCACGAGAACGAAGCCACCTACGATGAGGGCGACGATGCCGACACAGAAAAGTAGTACTAAGACCCGACGCATAGCGATACTCTACAGGAGCTTGAGGCATGCGACAAACGAATTGGTCTATCACAAAGGGCACCTGTACCTTACACTAGCTCGGTCATAGTCGGTACATGGTTCTGATGGAGAGGCGGAGGCAACATGCGTTCATTCCTTAAATTGTGTGTCCTATCGGTAATCGTAGCACTTTGCTCGTGCACGCATTCAATTAGTCACAAACCAATCGCGAATTCATTACCCGCGGCACAAAATGATCGTTCTGTGTTGATAGTCATTCCTCCCGAGACACGGGCATTCACTGAGACATACTCGAACCTTAGTGGCGATAAATGGGTGTTCCATGTCGGAAATGCATTGGCTGACATCGCTCCTCAGGTTTTTCGGAATCAATATGGCACCGTTTCGATAACGGATTCCGTCCCAAATAAATTCACCCCTTCGACAAAGAATCAGCTCGTTATCATGAGAATCCAGTCTTTTAAACCTGACATTGGCTGGACAGTTTTTAGTCGTCACGACGGCACTCTGACTCTCTCGGTCGAGGCTCGCGGTAGTAGCACCGTTAATCAAACAGTGACAGGTGCCGGCTCCGATTCATCGGGAAGCTACGGAAAGACCTACGGCGCACTATTGCTGCCGACTGTTGGAATAACCGGGTACAACGAGGCGATGTCCGTGATGATCTCGAACGCCGTAACAGCAACATGCGTGAATGCTCTCCCGATCGTACTGCAAAGTGGACAATAGCAGGCATGCGGCTCTCGACATGCAAACCAACCAGGTATGATCAAAAACTAAACATGTAAAAAGAGTGTCGCTGCGATAGGCTTCCTACAACGTTACGAGTCGCTCGATACGGAGAGGTGGCATTAGGCGCACTGTGGAATGAGGCGCACTATGCGGAGGGCTCCGGCCCCCTCACGAAGCGCTATTCGTCCCACCACCACCCCACCACCCACCACCTTTTCTCAGGTGAGATAAAGAAGTCGGGGTCGCGAGAATTGTGTCAGATCAACCACTTGCATGGCTGCGCGCCGTCCCTGAGAGAAGGAGGTCGGGGATTGAGGGTTTTGGTTGATGTTCTTTTAGGCATGAAAAGGGGGTATCCTTAGGGGGTGTAGTTTTCAACTTCCTGTCGCCCCTGATGCAGTTCGGCAACGACTCCAAACCCAACTCGACCCCCAAAACAGGTGACCGCCTGAACGCTGCTCTAAACGGTGAAGAGGCCAGCCAACTCAACTCCAGCCTTAGCCCTTCAAACACCCAAACTACTTCCGATCGAGTATCGGATGTGCGCCAAACGCACAACGAGGCTCTCAATCTCAACACCAGGAGCTTGCGCGAAACCCAGAGAGAAATTCAAGCGCTGGAGCTTGCACTCGACTTTGTAAAGGATCGAAACCTGGTTCTCTCCACACCAAATCTTGAAGAAACTATTACAATACAAATCACTCAGACCAAGCGAGCCTTCGAATGGTTCGCAAAGGGTGGCTCACCTGAAGAATATGTGACAAATGTCTTGGGAGACGCAGTTGTCATGCCCTTGGAGCAGGACGCCGCTCCGGATTCTGCTCAGAACAAGCGAACTCTTAGAGATTTGGAAGAGGTTCGTGGAAAGGTTGCGGCCTTGTTGCGCACCGAGGAGAACAAAGCCATCTCGGCCAAACCATCCGAAGAGAAGGCTGGGAACACTCCTCCCACGGACGAGAAGAACACCTCCCCAACAGCTTTAGCGGAACAGAACGCACGGCTATCAACGATCTTCCGAGCCCTCGACTACGCATCGGCAAAAATCATCGCGGATTTCCGCGACCACGAAACTCTTCGAGCCACCGTAGATATGAGTGACCCGCAGCTGTGTAAGTTTAGAGCCGAGATGGAAATACTAGATCGCGTAGCCCCATGGAAGGGAGCTATTCGCCACAGCATCGAAACAGTGATTCGCACTAAAGAGATCGGAAGCCTCGTATTTAAGGATATCCTTTGGGTAGCCTCAGCGCTCTTTCACACCGGATACTCCGAGGACGTCATAGCCGCAGCTATCCTTCTCCACGCCAACAACGACCTCGATAAAGACAAAGGAGCTTGGCTATCGGAGGCCTCGACATCCTTCTCAAGCGAGACTCAAAAACTTGTAGCTGCGGTGAAGAGCGCGCCAAGAGACTTCGGTCGCGCCCCTGAGCATGTATCCGAACTTAATTTCCAGCGCCCTCCCGACATCTCTCAGGCGGATGAACCTCTCTTACACCAGGCGCACGCTATCGCCTGCGCCTCCATACTCTCACCCTCTTGGGAGGTAACGGAATGCGCCCGTTTCAGCAACTCAGATCCGCAGATTTCAATCCGAGAGAACTTTCCGGGTCAATTTAGGTACCTTCATAAACTCCTTGAGGCGCGACAGCTCTTTCGAGAGCCGCATATCCCAACCCAATTTAAGGAACTTTTGAAAGCCAAATGCCAAAGCGGTGCGGTTGACATTACATCATCAACAAGTCCAACCCTAACCCCGCAGAGCTTCTCCGACGTTAGGCCTTCAGCGGTCATCAATGACATCGAGAGCACCCTACACCTTTTTCAGCGACTCTTCGAATCTTGTGAGGATGGCTCCTCGGTGGAAACCGCGCTCGCTTCTATCCACTCCGGCACCCAACTAGTTTTTGACTTCATCTCCCAAGGGGCCTCCTCCACCACCATTCGCGAGATTCTAGCCGAGCCATTTGATGATGCGGTAGGCGCATCGTCCGCACTTAGCCAGCGAATCACCGATGACTATCGACGTGAGCGGCATGAGCAAGGATTTTTATTAAACCTTGATGTCTCGGCGCCCCTTACATCTGAGCGTTATAGAAACTTTATAGCTTTCATCTGCCGCGAGAGAACTCAAGCAGATGAAAACAATCCCAAGGCTATCAGTCTCGCGGAATTTTTGTCTAAGGTGCGAGTCTTCACATACTTCTCCGAAAAAAAATACGGGACTGTCATCGACAAGGTCGAAGATAAGATAGTTCATAAGCTTCAAATAACCCCCGAGCAGGAGCCTGATTTCATTGAGAGAGGCAACGCACTTGTTAAGCAGACAAACCGGGCCTTCTCGTTACTGGAGAGATCTGGTTTGCGGTACGTGTACAACTCGGCTGACCTTACAAGGGAGCTACTACATAGGGGCGGCCTGGAGAAGCATATTATAGCCAACCTGCTCCTGGCTGCCAAAGAACGTGATTACGTTTTAAAGAGGTCAAATCAACAGTTCGAGGAGATGCTGGTGGCCTTTATCACCTCAGAGATCTACAGGCTTATTACTGAGCCTCACGCCTCTGAACTCCAGAAGCTTTTCGTCACCGCCCTTAATTTGCGTCCCCAAACGGCTACGCCGAGAGACCTCTCCAGGCCCCGTTATTCAGCCGATGAACTCAATAGATTTTCGGTGGCAAGCAAATACTTGCTGGATCATATCGTCAAGCTGGAAAAAACCGGGACTCCCAGGGACCGCGTCGGTAGCTTTCGTCATGCGCTAGAGGTTGGCATCACACTCGCTCTCGTTGGAGCTCCAGCAGAGATCGTGGTCGCTGGAATCCTCCACGATCTCTATGAACTTGCAGCCCCTGACGAACTGAAGGAGATACGAAGAAGCG
>JBEGVS010000052.1:0-62047 GCA_041178185.1 Pseudomonadota bacterium
CCGTTGCCATGAAGCTACGCTCTGACGCGAGGGTAGCGACCGTGAACATGCGAAACGCGAACGATGGGGTCTCCATCATCGCCATCGCAGACCAGGCTGTAGGTCAGATAAACGACGTCCTCATTCGACTTGCCGAGCTAGCACAGCAGTCGGCGAACGGCACTGCTACCAACGACCAACGATCGGCCCTGCAAAATGAGTTCACCGCACTCATGCAGGAAGTTGAACGAATTGCCCATACCACCGAGTTCAACGGATTGATGCTCATCAGTAGCTCTCAATCGTTGACGTTCCAGGTGGGCTTCGATGGGTCGTCTCTCTCTGGAATTACCTACTCAGGCATTCAAGCCACCCTCTCCTCGATGGGGCTCGCGCCGGTTGGCTCCTCGGTGCCGACCTTCTCGATCCTTGGGTCAACAGATATTGAGTCGCGTTCAGCAGCCCTTTTGGCGCTTGACGCGATTCAGGGGGCGATCTCCTCGATTACACACAGTCGTGGCGTTTTGGGCTCCGCAGAGAGTCGTCTCATGACTACGATTAGACAGCTCGGCACCTCCCGCGAAAGTTTCCAGTCCGCTGAGAGTGCGATTACCGATGCGGATGTGGCTCTAGAGGCAGCAGAGATGGCTCGATTGAACGTGCTGCAACAGGCGGGCACCGCTATCTTGGCAAATTCAAACTTCCAGCCACAATTGGCCCTGAAACTTCTCAACGATTCATAGCCTTATTTTCAGCTAGTTAGGCACGCTCCGCTCTTGATCCTCTGAGCCCATACCCCTATAGTTTCCAGGTCCTATAGGGAGATTTTTATGAATTATAGCCAAATCGCAGAACTTCTCGGCTCCGACGCTAAGAGCCTCCTCGACCACAAGTGCGCCACCATTCCAGCGGCTGACCTTGAGGCTCCATCTCCGACCTATGTGGATCGCGTTTTCGCAAACTCTGATCGTAACATTCAGACCCTCCGCTCCCTACAAGCAATGTACGATACCGGCCGCTTAAAGGGCACCGGCTATCTCTCAATCCTTCCCGTAGACCAGGGCATTGAGCACTCAGCCGGCGCCTCGTTTGCGAAGAACCCGGAGTACTTTAACCCAGAAAATATCGTGAAGCTTGCGATTGAGGGTGGATGTAATGCGGTCGCTACCACCTATGGAGGTTTGGGACTCATCGCTCGTAAGTACGCTCACAAGATTCCACTCATTATGAAGATCAATCATAACGAACTGCTCACCTATCCGAACAAGAGTGACCAGATCATGTTCGCGCGCGTTCGAGATGCATGGAACCAAGGATGTGCCGCGATCGGTGCAACCGTATACTTCGGTTCTGACCAATCATCGCGTCAGATTCAAGAGGTTTCAGCAGCTTTTTCTGAGGCGCACTCCCTCGGCATGGCTACGATCCTGTGGTGCTACGTTCGTAACTCAGCGTTCAAGGTTGCAGGTGTTAATCACGAGACATCAGCAGACCTCACAGGTCAGGCCAACCACCTTGGCGTTACTATCAATGCGGATATCATTAAGCAGAAGCTTCCAGAGACTAATGGTGGCTTCAAAGCGCTCAACACAGGGGGTTCCTCCTACGGAAAACTCGATGAGCGGATGTACACGCACCTCTCAAGCGACCATGTGATCGACCTCGCTCGATACCAAGTAGCTAACTGCTACATGGGTCGAATCGGTCTGATCAGCTCAGGCGGAGGTTCTGGCTCAAACGATCTCGCTGAGGCGGTAAAGACGGCGGTGATCAATAAGCGCGCTGGCGGTATGGGGCTTATCTCAGGCCGCAAGGCGTTCCAGAAGTCGATGAAGGATGGCGTTGCGATCTTGAACGCCATTCAAGATGTGTACCTCTGTAAGGAAGTGACCCTTGCCTAACGTACGAAAGTGAGGCGACTACATTTGTTAGAAACACCCCCGGACACCGTGCTCGCGTCACTCTCCGGAGGGTATCGTCCGCTCGGGCCAAAAGCGGATACCCATCTTCGAAGGAGCCACTGAGTGCGAGATAGACACGTTGTAGTCTTATCTGGAGCTGGGATCAGCGCTGAGAGCGGGCTCAATACCTTTCGTGGAGCTGGTGGCCTGTGGGAGGGCGAGCCCGTTTCGGCCGTTGCGACCCCCGAGGGCTGGAAGCGCGACCCAGCGCGGGTGCTGCGCTTTTACAACGAACGCAGGAAAAGCGTCTTGACGGTTCAGCCCAACGCGGCTCACAAAGCGCTCCATGAGCTTGAGGATATCTTTAAGGTTTCCATCATTACGCAAAATGTCGACGACCTGCATGAACGCGCTGGAAGCACCAACGTCTTCCACCTGCACGGTGAGATCCTGAAATCTCGCGGCTGTCACGACCTCGAAAAGCTCTATCCGTGCACGAGTGATATCGTGATGGGCCAACGGGCTGATGACGGAACTCAAATGCGTCCGCACGTGGTCTGGTTCGGCGAGGCTGTGCCGATGATGGATACCGCAATCGCGGTGGCTAAAAAGGCTGATTTCCTCATCGTTGTCGGCACCTCACTTGAGGTGTATCCGGCAGCGACCTTACTCGACTACGTTCCGTTCGATATTCCAAAGTTTCTGGTTGATCCGATGCCGTCCGGACTAGCTGACGATACCTTTCACGTTATCGAGGCGCGAGCTACTGACGGGGTTCCCCGCGTTGTTCAACAGCTTCGCGCGATGATGGCGTAGCCACCACCGTAACATCTCTATTCCTCAACAACGAGCGTCCCAGATGAGAGGAGTGAAGCTATCAAGGATCGGCACTTCGCATCCTTCATGTATGGCTTAACAAACGGCGCTGGTACCACGATCCGATTTGCAAACTCCTGAGCGAGTAAAGCTGCCTTGCCTGAGAGCTCTTCGCGATCTCCGTTCACATAGAGTGTGATAGAGCCTTTCTTGCCCCGTGTATAGGCGAGTCGAGCCCCCTCGGTTCGCACGAGAGCCGCAGCGTTTTTCAGCGTGCTGATTACTTTAGCCGGCGTTACCTTTTCAGCATGTGCCTTCAGATCGATATCAGAGTACGGCTCTGTCACGTGACGACCGAGCCATTCGCTGAGAAATTCATCGGATAGTAACGCCTTTTCAAGGGTGCTTCGCAGCTTCGCAACCGCATCGGGTGCGATCTCTCCGGGTGCTTGCGGCTTTAGATCAGGATCGGTGTAGCGAACCGACTCATCACCCTGAGCGAGCGCGTTGGTTACTACACCATTTATGATCTCATTGACGGACGGAGCTCGGCATCCCACCGAAATCGTCATACATCGATCCCCTTGTGCCACACCGTGGTGTGGGAAGCGCGGAGGAAGATAGAGAATATCACCTGGCTCAAGCACCCACCGATGAGTTGGCTTGAATTTCCTCAAAAGTCTAACAGGGAGATCTGGGATGAAGTCATCCTGCATGACCGGCCTATCTTCAATCATCCACTCCCGCTTTCCTGCGGCCTGCACCAGGAACACATCGAAGTTGTCGACATGCGCTCCCACGTTTCCTTGGTCGACGGCATAGCTGATCATAATGTCGTCGATGCGCCAGAATGGGATGAAGGAGAATTCATCGAGAAAGGCATGAACCGAAGGCACGAATCTATCAACCCCGTTAACGAGGAAGGTCCACTTCTTTTTCGGAAGCTTTTGAAATGTAGATGGTTTGAAGGGGCCCCGCTTGAGCTGCCAATCGTTCTTGCCGGGGCCCTGAATTATGAGTCGTGACTCAACCTCTTTATCGAGGGTCATGCCCGCTAACTCCTCAGGGGTTATCAAATCAGGGAACGGCCGTAACGCCCCCTTCATGAGTAGAGGCTTCTTCTGCCAGTATCGTGCGAGAAATTCCTTTTGAGAGATCGAGCCGAGCAGGGGCCAAGAGAGTTTTGGGTGAGCAGCCATAGCGTTTTCCACAGAGATGTCCGAGGCACATGATGCCTCAATATGATCGGTGAGGCTATAGCTTGAGCGTCGGAAACGGCCTGTAAAATCGATAGCTTGATGGCTAGAGCAGACCTCCCCGTCAAAATGAGCTATATCATTCTCAGAGCTACTTGCTATGAGTGACGTAAAAATAACGAAAGCGTTGGGGGATCTAACAACGACCGATACCGGTCTTACGCTTCATGTCGTTCTCGTAGAGCCGAAGGACCCAAGAAATATCGGTGCGGTTGCCCGCGCCATGAGCAATCTCGATGTACGTGAGCTACGGCTCGTGCAACCTGAGCAGTTTGACCGCACCGTGGCGAAGGGTGTTGCCTGTTGGGGAGAAGCTTTGATCGATTCAGCTACGACCTACGATACCCTGGCTGAAGCCGTCGCAGAGGCGCACGAGGTCGTAGGATTCGCCTCTGACAGTAGCAGTCATAGGATGTCGCAACGAATCTTAGAGGACTGGGTAGGAACCCTCGATCTACGAGCTGACCGTACGATCGCACTTGTGTTCGGATCCGAGGAGCGAGGGCTTCGAAGGGAGCACTTTCCCCTCTGTCAGAACCTCATTCGGATACCGTCATCAAGTGAAAATCCCTCCTATAATTTAGCCCAGTCGGTGTTGCTTGCGCTCTACACCATGAGGCGTTTCTCTCACGATGCCATAGGGGATGATGTGAAGGATCTACCAACAAGTGGGCAACTAGAGCAGTTCACGCAGATGGTGCTTCGAACCGCTGAACAGGTTGGCTTTTTAAACGACAATTCCCCCGGCCATATGAGAGATCTCCTGGTGAATATAACCCGGCGGGGGCGCCTCTCGACCAGAGAGCTTAAGATTATGACCGGCCTTTTCGGTATGATTCACAAGAAGTTGGGGTAACAAAAGGCTAGGATAACCTCATACGAGAACTCCGATTCTGCTCAATTTTCCAGATGACCTGCCACCTGTGTGATACACTCAATCCTACGGAGGTAGGCTATGGGACCGATTCACGTCACCATGTTTAAAGGGTTGCTACCGAGAAACGGTACGAGCGCCGATTTTACATCGCTGTCGTGCACGAGTGAACGACTGCGCTTAGTGCCCGCTACGAAGGAATTTAGTGAGCAGATCTTTCAAGAGTTCACCACTGAGGTGACTGAGTACATGACCCCCACGCCGTGTAAAGACAGGGCAGGGGTAGATGCCAACTTAGAGCTCTTTGCCTCTCAGAGGGAGAAAGGCCTTGAGTTGGTGTTCGCGATTCTACGAAAGGACACCGGGGAGTTTCTGGGGTGCTGCGGCATTCATACTAATGAGCACACCCAACGAACTCCAAGTATCGGTTTGTGGGTTAAAAAGTCAGCGCACGGGCATCGCTATGGTCGGGAGGCGATGCACGCCCTTGTGACGTTTGCGCAAGAGCACTTCGACGTGAATGGCTTTACCTATGAGGTTGATCACCGCAACGTTGCGAGCGTAAAGATCGCTCAATCGCTGGGAGGGACCGTCATCGCAGAGAAGAGGGTGATGAGTATGAGTGGCAAAGAGCTAGAGGAGCTTGTGTTCGCTATACCGTTGCAGCGGTGAGATCGGGTCCAAGTGAGGGCTTTTGATACGCCCCGATAAGCTGCTCATAGCAGGTGATAAGTCTGTTCCGTAAAGGAACCGCCAGCTCTGCGAGCCTGCGTTGCTCATGGATGTACTCCTCACGACCTGCAGTGGTTTCAATCAGAATCGGCTCAAACCCTTGGTCTCTCAGATCGTAAGGACTCGCCCGCATATCGATCCTTCGGGCATCCGCAGCAAGAAGGAAGGTATCGGCGATAAGCTCGCTTGAGCACCATGGCGCGATCTTGTGAGCGAATCGATAGAGGTCCATCGTTACATGGATGCAGGCTCGTTGGTCAAACTCGGTAGATGCTTCACGTGAGAGCTTATTTTTATTAAGGGGAACCGCGTCGGGCGTAAAGAAACGAAACGCGTCGAAGTGGGTGCATCGTAGGTCGGACCGTTCAACGATTGCGTTGATCTCCTCAGCCGGAAGTCGTAGAGGAACTTTGTTATGGCGAGGGATATCGCAGCGATACACCATCGCCCACTCATGCAGTCCGAAACAGCTAAACAGAGGAGCGCGATCGGCGATCCCGGTGAGGTATTTACGCGCCCACTCTAGGAAGGGCCTCCTTCGCTCAGGAAATGATAGCGGCGAGATATATGCACCCTCTTGGTCTACCGAGAAGTCCTCCGCCCAATCGAGCTCTTCAGGGGATGCGCCTCCGAGCGTGATGCCGATTCCCGGACTCCATCGTTTGAGATGCGAGGGGCGAAAGGGATAGTAGTCAAAGAGGAAGTCGTAGACGGGGTTGGCAACATCGCGACTTGAGCGAGCGACCCGATCATCGGCCCATGGGGATACTCGCGCCACATGCGCTTTGCGCCTGGCTTCCCATTCGGGACGACTAAGGGTGGTACAAGTACTATCGGAGACCAACAGCGTGCCTTACCCGTTTAATTGTCTGAGACGCAACAGCCTGCGCCTTTTCGGCGCCCTTGGCGAGCTCTCTGTGCAAAAGAGCCTCATCCTGCCGGTACGCGTTGTACCGATCGCGCATCTCCTTGACATGATCGTTGATCGCTACGAAGAGCTCCTCTTTTGCGTGTCCCCAACCCATGCCTCCCTTGGCGAGACGAGCGGCGAGGTCCTCGTACTGCGCCTGTGTCGCGAAGAGGGCGTACAATTCGCCTACCGTTGTGCCGGCGAGGGTCTTCGGTTCCTCTAAGCCCGTTGAGTCCGTCTTGAGAGACATGAGCTTCTTGCGCATGCTCTTCTCGTCGCAGAAGAGCGGAACCTCGTTGCTATACGACTTCGACATCTTTCGGCCGTCGAGTCCAGGAATGGTCATAACCTCCTCCTGAATGAGGGGCTCAGGAAGCTTGAGCAGTTCACCGTACGCGGCGTTGAGCGATCCGGCCATATCGCGCGCCATCTCCACGTGCTGCTTTTGGTCCTTTCCAACGGGGACGATATCCGTGTCGTACAACAAGATATCCGCGGCCATGAGCACGGGGTACGAGAAGGTTCCCATGTTGACCTCTTGCCCCTTAGCGGCGGCGTCCTTGAACGCGTGCGCTTTCTCTAAAAGCCCATGACCCGTCACGCAGCTCAAGTACCACGACAGCTCCGTGACGCTTGGCACGTCAGACTGTCGAAAGAGGGTGTGTTTTTCGGTATCGAGCCCAAGTGCAAGCCACGTTGCGACCTGATCCAGTGTTTGGCTAGCGAGCGCCTGTGGGTCTCTGCTTTGGGTGAGTGAGTGCAGATCCGCGATGAAGTAAATACATTCGTATGTCTTCGAAAGCTCGAGCGCCGGTTTGAGCGCCCCAAGGTAATTTCCAAGGTGGAGGTTACCCGTTGGCTTCAATCCCGTGAGGGATCGTTTCTTGTGCGAATTCATCAGAACTACTCCTTACAATAGTGAAAGCGCTGTCGCGTTGAGCGGGCACAAAGCCAGCTTGGCGGATGTGCATCTCCAACTCTTCCGGACTCATAAACCATTTTGATGCCGTCGGCGCACCGGCTTGAGAGACGACATTCTCTTCCATCATCGTGCTGCCGATATCGTCACATCCTGAGTGGAGCCCTATCTCTGCGACATGAGCGCCGCAGGTAGGCCAGCTCGATTGATGATGCTGGATGTTGTCGAGGAAGATGCGCGAGAAGGCTACGTTCTTGAGATACTCAACAGCACCGGCGCCGTACTTGGCGACGTGGCGGCTTCGGCCAAGCGATGTTCGATCGTTGAACTGGTGCGTCCACGAGATGAAGAGATTAAAACCAGGATGGCCTGCCGCGAGTGATCGGTCTTGAAGATCGCGCAGTCGCTCAAGGTGATTGATGCGGTGCTCAAGGGTCTCTCCAAATCCGATCACCATCGTGGCGGTGGTAACCAGATCGAGCTTTTGCGCCTCCTCCATAACTTCGATCCATCGACCTGCTGAGATCTTCTTCGGGCTGATGCGCTTGCGAACCTCGTCATCAAGGATCTCTGCGCCTCCTCCTGGAAGACCGTGCAATCCGACCGCTTTGAGATCCGCGAGAACCTCTGCTGCCGTTTTTCCGGAAACCAGGGTCATCTGGTGGATCTCAGAGGGAGAGAAGGCGTTGAGATCTATCTTGAACGTTGTATGAAGCCACTCGATCATATCGAGATAGAACGAGTAGGGGAGCTCATCGTTGTGCCCGCCCTGAAGCAGGATACGTGTTGCGCCAAGATCCTTTGCCTCTTTGACCTTCTCAGCCATCGTCTCGCGAGAGAGAACGTACGCCTCTGGGTCGCGCGGATTGTGTCGATAAAATGCGCAGAACGAGCAATCCGAGTTACAGACGTTGGTGTAGTTGATGTTGCGATCGATCAGGTAGGTCACCGTAGTGCCGGGATTGTGTCGAAGCCGAACTGCCTGAGCGACCGTGGCGAGCTCAGTAAAGTCAAAGAGGTTCCACATCTCGCGCGCCTCATCCCGGGTGATCCGTTCGGCGCCCTGCACTACCTTGTCAGCGAGATATGTTTTTCTGTTCATGAACACCCCTAGCGAAATGGACACCCCTATTGTTCGGGTAAATGAGATAAATGTAAAGCCTTGGTACTACTAGGGATATTGGCAAATAACCGAGTAACTTCGATTGCTTGGGGCCTCTCTCCGTGGGACACTAGAGGGGTTTCCGAAAACACCTCGCCTGGGAGTGCAGGAGGGGAAACGTCGAAGAACGCAGCGTATCGAGGCGAATGTCCTCTCTTTGCATAAGAGCGCTATGAGTAGTCCCCTCTATCTAGGAATCGACCAGGGATCCAGCTCCACCAAAGGGCTTCTCGTCGATGCTTGCGGTCGAACCGTTGCAGATTTCACCGCGCCAGTGCCACCACGAGTAGAGGTGGAGCGCTCCGTGGAGCAGGACGCCGAGGGGCTTCTCTCCTCGGTTGTGGAGATAGTTCTCAAAGCGAAACAGTGGGCAAATGACAACGATTCCAAGATTGAAGCGGCTGGCCTCGCGGTGCAGCGCTCCGGGGTGCTTGCCTGGCGAGCATCAGACGGAGTTCCCCTTCATCCGGTGATAACGTGGGCCGACACACGCACCTTTCCCACTATTCAAAGCTTCGGTCCTCACGCGGAGCGTATCTCCGAACTGACGGGCCTTCCAACCATTCCTAATTTCGCAGCGGGAAAGATTCATCTCCTGCAGCGTAAGTTCCTTGAGCCTTCCGTGAAAGTTGGCACCCTCGAATCCTTTATTCTCTACAGACTCAGCGCTCGGCAGATCTTCGCAACTGAGGAAACTATGGCCGCGCGCACGATGCTCTATGCGATATCCGCCGGGGCTTGGAGTGACTCCCTCTGTCGTGACTTTAAGGTTGATACGGCGCGTCTTGCGCCTATTCGTCCCTCCCTCAGTGCCTATGCCACCTTTGAGGGAGTTCCGATCGTAGCACTCCTTGGCGATCAGCAGGCCGCTGTGCTGGGTCGCCCAGGCTCAGCCGGATACGCGCTCCTCAATCTCGGAACTATCGCGTCGCTTGTTGTGGAGACCGGTGAACGGATAGTGCAACGCACGGGATTGATGACCAGCGTTCTCTACTCCCGAGAGGACCGCGAGACAGGAAAGATTCGCAAGGAGTACATCGTTGAGATTACCTCACCCATAACGGGCACCGTTCTTATGGAGCCCGTTCGTCGAGGGTGGTGCCGGGATATTTCGGAGCTCAACGAGATGTGCGAGAGATCCTATCAAGAAAATCGAGAGGCGAGCGCTACCGCCTATTTCGTCAACCATCGCCCGTCCCCCCCATGGTATCCCGAACGAACACCGAATGCGCTCTTCTGCAAACCAGGAGCTACCGCCGCAGACCGAGTTCGCGCGATCGTCGAGAACGTCGGTAATCTCATTGTACGAATGATTGAGGAGTTCCAGGATAAAGGTCTTCTTGGCCCCGAAGAGAACAAAGAGATCGTAGTAACCGGCGGTGGTTCGGAGCTCGACTATCTCTTACAGTACATCTCCGATCTGACCGGTAGAATCCTCCATCGAATGCCGACCCGAGAGGCTACCGCTCGTGGTGCTGCTCTTGCCGCACTGCTTTATGCCGAAAAGCGAATGTCCGTGCGAGATTTTACTCAGGAGCCTCCACGCAAGAGCTATCAACCCACGAGCCCAGAGCGGCGCAGACGATACCTCGTATGGCAGAAATTGGAACACGATCTCTTGAACGGTCGTGTGCCAAGTACCGTTGAGCTAGAGCCGTAGTCATCGCGAAAAACTCTCGTGTACCTGGCGTTCTTCCTGTGCAAGATGTTACAAACCACGCATGCATCACACCACGCAACACACCCGTACGATCCTCGCCACCAGTAACCAATCGACCACCAACGGTACGATGGAGGTGCTTGAGTTTAGTGAGCAGGGGCGTGTGAAGCGAGCATGGCTTACCGCTCTCAAGTGTCTTGGTGCAACCGCACTGTGTGTGCTGATTCCCGGTGCTCACTTTGTTTTGGTGCCCCTCGGGCTTCTCGTGGTTACTCCACTTATGACCGTCTACACCTTGCGAGTGAAGACCAAGATCGTATCGGCATCGATTGACTGTCCCGCTTGCCACAAGCCGCTCAACGTGTTGACGAGTCAAGAGCGCTATCCCATTTATGAAAATTGCTCCTCGTGTCACCGACAGGTCACCTTGACCCAAGGTGTCTAGCCGTGTGTCCTATAGCGTTTCGTAGCGCGAAGACCTCCTCCTTGTCGTCATCCTAATCCTTAAGAGCGTTGACGGGACCGTTACCCGTCACGCAAGCGACCTCTGCGGCAGGCCCACAAATGATAATCATCATGAGCAGCTCGCACGTTCAAAGCTACCCTCCTGGTACGGGAATGAACCCGAACAAAAGTATGTATACCTATGGAGGTCTCTATGCCACGCCGTCAGTATTCTCTTATCCCACAAGAATTCTTCTCGGATGATTTCTCCCCAGTCATCCGGCAGATGCAACGAGCTATTAACTCAGCTCTTCAGGACGTCTGGGAGCCAATCGGTAGCCCTGCCCTGCGGCAACGGGAATTTCAGCCGGAGGTATCCCTGTCCGAGGATGAGCGCGAGATCCGTGTTCAGGCTGAGCTGCCCGGAATGAACGAGAGCGATGTAGAGGTAATCTATGAACCGGGCTACCTCATCCTGAAAGGGGAGAAAAAAGAGGAGAAGCGAGAGTCTAAGGAGCGAGGGGTCCGCTTCTCAGAGTGGCGGTACGGTTCCTTTGAGAGACGCATTCCGTTGCGAGCCGAGGTGCAGGAGAACCAGATACAGGCAAATTTCGATCGAGGGGTGCTAACCGTATCGTTGCCAAAAACCGAGCAAGCTCGGCAACAGGCGCGACGTATTCAGGTACAGCAGGGAGCCCCTCAGCCACAACTTGAAAAGCCGGTAGGTCGAGGCCGAGGGGAGACCCCATCGGAGCAGCCTGCGGCACATTAGTTTCGACATCGCACAAACCAACCGTGACGCACATTATTGCATCACGGTTGGTTGCTCACCTGAGTCCTGCGGAACAGGGACCTGATTAATTTCCTCGTGTTGCCACAATGCGATGAGACCATGCGTCACACTCAGGATCATCGGCCCCATCACGATACCAGCGCTCCCAAATACGAACACGCCTCCCAGTAGAAAGAGAAAGATCAGAAGGGTATGGTAGTGAAGACGCTTGCCCACAAGGATCGGGTAGAGAACATTATCGGCCAATCCGATCACAATAGCTCCCCACACTACAAGCACCACCGCATCCCCCCACCTACCGTGCATCGCGAGCACAACAGCGGTAGGAACCCAGATTACAAATGCTCCGAGATAGGGGACGATTGCAAGCAACCCCATGACAACGCCCCACAGAGCAGGCTGAGGTAGATCCAGCCACCAAAATATCGCAGCTCCCAAACTTCCCTGAAGGATAGCCATAAGCACGACGCCGAACAAACACGCATGAACGGTATCGAGAACCCGAAATACCGCCTTCTCCGTTTGGTGTGGCGGAAGGGGCACTCCCCACTTGAGGTAGGAAAAGAACAGCTCTCCATCTCGAATGAAGAAAAATGTTGTGAAGAGCACTAACAAAATTTGCACGAGCCCAACAAGCGACATGGTGACGAGTTGAGGTAGCCGTTGCGCTACGGACGAAATGAAATCAGTGACAACCTGTTGCAGATGAAGCGATTGGTCGAGCCATAGTAAGAGCGGCGCTAGTCGGGGAGGAGCGGTTGCGGGGTCGAGCCATAACCTCATGCCGGACTCCTGAATGATACCCGCGATATTCTCCGCGGCCGCGTTAATAAGAACACGTAGTATCCAGAGAGATGGAGCAAAGATGACGACCGCCGTCACGGTAAGGGAGAGAAAAGAAGCGAGTGACCGATTACGAACCCGCTCTTGCAGCCATGATGAGACAGGGTGGGAGATGACGGCGAGGGCAAGGGACCACGCTAGCACCGAAAAAAAGGGTTGTACGATCTCTGCGCAAAGATAGATAAACCAGAGCGTCGTGAGTCCCAGCGCAAGAGATTGGCTGTAGGGAAGGTATGGTTCCCTGATTGTCAGCTTATCGGCTTCATCGTCGGTCACGTTCGCTCATGTGTCCGGCACGGAGGTAAAAAAAACCCGACCACCAGTTATAGTCGGGTTCCGAGCGTAGAGTTCATTAGACCTCCGGTGCTTACTATCTCGGCAGTATCGTAAGCGTTCCCGGCTTGGTTCCTCTACCGAACGGTTCAATCTAATGATTGAACCAACTGGGGAGCCAAACTACTTCGACGAGCGAAGTAGCAATCCAATCGTCCATTACTCAGGGTGAGCTGTGTAATAGCCTCCCCTACGTTCTATGAGTGTGAGAGTACACGGCGACGATGTATGTCGCGATGACTCCCCTCATGCAGAGAGCAGATTATGAGAGCTTTCCGGCGGCCTCATAGACACGCTGTGGCGGAACACGGAGATTCCAAACCAAGCCGAACCAGGAGAGCACCGTCAAGATGTAGTGAGACACATCGATCTCCCACCAGTAGAATCCTTGGCGCTCCGAACCTGGGTAGTAGTGGTGATTGTTGTGCCACCCTTCACCAAGGGTAATGAGAGCTAAGAACCAGTGATTGCGGCTGTGGTCGGTTGATGGAAAACGGCGCTTTCCGATCAGGTGCGTGAAGGAGTTTATGCAGAACGTTCCGTGGTAGAGCAGTACGGTACTGATGAAGAAGCCCCATACGAGCATCTGCCAACCGTTTGTTCCAAGCTCTGGATGAGCATTCTGTAGATAGATCCCAAGGAAGAAAGTGCAGACAGCAAGTAGTATGGCTGGGACCACGTTGAAGGCCTCGAGAATACGCAGCTCTCTGTACTTGGTGAGGTCCTTCACGAGATCAAGTCGGGGCTCAACAAACTGGGAGCTCAACACCCAACCGATATGAGAGAAGTAGATACCTTGAACGACAGGTGAGTGAATATCCTCCTCGGTGTCGGAGTGGCGGTGGTGGTGACGGTGATGGGAAGCCCACCAAATTGGACCCTTCTGTGCCGCCGTTGTGCCGAGCACCGCCAAAAGGAATTGAAAAACCCGGCTCGTGTCGTAGGAGCGATGAGAGAAATAGCGGTGGTAAACACCAGTGATGGCGAACATGCGTATAACGTAGAGCGCGATACACACCGCCACGGCGGCCCAACTCCAGCCGACCCAAATCACCGCAAGGCAGGCGAGGTGAACTGACCAAAATACGCCCTGCTTAAAGATATTTATGAAGCTGAAAGGCTCGTTCTTATTTTCAAGGTCTCCGTGGTACATGGTTCCTTCTGCGTACATTAACAAATAACTGGCCCCTGATCGTGACATGATGAGCTAGGCAGAACAAGGGTTACCCCTTTTTAGGTGACTAAAAACCGCGAATAAGGACATGACCTGAATTACCGGTATGAGCACTCATCGGTTTGGGTCGCGCTCATGGGTGTTGAAATAGAACGGAGTTGAGCGTTGCGGGGCCCTACTGACCAAGCGCGAAAAGGAGAGGTCCCGTAGGGGGGGTCTGGCCGCCCTTATATCCTCTAACGCCATCAGGATTTGTACCTTTTCCAAACCCAGGTGAAAAGGCGAGCGAGGTTCTTTAAGCCGCTCGTACGATGTCGAGCTTGCGCGCTCGCATCCACAGACTCTCAAGATCATACTCTGAGCGCACAGGCTCGTAGAACACGTGCGCTACTACATCGCCACAATCTATGAGCACCCACTGCCCATCTTGGTATCCCTCGACGGAAAGGGGGCGAATGCCGAGCTTCGCGAGCTCCTCGATGACCTTGTTGGTGATGCCCTGTACCTGCCGATCTGATCGCCCACTCGCTACGATAAAATAGTCGGCGAAGTCCGCCACTGACGCGACATCGAGAACCACGACCTCGGTTGCCTTGACCTCTTCACAGGCCTCAACAATTCGCTTTGATACGGCCAACGACTCATCCTTCGTGGATCCAACTACAGCGAGGTTTTTCTTCATAGGTTGCGGGGTCCTCCAATAGGTTTACAGGAAAGTAGACTAACTACAGTGACGGTAAATTGATAGCTGAGCGGTGACGGAATTTTGAGAAGAGCGGAGGTTTGCAGAGCGCAGGCAGGACCTTGATGTCGCGAATCAGACGTTCTGTTTTCGATAAGGTGGACCGTGATGCCTCCTACAAATTCACCAGATACCAACAGTATATCAAGGTAGCTACCTGTCCACAAAGCGATTTTTACGGCTTAAGGGTTGGAAGCATGATTTTGTAAAGAAATACCGAACACTAGCAGGGTGGTCAAAAAGGGTCCGGTGGCGAGCAGTTGATGAGTTTTGACCCAACAGGGCGTAGATACCCAAAAAACGCAAGGGCGACCATGTCTGGTCGCCACAATATCGCGTGGCGTGAAAGACCTTCGCAGTACGCAACACTGAGATCGGGGGCGACCGCCCTCAGTCGCCCTGCTCGCCAGGCAACGACAGCTGCGGGAGACGCAGAGGTTGATGGTGGACGCTGCGGGATACGGAACCTTTCCCCTTACCTCTAGCCGAGCTATTCGCTGCGTTCAAAAGTTGAGCTCTTTTGTTGCACCTCGGCTGTGTATTTGTTGAGGTAGCTCTCCATCGGAGCCTTAGCCATCGGAGTAATGGTGTCGTTCTGATCGAGCAGGATCGGTTGAGGAGCAACGGCCGCTTCGCTCGAGGATCTCTCGAACTCATTCACCTGTTCTGCGGTGATAGCTCCCTTTCTCTTCGTATCGATACGTTCAAAATTGTTGATGATCACGTCGATTGATTCGACCCTCTCACCGATACTTGCCATGAAACTCCGCATCCGCTTGAGTTCGTCTTTAGAAAATTCATGAGATGCTTCTTGTTGAATGAGCTGAAGATCGTTTGATGCTCTTCGGGACTTATCCTCAGCGTGGGTATCTTTCCGCGCTTGAACAATTCCGCGCTGTTGAACCCATGAAAGGCTATATCCACTTAGTCCTGATACGCTCATACGCAACTCCTTTTGCGTCGGGGATGGCGGTAACGACATCCACTGTAAATGGGGTTCTCTCGCCCCATGGGGAGGGTCGGCAGGGGGGAGCGGGTGCTTTAGGAATCGGCGCATTCCCACACCAAATCCCGATCATTTTTCAGAATAACCCTTTTCGAGGGGAAACGCGCTGCCCAGACCAAGCGAAGGTGAGAACCCCCAAGCCGACAAAATATATGCGAATAGTCTCGGCCTAGCTCGCCGTAGATACGTCCTTTTGCCAGCTCTCAATGATCTCTTCAAATTTCCCGACGATGGTTTTCGGGCCATAGGTTGAACTTGGAGAGATTCGAAGCAGTTGCTCCGTTATCCCGGCGGATAGCTTTTGAGCACCGTCTTTCACGCTACCGTGGGATTGTTTCGTTGACTCGCTGAATTGCGCCACCGAACCGTTGAAGCTGTTTGACCGGATAAGCTTGTCGTCAAAGTGACGCACCAGCGCTGCATAGCTACCGACCGGCAGCCGACATTGAAGCGTAAAAACCCCAGGGGGCCGCATGAGGTACGCGGATGTGTTGCCAGGGGTGTCTACGCCGATGTTCTCAGGGTAGAGCACCTCGATTCCATCGTTCTGAGTTTCAGATTTGAGGAACTGCACCAGCGCTTGCGTATTCTCAGAGAGCCGCTCCATACGAACGTGCATGCTCTCGATTTGTTTCGAATACTCTGCAGCGTCGTTAGGACTAGCATTGCCCCCTCTGGATTGCCGATATCGGAACAGCTTCTCGCCAAGTTCCTGACTGTCAGTAACAACAGCCCCACCCAGCATCCCCGCGGTGTATCCCTTCGTGATGCTCAACACGACCATCAGTTTTTTGAAGCCATTTTGACGAGCGATATCGAGAGGAACGCAGCCGTACGAGGTGGCAAGCGTATTGTCGATGATCATATGCGAGCCGGCCCGAGCAGCGACGCGCATGAGCGCTCCCATATCGAGCACTTGCAAGAGGGGATTCGATACGGACTCGAGGAGAACGACCTTTGGCTGGTAATCCAAGATGTACAGAGCAGAGGCACTATCTGCGAGATTCATCCACTGCACGTTGATATCCCATTCGGCGAGCGAATTAAGATATCGAATGCTCCCTCCGTACATCGATGAGTGGGCTACGATCGTGTCGCCAGGTCGTACCACTACCTCGGTGGCCGCGGATATCGCCCGCATACCATCAGAGAAACAGAGCGCGTGGTTTCCCATCTCCAGGTTGGCGAGGATTGATTCGACATGAGCCCCTCCGGGATGTCCCTGTCGTGCGTAGTCATAGTGCGCCCCTCCATCACCATGTGGTGGCAGGCGAACAGAGGCTCCCTTGGGGAAGCTTCCAGACAGGAAGTCTCCGACCTGAATTCCCTTGTGGATCGCATCGCCGAGACGTTCGTCGAACTCCCGAACACCCTTGCCTGGTTGATACATACAGCTTCCCTGCGTTTACTGTGCGTCGGAGCAAAAATCGAAGGGATGAGAGTATCGTCCCTAAACTGAGTAGTAAAGGAGGGGCACACCTGTCTTGGTATCGTGTGCGCATCTGAAGAATGGGTCGCAATACGAGCGCTTGCTTCGATCACTCTACCTAAACCATAGGGGCGCTGGAACGTATACAGAGAGCTAGGTGCCAGGGTTTCGCCAGAGATTCTAAGCTCACAGCGGCGACTCGAAAGCCACACCCCCCTACGATTGTACAGATACGAACTGACAGGTGCAGGCCGTGACACCGAGGTTTCACGGTCGCTACAGCAGCGGGGGATAAAAATAGTAGCGATCCCAAGGAGGTGTGCTGTAGCTCTGACCCGAAGGGAGCTCTCAACGCTTGTTTACAGGGAATGGTCAGAAGGACTGCGGAAATATTCGAGGATAGAATGGAACCACGGGCTATGATGCATCTATAGCATGGATCAGCATAACCATGCTTCATCGGCGGGCCAAAACGAGCACGCCGCATCATTGGCTTTGGTTGCGGGGGATTATTTGTATGGCTGGAGCATCATCAGACGACAGGGGCACCACTAATCATGGTAAGGGACCTCAAGACACGGAGGCAGACCTTAGTTCTTCGAAAGGAAGTGATGCACTGATCTCGGCCAGGAAAGGAGTGCTGCAAAAGGAAGATTTCTCGGAAGAGGAGATTGCTAAGATCGCCCAAAAAGCGGCCGATCTTAATGTGAAGATTCTAAAGCCGATGGCTGGTGATTCGATAGACCACACCGCAGGGGACGCGGTTCAGCTCATGCAAGAGCATAATTGCCCAGTCGTCTTTAAGTTTAATAGCCAAACGATGGTCGTATCGCACAAAGATACGATGGAAGGTGTCGTGGCTGCGTACCACGCTGAGCTTGATGAGGCTTACAAGAGATACTGGACTCCAGAGCGAGTGGCTGAGAAGGAAGCAAAGGATGCGGCGTTCAAAGCTGAGATGAACCAAGCTTTTGAGACCCTTCCCGAGTTTTTCAAAAAATGGGTCGTAGACGCCCGTAGCAGCATTTACGGAAGAGACCTTGATATTCTCATATCGAAAGATGCCCACCTGCTTGCGACTACGCTCAAGAGCGTTGAGGCGATTGAGAATTGGTACCAGCTTGATCACGGTGCTCAAATGAGTGCTGTTCAAGGATTGAGCAACCATCATAGTGGAGGATCTTTTAGTCTCATGGTGAATCTTGCAGCTCGATTTCTCAAAGCAGAGGCTGGGCAGGGCTAGTTCCACGGTGCATCTGCCGAGCAGTATGCCGGGGTAGTTGTGTCTTTTTTTCAGTTATATGACTCCGCCATGCACATCGATTATGCGGCCATAGCACTGCGCCCGTAGATTCTCACGTGTCATGCGGCTGAGAAGGTGGCTCGCGCTTCGTGGCAAGTTCGGGGGATCGATGGAGTTCTTGGACACATCCCGCCCGCCAGCCATAGTCCGCAGAGGGAAATCAGCAACTGGCGCCCCGCTGCCGCAACCCTCAGCAGCAAGCCCGGCCCGCCCAAGAGGGTCGAGCTCCCGACCGACGGGTCAAGAATGGAGTGATTGTCCCAATCCGCTGAAAATTAGGGTGGAAGTCAGCCTTTCGCAACGACGTCAGCCGCTAACTTTTGAACTGACACAAAACTGACTCAAACGTCTTATTCCGATATAGGAAGAAAGCCGCCGTTTTCCACTCTCTTCAACTGAATTGGAAACTCAAAGTATGAATCTCCGTCGCTACTATGTTGATACTTGGCAGCGCCAGTAACTCCAACAAGCGAAGACTTATCGCTCTTAAGAGTTTCCAGAATCTTCTCAGAACTAAGTCCAGAAGAAGCTGAGTTGAAAAGAGTTCCAAGCATAATCGCCAAGTCGTATGCGTTACCTGCATAAGCGATTTGGTAATCATTTTTGTACTTCTCCTTGTACTGCGCCTCAAACTGAGGGCTGATACCAAGATGAGGATAAACTGCGCCCTCCATAGCACCACCAGCCGATTGAATCTCCACAGGACTCTCGAAGAAATCCGTTCCAAACGTTGGTGTTGTCACCTGTTGCTGCTTCAGTTGCCGATAGAACGCGCTGACTTGCCCAGATATAAGAAATACGCCCAATGCATCGAATGAGCCAGCCTTAGCCTTAAGAACCGTCGATCTGAAATCCATGTCTGAGAGATTGAAAGTAGCGATAGTTGTCACGTTCAGCTCGTTTCCTAAGTTTGCTTTGAGTCCCTCTAGCAATCCCTGAACGTAAGTATTTTGAGCTAGTACAACACCGAGCTTTTTGTACCCCTTCGCTTTGATATACTGAGCCAATCGCTTCGAAAAATCAGCAGATGGATTAGTAAATCTGATGACGTAGTTGCGCCCTCTTGCACAAGATGGATCAAGACTCAGCGCAAGCAGCGGTATCTTTCTTGCCTCTGCAAGTGGTGCAACAGCCTCGCTTGTTGGATTCCCCCAGTTAAATACCAACGATACCTTGTCAATCTGAACGAGCTTATTGAATGCAGCTACCGCAGACTTTGGATCCCACTGAGAGTCTTCATAAACAAACTCCAAGTTGGTGAATAGTTCAGGATGTTGCTCTCTCGCCAACTCAATCCCATTCCGAGCAGCTACACCAACCTCAGCAATCACGCCTGTTAATGGAAGTGCAGCCCCAACCCTGAACTTCTCCTGCGCCAAACATTCATGAGCGCCTGCGATTCCAATCACGACGACTGAAGCTATCGTGAGCATGACTGACTGTATCAATGACCGAATTTTTTGTGAGAGCATGATGAGATGACGTGCAGATTAAGTAAGCCACTTAGGTGAATCGCCCGCAAAGCATACGGCATGCCCGTAGGCGAGTCACCGCTTTTTCAAGACGGATCGAACAAGTCCGAATAGGTAGAAAAGAAGGAAAGCGAGTGTAAAAAAGGGTGAAGCCCCGTTGAGGGGCGAGAGGGGCGGCAGCCCCTGGGCGAGAACGCCGAGTGAGAAAACTGGAGCCGCCCAGGGGAGTCGAACCCCCGACCTACGCATTACGAATGCGTTGCTCTACCAACTGAGCTAGAGCGGCCCAAGAACCAAGAACTGGGTCTCTCTGTACTAGACGCTTGAGAGGCTGTAATCGGTCCGCAAAAGAGGCACCGTTGGGTGCTTTTTCTCTTATATACCCAGTATTACCCCAGGTTTCAATCGGTGGAGCGGGCTACCTTTGAGGGGCTAGAACAACCGTTGTAATCACAGAGAAGGTTCGTAGCAGGGCGAAGAGTACGATGTAGGGTAGGATACTGGATGGTGGCAGGGTGCCGTAAGCCAAAATGCGAATCGCGGGAACTGCGAGAACCAGCACAGAGAGCAGGGCGGCGTAATAGCCCCAAGAGTTGCTGGGTTGGTGTGGTGCCTGGGGATGCACCGCGTCCTGTGCGGCCAAAAGCTCCATGGTGCGTATGATCAGGGCTGGATGGGTGTCGAGGGAAGAAGCTCTCACTTCATAGTGTGTCCGTCGGAGAAGATACCTTAGGTGAAGCCACAACCTGAGTGGAAGAGGGGACGCTCTTACGTACGCTGGGGACGCTTGCAGCGTGAACAGCGAGCCTTTTGGGGTAACGACGATGTGTGAACTGGCGATGGCCCCGATCGGAATACTTGGACTGCCAAGCATGCTGACTGAGGAATTCGTCAGGTAAATAAAGGGTCTTTTGAAGCAGAGTAGCGTTACACCGACGAGCGCTGTTGAGAAACCGTAGCCGCTCAACGCAATGCCAAGGGCTACGCGCCCTGTGGAGCCTTGATGTTCTATCGACAGATACCAACCGAGATAGAGAAGGAGAGCTCCCCACACAAACTGAGTGAAGGAGACGTTTGTTCGTTGGTGAACCGCCAAGCTCATGCCGAGTGATGGCGTCACGCGAGCGGATGGGGGCGGGGCTCGGCGCTCCTGTCGCGTTGGCTCAGCTCGATAGCGGGGTGCGGAGGGATTCTTGAAGAACTCCCGAACCTCGGCCATGGCTACATTGAGGCGGCTCGTATGCTCCTCAGCCTTTCGTCGAAGCCGACCATCGTGTCCGAATCGATCGGGGTGCCATACGCGAATGAGGTCCTTGTAGGACGCCAGGGCATCCTCGAGTGAGGCCTCCTCCGTTAGTCCTAATATTTGAAAGTGGTCGCGCAACGAGGGCATATGACCTCGTTATGGCGAATCAAGGCCGGGCAGTGACTTAACCCACTGAAAAACCTTCATTTTTTTGAATTTAGGAAGGGCTGTTTTATTTACACAATACAAGAGCATTTGCTGGTGTGTTTAGGCATCAGATGTTACAATGGTTTTGCATATAACAAATAGGCAAGGTGATTTTGTGGTCTCGGACATACTTTCTAAGCTGAGAGAGGAGTACGCGGCGGCGGTTTTGGACGGTAACGCCGACGAAGCCCAGCGGGTTTTGGACCAAGGGCTTGCAAGTGGGGTCATTCCCTCAAAGCTGTATCTGGAAGTTCTCATGCCGGTGCAGGTCGACATCGGTGCCCGTTGGCACAAGGGCGAGGTCTCCATCCCACAGGAGCACATCGCCACACAGATCACCTTGCGACAGATGACCCGCCTCAAAGGACTACTCAAGACCCGCCTGAAGCTTGGTCTCAAAGCTGTCGTGAGCTCTGTAGAGGGTGACCAGCATTTTATCGGAGCACAGGCGGTTGCCGACTTTCTGTCGGTCGATGGATGGGAGGTGGACTTTCTTGGCGCGGACGTTCCGACGGATCATCTTGTTCCCTTCTCAAAAGCTCGAGGAGCGCACCTTGTGTGTGTGTCGTGTTCACTCACCGGGCTTGTACCCGTTGCGAGCAAGTTAGTGCAGGAGTTGAAGAAGTTGAATCCAGCTCCGAAGGTTATCCTCGGAGGTGCCGCATTCCTCATGCACCCCGAGCTTGTGGGACCGGTGAACGCCGATGCTTTTGCCCCGGATCCTCAACATGCGGTGATCTCTGCTCGACAGGTATGTGGTCTCTTAAACGCAGAGAATTCCCTTGGGCTCTTCCTGCGAAAGCTAGGACACTCAGTTCATGAGTATCGAAAGCTTCGCGGCTTCAGCCAGCAGGAGCTTGCGACCTCATCAGACCTCGATCGCGCGTATATTAGCGCAGTTGAGCACGGGAAGCAGAATATCAGTATCGGAGCTATCTCAAAGCTCGCGAAGGCGCTCGATGTGAGCATCGAAGAGTTGTTAATCGGAGCGGATTACTAACGCCGGCCGATCACCGCGGCGGTATGGGGCGCAGGGTGTCCCTCGATCGTGCGTGAAGGATCGTGAGGGTCTAGGAAATCTGACAAACTTTCAAAGGGCGCCAGCTCAGTGCGCCGCTGCTCAGAGGTCGTGAGTGCGCCAAATGATCGCACCTCCACATCATGAAATCCTACGTTAAGGAAGAGCTGCTTGAGAGATGCGGCGGATGGAATGGTCCATGCGTTCCTCATCTTGGCGTAGCGATCCGGAGGTATGATGGTGAGAGGGGCTTCGCTCGGAACCACGAGGCTTTCGAGAAGCACGTGTCCACCCGGACGGGTCGCATCGTAGAGTTTCTGCACGGCCAGCGCTTGGTCTCGCTGATGGTAGATCACTCCCATACAGAGAATGAAATCAAAGAAAGCTGGGAACGCGTCGAGAGCGAGGATGCCCATGGGGAGGAAGGCGAGATTCGGAACTCGCATGATCGATTGAAGGAGTGCAAACTGTAGCCAGCACCGCTCAATCGGATCGAACCCTATGGCGATCTCCGGCTTGAGGGAGGAGAGCTTGAAGAGAAAGTAGCCGTTGCTACATCCCACGTCTGCAATCCGCATTCCTGTGCGATGCGGGATCATAGGCGAGACGCGATTCCATTTCATGTGTGAGCGCCACTCCGTATCGAGGGCGAGCTCGCCAAGTTGGTAGGGGCCGGTACGCCACGAGATCAGAGACCGGCACAGCTCACTCACTTTGTCGTAGTTGGCATCAAGAGGCAGCTCAGCAGAGATGGCATCGGCCTGTAGGTCGATAGCAGTGCCGGATAGGTTGGTTTCGCAAACGAGACCGGAGAGGGACCTCCGGATCCCGTTCCAGTGGGGGGACCTCATAATGAGGCGCCACACCTTGCGGCACTCCTGGAGGACCTCATGGGCCTTAAACTCCCCATGGTAGGGGCGTAAGGGGGCGCAGGTGCTGGAAAGGGGATGGTTCATGGCGGTATGGGTCAGGTAGCATGGAACGTGGCCTTAATCCAGCATCGTAGCTCTGACTCCCTTTTCAGTCGCCCCGTAGTTCGTTAGCATCGGAGGTATGAGCACCTTCACTGAGACCACCGCGAGCATCACGGTGTCGGTGGAACCGACACCGCTAGAGGAAGAGTCCCGACCACAGGAGGGCGCCTTCGTATTCGCCTACACCGTGACGATTGAGAACCACTCTCACGATACCATCCAACTCCTGGAGCGGCATTGGATTATCGAATCCGCGGGAGAGCAGACGGGAGAGGTAAATGGTGCTGGCGTTGTAGGCGTTCAACCTATCCTTCAGCCCGGGGAGAGGTTTGAGTACACGAGTAGCACGGTTATTCCTGATCCGATCGGAGCAATGTACGGCACGTACATGTTTCGAAAGAGAGATGGAGAGTTCCTCACCGTGCAGATCCCTCGTTTTAAACTCCTCTATCCCGCGCTCTTCAATTAAGCTCCAAGAGGGCGTGGGTCCGCTCAGACGTTCGTTTATCTCATGTAAGGGTGAGCGGACATGGCACACCCCTACTGTACGACCGCCACAGTGGCAAAAACCCCTCGATGATCGGAGCCATATCCCTCCGCCAGTGTTTCCGCGTGAAGTGCTCTCAGTGCCGCGCTGTGAAAGATGAAATCAATCCGCACGAGCCACGAGGGAAGAGGGAAGTCCGGTCCGGGCCATGTGCCGCCACTCACCCGACTTCCAACAGCGAAAGTGTCGTAGAATCCCATCTCACGCACGATGCGATACACACGATTTCGAGCGGTGGCGTTAAAATCTCCCGCCAGTATCGCCGCGTCGGTCGCTACCGCACGAGAATCCTCGATGATTTTTTTCACGAAAGCTTCCCGGTGTATGATCGAGTTCGAGAGCTGCTGAAGTTCGTTGTCGCTGGGCTTGTGTTTGAGCAGGGTGTGAGGGGGGATGGTATGCACGTTGATAACACCGATCGTGGTACCACCTGGAAGAGTTAGGTCGACGATCTGTGGAAGTCCGATGCCGGGCATGAAGCGGGGAGACTCCCGTTTAACGCAGGGAAACTTTGCTAGGATTCCCATGCCCATAACTCCGGGTTGAGGCTCAAGGTGTTGGCACATGTAGGTCGCTCCGAATTGAGCGAGTAACCTTTGGGCCACGGTGGGATTGAGCTCTTGCACGGTAATAATGTCTGGTCGACGACGAGCGATCTCCTCGTAGAAGCCATCCGCTACATTTCGAGGTCCCAAGAGATTAACGTCCAACACTGATAGCTGGGTGGTCGGGGTGTTTGCCGTGCGCGGGGGTTGCTCATGGCTGCGAAGCTCTCCTGCTACCGTGGGGATAAGCATAACAAAGATAAGGCATCCACGCACGAGGCGGTCTCGGAGGAGCTGCGCTCTGCCTCTGCTGTATCCATAGAGCTCCGTTATGAGCGTTGCTGCACTGATGAGTAGGAGGAGCGCCGGTGCAAAAACATTAGCGATAAAAATAAGGAAATTGTTCTCATAGTTCCAGAGAAAGGCGACAAGGTAGAGGATTGCGCAACATGCACAGGTCGCCGCCACGGATCGCGAAAGTCTTTTATCAAATGTCGAGGTGGACTTGGGTCTATGCATTACGGTCTGTGAAGTGTTCCCTGTTACCCTTTTATGAGAACCGCCTGTCCCAGATCGAGGAGGGTACCATGCAGTACTGTGTGTTCATCGTCCTCTCCGATGATAACCACATTCGCATCTGGTGAGATCGTAGAGCTCAATTTGGACAATGCCGCATGGGTCGCTACCAGAGCATGAGCTGCGGCGAGAGGACCTTGCTGTAACATGCCAGCGAGTAGTGGCTGGGCCAAAAAGTTGGTAGCGAGATCCGAGAGCGGTACACTGCCCGCGAAGTGTACATCACCGGTGACGTGATGAGGTTCAAACTTCCGAGCGACCTCCCACAGAACGATGGAGGAGCTCCGGTCCATTTCGATGTCCGACGGGTGCCGTCGTTCGCCGGTAAAAATAACAACTACCCGTACGTCGAAGGAGTCGGATTTAAATCGCTCTTTGTAACGCGCGTACACCCTTTCCCCGATATTTTTCATGTCAGAGGTACTCGCATCCCAGGTTGTGGCGGTCTCGAGGGCTTTTCCGAGCTCTGAGAGCATGTCGATGGCCGGCTGAAGGGTGCCTGCGTGCGCCGCGTATACGCCGGGTGCAACGTGCACAAGCTTCGGCGCGGTGACGGGATAAGGAGCGCCCCCTGCCGAATGCGTTTTCGTTCCGAGCGAATCCGCGAGGAGAACGAGGTAGGATAATTCTTGGTGAACGAGGAAGGCTGACACGGTAAGAGGTTAGGATGAGGTGGGGGATAAGATCAAGTTGCGCTTATGGAAAACCATGGGGCAGGTTAGACCGTAGGACGACCTAGAGCCACATCGTGACCGTGCGTGGCGATGCAAGAGGGGAAGAACGCCTCGATACGAAGGGTGGGCAGATAACGTACTGTGCGACCGAAGGGAGGACCCCATGCGTTGGATTGGATCGTGGACAAAAGCGCGCGCCCTCGTACATTGCTTCATCGATCCAGGGAAGCAACGATTGGCCCTAGGTATAAAAAAACCACCGTCACAACCTTCGTCGTGACGGTGGTCGACTATCGACCCCGTATGAGGGCGGGATCTTAGTAGCGGTAGTGCTCAGGCTTGTAAGGACCTTCCTTCTTCATGCTCAAGTACTGCGCTTGTTGATCCGTGAGCTCAGTGAGCTGCACACCAAGCTTCTTGAGGTGCAAGCGAGCAACCTTCTCGTCGAGTACCTTCGGAAGAACGTACACGCCGATAGGGTACTGCCCCTTCTTCGTGAAGAGCTCGATCTGTGCCAGGGTCTGATTCGTGAACGAGGTCGACATAACGAAGCTCGGGTGGCCAGTAGCGCAGCCGAGGTTCACAAGGCGTCCGCGAGCGAGAACGACGATTGCGCGGCCGTCCTTAAACACGAACTTATCAACCTGAGGCTTGATGTTCATCTCAGTCGTATTCTTCTCAAGCCAAGCGATATCGATCTCATTGTCGAAGTGACCGATGTTGCACACGATCGCCTCGTCCTTCATCACCTTGAAGTGCTTCTCGTTGATGATGTTTACGTTACCGGTAGCGGTTACGAAGATGTCAGCGATCGGAGCGGCGGTCTCCATGGTGACAACCTGGTACCCTTCCATAGCAGCTTGAAGAGCGCAGATAGGATCGATCTCGGTGATGAGCACTCGAGCTCCGAGTGTCTTCATAGAGTGAGCGGAACCTTTTCCTACATCTCCGTATCCAGCTACTACAACGACTTTGCCCGCAACCATGACGTCTGTAGCGCGCTTGATTCCATCAGCGAGGGACTCACGGCACCCGTAGAGGTTGTCGAACTTGGACTTCGTTACCGAGTCATTAACGTTGAACGCTGGAGCCTTAAGGGTTCCCGCCTTAAGCATCTCATACAAGCGGTGAACGCCTGTGGTGGTCTCCTCGGAGATTCCGTAGATATCCTTCATCATCTCAGGGTACTTGTTGTGCACAAGCATCGTGAGGTCTCCACCGTCATCGAGGATCATGTTCGGTCCCTTCCCGTTGAAGTTAACGGTCTGCTCAAGACACCAATCGTACTCCTCAAGGGTCTCACCCTTCCAGGCGAATACTGGAATCCCAGCCGCCGCGATAGCCGCTGCAGCTTGGTCCTGTGTAGAGAAGATGTTGCAGCTTGACCAGCGAACCTCAGCGCCGAGGGCGGTGAGTGTCTCGATCAGAACGGCTGTCTGGATAGTCATGTGAAGCGAGCCCGCGATTCGAGCGCCCTTGAGAGGCTGCGACTTGCCGTACTCTTCACGAAGAGCCATGAGCCCCGGCATCTCTTTTTCGGCGATGACGATCTCTTTACGTCCCCAGTCAGCGAGGGTGATATCCGCTACCTTGTAATCGGTGAAATTGGTCTTCATGGCTTGTAACATATGCGTTTTTTATCAGTTAAGTGCACCTCGCTGTGAGGCGGCTTTTGACTCAGGAATGGTATACCACTAGATGCTCTCCGACAAGCAAAGGACGGGGGAACCTACGCAGTGTGGTCTAAAAACGCAGTTCTTCGAAATTATGGGGTTTTTGAGTCCTATGACGCCCTTGTTTCAGAGCTGCTAGGAGTGCCTGGTCTTAGAAATCGAGAGAGACGAGGTTGCGGAGAAAAGGGCTTCATAGGAAACCGTAACAAATTCAGGCGACCAGTAGTGCGGATTTGGGTTGGGGTCGGGGATTGCGGCGCAAGAGCGGTCCACAATCCCCTTCCCAATCCAAGCCTAGGGAAATCAATCAAACAAATTGATTAACCCTTTTTGGGAGGCCGGTTGTCCTCTCCATCATCAAGCAGCTCCGAGCGCAAAATCGTTACGTTACTTGGAGCGTCGATCCCGAGGCGAACTTTGCCTGGGGCGACCTCCACTACCGTGACGACGATGTCATCCCCTATGAGGATTTTCTCGGTTTCCCTTCTGCTGAGCACTAACATCGTAGGATGTCCTTTCCTGGTGCTAAACCAACTTTCTTCGATCCGACCGAGGGTTACAGTACCTCTAGTATCTATCGAATAAGCGAAAACCATGGCTTTGAAAGCCCTTCTCCGCCAGAAGAAGGCCTACAGGATAACGCAGCTGGCTAGCTCTAAGGAACCTTAGCGGCGCGTTTTTTTGCTTGCTGCCACAACGCTTCCAACTCGTCCGTTGTATGAGTCGCAAGCGGTTTTTCAGGGTTCTCTTCGGTTGCGATCTGCTCAAGATGCTTGAATCGGGTCATGAACTTGGCGTTTGCGGCGACAAGGGCCTCCTCGGCGTTAAATCCTAAGTGCCTGCTTTCCTGGGCGAGCGTAAACAGGAGGTCCCCGAACTCCTCAAAAACCAGCGCTTTGTTGAAAGGCTTTCCAGCAACGTTGGAGGAGGGATTGGCCGGATCCGGAAGTTCGGCGAGGAACTCTCCAAGCTCCTCACGTACCTTCTCAGCCACCCCCTGGGTTGTCGTCCAGTCGAATCCAACACGGGCACAACGCACACCGATCTCGTGGCACTTTTGCAGCGCGGGCATCGACCGCGGAAGTCCGTCGAGTAATCCCTTAGGCTTCGCGGGTTGGGCGGCGCGTTCCTTTTCCTTAATCGCTTCCCAATTTTTAAGAACCTCTTCCTCTCCGCTTACCTTCAGATCGCCGAATACATGCGGATGACGACGAATAAGTTTGTCGGTGATCCCCTCAACTACAGATGCGAATGAGAAGGAGCCCCTCTCCTCGGCGATTCGAGCGTAGAGGGCGATGATCGACATGAGGTCACCCAGCTCTTCACGCACTGCCTCTTCGCCGGCTTCTACGGCGTCAGCGACCTCATACGATTCTTCAATCAGACACGAGCGCAGTGACTCAAAAGTTTGCTTGAGATCCCACGGGCAGCCACCGGTCGGATTTCGCAGTTGGGCGATCACATCGAGGAATGTAGCCAGTGCTTCAGCTGATTTGGTGTGAGAGGTCCCTTTGGTCATGGCTATAACGGTAGCACCGAACGTTACCTCAGTACACCGGGGATGCGTGCTGTCTGCCTCTGGAAGAGGGCGAACACCCGACTGCGAAACAATCGCCACACGCGGGCTTCAGCTAATGCGAGGATGTCCACTGATAGCGCCCCAGCGCTACGCAGGGCATAGCCGGCGGCCGCAGCGGTTGCTCCGGTTGTAATCACGTCCTCAACGAGGAGAATCCGCTTTTTAGTGACTAGGTGCGGGCGCGTCACCCGAAATAGGTTTGCCAGTCCCTGTAGCCGCGCTTGGTGCGAGCGTCGTGCTTGAGGTGTACGCTCTCCTCGATGTTGGAGGGCGTGGCGAAGGGGGACGCCTGGGAGATGTTGTTGGATCCGTTTCGCCATAACAGCGCACGGATGGAAGAGCCGCTTTCTGAGCATCGCCGGGGATGACGGCACCGGAACGATAAGATCCCACGACTCCTCGCCGAAGACCTTGTGAAGGTTGGTTGCGAGCAGCTCGCCCGCCAGACCCGCGAGATGCGAGCTCGGCTGATATTTCATGGCCCGAATGAAATCACGCCCGACCCCGGCATACTCTAATAGGTAACGTATTCGGTCTACCTCGAGAGGAAAGCTCTGACACGCGGCACACATCGTATCATCAAACTGTGCAACAACCCCAAAGCATCGAGGGCATCGGAGAATATCTAGAGAAACGACTGATGGGGTGCAACGAAAGCAGAGAGACGCGCCGCGAAGCGGGCGGGTACACACCAAACATTGCCTTGGGAAGATGAGCTCCAAGGGGCCAGAGATCCAGGTGTGTGCAGGAGAGCTTCCTATCATACACTGCTCTATCGTTGCTCGGACAAAAAAGTTGCGGGGTGGATGAGTCCCGGGGGCTGAACCCTCAAGATGCCGAGCAAGTTGTCTCAAGAGACCGATTTATTGTGGACCAAACCTAGTCCCTCGTCTTATAGCTTCGGTAACGAAATGGTTTGCCAGCACGGCAGTGAAACTTTGTATGGAACGCGACTCGAATACCGAGAGCAGAGACAATCTAAAGCTACCCCTCTCCTCGATCTGTCTTTTGCTATGCGTGTGGGGCGCCTTCGAGACATTCGCTACGGTGGTCTTCTATTGGCCTATCCTCAAGCTCTTTGGGTACGGGACGATCTTCCTGATGCTAGTAACTCTGTCGCGTCGGGAAGATGAAGAGACACCTTCTCACTTTGCGCTGGGTGTAGAGATCGTAGTGGTATGTTTCCTGCTCTTGCTGGCGCAAGACATCTCTCTTCAGCACCTTCCCCGTCCTCTCTTGGGGCCAGCTCGGTTGGACATCGCAACAACCGTTCTGAACGCCCTCAAAAGCCTCTTCGTATTTCATGAGAATCCGTATAATCCCTCCTCCCTCTCGCGTTGGACGACCTTTTCTGGGGTCGCCTTTGCGTACGGCCCGATGATGATGGTGGGCTATTTCCCATACCTGTATAGCTCCACCTACTTCAAGCTCTGTTCGTTTCTCTATCTCTTCGGGATCTGGGCTTTAACGATGCGCTTTGCAGTCCAGGGAATTAAAGATTCCCTGCCTCGACTTGCGGCGGCTGTCTTTGCAACAGCGGTACTCATGATGCCCCGCGCTGTATTGAATGATGTGAGTGAAGGCATCAACGATCATTTTCCCGTATTCCTGCTTCTTTTGAGTCTGACGCTATTTCAGCGGAATAAGCGAGGATGGGCGGGCGTTGTGGCGGGGCTCTCACTGTCGGCGAAATTCTCTCCGGCTGCCTTTCTTTTGGTTCTACTGATCCGTCGAAGATTTCCCGTCAGGTTCTTTGTAGGGGTCGCAGTAGGATGCCTTCCGATGCTTCCCTTTTTCCTCTGGGACCCGGCGCGATTTGTTCATGATATTGTCTACTTCCACTTTGTGAAGGCCGGAACTCCCACGAGCATCTATACTATCACGCCCCCAGAGCTCCATAGGTGGTTGCGCTATCTTAAGGTCGTGTTTGTGGCGCTCTTTATCATTCGAAATTTTGCGAAGGAGATAGAGATCAAGAGCCTCATGTATGAGTTTACGCTCCTGGTCATCCTCATTAACGCGCTCCACATCGAAATGCACTCTAACTATCTGGTATGGATCCTACCGACATCAGCGATCTTATTCACCGGGTGGCGCTTTCGAGCTGCATCGCTGGGAAGGGGCCTCTTGGGTTGGAATCAAGGGATACATCGGTGAGCCTCATCGTATATCCCAGACCGAGCGTTACCTTATGCTAAATGTTCTTTTTCGTTGATTGTGATGGCCACCATCGAGAGACCCGGCGAGCACACTCGGTCATCTGCACGACCACGAATAGGTAGGCCACCGGCTCTATAAAGATTTTGAACCGCATATTTTCATCCTTCTCAGCGATTACTGAGATGATAAAGATGAAGAGGGCCGGTAGTGCCAAGGCGAATCGCGGAACGATCGTGCCGCGTGTCGCTGTGGCTAGAGCGACTAGGAACGCTATGCCGACCGCCCAGACGAGAAACGGGGCTGAAAAGACCCGTTCGTAGCTCTCTCTCCACAGCAGGTTGTCAACGATTGCATGTGGTGTGACGTAGCGACTTGAGGGGAGAAGGTAGATCCTCAAGTTTTCTTGGAACGAGCGCAGGAGATCTATCCATGGCGTCTGAAAGAAACGTTCCTTGCAGTAGGTCCAGATCTCCTTATTGAGCTCGATGTAACTGACGTGGTTGAGATTGGGGGCATTTGTGAGTTTCTCTCTGCGGGTCAGAGCCTTCGGTAGTCGCGCGTCAAGCTCTGGGGTTGGGGGCAGTGTCTTGAGTCGCTCTAGGTAGTCGGGCAAGTGATAGCGTTCATAATTTCCTGCGCCGCGACAGAGATTGAGCCCCCGCCACCCGTGGGTCGAGAGGGTTCCGAATTGGTAGTACTGCTTTCCTAAATAGGCGGCCATGATCAGGCCGCAGGTCAGGGAGAATGAAGCAACGTGCTTTCCTGGTACTCGTAGCAGCACCAAAACAACTATGAACAGCAGCAACCACGGTCCCTGGAACATCGACCGAGTGAAGAAGAGCGCCAGCACGCATAAACCGATCGGAATGAGTGAGCCGCGTGGGTTTCTGTACAGTCGCCACAGGAGGTAGTAGGTCAAAAAAATAAGAACGCTGCTTATAAAGCTCGACTCAAGCAGGGTTGCGTATAGGATCGCTCCAGGATGAAAAGCAAACAATGTCGTTGCGACAAGCGCCAGTGACCGATTGGTAGTTTGCACGAACCATAGAAACATGGTTGCGGTGAGGATTCCCGCGAAACATGCCCACAGGATGTAGAGCGAGCCATCTACCTTATGGAGTAATGCATAGCCCTCCAGAGGTCTCCATGCATACGCCAACACCGCCCGAATGGTATCGAGAGCTGGCGGCTGCATGTGGAGGTTCCACAAAGTTGTGAATGGGGCGCTTCGCAGATCATCGATAGCAACGGTCTGCATCATGGTGTCAGAGGTCCATTCCTGGAAATATATGCCCTCTACCGCGAGCGGGCGCATGTACGCTTGCAACCCAAGATACAAGGCGAAGGTAAGGAGCCCGAGTGCGATGCTCAAAAGGTACAATCTGCGTGATAGCCGCATGGGGCCTTCCGGGGATGATCAGTCAAGACGGACGGAAATCTAGCAGGGATTGTGTGAGTGGGTAAGTCATGAAGAGAGAAAGGGAGGCCACAACCCGATAGAGTTCCCGAGTGCCTCGTCCAAACGACCCCTGTTTTCACACCGAAAAGTATCGGCAGAGGTCCTAGAACAGGGATTTGCCCGTCATCTCCTTTGGCTGAGGGAGTCCCATCATCTTGAGAATCGTTGGGGCCACGTCGCAGAGCGCACCGTTGCTACGTAAGGTTATCGAATCCGCATGATCAACCAGGATCACCGGTACCGGGTAAGTGGTGTGCGCGGTATGTGGCGTTCCATCCTCATAGTTCACCATCTGTTCAGCGTTTCCATGGTCCGCGATGATCAACGCTTGGCCTTTGGCTTCCTTGAGAGTCTTTAGGATCTGTCCAAGGCATGCATCAACCGTCTCTACCGCCTTAACTGCTGCAGGAACAACACCGGTGTGCCCAACCATATCGCAGTTGGCAAAGTTGACGACAATGAGATCGTAGGTGTTGGAACGGATTCCATCAACAACGAGCTCGGCAACCCCGGGGGCGCTCATCTCTGGCTTCAGGTCGTAGGTCTTCACGTCTCGAGGAGATGGGACCATCTTTCGATCCTCTCCTTGGTATGGTTTTTCGATGCCTCCGTTCAAGAAGTAGGTCACGTGAGGGTACTTCTCAGTCTCTGCCACGCGGAGCTGCTTTTTGCCGGCGGCTGCGACCGCTTCGCCCAGGTGATTCGCAATGTCTAATTGAGGGAAGAGGAACGGAAGGTGAAGAGTGCGATCGTAATCGGTAAAGCAGAGCACCTGGGACATCGGGAGCACGGGTGCTGTTCGAGGAAATCCATCAAACTTCTCCGCACACAACGCTGACACGATCTCTCGCATCCGGTCCTCTCGGAAGTTGAAGAAAACCAAACCGTCAGTGGCCTCAAGTTTGAGGGGAGAGCTCACCGCCGGCTCAAGGAACTCATCCGTTGTCCCTTTCGCGTAGCTGTCGTTAACGTACGACAAGAGGTCTGAGGTCACAGTACCCTTGCCGAGCGCGATTGCGTCGTACGCAACCTGAACACGCTCCCACCGTTTGTCACGGTCCATTGCGAAGAATCGACCACATACCGATGCCACGGTACAGCGCGGATATCCCTTGAGGAACGTTTGAAGCTCGGCGAGGTCCGTCTTAAACGCCGTAGGTGAAACATCTCGTCCATCGCTGATCAAATGCAGCGCGACTCTAGCGTTCGAGTTGTCCTCAACGAGACGCTGTATGAAGAGCTTCATGTGCTCAAGGTGAGAGTGAACACCCCCTGTGCTGTAGAGGCCCACGACATGAATAGTCTTGGACGCGGCGGTCGCTTTAATGAAGGTCGTATACTCCTTTGAGTCCTGTAAGAAGGAGCCTTGGAAAGCACGGCTGATGCGAAGGAGCCACTGCTCCACCACTCTTCCTGCCCCGATATTGAGGTGCCCAACCTCCGAGTTCCCCATCTGTCCATCGGGTAGCCCGACCTGCTCTCCAAAGGTGGTGAGGGTCGCGTGGGGATACCTCCGCATAAGTTCATCGATGACAGGTTTGTTAGCTTGGGCTACAGCGTTACCCTCTGTGTTGGGATTAAGACCAAATCCATCGAGGATGCAGAGGAGGGTAGGGGATGTCATACGTCACGTTCTTTGCTAGTCGATTTGCTACGGCGTTGAGAGCGCCGGAGATGGTTCACCTCTATCAGATAATAGCGGCTTTTTTCCAGTCTCCGCGGCTGGAAGAGAGGGCTCTACGAGTGATTCCCATAGACTAGCGGTGTCTTTTGCTAGTCCGAGGCGTGTCATGCAGAGACCGGTGAGGTGAGTTTTCATTTGTAACTGAGGTGGGGAGAATCCGACCTTCTCCTTTTCAGCCAGCTTCGGGAGGTTTTCAAGGAGAGCGCGGGCGTCTTCGGCCCGATTGACTGCGAGCAGGGTTTTCGCCACCACGAACTCAGCATCGAGTCGCCTTGCCCCGTAAAGTCCTTGTGTGGCGCTGCGAGCTGCAGCCACGGCCCGTTCCGCCCGACGGCTAAAATCTCCTGGGGCTGAACGTAGCCACAGATCGATGATCGTATTCCATTTTGAGAGGTCCCCCTCAGAGGCCTTTGCGGCTCGAACCAAAAGTTCTGCGCCCTCATCTAGACGACCTCGAGAGATCTCCAGCTGCGCAAGCCGTTCAAGCGCGGGAACATAGGTCGGGTGTTTCTTTACGAAGATAGTCAGGGTCTCTCGTAGAGAGCTCTCGTTTTCGACCGATTTGACTAGCTGTTCGAAGGAGAGACGGGTTTTTGCCTCTACCATCTCCTCAGAGACATGCCCGATCTTCTCAAGGGCGCGCTGGTAGTCCATGGCATCATCAATCCGCCCGAGCTCTTCAGCGATATCGCGGGCGAGCTCAAGGGAACGCCTTGTCGGGCTCTCTTGTACGATCAATGCAAGATTATCCTTGGCCGCAGTGTTGTTTCCCATCATGCGGTTGAGTTCGACCGCTTTGAAGAGAACGGCCGCGTTCATGTGGTTGCTGGCGCGCATGCTATCGAGAACTTTAAGGGCCTCACGTGCATCGCCTAAGCGCTCGATGCATGTTGCGAGCTCGACACGTGCGATCGTGTTCTCTTCGTCTTGTTGGAGTATCTGCTCCCAGATAGCGCGAGCGGCTTCCCACTCTTCGCTTGCCATGAAGCTACGAGCCTTTAGGAAGAGTTCGAAGAATAGTTGATGCGACCGAGCCGCGGCTCGTAGTTTTCGCTCGCGTAGGTAGTTTTTGAATCCGAACAAGAGGGCGACCATTCCGGTTAAGACACATCCAAGGAAAAACACCCCCAGATAGATCACCCCGGCATAGGTTGTAACAGTGATATTGGGCCCAAGTTTTATGGTCGCTGATTCGGAGTTGGTGAGGGTGATGTAAAGCGTAACAGCTATTAGGATGGCGAGAGCGATGAGTCGATTGAATTGACGCAGCATGCGGATAAGGTCCCCAGAAACTCGTTTGGACTATCCTACTCTGGGGTTCTTTTCCCTGTACAGAGGACAGGTCGCATCAAAAGCAAAACCCCGCTACCGTATCTCTACGGTAGCGGGGTTCCGCGCAATCGCGAGGTCTATGTTTAGACGTTTGAAGCGACAGCGGCTGTCTCAGTGTCAGCCTCGTTCTCTGGCTCGGTCTCCGTAACCCGATTGGTCTTGGAGGAAGATCCTGAGGTCGAGCGACGAACGATGACCGGTGAGTTGATAAGAAGGGTCGTTGTGTCCGCCAGGCGGTGGTACTTAATGTCGAAGCCCTCCTTGTCGATGACGAAGTACTTCTCGATAACCTTCACCATCTCCTCTCGGAAACCCGCCATCTCCTCGTTCGTGAGACCGGTCCGATCTTGCACAAGCACGAAGTGAAGTCGGCTCTTTGCTGTTTCTTTGCTTTCGTTGCTCTCGCCGAAGAGCTTTTTCTTGAGCGCGTTAAACACGTTTTGAAACTCCCTCAGTTATCGGAAAAACTCCGTTTCCGAATGTCCTAACTGTTACGTAACTCTAACTGTAAATAGACAACCCGTACAGATGAAAACCGCTATGCGTTAACACCAAGTTTCCGACTGATTCGGCTCCAGAATGAACCCGAGTCGAGGACCGGAATTGGAACCTGCTCGCCACACACGCGTGCTGCGATTCGGGTAAACGCCTGCCCTGCCTTTGATTTTTGGTTGTACACCACAGGCTCTCCGCAGTTTGCGGCGGAGATGATCTGATCATCTCTCTCCACAACTCCGAGGATCTCAATACCGAGAATGTCCTGGACGTCTCTCACCGAGAGCATGTCTCCACGACGAACCATTTCGAAGTCGATACGGTTGATGATCAGCTTGGCTTCGATGCCCTTTGAGGAGAGGAGTCCTACCACGCGGTCAGCATCTCGGATCGCCGACACCTCAGGGGTTGTTACAACGATAGCCGACTCAGCGCCCGCACATGCGTTGCGGAAGCCCTGCTCGATGCCAGCGGGAGAATCTACAAGGATGTAGTGGAACTCACGTCGGAACTGCTCGAGCACGTACCGAACCTCTGCCTCATCCACCACGTCCTTATCGTCGGTCTGTGATGCGGGTAAAAGATAGAGATTATTGGACTTTTTTGACTTGATGATGGCCTGAGCTGGTTTGCAGATCTTCTTGGCTACATCAACGACGTTAAACACGATCCGGTTCTCGAGACCGAGCATCATGTCCAGGTTGCGAAGGCCGATATCGGCATCTACTACCAGGACTCGTTGACCACGGAGGGCGAGAGCCGCACCGAGGCTTGCGGTAGTCGTTGTCTTTCCAACTCCACCCTTTCCTGAGGTGATTACGATTACCTCGCCAAGGTCCTTCTTCCCAGCGTTGTCTCTTCGCGTATTCATCAATTACTCCCTTCTACGTGCCCAAACAGTTCTTGATTGGTAAGGTTCTACAACAATAAGGTTCCCCTCTACTCGCGCGATCTCTGGAATACCGCCGCGAGGGGTGCTCTCGAAATTCTCCGAGCCTGCTCCTCGGGAGATAACGAGTCCAATTCGGAGCTGGGTCGGTTGGAGATTGAGGCTAAAGATAACCCGTCCTCCACCACTTTCATCGTAGGCACCCGCATGTGCGATACCGCGCAGTGTTCCCAAGATAATGATATCGCCGCCAGCGATTACCTCGGCTCCCGAGTTTACGTCTCCGAAGATGACGATAGAATGCTCAGTCTCCACCTTCTGGCCCGAGCGCAGGGTTCCGTAGATCGTACGAGTGTCCGGTTCATCCCACAGCATGGAGTTCGCTGCGACGCTTGAGCGGCTCTCGATGTTGTCGATACCATCGAAGAGGCTGACGTTGCGTTCCGGCGTTGTTGTTGCTGGTCGCGTTTGAGCGGTAGCACGTTGACTACCAAAGACAGAAACGGCGCTATCACCGGTGCTTGCTTTTGGGGCAGCGCCTTTCAACTTTGAGCTACGGACTGAAACCTTAAATTCCGAGGCAAGGAGAGCTGTAAGGTCATGCACGAGCTCATCGCTTGGTTTGCGCCCCACCCACTCGAAGGCGACGTCGTTTCCTTGAAGGAATGAGCGGCGGGACTCAAGGAATTCGCGAACCGCTACCGTCAGGTCCTCTTCTTGAACGCGCCCATCGACGCGAAGCACAAGGCCCTCTGCCGTACCGCGAGCGGTGATGACACTGCTGCGAGTCTCTGTTTCAAGCTCTTCAACTTTACCGGGGGTTGTCGATATTCCTAATCCTTGGAGCCCTACACCTTCAAGCGGAGTATCCGCCTCGAATCCCACATTGTCGTCATCGTTGAACGAGCCAGTCATAGTACTCCAAGAAGCAAGAGGGCGGCATTGTAGTGCCGCGATTTCAAAAAATCCAGGACAAAAACAGCTCTGAAAAAATTCAGACGCCTCTTGAATTTTAGTTATCAAAGGGTCTCTCGTTAGTCATGCAACGGGTGGTGAGCTTTTCACGACTACTCGCGAAAAACCCCGATGACACGTTGCGTGATTCGAGTTACTTTAAGCGACTTATACCAAAGCGGCGATCCTAACGTCAACAAACAAGTTTTGAAAAACCCTCCATTTGCAAAAAAAGAAAGCGCGCGTTCTAGCAAAAAAACTTGTGGAGCCCCTTTACTTTTTAAAAGATCCCGAGCGACCTTCCATCCACAATGCGCGAGTGGGTTGAAAGGGTCGAACATCCTCGTGTGTTCCGTTCCTGTACATGGCATAGTTGGGCCCGCATGTGTTCGCGAGTAGCGTCATTCATTAGTAGTGGATTCGGGAGTGGATATGCTCCCAAGGCGCCGGGAACGTTCGGGACCGCCGCCGCCGCCGTAGCTTGGCTCTGTATCTCGTGGGTTGGAATCATTTCATCTCCGTTTGCCCAGCTTTTGTGCGCGTTCTTGGTGGTTCTCATCGGGATGCTCGCGATTCGATTGAGTTTGGGTGATAGCTCCTCGCACGATCCGCAGTGGATAGTAATCGATGAATGGGCAGGACTCTTTGTCGCTCTTATTGGCACGGATCCGGCCCAGTTGTGGCAGGTCGGTCTCGCCGTAGTTCTCTTCAGAATCTTCGATATCACCAAGGTTGGGCCGATCAGTGCGGTTGAACGACTTCCGGGGGCCGTTGGAATTATGGCTGACGACGTCGTTGCTGGAGGATTCGCGCTGATAGGAATGGTTGGGGCGAGGTACTTGGTGTGATGAGCGTTTATCGTTCAGCGAAAGGCTTTACCCGTGCACTAGCGGCGAGTGTGGTGCTTGTGCTTGCTGGTGCGTCGGCGTGTTCGCCGGGATACGTTCTGAGGGGGGCGTATGAGCAGAGCAAGATACTCTTTGCGCGCCGAGACATCACCACTGTGATTGAGGACCCGACTACCCCCACGGAGAGCAGAGAGAAATTACGACTCGTGCTGGAGGCGCGCGCGTTCTCTGAACGGATAGGGCTCAACCCAGGTGGCTCGTTCAGGAGTTTCTCTCAGGTTTCTCGAGATCCGCTTGCGTGGGTCGTTGTCGCCTCTCGACGAGACGCCTTCGCGTTGCATACGTGGTGGTTTCCTGTAGTTGGAACGGTTCCCTATAAGGGTTTTTTCGACAAAGCGGACGCTGAGGCGCAGGTGCGAGATCTCCAAGCCCAAGGCTACGAAGCCTCGATGCGAGGAACCGAGGCGTTTAGCACGCTGGGGTGGTTCGATGATCCGGTCGTTTCAACAACCCTTAAGAACGCGCCGAGTCGGATCGCAAATACCGTCATTCATGAAAGCGTTCATTCAACGGTGTGGATACCGGGAAGCGTCCCTTTCAATGAGAGCCTGGCTAACTTCGTCGGCTCTCAAGGAGCCGTTGCTTTTTTCTTGGAGCGTGTGCAGGGGTGCCGGGCGACAGGAAGGGTGTGTAGTGAAGAGGAGCAGCAGCTAGCCGTTGCTCAAAAGGAGTATGCGTTCCAGTTTGAGCTCGCGGAGCTCGTGGATACCCTCTCGGCCGCTCTTGAGAAGTTGTATAACGACCCGCTGCTGACATCCGAAGAGAAGATCGCCCGTCGCGTTGCGGTTTTCGATTCGATTATGCAGCCCTTTCGGCGACGATTTCCGACCCTTCAAATTTTGAAAGAGGTAAACAACGCCGATATTATTCAGCTCAGGCTCTACCTCTCTAAGTTATGGTTATTTAGGGAGCTCTTTGTGCACCGAGAGCAGGATTGGGGGGCGTTTATGAGCGCGATTCGCAAGGTTCAGAGAAAGGTCGAGGGTGAGCCGCTCTCCGATCCTTTCGCTGTGCTTCAAGAGGTAGTAGGAAGGTCACCACAACAGTAATCGGAGGACACACATGACATCATTTGCAGATCGACTTCAAGCGTCAATTGCTTCCTCAAAGAGCTCGTTGGTCGCAGGGTGTGATCCGGTGCTTGAAAAGCTTCCACCTTTTTTGCTCGATGAGGCTCAACGAGCATCGAAGAGTGATAGTGAGTTCATCGAGAGAGCGCTCTCTCGATTTGGTGATATCTTCCTTGCGGCGGTTAAGGGGCAGGTTGCCGCCATCAAACCGAACATCGCGTTCTTTGAGCAGTACGGACTCCCCGGTTTGAGCGCTTTTAAGCGCCTTTGTGATCACATTCGAGCGGCCCGTATCCCGCTCATCATCGACGCCAAGCGTGGTGATATCGGCTCGACGGCGGCGGCCTACAGTGCCGCATTCTTAAGCGGGGTGACGATTCGTGGCTCTCGCCAGGTTGCTTTCGAGTGCGATGCGTTGACGATAAATCCCTTTCTTGGATTTGATACCCTTGAACCGTTCGTCGCTGATTGTGAAAAATACGGTAAGGGTCTCTTTGTCCTTCTTCAGACCTCAAATCCCGGTGCGAAAGATATTCAGGGTTTGGAAAGTAACGGCAAAACGGTAAGTGGGCACATTGCGCAATGGCTTGCGGTGAATGCTCCTCGACTCAAAGGAGAGTGTGGATGGTCCGGATTAGGTGCTGTTGTAGGGGCTTCCTATCCTGAGGAGGCTCGAGCTCTGCGAATGATCCTTCCGACGACCTTTTTCTTGATGCCGGGGTTCGGTGCCCAGGGCGCTGGTGCAGGTGATGCGGTTGCTGGATTTGGCGAGCGTAACGGCGCTCGTGGAGGCGCTCTCGTTAATGTATCCCGCGGATTGTTGGAGGGTAGCGCGGATAGCGAGGCGGCGCTGGAGCGGTTGATCCGAGCTAACGTCGAGAGATTCAATTCGCAGCTACGACAAGCGCTTGTCTAAAAGCTTTTCGTCCGTATCCGCACTCTGAGTGAACCCCTTGAGGGGCTTGCGATGATAGCGGGACCGAGCGCATCCCCTGCATATCAGGGCGTATCTTTTTAGTATGCTCTCCAGCTATGCGGAGAACGATAACCTTTTGACGTAGCAGAGAGGTATGCGGTCGCGCACACGTCACCGTTGTTACTCTGCAGCGGAATGCCCTTCATTTCTGCTTCTCTCTCGGGGATCGACAGCAAAAAACGTGACAGGTGCCAGAGGAGTTTTCAGAACGTCACCCTAGCAATTGAGTAGAGGAGTTCATCGTTTTACCTTCGCTTCACATTTGTGGTTGAACGAGGTCACGTCATGCAAACGCCAAATAACGATAACTCACCGAAGAAAGAGTCTGGTAGTAAGCATGCTTCCGACGCAGCAGGCGCAAGGGAGCAATCCTCGGAGATCGTGGGAGCTCGGATGCCCGCCATGCAGCGGGAGAAGCGTGACTACGATTATGAAAAAACTCTGGATGGACACATCGCCGCAGTTCGTGCGGTAGCGGTCCTTGCCGACGGTCGCATCGTGACGGGAGGTAACGACACGACGTTGCTAGTGTGGAGCGCTGCTACAAAGGAGGAATACGCCGCCGCACGCGCCGAAATCAGGGCTCAGTACGCTCGGATGGCTTCCTCCTCCACCGATCTCTCTTTTGGGATACACGCGGAATCCCAGAACTCGTTGCTACGACAACGCATGATTCATGCTGCACTGCGGGGACATACTCAGCCGATTACTTGTGTTGCGAACATTCGAGATGGACGGATCGTGTCAGGCAGTGCTGATGGTACGTTGCGGGTGTGGACTGAGCGAAAGGGGGACTCCGAATGGATATCTGATGCCCTGCGGGCACACGCAGGTCCCATAACGAGCGTGAAGGTTACCGAGGAGCCACATATTATCTCAGGATCGAGTGATGGCACCGTGCGGATATGGAGTGAGCAGGCACGTGGACGGTGGCAGTGTGAAACCCTCCTTGGACATACCGGAGGTGTTGAGTCTATCGACCGTTTTCCGAACGGAGATATCCTAAGCGGTGGCGCCGATGGAACGGTGCGTATATGGCACCGCCTCCCGAGCGGATGGCAGAACGCAGTGACGGTAAATGGATATGACCCAATTCGCGCGGTTACGGTGCTGGGAAATGACGAGTTTGTTTCGGTCGGCGCGCAGGCCGTCAGTACTTTTCGTCGTAATCCAGAGACTCAGATGTGGAGTTGGCACATGCTCGAGGGGCCAAAGCAGCCACAGGTGCTCCCGAACGGAGATCTGGTCGGCTTCACTCAGGAGCCAGGTATTGGCGTCTGGAGATGTAATGAGCAAGGAGCCTGGGAGCGGATCGCATTCCGAAAGGATTGGCGAGACATGATCCAAGTAACTGTTCTGACCTGTGGTGGAATACTTATGAGAACGGGCTGGATGGATGAGGGCCGGTGGAAGCGAGATATTGAGGTCTTTCGATTAGACGAAGATGACAACCTATGCTTCGAGGTCCGGTTTACGAGTAAGGGTGCACGAGGTGAGGTTGGAGATATCCCATTCCCGGACGGTCGCTTTGGAATCTTGCATGACGATGGGGGTGTCGAGGTCTATCGAGGGACGTTGGTCTAAAAGATAGATCCGAGCGTCAATAGGCATGGTCGATCGCAGACCACACGACCATAGCCCGGAGTAAACTCAACATTAAAAGTGCCACTCGTTTGAGTGTAGCGCCCGTTGCAAGGTCGCTCGAGCGCCGAGGGTGTAGAGCGATTTAACCCACACGGAAAGTGTGCGAAGGAACTGTGGTGATGTTGCTAGGTCACCAAAGACGATAGGGAGCCCCTGCACAAAAGGTGTCGCATCATGGTGTGGGTCGTTCTTAACGAGAAGAGCCAGTTCCCGCAGTCTCGAGGAGATTGGGTCCTCGAGCGGAACCTCTGCGCCGGTTTCCCCCGAGCCCGAGCAGAAGCGTATCCAGGACGCCACGCACAGAGAAGCGAGATCGATCGGGGTTTTATTCTGTAGACCGGCCCGTATTGATGGAAGAACAAACACCGGAATCTTTGAAGATCCGTCGAGGCAGATCCGTAACGTTTGGTCACCCAGATTAGGGTTGATAAACCTTTCAATAAGGGTATCGCAATAGTCCTCGAATGAAATGCCGGGTACCGGATCGAGGTTCGGGATGACCTCGCACGACCAGAATCGCTCGAGTAAGAGGCGAAAGTCGCTATCTCGAGCGACGTGATCGATCAAGGAGTAGCCCGCAAGGTGACCGAGGTAGCCTAACTGAGAGTGGCCGGCGTTTAGGAGTCGCAGCTTCATGTCCTCGTAGGGCGTTACGTCATCGGTCATAATGACACCCGGCACATTTTCAAATGAGGGCCGACCGAGGGGAAAGGTATCTTCGATGACCCATTGAAAGAAACGTTCGCACACCACCGGTGCGGAATCCCGCAGCGCATACCTGTCCGTGATATGGCGTCGATCGGCCTCCGTGATCCGCGGAGTAATACGGTCGACCATACAGTTTGGGAACACGACGTGCTGCGTGACGTACTGGGCGAGGGACGGGTCTTTTAACTGACAGAAGGCGGTTAAGGCTCGCTGTAAAACCCGACCGTTCTCACGCAGATTATCGCACGAGAGTAGCGTGGGTGGTGGAAGAGAGAGTTGGCGCCTTCGGTCGAGCACCTCGGCTACTAGACCTAAAGCCGTGCGTGGCGGCTCGGCGCCCCTTAGGTCGCTTTGAATGTCGGGATGGTCAGAGAGAAGTGTAGAAGCTGCTAGATCAAAGTAGTAGCCTCCCTCAGTAATTGTCAGGGTAATGAGCTTGATAGATGGTGATGTAAGGAGTGAAAACGCTGAATCCAACTCACGAGCAGCTGGAACCGCATTACGTACGCTCCCAATAATGCGCAGATGTTCTCCTGAGGTGTCTCGTTCAAGCAGGGAATAGAGACCGTCCTGTGCATTGAGCGCGTCGCACATGGTAGTGGCGCTCGGCATTAGTTCGATTTCGCATAGACCCCACCTTCTATGCCCTTCAAAGTCTATGCTGAGGAGTGTGTCGAGCGCACACGCCTGATGTGCTCGGTGAAACGCTCCACAACCGATATGTGCCCACCCCACTTCCAGTCGGGTCCGATCATACGAGGGTACGGCTACTTCTCCGTGCTGACGGATTGACTGAAGGGTAGTGCTACTGAGGATGGTTTCTATGGGATGTACCTTTGTGTGCGCTATCTCCATACGCATGCTTCCTCGTCGATAATGCCCGTACGGTGTCGATGCTACCCGAAAACGGACTCCCAGAGGCTGCCTGGCGCAGGGCTACTTATCAAATGTATATCGCTTTATACCATCAACGGGCCTATAAATGGTCATATATGAGAACTGGACGGCTGAAGTAGGGAGCAGCGCGCTTTATGAAGATAACTCCAGCACAAGCTAAGGTGATGTCGAGCGTGTGTTTGCAAGCGGATCGCAGCATCCCCGATATCTCAAAGGAGTGTAAACTCCGGCCCCACGTGGTTCGATATGCTCTCAATGAACTCGCGCGCAACGAACATATCAGGGCCTTCCCGATCGTGAACATTCACGCCCTCGGTTACACGGATTACTGCGTGTTTCTCACCTTAACCTCAGAGAATCGAGCGTCGCGAGAAAAGGTTCTCAAATTCTTTGCGGATTCTCCGCGAACGGCATGGGTGGCAGAGCTCTCCGGAGAGTTTCATTATAGCGTGTCTATCTTCGCGCGTGATGTGTTTGAGGTTGAGTCCTACTTTCGTGCGATGGCCGCAGTGGTGCCGGGTGTGGTTGTCGAGAAGTCGCTCGCTCTACGGGTCTCATGGACAACGTTCCGATGGAAATACCTTTCGAATCATCCATCCACTCTCGACTACATCATCCGTTCCCGAACCGACACGACTGAGCGACTCGAAAAGCTTGACCACGCGGTGCTCCGAGCTATCTCAGAGCATCCACTGGCTCCTCGTGCTCATCAAGCACGCGCGGCTGGTCTACCGGTTACCACCTTTCACCACCGACTGGCGGGGCTGCAAGCTCGAGGCATACTATTGGGCACAGTGTATTATATGGACATGGCCCGGGTGGGTATTCACTCCTTCAGACTCCTCGTTCAAGCGAAAGCCAGCACCGAGAAACTCACAAAGGCGCTCTGGAACTTCTCTGCTCATCATCCAAACATTGTCGGATTTGTGCATTGCCTTGGAGCATGGGATTACGAATTGAACGTTGAGGCTCTCGATCCGGCGGTGTTGTCCACCATTCACGACGATGTTGAGGATCTCGTTGGTTCCCAGATTCGGTCCATCCGGACCGTTTCGGTTTTGAGAACCCCGAAGACGAAAGCATATCCATTTGCAAAAGAAGCTGAGAGTGTTTAGCGGCTCCGATTGAACCTAGGTCATCACGCCGCAGAGATGCACGCCCTAACCAGCAGAGTTTCAAAGGTGTCGGTTTCTGTCGAGGAAAAGCGCTCGTCCATGGAGCTCTTAAAGACAAGGAGGGGCTGTCCCTTGGAGTGAGGATGTTCGACTAACGGGAGGCTCAGTGGTAAAATCCTCGCCTTTCATGATAAGGGCTAAAAACCGCTCATGAAAATAGGGGAGCTTCGTTGGTCGTAGCCGAGAGGCTTTGGCCCGAGAGCTTGCTGTTTGATCTGTCACAACTTGGGAAGGGTAGAGGGAGAAACCGGTCTGTGTTTCGTTCGTTCAGACAAGAGCGCATGAATGACAGGCTGGGTGTAAAAGGTTTTGGCCTAGCCAGGTTTTTTGTTCCTTGGAAGGAATAGCATAATGATGATGAAAAGAGGGAAGATTCGGATGGTCGGTGCTGCAGAGGGCTCTGGGAAGAGCGCATTGCAAGATGCCCTAGCTCTTGAGTTGGGTCAAGGTTGGATAGTAGTGGAACACGATGACGTATTCATTCCGGAGCGGCGCGCTAAAACCGCTGAGCTCGCTGGAGTGGGTCAAAACTCTCACGAGTTTGGCCAGAGAAGAAACGTCTCTCGACCGCTTGCGTTCCAATCTGTGCTCAAGGGTCTATGTGATCGCGGACTCAACGTTATCGGCATGGGTAGGTTTCACAACATTTTCCGAGAGCGTAATGGCGTTCCTCTGTGGATCAAGATGTACAAGGAGGACTTTCGAGGATACGACTTCGACCTCTTGTACTTTTTGGTTGTTCCAGAGAACGGTGACTCGTGGAGACTCTCCGGCTCCGAGCTGGGGATCGTCAGATCGTCCGGTCAACAGAGTACGGATGGTGCCGATCGGGTTGAGCAGGCGATTCGGCGTCGGCTCGCAGCCAGAGAGCAGACATCGTCGCGTCAATCGGAAACGAGCCGGCGCTCAGGTTTCTACCGGAAACAGATAGCGCCCGTGGTCCATTCGCACAAGGAGTTCGGTCTGCCGGTTTGCTCTTATCCGCTCGTAACGTCTCCTCAGGAGTTTGCAAAAACCCTGGCGTACGTTGTGAAACGGTAAGACAAGCTTTAGGAAACCGTATCTACCAAGAGTTGAGACAAGGTTGTTGTGCACATACACCCAGCCTTGTCTCCCACACGTGAGCCCCTTCGGCGCGTCGCATGGAATCCATGTACATCTTTGGTGTTGAGGCGAGAACAAGGTTGTGGCCTACAATCGTTGGTATCAATTGGCTTCCCTCTTACCGCAAGCGTATGGCACATGCTCAAGACGGCCCATTTCGATCGATCCCCTGGTCGGAACTCTGTCCCTCAGGGTGCCCGTTCACTCGCTCAGCTCTCTGGCGGTATCGCTCCGCTGCTGTGAGGACCTCTTGCTGACTAGCTTGAATCTTGAAGAGAGGCGCCACTCGCTCTAGCGCCTGTGCAGCCTTGTTCAGGTACATCGCGGAGGCATCTTTTTGACCTAACCGTTCCGCGATCTTGGCGGCGTCGTTGTACACTCGGCCGGTCTGCATGGTCATGTGCTTTAGGCCCGTAACCTCGGGGTCCGTAATGGCGTCTTCAAATGCTGCCCCAGCTTGTAGGAAATGATGAAGCGCGCTGCTGAGATCATTTGCCCGCATGGCAAGCACACCGTGTCCTAGGTGAACCGTTGCCTGCTCAGCGGCCTCTAGGTCACGCACATCTTTGAGCCTCCTGATGCGATCGAGGCAATCCACCAACGGAGGCGTTGGGCCGGCAGCCGTCAAAGGTAAGAGGCGTGCGGCCTCGAGATACAGCGTGAGCGCCTTTTCCCCGGCATCCATGTCGTCCTCGATCTCATAGACCCGTTCCCATAACCGCCCCGCGACCATCCAAATGGGAGCTACGCTCGACGCCGGAGCCTTGCTTCGCCTCGTGGGTTCTGAACGAAGAACGTTCTCGAGCTTTTGAGCGATATCTGTAAACGCGTGGATATCCGTGGAGCTTTCGCAGGCCAGAGTCATCGCCGCACACACATGTGCAACCGGGGCGAATTGCGCGCTCAGAATAGGGTCTCTTTCAGGTCCCGTCGAGCGGCTGGCCATGAACCAACATTCCCGCCACATCTCGAGCGACCTCCGAAGGGCAAATGCTCCGTCGCGAATATCACCTAGCCTACAGATCACTCGTCCCAAGTGATCGGCGATTTTGAGGGCACGCTGCTCGAATTGAGTGGCCTGTCCTCGACGAAGATCGGTAAGGAGCTCCTCCGTACGTGTGGGGAGGTGGAGATCGATGTATTCATCACGGGCCCCCAAGGCGGAAATGTTGAGGATCCTAAGAGGGGACTCTTCATCTGCATTCATGGAGTGCGTAGCATCTACCAGTGAGCCAACGAGGTCTGCCAAGTAGCGACTGCTCGTGGCGAGCTCCCATCCCTCTCTTCCGAGGGTACGCAACTGCTGAGATGCAGTCTCTTGCAGTCGTAAGGCTGAGTGGTGAATTAGCCAGAGGTCGCGCGTGTCACAGTCTTGCCAGGAGAGGTCAACCTGTTGGAGGAACGTATGGGTAAGTAGAGCTAGCTCCCTGGTAGTAGAGGTGTTTCCTGTGAGAAGATGGACCGCTGTTGCTCGACAGTGAAGCTCGATAGCGACAAGGTGGACCTTCGTGCCGATGTCGGCGATAGATCCGAAATCGATCGGGTGACTCAATTCCACTTGAGCTATCGTCTCGAAGGGCTCTCTCTTCTCATGTTCGTTGGCTAACCGAGCAAGACAGCCTAGGGCTGTTCTGCATGGTCCGCGCAGATCGACGCGTGAGAAAAGGTGGTAGGCTTCTACAGCGAAATCAGCCGCGGCTTGAGCGCCCCCTTCTTCAAGATTCGACTCAAAGCCGGTCCTGATAAGTGCAGCGGCTCTCGACCACCGGTGTGGCTCCGCAAAGTGAAGCTCTCTTTCACCCTGGGAGGTACGCTCTGCTAGTAGCGCGAGCGTATCACGATGTGTTGGGTTGTTCGATTGATGGTGCATCCTGCTCCGAATTCCCACCTACGTAAGGTATTCGAGAGGAAAAGTCTATCGATATCGGTATCGCTCGGCAATCAGAACGAAAAGATGCGCATAGAATCTGCTTCCTGGGTTGGTACGGGATCTGATCTGCTCGCACGTGAGCCCCGGCACTTTCTCCGACCCCGCTCTTTCTCCCCGCCCTTTCTCTCAGTCACCGCGCGTACGAGAGCCCCCCTTCGGTGCTAGCAAATCACATGTTAGCAGATAATGACTTCAATCAGTTGGGGGCGCATACCTCCTCGCCAGTGGGTTTGGTGTGATTTCAAAGCATTTGGGCTGCGGCGTGTTGCCGCGCTCTCTCTGAGGGAGGATGGGAGGGAAGGGGGTGGAAAAGAGCTGCTGCAATGATTATGCCTTGGTGGGTTCCTTCGCCGTGATGCTGTGTCGTGCCGACTAGCGAGCGACGAGTCACAGAAACACCCGCACCTATGATACGAACTCCATGAAGCCGGTACCGCCTCTTACAAGGTTCTGCACCGCTGAGAGATCAACTGGTTTGGTTAGATGGGCATTGAAACCAGCCTCCCTAGCGTTCTGTTTATCCTTCTCTGTTCCCCAACCGGTGATAGCGATGAGGCACACATCGGCCCCATGCTGAGACTCTCTGATTCGCCGCGCAACCTCATACCCTGTCATGCCCGGAAGACCGATATCGAGAAACATGAGATCAGGGTCCCATTCGGACTGAAGGGCGAGCGCTGCGGCGGGATCGTGGGCCACTCGAGTTGTGTGCCCTTGCATCTGCAAGAAGGAGGCGAGGCTCTCGGCGCTGTCTATGTTGTCGTCAACGACAAGTATCTTTTTGTGAGTCACCGTGAGGCCAAGGTCGGGTACCTTATCGGCTGGTTGCGGTTGCAGCTCCTCTACTATCCTGGGCAAGACGACGACGAACGTGCATCCATGACCCTGCCCCTCGCTCTCGGCGTGAACCGTCCCGTTGTGCAGCTCCACAAGCTCCCGAACTAACGCGAGTCCTATGCCTAGTCCCCCCTGCGATCTATCGAGAGTTCGGTTCACCTGCCCAAACATGTCGAATATTCGCTCTAGCATCTCCTGAGGTATCCCCAGACCATTATCGGTGACTTTGATGACGGCTGATTTGGGTAGTCTCTGCGCGTGCAGCTCTATACGCCCCCCTTTCGGAGTGTATTTCGCCGAGTTGTTCAAGAGATTGCTTATGACCTGAGCGAGCCGGGTAAGATCCCCATTAACAAAGATCGGCTCGGTTGGGAGATCGACCGTGAGCGTGTGCCCGTTCGTCTTGATTGCAGGGGAACTTGCCTCTACGGCTGTATCGATGACATCTTTCAACGTAATCTTGGATTTTTTGAGCTCCAACCGTCCGAGGCTAACACGCGATACGTCGAGAAGGTCGTCGATGAGTCTCACCAAGTGCGAGAGTTGTCGATCCATCATATCGCGTGCTTGACGCGCCGCGTCGCATGTAGGGTCGCGTTGAATGATTGCGAGTCCAGTACGAATTGGCGCAAGAGGATTTCTGAGTTCATGCGCCAAAGTCGCCAAGAACTCGTCCTTCTGACGAGCGATCGTCTTCAGCTGCTCTCGCACCTTTCTGCGATCGTCGATATCCTCAATGACACCGACGTGGCGCAGAGCTAGGCCCGCCTGGTTTTGCTCGATCACTCGCCCCCGAGCGGATACCCAGGTATAGTCACCGGAGCCAGTTTTAAGCCTATATTCCGCCTCAAATTCGGGTATCTTGCCGTCAAGATTACTACGAAGGATATCCTTAACTCCTTGAGCGTCTTGCGGGTGCAGTAGCGACTCCCACACAGAGATCTTTGGCTGAAAATAGTCTTCCGGAAAACCCAGAAGATTCGCCCAGTCGCCCCCGTAATGACACGTTCCGGAGACAACATCCCAGTCCCAAAAGCCAAGGCGCCCAGCTTTTAGGGCGAATTGTAACCGCTGGCGAGCCAGCGAGGCGAACTCCGCGTTGTTTTTCCACTCAGAGATGTCCTCGCCAAGGTAGCAAAACTGCTGCTTGACGATCGGTTGGTCGACAACCGGACACACCGTGACAGCGAGCCAGTGGGAGTCTTGAGCCTTAAACTCGAATCGAATGGGTGTTTTGCGTTCGTGACTATCTCGTAAATTCCGCAACCAAAGTTCGGTTTGGTTGAGCGGAACGTGAAGCTCGGAGTTTAGTCTTCCTTGACTCTGTCCAGGAAGAACGCCAAAGAAACGGCATGCCGCTGGATTGTCATACACGTGAAGGATGTCTGCACCCTTCAGTTCTACTACTCCAAGGAGCGACGGAGCGTGTTCGTAAAAGGTCTGGAGCACGCCGAGGGATTCTTGGGCTTGGCGCCCTAACGTAAGCTTTTCCTCCGAGGCCCTTGTCCCCACCAGAAACCAACCACGTACCCGTCTCCAAAAAAGTGGTAAAGACAAAAGTACTCCACACAGAATCCCTGACGCTAGCTGCCCCTCCATGGATACGACGCTCTCCGAATCACCCCAGCTGCATTTACTACGAGAACGCCAGGCGCATATAACCGCCGTGACCTTACTAGGGAAGTAAGGGCAGAGGGGATGACGGAGAACACCCCCCTTGAAAGTCCTCATCCCTCTCTCAGTCACCTAGCGCCAACGGGCTTCTACGAATCCACTTCCCACCGGCAATAGAAGATTCGTCTGAGGCAAAGAGGGCTACGTTGTGGTGTCGCGGAGTCGCACCGTCCTACCACTGAGTTGGTGCAGGATTTGATCTGCTCACGTTAGAGCGATATCTGAGCGGTGAGTAGGAGAGTCGGGCGTCATTCGAAAGGGGAAGGTGGTTCGCGCGATAGATCCGTATCACAACCTACGCGCGTCACTCGATTCCTGATCAGCGAGAATCATAAACTCCTGCACTATTCGTTCGCGCAGATAGGACTTGAGCTCGAGATCGGCAGATTCATCTGTTCGAGAAAGTAATGCGAGCACCGTTGGCATCTCCTCGGCTCTGAGAGAGCGTTGCTTGTTGACTATCCGTTGACCTTCCGGTGAGGTCATCGGCTCAAAAGAGGTTAGGTCACGTAACGGACTGAGGGGATCGTCTTCGAAGCTGACTTCTCGGGCGCGCAGAAACGTATCTGGTGTGAGTTGCGCTCCGCGGCATGCGAACAATTGGACTCGCTTCTCATCAGAGAGATACGCCAGGTAGTCTTTCCAGAAACTCACGCATGATATGACGAACGATCGATCGGCGTCCCGGTGCAGCTTCGCAAGGGGATCGATGAGTGGCTTGCCGATGTAGGGATTGTCGTGCGTCGCAACTATCTCAAGGATGTGCGATAGGGTCTGCTCCGAGAGCTGTAGTTTCCCCTCGCTCCGCAGCTGAGTAAGCTTGGGTTTAGACATCTCTTTGCTGGCGAGTTGATGCCCCTCTCTAACGGAGGCGGTAGCCCACGCGGCACCTTGTAGGGTGCCGGGAATCTCCAAGGCGGTGTATCCGACATCATGAACGATCGCGGGAATGACCAAAAACCGCGGTGCTTCCGTCTCGCGACAGATACTCACCATGGCCATAGGAACGATAAGGTTGTGTATCGGGCGGTACCAGGAGCCTTCAATAAATGGAAATCCTTGCACCCAATCCAAGAGCTCCCGCTCCGTATCATTGAGTTGCTGTACAAGGATCTCCTTGCATACAGCTTCTGCCTCGTGAGCTGCCGTTTCAAGTGTGGCAAGGAGACGAACTCGGGCGAGTTCGTCTCGAAGCAGGAGTTCGTCCTGAAGAACCACCTCAGGTCGTCCCTTGTTCGTGATGGTGATGGCGAAGTGAAGCCGTCTCTCCTGCAGATCCTCCCCTCGAAGGTGCTGCAATGAATATCTCCAGGTATCTTGGCAGGACACGGTGTAGTAGCCGGCACCATCCTCCTCATGAGCCCACCGGGTCTCGCGGTTGGTCGCCTTCAATTGGCCCAGAATACCGCTCATGTCGCCAAGAAAGCGGCCAAGCGCCTCATTGAGTGGAAGGTGCCGTGCGTACAAGCGATTAAAGAGATAGGGCAGGTATGTGACGACCGGGCGGGGACTCTCAGAATCTAGTCCTGAGTTATTCAGGAACCCTGTGAGGAGAGCTTTTTGTGAAGGGTTTAACACCGTCCAGTGATGTATGAGATCGTCGAGCGGTCGGGCGTCCAGCTCAAACGAGAGGAAGCGACACAGTCGATAGACCGTTTGTTTCTCATCGTCCGGGAGCAGCGGAGTCTCACGAAGCGGTCGATAGTACTCGCGCGCATAGATAGCCGCATGAAGGGTATCAAAAAATGTAAGGGCGCTCTCCTTGTGAGAGAGGATAGTAAGGTTTCGAGCGACTTCAAGCAGATTTTCCGCGAGCGTATCGTTTACAAGTCGAGAGGTGTGCCAGCTAGCTGGGTCATTTTCTTCGGCTCGAGCACCGAAAATGTCCGCGAGTGACGCAAGGAACCACCCTGTCACTGCATGGTGATGATGCGCCGCAAATTCACCGAGTGGGCGACTCACCGCGGCAGGAACCTCAATTTGGAGCATCGCGCCGATATTAAAGCTGCTCGTCAAATTACCTTGGAGGGTCGTATAGACCTCCTCTGGGATAGTTTGTAAGGAGGGAAAATATTCTGCAATGCGGTCGAATTGAGGATGTGTGAAAGCCTGGCCCAGGGCCACGTCGTGATCACTCGTGTCAATTCCCAGATTGCTGGCAAGCACCTCTCTCATCGATGAAAGCTTTGCGATGTCGCTGTATACAACCTCAAGGCATACCAGTGTTAACAGCTCGTGGTCGGTGTTGAGGGGGGCGAAGATTTGAGCAAAGCGTTGGAACTGATCGAAGGTGATACGAGCCCGGCCGTCGGGATGGCCGACAAAGTTCTGATACTCCTGGATCAGCTCCCTGGAAGCTTTTACTCGCTCTTGAGCGATAACTGGTCGCTCGAGAAGGGAGAGTGCGTGGGCAGATCGCATCATGGTTGCTAGTGCTCCAAAGCCTGCCATGGTGCGAGGAAACTCTATCCTGCCATCCTTAGTGGTTATGTCGTATGCCGAAAGCTCTGGAATGAGGGTTCTAAGAGCGGTGGATGCTTCCCACAGCTGTTCAAGGTTAGTAAGCCGCCCTCTACCCGGGTCGAATCTCACAAGGCTCTGGTGGAGCTCGCGTGAATCGAAGTGATTGGACTGGTGTGCCAGAGCGCGAAAATTCATGTTCCCTCAAAGAACACGGGACGAGCTTGAACTGTGCCGAAAGCTCGCCAAGGAGTTTTGCCGCTTGTCATTGAGCGACTGACCCTAACCGCTCATGCGGTTTTCCCTCGTGTGTTCTAAATAGTTATGGTGGGTTGACCCCACGCCGAAACCTTTCCCAACGAGTAGGATTTGTCGTCGTGGGTAACCTCTCGTTCCTGTTAGGACCGAGTAGGGGAACCCCCTAGCTTTTTCGAGTCCGCGGTCTGACCGGGGTCGTGCGTATGCCCTACCACCACGGGTTTGACATTCCCTCTTCCCTCACGCACCATGAGCCAGACATGGGTATTCTTCCACCTGGCTCCGCAAAGGCCACACCACCTTCAACGATCGATTCTTCTATTGGGGCTCTCGTTCAGTACGACGACGATGGCACTATCATTCTTGGGGTTATCACCGGTAGTAAGCGTGACAAAGTTACGGTGCTGAATGTGCGAGGCCGTGAAGTGGAGCTCCCCCGCCCCCGGCTCTACCGTTTGCCTCCTGGCGTGAGCGCATCCGGTCCTACCGTGGCGGCCAAGACAGAGTCACTCAGCCGCCTCTCTCAAAACATTGAGAGGGAGGCCTCTGAACTTAACGTTGAGGAGCTGTGGTCATTTGTTCACGAAGACAATCGTCTGTATACGGTGTCTGAGCTATGTCAAAACTATTTCGGCTCCGATGCTCCTGAGAAGCATGCCGGTCTCAGGATCGCGCTCATCAGAGAGAAGATTCACTTTAAACGGGACAGAGATGGCTTCGAGCCTCGTGCAGCTCAGGTAGTAAGTGATCTCAAGATCGCAGAAGAGGCCAAGAAGCGAAAGGTTACCGCTCGGGAGGCAACCATCGCCTGTATCCTACAGCGAGTAAAAGATCCCAACGTCGTGATTCCGCGAGACTTGGAGGAGAGCTTTGTGCTCATGGCTGAGGTCGCTGCTGGTGTGGGGCATACCGATCAAGCGCGACAAAAAGAAGGCAAGGAACTTGTGCATCTCTGCGCGCAAGCGCTTAAACTTTCGGAGAACGCCCCCATAGAGAAGCAAGCCTTCGATGTATTGGTGAGGAGTGGATATTTTACCAAGGATTCAAACTTATCGTTCATCCGACACGATATTCCCACCCGATACTCTCGTGAGGCTCTTCAGGAAGCGGAGGGATTTGCCCCGCCTCAGACCATTGCGGATTTTCCGGAGGCAGAGCGGCGTTTGCGAGTAGATCTGACTCACAAGCACACCTTCACAATAGACGACATTACGACTCAGGACATGGATGATGCGGTATCCATCGAGCGTACCCCCGATGGATACGAGTTGGGGATCCACATCACGGATGTGGCGTGGGTCCTCTCGCCCGATAGCGAGTTGGATAGAGATGCTCGTCGTCGCGCTACCTCGCTCTATTGTGCCGATCAAACGGTCAATATGTTACCGGTTGCGTTATCTGAGGCGAAACTGAGCCTCCGGCAGGGTGAGGTGAGGCCGTGCATCTCTGTTATGGTGCACCTTTCGGAGAGCTGTGAGATTCGAGATTGGTCAGTAGTGCCTTCATTCATTCGGGTCGCACAACGTTATACCTACGATGATGTAGACCTCCTGCTGGAGCATGAGGATGAGACCCTTATGCGGGTGTATCATATCGCGACAGCATGCGAAGAGGGGCGCATACGGAAGGGGGCTGTTCGTGTGCACCGACGAGAGGTTGTACCTTTTGTTGAGCAGGATGGCTCGATCCGTCTCTTGGAGATCGACGAAGAGAGTCCTGCTCGCTCGCTTGTTGCTGAATTGATGGTTCTCGCTAATTCGCTCATGGCCCAGTTCGCGGTACGGAATAAGCTGCCGGTGTTGTTCCGAGGACAAGAGCGACCAGATGATAACGCTCGGCAGGCATTGGTCGACGTACCCGAGGGACCGGCTAAGGATTTCACAACTCGCTCAAAGCTAAAAAAATCGACTATGTCGTTTGAACCGCACTACCATGCGGGACTTGGACTCGAGGCGTATATCCAGGCGACCTCTCCTATTCGAAGATACCTCGACCTCTGTCATCAACGACAGTTTCTCTCCTTTTTCAGGACTCAAAAGCCATGGATTGCAAAGTCTGATTTTGAGCCCCTCGCAGCGGAAGTTGAGGTACATCTGAACGCTGCGAACCTCGCGAGCCGGGAGACGAAACGGTATTGGCTCTTACGCTACCTTGAGCAGCGCGGGCGCAACGCGCCGATCACGGGGACGGTCGTACGCCTCGACACCAAGTCTCCTCTTGTTGAGCTCGACGAGGTGTACATAACCGTCTTTGTCAAAACGAATAAGCCCGTTCGCATGGGTGAACAGCTCGCTATGAAGGTGGTAGCGGTCGATCCGCATTCTGATTATGTGCGGCTTGAGGCTGTGGCCTAGGCTAGCCACACCCTTAGCTGTCTTCCCGGCATCAGCTCTTCGTCATAGAGGTTTAAGGATAGACTGGTAGCCTAGAGACCATGTATCACCACTATCCCTCTCGGCAGGTCGCGGGGCAGACCATGGCGGGTTTTCTCAGCACCCATCCGTTTGTCTCAAATCCAATAGTCGTAGCGCTTCCTCGTGGGGGAGTTCCGATAGGATTTGAGGTCGCTCAAAGATTGCACGCCCCCTTGGATATCCTTGTTGTCAGAAAGATAGGAGCACCCGGACACTCAGAGCTGGCGTGCGGCGCGTTTATCTTAGGAGGGGAGGTGGTGTGGAACACAGGTGTCATGAAGGCGCTCAAGCTTACCCGTGAGGATCTCGAGGAAACGTACCAAGAGGAGGTTGAAGAAGCGATGCAACGAGAGCAGGCGCTTCGTACTCCGGAGAGCCCTCCTATGCCATTGGCAGGAGCATCGGTAATTATTGTGGATGACGGCTTGGCGACCGGAGCGACGATGAAAGCCGCTTTACGTGGTGTGCAGGGTGAACATCCTCGAGAGGTCCTTATCGCGGTACCGGTCGGCCCTCAGTCAGTGTGTCGCGAGCTTGAGAAGATGGGCGCCTCACTCGTGTGTGACCAAAGGGTCGATGACATGAGTTTTTCCAGTGTTGGGCAGTGGTACCGTCAGTTTCCTCAGGTTTCTACTGAGGAGTGCCGCGAGCTCCTTGTCATGAATCGGCGGGAGTGGAACAGCGAATCGCAAAAAAAAGGAGAGCTCGGAGGCTCTCCCGTCATGCACTCATCGTAGGAACTTGGGGTTAGTGAATTGAAGCCTCAGATGGAGGTTCCTCGTCCTCCTCTTCGGAGCGCTTAACCTCTTCGCCATTGAGCTCCTTGCACAGGTCGGAGATCATATCGAAGGCTTTCGCGAGAGAGTTCATCTCATCGCAGGTTATCTCAAGCATCTCAAATGCTAGCTCTTCGTCGGTCAGTTCCGGCACATCCTTTCTCTCTTTTGCCATGAGCTCTCCTCGGCGAATCGTTCGGATGAGGTGATGCACAACTTGTTCCAAGTGAGGGTCGGAATATGTGTTGAAAAACTTGAGGGATGGTTCCTAAAAAAGACGAGACCCCAGGGGTTTAGAGCGGCTCAATGCCTTAAGAAGTGACGCGGGCTGCCGGTTTCGTGACGCCACTAGGCAGAAATGTCTGACCCTTGGCGCACCATGGGTAACAATAGCTGCTGATCCCGCCTGGAGACGACGAGCGTGCCCCCTCTAACGTAGTGAGCAGACGCTCTGGGCTATCGAACCTTTAGCCATTGGAAGGCTGGCTTTCTCGCTCGGCGCGACGGGTAACGACCTTCTGATCGCCCTCTTCGTGAATCATGGCGTAGCCACCAAGATCCGGTCTGAATGAAGGCTCAGCGACGGTACAGCCGGCCAAAAGGGATAGTCCCATCAGGCATGTAAGTATTTGTAACGTGCGACACATACAGGCTCTCACTCTCTCCTCATAGTACCCTTCGGAGTTATGGGCTCCCTACCGAAAAGTGAAGCCTCTACGGTGATCCTCTAAGAAATACTCGCGAATTCCCGAAGAAAAACGGAAGGTTTCAGAGCTTTTCCTAGAGCCGCGAGCTCTCTGCGGGGCCTTCGTGCCAAGCTATGCGTGTAGCCCCGCGCTTGAGGCGTTGGACTGGAGAGATGAGCCCTGCCCGGCTCATGAGCCCCCTTCGTTGCTTCTTCTCGACCGAAGGTCCTCGAGGTAGACCTTCGGAAACGCATTGGGATCCCGGGCGGTTCCTTTGAGGGTTTCAACGAGGGCCGCAAGCTCTGCAAAAATCGGTCGGCTGGTGTTGGAGTCAGCCAGAGCGGTGACCGGGAAGTGAAACACTTCATAGCCAAGCATTCGGAAAACCCGATCCTGAAACGCGTCTCTCCCCAAAAGCATTCCACCGTTAGGGCCTGACAAAAAATGCCTTCCACCATCGAGCTCGATGATCAGGCGACGATGGCCGAAGTCGACCAAGAAATCGGTCTCAAATCCTCCGACAACCACCTGGGGAACTATCGCCTCGGGGGCCACGCCCAAAGCGGAGGGTAGCGCCTGCATAAATTTGCTCTCTTGAAGACTCATCTTGTGTGGGATGTCTACTGCAAGAAGTTGTTGGAAGGCGCGATCGCTCGTGGTGGGAGTGTATCTGCCGAGAGTAATGAGCGTTTGGGTGATGCGTTGAGGGAAAGGTGATGGGACGCGGGGGTGCAAGATCGAGGCATCAAAGCATGCAGGCATCTTATCGGGCGCTTCCAGTGCTAGACTCCAAAGAGATGAGAGCAGCTTTTCGGAGCAAAAGGCCTCCCAATTCTCCTCCACGAGAGAGGCGAACTTTGACCAAAATGATTGATGTCCCACTCTTAGGAGGGCGAATGCCTCTGCCACGGCAGCGCACTGCTGCAACGACAACACCTCGGAGCGCTTCACGCACTCCTCGGCAAGGATATCCAAGATGTCTAGCTTTCGATACCGCGAGGATGCGAGTCCTTGCACTATCCTCACGAGCGCGTCGGTGTGAAGCTCCCTTAGTTGGATAGGGCTCATTTGCATCACGGCCTCTATGAAATGAGTGCGAGCGTACGAGAAGAGACGCGCAAAGTCAGGTGGGCCACGGCGGGCCAAGAGAAGCGAGTTGCTCACGAGGAGCGTCATCTCTTCGAAAGATGGGGACTGATGATTTTGTGTGATACTCTCACGAATCGCACCACAGATCGATTTTATCTGAGCTCCCGGCGAGCCTTTGGACCACTTGCGTGGAAACGCGTCGTCGCTCACCCCCTCTTTGGTGAGCAAGAGTTTTCGAATGGAGTTCAGCAATTTAGGAATAAGCCGATACTTGTTGCCGATCTGTTGCTGCACCTCTGCGGTAAAATGAACAAGCCTCCAAATTCCGACTCCCTGCAGTCTAGGTCCCGGCTTGTAGGACTCAAGTAGCTTCAGCTCGCGAGAGTAATCGAGAACTGCATCGAGGATTGAGCCGGGGCCGCTTTCGGTCCAGAGGGTGAGAGCAGTGTGGGCGAAGATCCTATCCAAGTGCACCCGAAACAGGTCGTTGAGTAGGGCACCGTCTGGAGGCATGTCCGAGAAGATCCATCTCCACACCCGTTGTCCACAGTCGGTCAACGGCAGAGTCTCCGACGGGTCTTTAGGGAGAGGTAGATGTAAACGCGTTCGGAGCGCCTTTTTAATTATCCATAGCTCCTCGTGAGGAGCATCCATTTTCACGCACAAAAGATAGAGGTCCACGAGCTCCTCTGCAGTGCTGGATCTTGCGATTGTGGAAAGGTGCTCGTGTATGATTCCTGGTATGGAGCGTAAAGGTTCGCTTGCGGAGATATCGAAGGATGTCAAAGAGCTTTGTATGATTAAAAGATTCTCGACTCCGACACCCTCGAGTCGAAGTGGAATCTGGTGCAGTAGCTCCGAGCCTGGATTAGCCATCTCTCTTTCGAAAAGAGCTGAGAGATAGGCCCGTAACCTATCGCCCCGTAGCTCCTTGAGTTTGCCGGCTATATCCTCACGAGAGGCGTTCGCATTCGCGCCCTCTTGCGGTACATCCTTGGGTGGAAAGGGTGGGTGCACATGTGACTTGATAGGAGTAGTTTTGAATGCCCACATCGTAAGCAGCCTCTTAACCCTCGCTAGGTCCGTGGGTGCTATGCGGTGGGAAGCGCACCTGCTGTCTGCGATACGTTGGGACGGCGCTACTATGGCGTTTGTTATAGGCGGTAATCCGTCTGCACTGCGTAAAGCGAGCAGCTCCGGCGCGAAGAGTTCTCCCGTGGAGTGAGCCAGAGCATCAAGAACCTCTGCAAGGACGGCTTGCTTAAGCTCCACCGCGACTTGTGGCATAGGTCGCACTCTACCATAGACCTCAATAATCGCGTCCAAAGGCACGCTAGAAGACATCCCACTGAAGATCTCCTTCGCCCGGGGCGCCCACGGACTGGTCGGTGAGAATACAAGCTTTAGTACCTTGAGGTATCTATCGAAAAGCTTAGGCGAGAGTACCGGTAGGACGCGATTTGCGGCCCGAACTAAATCCTTTGTCCAGTCGTTCTCCGTAATCCCCTCCTGATGGAGTTGTGCAAACAGGTTAATTACTCCGGAAGCGCCATGTCGACAGAGTTCGTTGGTTACGCACAGTTCAGTGAGGGAATCCACTCCCGATCCGAGAGGATAGCAGCTACGAAATAGGCGGATCTTCTGCGAGGTATCGAACAGTGGAATCAGCTCCCGTAGCTCGTTGTCGACGCGCCCAAAAAAAATCGACGCTGGTGACCCACTGTCGCGATTGGCCTGGGCCGATGTGAAGGTCTCTCGTTTAATTGACTCCAAGAAATCCATGAGCACTGCCCCGCGCTGTTCCTGGTTGGCCCAGGCCACAGTTGACTGGAGGCCGAAGTATTGATCGAAAAGGGTGTTGAGGCGTTGCGGCGTGGAGTCAAGGGGGTCGAGACCTTTCCACCGAACAAGGGCCCTCAAGCTGAGGGAGAGGTTGCGTTGCTCCGAGTGACTTAGCACGCGGGGGCTAGTGATAGGTTGTTGGTGCTTCTCAAGCATGTAGCGTTAGATTGACGGTATCAATGCATCTCGTTGAGCCTGGTGTTGCGCTCGCAAAACATGTTGTGAGCGTGGTACACGAAGACCCCGTCGGTTGACTATACAGTGACACTACTACCTGGCGAAGAGCCGAAAGCGCACCTGCGCTAGATTCAGAAAATGCAACAGCGCCTCCTCTGTTTGAATCGGTCGCATCTCGTCACTTTAAGAGCCTCGGTAAGACGGCCGGTGTAGGTGTCATGAGGCACATAGTGGTCTGGAAGGGGATGGTGCGCGGATTGGAGGTCGACCAGGATACTCGTCGAATGTCCTGACGCTGAACCACGGGGATCGAGCTCGCGCACACGATGTTCGTAAGCGGATGGTGATTTCGGCGGAGCGAAGAAGCCACTTACAAACTTTGAGGACCGTGTGGTATCGTCCCAATACCGTGAAAGAAGCAGTCATCTCGTGCAAATCTCTGACCAAGGAATATCTCTCCAGTCGTAAACAACCGGGCTTTCTCGGCACGCTTAGAGCATTCGTTTCGCCGAATCGAGTCACGGTCAGCGCTGTGCAGGATTTTAATCTTGAGGTGGCTCCTGGTGAGATCGTCGGACTTCTTGGTCCAAATGGAGCTGGCAAGACCACCCTCATAAAGATGCTCACCGGCATAGTCCCTCCCAGTCGGGGTATAGCACGGGTACTGGGCTACGAGCCCTTTCGTCGCCCGAAAGACTTTCGCAGACGAATATCATTAGTTATGGGACAGAAGACCCAGTTGTGGTTGGACATTCCCGCTTATGACTCGTTTCAACTTCTTCAGCGGTACTATGAGGTGCCTGAAGATGAATTTACGCAGCGAGTGCATTTGCTCGGAGAGATTCTAGGGGTTCGACACCTCTTTCACACGCATATTCGCAGACTCTCACTCGGGGAGCGAATGAAGATGGAGTTGATGGCGTGTCTCCTTCATAAACCTGACCTCTGTTTCCTCGATGAGCCAACGATCGGGTTGGATGTTGTGGCGCAAAAGCACATTCGCGACTTCTTCAAGGAGTATCAACGTCTCAATAAGACGACCATCATACTTACCTCGCACTACATGGCCGACATAGAGGCGTTGTGTCCTCGAATCGTTCTTGTTCTCGGAGGTCACAAGAGATTTGACGGCTCTATTGAGAGTTTTGAGAGAGTATTAGGCCGGGAAAAATTCGTTTCCATGTCGTTCGCCGAGCCCGTGGATCGTTCTCACCAGATATGGACGGGCCTCAACCCGCAGTGGGATGAGGGTGGCACCGCTGTTGAATTGCAGATAGGGGAGGAGTCGCTTCGAGAGAGGACGATAGCGATACTTTCAGCCTTCCCTGTCGTGGATTACTCGACTGAAAAGCTGCCTATCGAGCGGGTGCTCAAGACCCTGCTCGCTAATCCGCAACTTCTTCCGGAATAACGTATGATCCGGACTGAGCTCGAGAAATGGCGCAAGACGATCAGCGTAGGGCTCTCTCGGTACATGGCGTTCAAAGCTGACTTCTTCCTGATGTTGGTTGCACCATCCTTTGTATTTATTGCCATAAACTACAACATTTGGAGGTCGGTATACCAATCGAGGGGAGGGGAGGCTATCTCTGGATTCACTATGGATCAGATGCTGCACTATCAGTGCTGGTCCTTCATCGTGGCGTTGCTCGTGCGGTCGCA